>JAFKLG010000069.1:0-56281 GCA_017304945.1 Rhodospirillales bacterium
TCTCACTCGCCTCAACTCTGTGTTGAATCAAAGCTCCTGCCTCCAGCACGAACCCCTCGATGTGTCCCCAACAGGAGCCTCCTCCCAGAGAGCCTCTATCCTCCGAAATCCGGAGGACCTCTGCCGACCGAAGCCCGACGAGCCTCTATCTTCCGAAGCCCCGAGAACTTCCGTCTTCCGAAGCTCGAAGAGCCTCTGTCCTCCGAAATCCGGAGAGCCTCGTCCTCCCCAAGCGAACCTTCGCCCCTCCCCCTCCAAAGACAGCCCCTCCATCCCTCCCCCCTCCATCCCTCCCCCCGCAGAGAGCACCTCTCGCCCAGGCCACTCTCCCCCACTCCCCTCACCAAACCCCTAAACCATGCCCCCCTACACGGAACTCCAGCTCACGACGGTCTTCTCCTTCCTCCGGGGTGCGTCCCAGATCGAGGAGCTCCTCGCGCAAGCCTCCCTCTTCGGTTACGAGACCCTCGCGATCACCGACCGCAACTCTCTCGCCGGGATCGTGCGCATGCATCAGCGTGCGAAGGAGGCGGGAGTCCGGCCGGTCATCGGGTGCCGGCTCGACCTGACCGATGCCCCCTCCGTCCTCGTCTACCCGACCGACCAGCCCGCCTATGCGCGGCTCACCCAACTCCTCACCCGCGGCAAGGCGCGCGCCGGCAAGGGGGCGTGCCAGCTTGCCTGGGCCGATCTCGCCGACGCGGCGGAGGGGCTGGTCGCCATCCTCTGCAACGACACGCTCCCCGATCGCGCCACCCTCCATCGGCTGCGCGACACCTTCCAGGACCGCGCCCATGTCGCGCTCACCCTGCAGCGCCGCCCCAACGACGCGGTCCGCCTCGCCCAGACGGAGCGCCTCGCGACCGAGGCCGGCCTGCCGACCGTCGCGACCGGCGACGTGCTGTACCACCACCCGGACCGCCGCATCCTGCAGGACGTGATGACCTGCATCCGTGAGGGCTGCACGATCGACGAGGCCGGGTTCCGCCTCGCCCGCTCCGCCGCCCGCGCCCTCGAGCCGCCCGAGGAAATGGCCCGCCTGTTCGCCCGCCACCCGGCAGCCGTCGCCCGCACGCGGGAGATCGCCGATCACTGCCGCTTCTCGCTCGACGAGCTGCGCTATCAGTATCCGCACGAGACCCGCTTCCCCGGCCTCACCGCGCAGCAGACGCTGGAACGCCTGACCTGGGAGGGGGCCGCCCGCCGCTTCCCCGACGGGCTGCCCGACCACGTCGCCCGCCAGCTCCGCCACGAGCTCACGCTGATCGCGGAGCTCGACTACGCGCCGTATTTCCTGACGGTGGAGAGCATCGTCGCCTATGCCCGCTCGCGCGACATCCTCTGCCAGGGGCGCGGGTCCGCCGCCAATTCCGCGGTCTGCTACGTCCTCGGCATCACCTCGATCGACCCGACCCGCAGCAACCTGCTGTTCGAGCGCTTCGTCAGCGCCGAACGCAAGGAGCCGCCCGATATCGACGTCGATTTCGAGCATGAGCGGCGGGAAGAGGTGATCCAGTGGATCTACGACAGCTACGGCCGCGACCGCGCCGCGCTCTGCGCCACCGTGATCCGCTATCGCGGCCGCGGCGCCATCCGTGACGTCGGCAAGGTGCTCGGCCTGACCGAGGACGTGACCGGCGCGCTCGCCACCCAGATCTGGGCCTGGAGCGAGGAGGGCGTGGAGGAACAGCACGCCGCGGAGCTGAACCTCAACCTCGCCGACCGCCGGCTGCGCCTCACGCTCGAGCTCGCGCGCCAGTTGATCGGCATGCCGCGCCATCTTTCGCAGCATCCGGGCGGGTTCGTGCTGACCCAGTCGCGGCTCGACACGCTGGTGCCGATCGAGCCCGCCAGCATGGAGAACCGCCAGGTCATCGAGTGGGACAAGGACGACATCGACGTCCTGCGCTTCATGAAGGTCGACGTCCTCGGCCTCGGCATGCTGGGCTGCATGCGTCGCGCCTTCGACCTGCTGGCGGAGCACAAGGGGGAACGGCTCGACCTCGCCGCCATCCCGCCCGAGGATCCGGCCACCTATGCGATGATCCGCAAGGCCGACACGCTGGGCACGTTCCAGATCGAGAGCCGCGCGCAGATGTCGATGCTGCCGCGGCTCAAGCCCACCACCTTCTACGACCTGGTGATCCAGGTCGCGATCGTCCGGCCGGGTCCGATCCAGGGCGACATGGTGCATCCCTACCTGCGCCGCCGCGACGGGCTCGAAGCGGTCGAGATCCCCACGCCCGAACTGCGCGCGGTGCTGGGCAAGACGCTGGGGGTGCCGCTGTTCCAGGAACAGGCGATGCAGGTGGCGATCGTCTGCGCCGGCTTCACGCCGGGAGAGGCGGACGCGCTGCGCCGCTCGATGGCGACGTTCAAGTTCACCGGCGGCGTGCACGCGTTCCGCGACAAGATGATCAGTGGCATGCTGGCGAACGGCTACACGCAGGACTTCGCCGAACGCACCTTCTCGCAGATCGAAGGGTTCGGCAGCTACGGATTCCCCGAGAGCCACGCCGCGAGCTTCGCGCTGATCGCCTACGCCTCGGCCTGGATGAAGTGCCACCATCCGGACGTGTTCTGCTGCGCGTTGCTGAACGCCCAGCCGATGGGGTTCTACGCGCCGGCGCAGATCGTGCGCGACGCGCGGGAGCATGGGGTGGAGATGCGGCCGGTCTGCATCAACGCCTCGGACTGGGACTGCACGCTGGAACCCACGCCGGTCGGACCTTGCGCGGTGCGGCTGGGCCTGCGCATGGCCAAGGGGCTCGCCCGCGCGCATGGGGACACGCTGGTGGCGCAGCGCGGCCGCGGCTATCGCTCGATCGAGGACGCCTGGCGCCGCGCCGGCGTGCCCGTCGCGGCACTGCGCCACCTCGCCCAGGCGGACGGATTCCAGGCCGCGTTCGGGCTGTCGCGGCGCGAGGCGCTGTGGGCCATCACCGGCCTGTCCGACACCCGCCTCCCGCTGTTCGACCGGGACGGGCTTCCGCCTGCCCTCGCGGGAGGCGGCCAGGGAGAGGGGGCGGCCGAGGGATCCCCCGACGGTGCCATCACCCCGCACACCCCCGCCCCCCATCCCCCTCCCGCAAGGGGAGGGGGGGCGCCCTGGGAGGGGGCGGCCGAGGGATCCCCCGACGGTGCCATCACCCCGGACACCCCCTCCCCCCCTCCCCCTTCCGCGAGCGGAGGGGGAGTTCCCGGGCCTCTCTTCCGCGAACCCGCGGTCCCGCTGGCGCCCATGACGGCGGGGCGGCAGGTGGTGGAGGACTATCGCAGCACCGGGCTCAGCCTTCGTCGTCATCCGGTGGCCTTCCTCCGCGCGCAGCTCGAGCGCCAGCGTATGACACGCTGTTCCGATCTCACCCGCATCCGCGACGGCAAGCGCCTGGCGGTCGCCGGCATCGTGCTGGTGCGTCAGCGGCCCGGCAGTGCGCGGGGCGTGCTGTTCATCACCATCGAGGACGAGACCGGCCACGCCAACCTGATCGTCTGGCCCTCGGTGTTCGAGCGCCAGCGGCGGCTGATCCTGACCGCCGGCATGATCGCCTGCCACGGCAAGCTGCAGCGGGAGGGCGACGTGATCCACATCATCGCCGACCGGCTGACCGACCTCTCCGGTCTGCTGCGCAGCGTCGGCGAGCGGGAGGACGCGTTCCCGCTCCGCGCCGGCCGCGGCGACGAGGCCCGCCGCGGCCCCACCCCCGACCCGCGCGACGAGGGCGCCGGCCTGGGCGGCCGCTCGCCACGCGACATCTACATCCGCGACCTCCGCCTCGGATCGGGCATCAAGGTGCCGACCCGCGACTTCCGCTGACCGGACCGCCACGGCGGCAGGACGCTGTGGCCGCGCGCCACCACGGCCGCACGGCGCTGGCGGCCGCATGACGGGGATGGCCGCCCAACGGTGACGGCGGCCCAACGACGCCCGCCGCGCGACCGGACCCTCGACGCACGTCTGCGCCAACCGAACCGGCGACGCACCCGCCGCCGCAACGCAGCCGCCCGCATGACGTTAACCGGCACGACCGCGCGCGGATCGCCGCGCGCAAAGGCAGGAGAGGCCGGTGACGCAACGCCGCATCCCGCGCTGGGCGATCTGGGTCGGCATTCCCGTGCTGTTGATCGCACTGGCGATCGCCGTGTTCCGCTGGGACTGGCTGATCCCGATCGTCGAGGCCCGCGCCAGCGCGACCCTGCAGCGGCCGGTCCACATCACCCACCTGCATGTCGGCCTCGGCCGCATCCTGCACATCACCGCCGAGGGGGTGACCGTCGACAACCCGAAGGACTGGCCTGCCGGCGACCCGCCCTTGGTCAATCTCGACCGGCTCGACCTCGACGTCGATGCCTGGGCCTATCTGCGCCATGGCCAGCTCGTGATCCCCACGATCGGCCTGCAGAAGCCCGTGGTCGCGCTGCGCCAGGCCCAGGACGGCGCCACCAACTACGCGCTGTCGCTGTCCGGCAGCGCCTCGGACAGCGCCCCCAGCAACAGCGCCCCCACGCAGATCAGCGCCCTGCACATCACCGACGGGACCATCGACGCCAAGCTCGCGAAGCTGCGCACCGACGCCACCGTCGCCGTGGCGACCCAGGGCGACGGCGACGACGCCCGCATCGTCGCCCAGGCCCGCGGCACCTATGGCGGCGCGCCGGTCACCGCGGACCTCACCGGCGGCGCGCTGCTCTCGCTCCGGGATGGCGGCAAGCCCTGGCCGGTCACGCTGAAGGCGCAGAACGGCGGCACCCGGGTCTCGCTCGACGGCACGCTGCAGGACCCGGTGCATCTCGCCGGCGCCAACCTCAAGCTGCTCCTGTCGGGCCCCGACATGGGCCAGCTCGAGCCGTTGACCGGCATCCCGATCCCGAAGACCCCGCCCTACAAGATCTCCGGTAATCTCGATTTCGCCGACCGCCGCATCCAGTTCCGCAACTTCCAGGGCCAGGTCGGCAACAGCGACCTCGAGGGCACGTTCGACATCGACCCGACCAAGCAGCGGCCGGAGCTGGTGGCGAAGCTCGCCTCCCGCCGCGTCGACCTCACCGATCTCGGCGGCTTCCTGGGTGCGAACCCGGGTGGCGGGAAACCGGCAGTGGCGGGCAAGCCGGCCAGGACCGAGGCGGCGCCGGCGAAATCCGGCACCACCCTGCTGCCCAATACCCCGATCAACCTGCCGCGGCTGACCTGGGCCGACATCCATCTGACCTATCGCGGACATCGGATCGAGGGACGGTCGATGCCGCTCGACGATCTCTCGGTCGCGCTCGACATCGACGACGGCGTGATGCGCGTGCACCCGGTCAGCTTCGGCGTCGGCCAGGGCAAGATCGTGGTCAACGCCACCCTCACCCCGCAGAACGACCGCACCATGCGCGCGAACGTCGATATCGACCTGCGCCAGGTGGATGTCGGGCGCCTGATGGCGGCCACGCACGCCTTCGGCGGCGCCGGCACGATCAGCGGCACCGGCCGCCTGGACACGTTCGGCAACTCGGTCGCGAGCTTCCTCGCCAACGGCAATGGCGGCCTGCGCTTCGGGATGGCCGGCGGCGATCTCAGCGCCCTGCTGGTCGACCTCTCCGGCCTGCAGTTCGGCAACGCACTCCTCTCGGCGCTCGGCGTGCCGCAGCGCACGCAGGTGGAATGCCTGGTGGGCGACCTGCCGCTGGAGCGCGGCATCATGTCGGTGCATGCCTTCGTCATCGACACCGGCGAAGGGATCATCAACGGCGCCGGATCCGTGAACATGCGCGACGAGTCGCTCGACCTGTCGCTGCGCACGGAGGCGAAGCACTTCACGATCGGCTCGCTGCCGACGCCGATCAACATCGGTGGGACGTTCCGCTCCCCGGCAATCCGTCCCGGCGCCGAGGGTGTGGTGCGCGGCGGCATCGCCGCGGGCCTGGCCGCCGTGTTCCCACCTTTGGCCGCGCTGCCGACCATCCAGTTCGGCGTCGGCGACGATCATCGCTGCGAGAGCCTGCTCAGCCAGGCGCGGCAGGGGGCGCAGGGAAACCGGCTGCCGACGCCGAAGCAGGGCCAGACGCCGCAACGCTGATCGGGACGCGGGGAGGCGCGCCGGCATCCTCAAAGACGCTGGCCATCCGCGCGAGACGCAGGGTCATGGCGTCATCTCCGATCAGCCCGGATGAGAACGGGACCCGGCGATCCTCGTCAACGCCGCGGGGCCCGCGCCGGATTCGCCGGGGCGCTACGCCGCCGGGGGCTGATCCGCCGTCGCCGACTCTCCGAGCGGTTCGCTCTCGAGCGGCGGGAGGGGGTGGCCGAGATACTGGGTCAGGATCTCGTCGGCCGGGCCGTCGGCGTGGATGCGTCCCTGGTCCAGCCAGAGGACGCGGGTGCACCAGCTCCGCACGATGTCGGTCGCGTGGGTCGAGAGCACCAGGATCTCGGCGCCACGCACCATTTCCTCGAGCCGGGAGCGCGCCTTCGCCATGAACGCGGCGTCGCCGGCCAGGAACCACTCGTCCATCAGCAGGATCTGCGGCTTGATGGCGGTGGCGAGGGCGAAGCCCAGCCGCACCACCATGCCGGCCGAGTAGATCCGCACCGGCAGGTCGAGGAAGTCGCCGAGTTCGGCGAATTCCGCGACATCGGCCTCGAGCCGCGCCAGCATCGGCCGCGGCAGGCCGTTGTACAGCCCGCGCAGCATGATGTTCTCGCGCCCGGTCAGCTCCAGGTTCATCCCGAGGCTGGGATCGAGCAGGGCGTTCAGGCTGCCCTGGATGCGCACGCGCCCGATCGCGGGCTCGTAGATGCCGGCGAGCGTGCGCAGCAGGGTGGTCTTGCCGGCGCCGTTGGAGCCGACGAGGCCCAGCCGGTCGCCGCTCACGAGCTGGAAGTCGAGTTCGCGCAGCGCTTCCACCACGACGCGGTGACGCTGGTCGCTGCCCAGCCGGCCGGACGCGGCGGCGACGACCATCTTCTTCAGGCTGCGGGCATTGCCGTGGTAGAGCGGGAAGAGGACCGACACGCCCTCGACCGAAATCAGCGCGCGGTTCATCGGATCACAGCCAATAGGCGATGCGCGGGCGGGCGCGGGTGAAGAACCCCCAGGCGAGGCCCCACAGCGCGAGGCTGTAGGCGAGTGCGCCCACCCAGACCATGCGGTCCGGCTCCGCGCCCAGCAGCGGGGCGCGGACGATTTCCAGCATGTCGAAGAACGGGTTGAACGGCAGGTGCGCGACGCCGTCCGGGCCGAGCTGGCTGGGCTTCCAGATGACGGGGGTGACGAAGAAGGCGATCTGCATGACGCTGTTGACGATCGGCAGGATGTCGCGGAAGCGCGCGCAGAAGCCGCCGAGCAGCATGGTCAGCGCGAGCGCGTCCACCATCCAGAGCACGAGGCCCGGCAGGGCGAGCAGCCCGTTCGCGCCCGGCCAGACGCCGAAGATGATGTCGACGCCGACGATCACCACGACGTTGTGCGCGAGCACCAGCACGTTGCGCACCAGGGTGCGGGTGGCGAACAGGAAGTAGGGCATCCGGACGGAGCGGATGACCGGTTCGGCTTCCGTGAAGGTGGTACAGGATTCGGAGACCAGCGCGGCGAGGAATCCCCACAGCACCTGCGACAAGGCGAGGAACGGCAGGTAGTCGGCGATCTCCTGCCGGAACAGCACGGCGTAGAGATAGCCCAGCGCGGAGACCATGATCGCGGTGGAGAGCGTCAGCCAGAACGGCCCCAGCATGGAGCCGCGATAGCGGAGCCGGATATCGAGCCAGCCCAGGGTCCAGGCGAGCCGCCACAGCCGCAGCCCCTCCCCCACGTCACGCACCGCGAGGCGATTCCGCTCCGACATGGTGCGGCTCGCACGAAATTCGACGAGGCTCTCGCGAGCGATTGGGGTGACGGCCTGGCTCATGCGGGTCCGGCCGATAGCCCATCCGCCCCCGCCCGGCAACCGCCCCCTGCGCGGGCCACCAGCGCATGCCGGGGCGCTCGCTCACGAATTTGTCATCATTCCGACACGATAATCCCCTCGGATGGCTGCGGATTGTCCCGGAAGGGGAATGGCTAGCCGAACGGCTTGCGGCAAACAGCGATCCGCGTTAATGGGTTACGGACACTTCCTGCCCGCCCATATGAACCGACGGTCGTCCGATCGTCGCATTTCTCGGCCATTTCGGCCACGACATGTACGGAGGCCCTCCGCGGATGACCCGATCGCGCCGTCCCTCCCGCCTGCTCCCGGCCACGGCCAGTCTTGCCGCGATGGCATTGCTGGCCGCCTGCTCGAGCCAGGGACCGCAGCAGAACGCCAGGCAGGAGACGGCGCGCTACATCGCCCATGCGAGGGGCAACTACGTTCCGCCGGGTCCGCCGCAGGATCCCTGGGGGCCGTATATCCGCGAGGCTTCCGCCCGCTTCGACGTGCCCGAACTCTGGGTGCGGTCGGTGATGCGGGTCGAATCCGGCGGCAAGCTGTACCGCAACGGCGAACTGGTCACCTCCAGCGCCGGCGCGATGGGACTGATGCAGGTGATGCCGGCGACCTATGACGAGCTGCGGGCGCGGCACAATCTGGGCGACGATCCGTTCAATCCGCGTGACAACATCCTGGCCGGCACCGCCTATCTGCGCGAGATGTACGACATCTACGGCTCGCCCGGGTTCCTTGCCGCCTACAATGGCGGCCCGGCGCGGCTGGACGACTACCTGACCAACAACCGCGCGCTGCCGGACGAGACCCGTCGCTACGTGGCGATGATCGGGCCGAACATCGTCGGCGTGTATCCGCATATCCGCTCGCCGGCGGAGCAGTATGCGATGAACGCGCTGCCGATCAACATTCCGCCAGGGACTCGCTACGGCCGCGCGGCGCAGCTGGCGAGCCGTTCGGGTGGTGGCGGACGGGTGCCGATCAGCGCGCCGATCCAGGTGGCGCAGCTGCCGGAGACGCCGCGCCCGCAGGCGGCGCAGCCGCAGCAGGTGGCGCTGGTGACCGCGCCGCCGCCGCCCCCGCCGCGCCACGGGTTCCAGATCATCCCCTCCGCCAATGCCGCCGAGGCGATCCCGCTGCGCCGTGGCGCGGCCGCCGCGCCCGGCCAATGGGCGATCCAGGTCGGCGCCTTCGCCAACGAGAGCCAGGCGCACGCGGCGCTGGGGTCCGCGCGGCAGCGGGCGAATGTCGAGCTGGCGGTCGCCCGTCCCTATGTGGCGAGCGTGCAGCAGGCCCGCGGCCGGCTGTGGCGCGCGCGGCTGACCGGGCTGTCACGCGAGACCGCCGTGCAGGCGTGCGAGAAGCTCTCTCGCACGCATGCGAGCTGCATCGTCCTGTCTCCCGACGCGCAGCTCTGACCGGCTGACACGCCCCGCCGCGCGGTCGAGGCAGGCGGGCCCGACGCTCGATCGAGGCAGGCGGGGTAGTACGTGGCCGGCTGCTCGCGGCACACCTTCGTCATGGCCGGGCTCGACCCGGCCATCCTCGAGGCAGGGTGCCGGTGGGGGTGGCCGGGTCAAGCTCGGCCATGACGGGAGAGAGGCCTGGTGCCGGTAGGGGTGGCCGGGTCAAGCCCGGCCATGACGCGAGAGGGGCCGGTGCCGGCAGGGTGGCCGGGTCGAGCCCGGCCATGACGCGAGGGAGGCCTGGTGCGACGCCAGAGGGGCCTGGTGTGACGCGAGAGGGGGCTTGGTGCCCTGCCCCCCCGGCGTCCGCCCCCTTCCCCGACGCCCCTAGCGCGCGCCCTTGCGGAAGGCGACTTCCTCCTCGATCGCGCGGGCGAAGGCGGCCAGGATGACCTGCACGTCCGCCGCGTCGTGCACCGCCGCGACATAGACCTTGCTGTCGCCCTTCAGAACGCCGGCCGCGCGCATCGCGCGGTTGAAGCGACGCAGCGCCTCCGCGTCCTGACGCAAGGTCGCGCGGTAGTCGGTCATCTCGCCTTCCGCGAAGATCACGTCGAACAGCACCGGCATCCCGATCACCTGCGCCGGCAGACCCGACTCCCGCAGCAGGCCGGCCAACCCGTCCATCAGCTGCTGGCCGGTCGCGAAGGCGCGCTCGTACGTGCCGGGGCGACGCAGCACCTCGAGCGTCGCAAGACCGGCCGCCGAGGCGACCGGGTTGCCCGACAGCGTGCCGATCTGCGGCAGCACCGCATCGCCCACCGCGCCGCGGTCGAAATGCCGCATGAACTCGGCGCGCCCGGTCACCGCCGCGAGCGGGTACCCGCCGGCGACGATCTTGCCGAGGGTGCAGATGTCGGGAACCACGCCGTAATATTCCTGCGCCCCGCCATAGGCGAAGCGGAAGCCGGTGACGATCTCGTCGAAGATCAGCGGAATGCCGCATTCGGCCGTCACCGCGCGCAGCGCCTGCAGGAAGCCCGGCTTGGGCGGGATCAGCCGCTGGAACGGCTCGACGATCACGCCGGCCAGTTCGTCGCGATGCTCGCGGATCAGGCTGGCCGCGAGATCGGCGTCGTTGAACGGCGCCACCAGCATGTCGCCCGCGACCGAACGCGGGATGCCGGGCGAATCCGGGATCGCCTGCGGGAAGTTGCCGGGCCGCTTCGGCGCCATGCTCTGCAGGCTGTATTCGCTCATGCCATGGAAGCCGCCCTCGAACTTGAGGATCTTGTCGCGGCCCCGGAAGGCACGCGCGAGGCGCATGGCGTAGAGGTCGGCCTCGGTCCCGGTGGAGGTGAAGCGGACCTGGTCGGCGCAGGGCACCGCATCGACGATGGCCGCGGCCAGCCGGATGCCGGGCTCGCTGTTGGCGAAGAACGTGCCGCCGCGGGCGACCTGCGCCTGCACCGCGGCAACCACGTCGGGGTGGCAGTGGCCGGCGAACAGCGGCCCCGATCCCAGCAGCACGTCGACATACTCGTTGCCCGAGACGTCCCAGACGCGGCCGCCGCGACCCTCGGCGATCACGACGTCACTGCTGAGATTGCCGAAGCTGCCGCCCGGCAACACGCGGCGCGCCAACTCCACCAGGGCGAGTTCGGTGTCTGAGCGCGGGAGGTCTGGCATTACGGGATCCTTTCTTCGCGCGTGCAGCACAGCATCCCGGCGCGCGGGGCCGCAAGCCCCGTTACGCCCGCACCCGCCACGCATGTCGAATCGCCGCTATACCGAACCGCCGCTAGACCGAACCGCTGCCCGACCGATCCGTTCGGCATCCCGGTGTGTCATGCCCGTCGCAAACCCTGGCGCCGATCCCGTGGCCGTGTGATGCGATCGTAGCGGCGAACCAGCGATCGACCGGGACCGGCACCAGCATTGATGGTTCCGGGTACCGTGACGCAACTTCGGCGGGCGGGCCCCGTTGCTCCACTTCAATCGTGGAGTCCCCCTGATGCGTGCACTCAACCTCGTCACCTTGATCCTGGTGATCGTCGGCGGGCTGAACTGGGGCCTGATCGGCCTGTTCGGGTTCAATCTCGTCACCGCGATCTTCGGCGCCACGGTGCTCACCCCGATCGTCTACATCCTGGTCGGACTCTCGGCGCTGTGGCAGCTCGTGCCGCTCAGCCGCTCCTTCGCGGCAGGCGAAGTCGCGGCGGAGCGTGGCTATCCGCCGACCGGCCGCAGCCTCTGATCCGCGGCGGCGGGAGGGGTCAGATCGACCCTTCCCGCTTCAGCGCACGGATCGTGGCGCGGAACGCCTCCACGGTCAGCGCCATCTCTTCCTCGCCATGCATGGCGGAAACGAGGCCTGACGGGCCGGAATTCACGTCCACCCCGTTCACCAGCAGCCCCATCCGCACCTGCCCCGCGAGCCCCGCCCCGCGCCGCGCGCGCAGCATCGCCGGGATGGCGTCGTGCGCGTCGAATGCCGACGGCCGGATCGTAGCGCCTTCCGGGTTGGTGAAGACGTGCAGGCCGGAGAAGCTGCCGTGCACCGCCCAGGCCACGCCCTCCTCCTCCAGCACCTCGTTCAGCCGCTCCCGCAGCGTGGCGGCGAAGGCGTTCGCGCGGGCACAGGCATCGGTGGTGGACAGGATCTCGAGCGTGGCGATGCCGGCCGCCGCCGAGATCGGGTTGGCGTTGAACGTGCCGGGATGCGCGATCTTCTCCCGCCCCTTGGCGCGCGTATCGGCGAAATCGAGCCAGTCCAGGATCTCCTTGTGGCCCGCGACGGCGCCGCCCGGCAAGCCGCCCGCGACGATCTTGGCGAGCGTGGTCAGGTCGGGCGTGATGCCGAACGCCTGCTGCGCGCCGCCTGGCGCGACGCGGAACCCGGTGACCACCTCGTCGAACACCAGCAGCGCGCCGGACGCCGTGGTGAGGTCGCGCAGGAGCTGCAGATAGGCCGGGCGGATCGGCATCTTGCCGAAATTCGCCCCGGTCGGCTCGAGGATGACGGCGGCGATGTCCTTGTGCTGCTCGAACAGCCGGGTGATGCCGGCCTCGTCGTTCGGATCGCACAGCAGCACCGCATCGGACACGCCATCCAGCACGCCGGTGGTCGCCGATCCATCGAAATGGTCGGTGTGACCGCTGGTCATGTGGTCGTTCCAGCCATGGAAATGCCCGCGGAAGCGCACCAGCTTGCCCCGGCCGGTGAAGGCGCGCGCGAGCCGCAGCGCCATCAGCGTCGCCTCGGTGCCCGAGGAGGTGAAGCGCACCCGCTCCGCCGAGGGGACCATCCGGCTGATCAGCTCCGCCCAGCGCACCTCCCGCTCATGACAGGCGCCGAAATGCGTGCCCTGGTCGAGCGCGGCGTGCACCGCCTGCATCACCGCGGGATGCGCATGCCCCAGGATCAGCGCGCCGTGGCCGCCGAAATAGTCGACATAACGGTTGCCATCCACGTCCCACTTCATCGCCCCCTGGGCGCGGGCGACATAGAGCGGGTACGGGTCGAAATGCCGGCTGTCATGCGTGAGACCGCTGGGCAGCAGCGTGCGCGCCTGTCCGGCCAGCGCCGCCGATCCGGGGGTCATCGCCTGATACGCTTCGCGCAGCGTCGCGTTGGGCAGGGAGCGCGGCGCGGGAGCCGCGGTGGTCTGCATCGGGGTCGATCCCGACACGGGCTGCGCAAGAGTGGACATGCTCGATCCTCCGGCCAGCCGGCACGATAGCCACCGCTGCCGCAGCGCCGCAAATCGGGCGGTCCGCCTGGGCAACGGGGGCCACCGCAACGGGGGCTTGCGTCGGGCGGCGCGGCGTTGTCCTCATGCGCCCGATACCCGGAGAGGCGCATGACCCAAGGCACGTGGCAGTTCTGGATCGATCGCGGCGGCACCTTCACCGACATCGTCGCGCGTGACCCGGACGGACGCCTGTCGACCCACAAGCTGCTGAGCGAGAACCCGGCCCGCTACCGCGACGCCGCGATCGCCGGCATCAAGTCGGTGCTGGGCATTCCGCTCGCCGACCCGATCCCCGACGGCGTGATCGAGGCGGTGAAGATGGGCACCACCGTGGCCACCAACGCGCTGCTCGAGCGCAAGGGGGAGCGCACGCTGCTGGTGGTCACCCGGGGCTTCGCCGATTGCCTGCGCATCGGCAACCAGGCGCGGCCGCGGCTGTTCGACCTCGCCATCACCCTGCCCTCCCTGCTGTACGAGGAGGTGGTGGAGATCCAGGGCCGGGTCGGCGTGGACGGGGAGGAGATCGAGCGCCTCGACGAAACCGCCGCGCGCCACGCGTTCGCCGCCGCCCGCGCCAAGGGCATCGAGGCCTGCGCGATCGCGCTGATGCATGCCTGGAAATATCCGGAGCACGAGCGGCGCCTGGCCGAACTCGCCCGCGCGGCGGGATTTGCGCAGGTCTCCGCGAGCCATGCGGTGTCGCCGCTGCTGCGGCTGGTGCCGCGCGGCGACACCACCGTGGTGGACGCGTATCTCTCCCCCATCCTGCGCCGCTACGTGGACCAGGTGGCGTCGGAATTGTCGGGCACGCGCCTGTATTTCATGCAGTCGAATGGCGGGCTCGCCGAGGCGGGCGCGTTCCAGGGCAAGGACGCGATCCTGTCCGGGCCGGCCGGCGGCATCGTGGGGGCGGCGCGCACCGCGGGCATGGCCGGGCTCGACCAGATCATCGGCTTCGACATGGGCGGCACCTCGACCGATGTCGCGCTGTATGCCGGCACGTTCGAACGCGCCTTCGAGACGGCGGTCGCCGGCGTGCGCATGCGCGCGCCGATGATGGCGATCAACACGGTCGCGGCGGGCGGCGGCTCGATCCTGCATTTCGACGGCGCGCGCATGCGGGTCGGGCCGGATTCCGCCGGCGCGCATCCCGGCCCCGCCTGCTACCGCAATGGCGGGCCGCTGACCGTCACGGACGCCAATGTCTGCGTGGGCAAGATCCAGCCGGCGCATTTCCCGTCCATCTTCGGCCCCGACGGCACCCTGCCGCTGGACGCGGAGGTGGTGCGGGCGAAGTTCGCGGTGCTGGCCGAAGAGATCGGGGCGGCGACCGGCGCGCCGCGCTCCGCCCAGCAGGTGGCGGAAGGGTTCCTGCAGATCGCCGTCGCCAACATGGCGAACGCGATCAAGCAGGTCTCGGTGCAGAAGGGCCACGACGTGACCCGGTTCGCCCTGCAATGCTTCGGCGGCGCCGGCGGGCAGCATGCCTGCCTGGTCGCCGACGCACTCGGCATGGAGACGGTGTTCATCCACCCGTTCGCCGGCGTGCTCTCCGCCTACGGGATGGGGCTCGCCGACCAGACCGCGATGCGGGAGCAGGCGGTGGAACTGCCGCTCGAAGCCCACGAGCTGCCCGAACTGGAAAGCGTCGCCGACCGGCTGGCAGCGGAGGCCGAGGCCGCGCTCGCCGCCCAGGGCGCCGATCCGGCGCGGATCGAGACGGCCCGCCACCTGCATTTGCGCTATGCCGGCACCGAGGCGACGCTGATCGTGGCGCTGCGCGATCTCGATGCGATCGTCGCCGACTTCACGGCCGCGCATCGGGCGCGGTTCGGCTTCGCGACCCCCGACCGCGCGCTGGTGGTGGAAACGGTGGCGGTGGAAGCCGTCGCCGGCGGCGAGGCCGTGTACGAGGCGACGCTGGCGGCGCGGGAGGGCGCGGAGCCCGAACCGGTCGACATGGTGGCGATGTTCACCAACGGCGCGCGCCACGACGCGCCGGTGTTCGAGCGTTCGGCGCTGCTGTCCGGCGACCGGCTGCGGGGACCCGCGCTGATCCGGGAAGCGAATGCGACCACCGTGGTGGAACCGGGCTGGACCGCGGAGATCACGCCGCTCGACCACATGGTGCTGCGGCGGACCGAGAAACTGCCCTCACGCAGCGGGCTCGCGACCGGCAAGCCCGACCCGGTGCTGCTGGAGCTGTTCAACAACCTGTTCATGAACGTGGCCGAACAGACCGGCGCCGTGCTGCAGAACACCTCGATGAGCGTGAACATCAAGGAGCGGCTGGACTTCTCCTGCGCCATCTTCGACGCGAGCGGTGCGCTGGTGGCCAACGCGCCGCACGTGCCGGTGCATCTCGGCGCGATGGGCGAGAGCGTGCGCACCGTGCTGCGGCATCGTGGCGACACGCTGAAGCCGGGCGACGTGGTGGCGCTGAACAACCCGTTCAACGGCGGCACGCATCTGCCCGACGTGACGGTGATCACGCCGGTGTTCGACGAGGCCGGGTCGGAGATCCTGTTCTTCGTCGGCAGCCGCGGCCATCACGCCGATATCGGCGGCATCACGCCCGGCTCCACGCCGCCTGCCTCGCACACGCTGGAGGAGGAAGGCGTCGTGATCGACGACTTCCTGCTGGTGGATGGCGGCCAGTTCCGGGAGACCGAGTTCCGCGCCCTGCTGCGCGGCGCGAAATATCCTGCGCGCAGCCCCGACGTGAACGTGGCCGACATCGCCGCCCAGGTCGCCGCCAACGAGAAGGGCGTGCAGGAGCTGCAGCGCGTGGTCGCCCAGTTCGGCTGGGAGACGGTGCGCGCCTACATGCAGCACGTGATGGACAACGCCGAGGAGAGCGTGCGCCGCGTGATCGACCGGCTGGGCGACGGCCGGTTCGAGTACCGGATGGACAACGGCAAGCCGCTCAGTGTCTCGGTCACGGTCGATCGCGCGGCGCGCAGCGCGACGATCGACTTCACCGGCACGGGCAGCCAGGACGAGGGCAACTTCAACTCGCCCCCGGCGGTGACCCGCGCCGCGGTGCTGTACGTGTTCCGCTGCCTGGTCGGTGACGACATCCCGCTGAACGACGGGTGCCTCAAGCCGCTGAACCTGGTGATCCCGCGCGGGACGTTCCTCTCCCCCGAACCCGGGGCGGCGGTGGTCGCCGGCAACACGGAAGTCTCCCAGGCGACCTGCAACGCGCTGTTCGGCGCGCTGGGTGCGATCGCCTGCTCGCAGGCGACGATGAACAACTTCCTCTTCGGCGATGCGCGGCGGCAGTACTACGAGACGATCTGCGGCGGCACCGGGGCCGGCCCCGGCTTCGACGGCACCGCGGCGATCCAGACGCACATGACCAACACGCGCATGACCGACCCCGAGGTGCTCGAGCTGCGCTATCCGGTCCAGCTCGAGCAGTTCGCGATCCGCCGCGGATCGGGTGGCGAGGGCAAGTGGCGTGGCGGCGACGGTGCCATCCGGCGTATCCGTTTCCTCGAGCCGATGACGGCGGTGATCGTGTCGTCCCGCCGCAACGTGGCGCCGTTCGGGCTCGAGGGCGGCGACGATGGCGCGGTCGGCCGGCAATGGGTGGAGCGCGCGACCGGCGCGCACGAGGTGCTGACCGGCACGGACAGCGCGGAGCTGCAACCCGGCGACGTGTTCGTCATCGAGACGCCGGGCGGCGGCGGCTACGGCCGCAGCGGCTGACCGGTTCGGCGGCCGCCGGCGCGCAACGCTCCCGCGCGGCGTGCGCGGTCGTTGCCGCCACCCGCGTGCGATCCGGATCGACGGCCGCGGGCGCGTGTCGCTGCGCCCTCCCCCCGGGATCGCGCCGGAGGTGGCGATCAGGCGGCCTGCTGCATGCTTTCGAGGAAGGCCTGGACCTCCGCGTGCAACGTGTTCGACTGCGCGGCGAGGCTCGTGGCGGCTTGCAGCACCGCTTCCGCCTGGGCACCGGTTTCGTCCACCGCGCGGCTGACCACCGCGATGTTGCCGCTCATCTCCTCGGTCCCGGCGGCGGCCCGTTGCACCGCGCCGGCGATCTCCTGCGTCGCGCTGCTCTGGCGATCGACGGCGCTGGCGATCTCGCCGGCGATCTCGTTCATGCGCTGGATTGTCCCGGTGATCGAGCGCAGCGCCGCCATCGCCTGTTCGGAGGCGACCTGCATGTCGCGGATCTGCGTCGCGATCTCCTCGGTCGCGGTGGCGGTCTGGGTCGCGAGGCCCTTCACCTCGCTCGCCACCACGGCGAAGCCGCGCCCGGCCTCGCCCGCGCGGGCCGCCTCGATCGTCGCGTTGAGCGCGAGGAGGTTGGTGCGGCTGGCGATGTCGCCGATCAGCCGCACCACGTCACCGATCCGGCCCGCGGCGACACCGAGCCCACCGACTGAGCGGTCGGTGGCGTCGGCCTGGTGGACGGCCTGTGCGGCGATGCGCGTGGATTCGGCGACCTGACGGCCGATCTCGGCCACCGAGACCGCCAGTTCCTCGGCGCCGCCGGCGGCCGCCCCGACATGGTTCGCGGCATCCTCGGCCGCGCTGCTCACCGCGATCGTGCTTCGCCCGGCCTGTTCGGCCGCGCCGCTCATGCCGCGCGCGACGCCGGTCATCGCGCCGGCCGCCTCTTCCAGGCTGCGGGCGATCGTTCCGACCGACTGCTCGAATGTATGTGCGAGCTGCAATTGTTCGGTCACCCGGCGCCAGATCACCATGTGCCCGGCCTGTGCGCCGGCGCGATCGAGGATGGCGCTGATGCGGAGCTCGAAGGTCTCCTGGCCCAGCGCCAGGCGGCGGCGGAGCGGGCGGGCGGGCGCCTCGGCGGCCGTGGCCTCGCCGCCGGGCGGATCGAACATCCGGAAGCTGGCGCCCACGACCGCGGCCGGCGGCAGCGGCAGCGCATCGGCGACCAGGGCCATCAGCTTGTGGGCCTCGGCGTTCATGAAGGTGATCCGCGCGGCGGTGTCGGCGTCCGTCATCATCACGCCGACCGGGATCTGCTCGATCATCTGGCTCTGCACGAAGGTCTGGCGCATGACGCCGCGCAGCGTTTCCACCGCCGCGGCCATCTGCCCCACCTCCTCCCGCCAGCCGACATAGCCGACCGGCTGGTCGGTTTCGCCGGCGGCGATCCGTTGCACCGCATGGGTCAGTCCGCGCAACGGGCGGGAGATGATCTGGGTGGTGATCCCGCCCAGCACGACCAGCACCACGGCGATGCCGGCGATCAGCACCAGCATTTCGCGCTGCGCGGCCGCACGCGCCTCCGCGGCGACGCGCGCGGCACTCTCGACCCGCGCGGTGAAGGCCTGCGCCACCGTCTCGATCGTCTGCTGCAGGTGGCGGCTCGCGACTTCCACGTCCTCGGCCACCATCTGGTCGAGCCGGCGGCTGCGCTCGATCAGCTCCTGCGCCGCCGTCGCCATGCCGCTGCCGACCGTCGCCACCATGCGGGCATCCGCATGCAGCTTCTCCGGCAGCGGCTGCGCGAGGATGACGGCCATGCTCTCCTCCGCCGACCTGATCGCATCGGCGACCTGGTTGGAGGCGCTGCCGTTGCCGGTCGCCATGAACATCAGCGTCGCGCGCTGCAGGTCGACCATCGCCAGCTCGTAGCGCGCGAGCGCCGCCTGCGCGATCTCCGACACCTGCTCGGGGGCGGCTGTACTCGCCGTGGCGGGACCCGTCTCCAGCACCGCGCCACGGTCCAGTTCCGCCGTCAGGGTGCGCAGCCCCGCGTCGAACGTGGACCGCGCCTGGAACAGGCGGCGCTGGCGCAGGACGAGGATCTCCTCCCGCATGGTCGCCACCTGCCCCACCGTGCTGCCCAGCGCCTCGAGCTGGCGCAGCGCCGCGTCGAGACTGGCCTGTTCCGCCGGATCGTCGGCGTTCCTGCGCGCCGCGCCCAGCAGGGCGGCGGCCGTTGCCTGGTCGCGCGACGCCACCTGCATCGTCGCGCGGATCGCGGCCACGGTCTGCCGCGACGGCAATTCCCGGCTGGCCACCCGAAGGTTCAGCGCGGCCACCAGCGCCCGCGCAACCTCCCGCTCCTGCGCCGCGTGCCGCCCGACACTCTCCTGCACGACGCCCACCGCGCCCAGCCGGTCCAGCCCCATCCATGAGACCAGGGCGAGCAGCGACAGCGCGCCGAGCGACGTGAACGCGAGTTTCCAGGCAACCGGGACATCGCGTACGAGGCCGAGGCAAAACCAAGCGATGCGCAGCGGCGACATGGCGTTCTCCACGGCGGCCAACCGTAGCGCCGCGCCGCTTAACCGATGATGAAGAGCCGTGTCGGCAACAGGAACACACCGGCGATCGCCGCCCAGGCGAGCAGCAGCGCCATGCCGACATAGCGGAGATTCCAGGCGGTGCTGACCGTCCAGGGCGACACGCCGGCCCAGCGCGCGGTGGTGATCGCCGAGGCCGACATCGGCGTCATGTTCACCCCGATGCCCCAGCCCAGCATGCAGGCGAAGGCGAGTGCCGCGGGGGGAATGCCGAACAGCGCCGGGTCCGGCATCGCGGCGCCCAGCAGGGCGACGACCGCGACCGGATTCAGCCCGACCTGGCCGGTGGCGATCAACAGCACCGGCACGAGCAGCGGCAGCAGCAGCGGCGGAAACTGCGCCAGCACCGGAGCGAGGATGCCGGCCGGCAGCGCATTGCCGACCGCCACGCCCATGAAGCCGGAGCCGGCGAGCACCGTGGCCTCGCTGCGGAAGGCGGGGATGCGAAGCGCGAACCGCGCCGCGCGACGACGCAGCACGCCGCCGAGCCGCCATGTCACGGCGAGCGCGCCGCGTGGTTCGCCGCGCCGCGCGACGCGGAGCCCCTGCACCGTGACCCAGGTGAGCCCGACCAGCGGCACCACCAGGGTGATCATGGCGACCAGGCTGAGGCCGAAGCCGAGACTGCCGGCCTCGGCCAGCAGCATCACCAGCAGGACCAGCGCCAGGACGCGCAGATGGATGGTCCAGCGTTCGGCGGTCGCCGGCCGCGCGGTCGTGCCGCCGGTGCGCCGGGGTGCGGTGAGCCGATCCTCGATCCATCCGAGGCCGGTCATGCCGACGGAGACCACGAAGGCGATCGGCAGCAGCAGCCGCATCGGCGCGGCGGGCACCGCCGTGGACACCACGGCGGTCATCAGGTTGAGCGGGCTCCAGCAGTTCATGACGCAGAAGCCGCGATAGATCGCCATCAGCATCCGCCGGGTGCGGATGCCGCGCACCTCCGCCGATCCGCCCGCCGCGGCCAGCGTGTTGGCGCGCATCACCATCGCGCCCAGCAACTCGATCGCGCCGTAGGAGAGGATGATGCCGAACAGGTGGCCGCCGCCGGTCAGCGCGGCATAGCGACGCCCTGGCGGCTGGGCCACGAGATGCTGGCCGCAGCGGCGCACCAGCGGGCTGGTCTCCGCCGCGTCGCGCAGCGAACTGAGCGCCAGGAAGAACGCGCCATAGCCCGCGCCGCGGCGCCATGCGGTCAGGAACAACCCTAGCGGGTCGGCAGCGCGGACCACGCCCAGCAGGCCGATGCCGCACAGGCCGAGGAACAGCACCTGGGCATAGCGGCGCTGGCGCGGGAACTCGAGGAGCAGGAAACCCAGCATCGCCATTCCCGCCGCCTCGCCCGCCGCGGGCACGTGCAGGAGCTGGTCGACCAGCACCGCGACCCAGACGAACAGATAGAGCCAGGCACTCGGGGTGGCGCCGGCAATGGGACGAATCAGCACGGGCGAACGGACCGGTCGACGTGAGGCCAACATGTTGCCGGGATCACACCCGTCTGGACAGCCGCGACCGGGCTGGGTCACGCTCCCCGCAACACGCGAGAGGGTCGCCATGCTGTTCGATTTCGACGACACGTCCAACCAGAACATCTACAAGCTGCTGGTCGCGACGATCGGCCCGCGCCCGATCGCCTGGGTCACCACGCAGGACGTGGACGGCACCGTGAACGCGGCTCCGTTCTCCTTCTTCAACGCGATGTCGGGAAATCCGCCGGTGGTGGCGTTCGGGATCGGCGGCCGCGGGCCCGGCGACGTCAAGGACACCGGCGGCAACATCCGCCGCACCGGGGAGTTCGTCGTCAACCTGGTCAGCTTCGCGCTCGCCGAACAGATGAACATCACCGCGATCGACTTCCCGAAGGAGATCGACGAACTCGCCGAAGCGGGCCTGACCAAGGCACCGTCGACCAAGGTGAAGCCGCCGCGGATCCTGGAAGCGCCGGTGTCGATGGAATGCGAGCGGCTGGTGATCGTGGATGTCGGCATCGACCGCGCCGTGGTGCTCGGCAAGGTCCTCGCGATCCACGTGCAAGATGACTGCGTCCTCGATCGCGATCGGTGCTATATCGATACGCCGAAGCTCGACCTGATCGGGCGTATGCACGGTGCCGGCTGGTACTCGCGCGTCACCGACCGGTTCGAGATGCCACGTATCGACGTGAAGGACTGGACGCCGCGCGGCAAGAAGGCCGCCGAATAGAGGCTGGAGCGCTGGATGGACAAGGACGTGTCGCCGGACGGCAAGGACACGCCGCCCGTTGCCAAGGGTGGCAAGGCCGCACCCGAAGCCACATCGATGATCGACACGCTGCACCTGTCCCGCAAGCGGGTGCGCAAGCTGCTGGACCCCTACCGGATCGAGAGCGGCAAGGGGTTTCGGCTCAGCGATCACGATCCGCGCGACACGGCCGGGGCGGTTCTCGGCAAGCCGGATGCGAGCACGCTGCTGGGAGAAGGCGTGCGCGTGCTCGCGGACTACCAGCAGCGGCTCTACGCGCAGGATCGCTGGGCCATGCTGTGCGTGTTCCAGGCGATGGATGCCGCCGGCAAGGACGGCACCATCAAGCATGTGATGTCGGGGGTGAATCCGCAGGGCGTGCAGGTCACCAGCTTCAAGCAGCCCGGGCCGGAGGAACTCGCGCACGATTTTCTCTGGCGCGCCAATCGTGCGCTGCCGCCGCGTGGACACATCGGGATCTTCAATCGCAGCCATTACGAGGAGGTGCTGGTCGTCCGGGTGCATCCCGAACTGCTCGAGCGGCAGCATCTGCCGCCGGAACTGACGCGCAAGCACGTCTGGCGCGACCGGCTGGAGTCGATCGCGGCACTGGAGACGTACCTGGCCCGCCAGGGCACGGTGATCCTGAAGTTCTTCCTCAACGTCTCGAAGGAGGAGCAGCGCCGCCGGTTCCTCGCGCGCCTCGAGGAGCAGGACAAGCACTGGAAGTTCAGCCCGAACGATCTGGCGGAACGCGCGTTCTGGGACCGCTATCAGGCGGCCTATGAGGAGGCGATCGCCGCCACCGCGACGCCCGAAGCGCCCTGGTTCGTGGTGCCCGCCGACAACAAATGGTTCACCCGGCTCGTCGTGGTCGCAGCGATGATCGAGGCTCTGTCACGGCTGGATCTGACGCTGCCGCCGCTGACACCGGCGCAGGCCGGCGCGCTGGCGGCGGCACGCGCCGCACTCGAATCCGAACACTAATGTGCGGACACGGGAGAACGGGCCTGCAACTATCTTCATAGCGGCGTGAGCCCTGCATCGCTACGAGCGATTCCGCGTTGTGGTGGCGTCTGATGTGCAATCAGGAGACGCATCCATGATGAAGAAAGTTGCAGCCCTCGGCTTCGCCGCCGCCCTGCTGTCGGGAGGCGCCTTCGCCGCTTCGACCGGCACGACGGCGACCACGACGACTCCGGGCTACACAGGCGCGACGACGGGTTCCGGCACGGGCGCCGGCATGAACGGCTCCACCACGGCCGGCAGCGCGACCACCCCCGGCAAGATCGTGACCGGTGACGGGCGCGTCGGTCCGGCGGCACCGTCCGCAGGCGCGAAGGTCGGCGGTGGCAGCGACACCGGCGGATCGGGCGGCGGCGGATCGGGCGGCGGCGGGTCGGGCAGCGGCAGCGGTGGCGGCTCCGGCAGCCGCTAACCCTACCCCACGGCTCACGGGTGCTCGGATCCTCGGATCCGAGCATTTCGTGTTTGCGGCACGCGTGTTGCAGCGGCACGCATGTTGCCGAGACCGGCGCGCGCCGGCTTCACGCGTCTTGCAGAGGCCGGCGCGAGCCGGCTTTTCGTGTCTCGGGCTACACGCGACGCTGACCGATCCAGACGATCGCCAGCGTACCTGCAAGCGCGTACATGGCCGCCGCCAGGACTGTCACGGTCCATAACGCCTTCGCGCCATTCAGCGTGAGAGCTATGGCGCTGGATGAGCGGCTGACCGGATCAGTGCGGATCGCGACCACCGATTCGTTCGCGCCGGGCGCGCACCCATCGCCATGATCGAGGGTGACGCCAACTCCGTCGCATCAAGGATCCCCATCGCGGGCGGCAGGGCGGCGCTCCTCATTTCGCGCCGATGGTGGCAGCGAGATTGAAGGCGTCGGCGTCGGGCGTGGAAGCGAGGTTCGAGTGGAAGCGGATCGGCCTTCTCGAGCGGCTCACACCCAACGATTGTGCCGACGACCTGCGGGCCTCAGGACACGAGCGAACCTGAGACAGACTCTGGCTCGCTCGATCGCATGATCTCCGCAGCTCGGGCGAACGGCGCCTCCGCCGATCACGCGCTAGCTGGTCTCGAGCGGAACGATGCCACCCCGCGGCGTCGCGGCGTGCTCCTTCAGCACCGCATCCGTGGTCGGCTCGATCTCCTTCATCAGCACGTCGTAGCCCCACAGATCCGCCAGATGCTGCAGCACCTGCTTGGCGTCGCGCTCGTCCAGCAGCACGCGGTTGAGCGCGCGATGATGCAGGATCAGCTTTCGGTCGCCGGCCAGGTTCACGTCCACCACCTGGATGTCCGGCGAGTTCCACGACACGTCGTATTGCCGCGCCAGCGCCCGCTTGATCTTGCGATAGCCGCGTTCGTCGTGGATCGCCTCCACCCGCAGGTTCGGCTCGTTGGAGTCGTCGACCACGTGGAACAGCCCGAAATGCCGGATCAGATGCGGGCTGAGATACTGCAGGATGAAGCTCTCATCGCGGTAGTTCGCCCAGCAGTCGCGCAGCGTCGCCATCGGGTCCTGGTTGCCGGCGATGGCCGGGAACCAATGGATGTCCTCCTCGGTCGGATTGGTGCAGATGCGCTCGATGTCCTGCATCATGGCAAAGCCGAGCGCATAGGGGTTGAGGCCGGAGTAGCGCGGGTCGTCGAAGGTGGGCTGGAACACGACGTTGGTGTGGGAGCGCAGGAACTCCACCATCGATCCGTCGGTGATGAGACCGCGCTCGTGCAGCCGGTTCATGATCCGGTAGTGCACGTAGGTCGCGCAGCCCTCGTTCATCACCTTGGTCTGCGACTGCGGGTAGAAATACTGCGCGATGATCCGCACGATGCGCAGGATCTCGCGCTGCCACGGCGCCAGCCGCGGCGCGGTCTTCTCGAGGAAGTAGAGGATGTTCTCCTGCGGCAGTTGCAGCAGCGCGCGCCGCCGCTCCTCCGCGGTCGGATCGGTGCGGGCGTTGCCCTTGCCGGGCACCGTGCGCCACAGGTCGTTGAACACCCGCTCGTCATGCTCGCGGCGTTCGCGCTGCCGCTTCTCCTCGGTGCGGAGATCGGTCGTGCGGGCGCGTGGGTAGCGATGCACGGCCTGGTTCATCAGCGCATGGGCGGCATCCAGCAGGCGCTCCACCGCGGCCTCGCCGTAGCGTTCCTCGCAGTGCATGACGTAGCCACGGGCGAACTCGAGATAATCGAGGATGCCGTTGGCGTCGGTCCACTGCTGGAAGAGGTAGTTGTTCTTGAAGAAGTGGTTATGGCCGAACGCGGCGTGGGCGATCACCAGCGCCTGCATCGTGGCCGTGTTCTCCTCCATGATGTAGCTGATGCATGGATTGGAGTTGATCACGATCTCATAGGCGAGGCCCTGCATTCCGGCGCGATACATCGCCTCGTTGCGGGCGAAATGCTTGCCGAACGACCAGTGCTTGTAGAACAGCGGCATGCCGATCGACGAATACGCGTCCAGCATCTGCTCGGTGCCGATGACCTCGATCTGGTTCGGGTAGACGTCGAGGCCCAGCTCGTCGATGGCCACCTGCTCGATCGCGTCATGGCAGCGCTGGATCGTGGAGAATTCCCAGTCCGCGCCTTCGAACAGCGGGCGTTCCGCACGCGGCGTGACGAGGGTCATGCGGTGGTTGCCTCCGCGCCCGTCTTGCGGGCGAACAATTCGCGGAACACCGGGTAGATGTCACGCCGATGCCCGACCTTGCGCATCGCCATCGGCGCGCCGTTGGCGATGATCGTCGAGTAGGTCTGCCACAGATCGCTGTCCCGCCGGATGAAGCCCGGGGGGAAGTGTTCGGAATCGCGGCCGACTTCCAGATAGGCGTAGTACTGGCAGACCGGCAGGATCTCGTTCACCAGCAGCGCGGCGGTCTTGTCGTTGTCGCTCGCGGTGTTGTCGCCGTCCGACGCCTGGGCCGCATAGATGTTCCAGTTGTCGGGGCTGTAGCGTTCCTCGACCACACGCTGCATCTCCTCGAGCGCGGTGGAGACGACGGTGCCGCCGGTTTCCGGGCTGTGGAAGAAGGTGTCCTCGTCCACCTCGGACGCCTGGTGCGTATGGCGGATGAACACGACGTCGACGTTCTTGTACCGCCGCTTCAGGAAGATGTAGAGCAGGATGTAGAACCGCTTGGCGAGGTCCTTCATGTGTTCGGTCATCGAGCCGGACACGTCCATCAGGCAGAACATCACCGCCTGCGCGACGGGCTTTGGATGCGACTCGAAGCGCTTGTACCGCACGTCGATCGGGTCGATGTAGGGGATCACCCCGGTGCGGCGGAGCTTGCGGGTCAGCTCCTCCTCGAGTTCGCGCAGCCGCACCCGATCGGCCTCGTCCTCGGTGTCGGCCAGGGCCGCGATCTGCGCCCGCAGCGCCTCGATCTCGGCAGTCTTCGGCCGCTTCAGGGCGATACGGCGGGACAGGCTGTTCCGCACCGTGCGGTTCAGCGCGAGATTCGCGGGCGAGCCGGAGACCGAGTAGCCGGCGCGGCTCCAGCTCAGTGCCTCCGCGTCGACCACCTTGCGCTTGGCGAGGTCGGGCAGCTCGAGATCCTCGAGGAACAGGTCGACGAACTCGTCCTGGCTCAGGGCGAAGCGGAAATCGTCCTGCCCCTCCCCGTCCGGGCTGCCCTCCGATCCGCCACCACCCTGCCCGCCTTGCGGGCGCGGGATGGTGTCGCCGGTCACGTATTCCTTGTTGCCGGGCAGCAGGTGGTCGCGGATGCCGCCCGAGGCGGCGCGGTGCAGCGAGGGTTCGTGCACGCCCTGCGCGGGCAGCACGACCTCGCCGCCCTGGTCCGCGTCGCGAATGCTGCGGCTGCCCGAACTCTCATGCACCGCCTTGCGGATCATCGACTTGGCGCGCCGCATGAAGCGCTGCCGGTTGGCGAGGTTCTTGCCGCTCGGGTTGAGACGACGGTCGACTATGTGCATCGCGCTCTGCCTGACCCCTTTTGAACGGCGGGCACCTTCGAATGGAGTCGACGGGCTGCCGGATCAGCCCGTCCACCTCGCGCCGCCCGCGTCAGCCGGCCTGCTTCACCCGCATGTACCATTCCACCAGACGCCGCACCTGGCGTTCGGTGTAGCCGCGAGCGGTCATCCGCTCGACGAACTCGGTGTGCTTCTTCTCCGTCTCGCTGTCCTTCTTCGAGCCGAAGCTGATCACCGGCAGCAGCTCCTCGACCTGGCTGAACATCCGCCGCTCGATCACCTCGCGGATCTTCTCGTAGCTGGTCCAGGACGGGTTCTTGCCGTTGTTGTTGGCGCGCGCCCGCAGGCTGAACTTCACCACCTCGTTGCGGAAGTCCTTGGGGTTGGCGATGCCCGCCGGCTTCTCGATCTTGGTCAGCTCCTGGTTCAGCAGCTCGCGGTTCATGAGCTGGCCGGTGTCCGGATCCTTGTAGTCGATGTCCTCGATCCAGGCGTCGGCATAGGCGACGTAGCGGTCGAACAGGTTCTGGCCGTAGTCGTGATACGATTCCAGATACGCTTTCTGGATCTCGTTGCCGATGAACTCGGCATAGCGGGGCGCAAGCTCACCCTTGATGAACTCCAGGTACCGCTTCTCGGTTTCCTGCGGCAGTTGCTCGCGCCGGATGCTTTGTTCGAGCACGTACATCAGGTGCACGGGATCGGCCGCGACCTCGGTGGTGTCGTGGTTGAACGTGGCCGCCAGCACCTTGAAGGCGAAGCGGGTGGAGGCGCCGTCCATGCCCTCCTCGACGCCGGCCGCATCCTTGTATTCCTGCAGGCTGCGGGCGCGCGGATCGGTTTCCTTCAGGCTTTCGCCGTCATAAATCCGCATCTTGGCAAACACGGTCGAGTTTTCGTGCCGGCGCAGGCGCGTCAGCACCGAGAAGCGGGCCAGCATCTCGAGCGTGGCGGGCGCGCAGGGCGCGGCGCCGAGCTCCGACCGGCTGACCAGCTTGTCGTAGATCTTCTGCTCCTCGGTGACGCGCAGGCAGTACGGCACCTTGATCACGTAGATGCGATCGATGAAGGCTTCGTTGTTCTTGTTGTTCTTGAAGCTCTGCCACTCCGCTTCGTTGGAGTGGGCCATGATGATGCCGGAGAACGGGATCGCGCCGATGTTCTCGGTGCCGATGTAGTTGCCTTCCTGCGTCGCCGTCAGCAACGGGTGCAGCATCTTGATCGGCGCCTTGAACATCTCGACGAACTCGAGCATGCCCTGGTTGGCGCGATTGAGACCGCCCGAGTAGCTGTAGGCGTCCGGGTCGTTCTGCGCATGCATCTCGAGCTTGCGGATATCGACCTTGCCGACCAGGGAGGAGATGTCCTGGTTGTTCTCGTCGCCGGGTTCGGTCTTGGCGATCGCGACCTGGCGCAGGCGGGACGGCATCATCTTCTGCACGGTGAAGCGCGAGATGTCGCCGCTGAACTCGTCGAGTCGCTTGATGCACCACGGGCTCATGAGCCCCGACAGGCGCCGGCGCGGGATGCCGTAGCGCTCTTCCAGGATCCCGCCCATCTTCTCGGGATCGAACAACCCGAGCGGACTTTCGAAGACGGGGCTGAGCTCGTCGCCGGCCTTGAGGACGTAGATGGGATGAACCTCCATCAGCGCCTTCAGCCGTTCCGCGAGCGAGGATTTGCCGCCGCCGACCGGGCCGAGCAGATACATGATCTGCTTGCGTTCCTCGAGTCCCTGGGCGGCATGGCGGAGGAATCCGACGATCCGTTCGATCGTCTCCTCCATGCCGTAGAACTCGTTGAACGCGGGGTAGACCCGGATGGTGCGATTCATGAAGATGCGCCCGAGTCGCGCATCCTTCGAGGTATCGACCATTTCCGGCTCACCGATCGCCGACAACAGGCGTTCGGTGGCGGTTGCGTACATCATCGGATCGTCGCGGCAGGCCTGGAGGTATTCCCCCAGCGTCATTTCAGCTTCGCGATGGCTCTCGAAGCTGCGAGCATAGGCGGAAAAAATATCATCGACCGTCTGCATCGGTCGCTCCGTTGCTGGGGGTGGCGCAGCGTTCCCACAGACAAGTGGTGTCGGAACGTAGCGTACGGGACGTCTGTCGCGGGAATGTTTTTTCGGCGAGTCGTGAGCGGCTCAGCGTGTTTTCCTCAAGTGGCGTGGTCGGTTCGCCGGAGTCCCTCGCCCAGAAACTGAGGCGGCGAACTGTGTCACGACGAAGGCAGCGGCGATGTGGACCGGAACGCCCGGAGGTGCCGCCGGATACCGTGAAGACAAGGACGGCAGCGCGCGGCATCTCCCTCCTCCGAGCTCCGACCAAACCGCCGAGTGATGGCAGGGCGAGCATTGCGAGACTACGGCTGTATGCTTAAGGCGGAGTTAATCACGCCCGCGTGGACGGCAACCCCGAAGCGGAGGGAGACGGATCGGGCGATCGAGGAACGGCGCTGGCGGATCGCAGTCTCGTTGGTTTGAGGGACGTGGCTGCAACGATGCAAGCCCGGTGCCATCGCGACGCCGCAGGGAGCCCCCCCGCCCCGCCTCCCTCTCCGTCCGCCTGGACCGACGGTACGGCCGATCCGCCCCCCGTCCGCCAGCGCCATGCGCCCGAGTGCCGGGGATGCGCGCAGCCAGGCCTGCCCAAGCGGGTGGAAGCGCAACCGTCTTGCGCATGTGATGAAAATTGCGGCGCCCGACGCGCAGGGTTCGACCCGTCGGCGCCCACGGCCGCCACAGGAGCCGCCCGCCCTCTCCCCATTGCGCGATTGCCCGCCCAAGGGCCAGTCTCGCTCCGTGAGGCCCTTTCATGGCGGGGCCGCACCGAACGAAGCAATCGGGAGAGACGTGAATGATCGTGACTTTGGTGCGCGCCACGCGCAGCGCCCTGCTCGCCCCAAGCCCGGGCGACCGCCGTTCCGCCGGCCCCCTGCTCGGGGCCGCGCTCCTCGGCACGTGCCTCGCCACCGCGATCGCGCCCCAGGCAGCCGCCCAGGACCGCCCGGGCGTGACGGCAACCGAACTCAAGATCGGCAATACCAACGCCTATAGCGGGCCGGCCTCGGCCTATGGCGTGATCGCCAAGGCGGAAACCGCCTTCTTCAAGATGATCAACGACCAGGGCGGCATCGCCGGGCGGCAGATCAACTTCATCTCCCTGGACGACGCCTACAGCCCGCCCAAGACGGTGGAGCAGGTGCGGCGGCTGATCGAGGAGGACAAGGTCGCCTTCCTGTTCAACACGCTGGGCACCGCGACCAACACCGCGATCCAGCGCTACGTGAACCAGAAGAAGGTGCCGCAGCTGTTCGTCTCGACCGGCGCCGACAAATGGGGCGACTACAAGAAGTTCCCCTGGACCATGGGCTGGCAACCCAGCTACCGCACGGAAGCCCAGGTCTATACGAAATACCTGCTGCAGCAGAAGCCGGACGCCAAGATGGCGATCCTCTACCAGAACGACGACTTCGGGAAGGACTACCCGGCCGGCGTGAAGGACGTGCTGGGCGACCGCTGGGACAAGGTCGTGGTGAAGGAGGCGACCTACGAGGTCACCGATCCGACGATCGACAGCCAGATGGCGACGCTGAAGGCCTCGGGCGCCGACGCCCTGCTGGTTGCCGCGACGCCCAAGTTCGCCGCCCAGGCGATCCGCAAGGCGCACGACCTCGGCTGGAAGCCGCAGTTCTTCTTCCTCACCAACGTCTCCGCCTCCGTGGGCGCGGTGATCGAGCCGGCCGGCAAGGAGAACGCGGTCGACGTCATCACCACCGGCTACCTGAAGGACCCGACCGATCCGGCCTGGAAGGACGATGCCGGCATGAACGAGTGGCGCGCCTTCATGGCGAAATACATGCCCGGCGCCGAACTGAGCGACAGCGGGTACGTGTTCGCGTACGGCGTGAGCAAGACCATGATGCAGGTGCTGAAGCAGTGCGACGGCGACTTCTCGCGTGAGAACGTGATGAAGCAGGCCGCCAACCTGAAGGATTTCGATCCGGTGGTGGCGCTGCCGGGCATCAAGGTGAACACCAGCCCGACCAACTACCACCCGATCACCGCGCTGCAGCTCCAGAAGTGGAACGGGCAGACCTGGGTGCGGTTCGGCGACGTGATCGAGGGCATCCGCTCCTGATCGCGGCGCATCGCTGACCGCGCGCGGGGACGGTCGCCCGGCGCGCGGGGGCGCGATATGCTGCGGCCCCATGCATGTCGCGCTCATCGTCCCGGCCCCGTTCGACACCATCTCCGGCGGTTACGAGTACGACCGCCGGATCGTCGCGGGCCTCGAGGCGCAGGGCCACACGGTCTCCGTGCTGGCCCTGCCCGGCCAACACCCTCTCCCCGATGCCGCGGCGCGCGAAGCCGCCTGCGCCGCGATGGACCGGCTGCCCGACGGCGCGCGCTGCGTGATCGACGGGCTGGCGCTGCCCGCCTTCGAGGGGCTGGACGACGCCCTCGCCGCGCGCGGCGCGATCGGCCTCATCCACCACCCGACCGCCGCCGAGACCGGGATGGAGGCCGACCAGCGTGCCCGCCGACAGGCGCTGGAGCGGCGGCTGTTCGGCCGGCTGCGCCGCCTCGTGGTGACCAGCGAACACACCGCGGAGGCGCTGGCCGGCCCGTTCGGCGTCGATCCCGCCCGCATCGACATCGTCGTGCCCGGCACCGACGACGCACCCCGCAGCACCGGCTCCGCCGGCTCCGGCTGCGCGATCCTGTCGGTGGGCACGCTGATCCCCCGCAAGGGCCACGACGTGCTGCTGCGGGCGCTGGCGCGGCTGTTCGACCTCGACTGGTCGCTGACCATCGTGGGCGCGCCCGACCCCGACCCGGTGCACGCCGCCAGCCTGCGCGCCCTCGCCGAGGCGCTGGGCGTCGCGCGCCAGGTGCACTTCGCCGGTGCCCTCTCGCCGGCCGAACTCGCGCCGCTGTGGCAGGCGGCCGACCTGTTCGCGCTCGCCACTCATCACGAGGGCTACGGCATGGCGATCGCCGAGGCGCTGAAGCGCGGCCTGCCGGTGGCCGTCACCGCCGGCGGCGCCGCCGCGACGCTGGTCGGACCGGAGGCCGGGGTGGTCTGCCAGCCCGGTGACCACGACCAGCTCTCCAAGGCGATGCGACGCCTGGTGTTCAGCCGCGAGCTGCGACAGGAGATGGGCGAGGTCGCCTGGCAGACCGGACGCGCGCTGCCCAGCTGGACGCAGCAGGTCGAACGCTTCGCCGCCGCCCTGGCGAACTGACCAGCCGGACGTCCCGCCCCGGGGCGGCATCCACCCGAAGAGCCGGACAACCCGCCGCGGCGGGATCCACGCAAGAGGAGACATCCATGCTGCTGGGCGCAATCGCCGACGATTTCACCGGCGCCACCGACCTGTGCTCCACCCTGGTCCGCGGCGGCATGCGCACGGTCCAGCTCATCGGTGTGCCCAGCCCCGACACGCCGGCGCCCGACGCCGACGCGGTGGTCGTCGCGCTCAAGTCCCGCACCATCCCGGCGGGCGAGGCAGTGGCGCAGAGCCTGGCCGCGCTGGACTGGCTGCGCCGGTTCGGCACGCGCCAGGTGTTCTTCAAATACTGCTCGACCTTCGACAGCACGGATGCCGGCAATATCGGGCCGGTCGCCGACGCGCTGGTGGAGGCCCTGGGCTGCGGCTTCGCCCTCGCCTGCCCGGCCTTCCCGACCAACGCCCGCACCGTCTACCAGGGCCATCTGTTCGTCGGCAGCGTGCTGCTGAACGAGAGCGGGATGGAACACCACCCACTGACGCCGATGACCGACCCCAACCTGGTGCGCGTCCTCTCGCGGCAGACCGACGGCACGGTCGGCCTGGTTCCCTTCGCCACCGTCGTGCAGGGCGCGGGCGCGATCCGCAAGGCGATGACCGCGCTGAAGGAGCAAGGGCGCCGCTACGCGATCGTCGACGCCGTCACCGACGCCGACCTGCTCGCGATCGGCGAGGCCGCGGAGAGCCACGCGCTGATCACCGGCGGCTCCGGCGTCGCCATGGGCCTGCCCGCCAATTTCCGCCGCGCCGGCCTGCTCGGCACGCACGATGCCGCCGACCTGCCCGCGACGCCCGGTCACGCCGCGGTGCTCGCCGGCTCCTGCTCCCGCGCGACGCTGGCGCAGATCGGCTTCGCCCGCGAACACATGCCGCTGCTCGCGCTGGATCCGCTCGCCACGCCCGATGCCGATGCGCTCGTCGCCGAGGCGCGGAACTGGATCGCGGGCAAACTCGGCCGCACCCCCATCGCCATTGCCGCCTCCGCCACGCCGGACGCGGTCGCGGCGCTGCAGGCGAAGCTGGGGCGCGACCAGGCCGGCGCGCTGGTGGAGGACGCGCTGTCGCGCATCGCCGCCGATCTCGTGCAGGGCGGCGTGCGCAACCTCGTCGTCGCCGGCGGCGAAACCTCCGGCGCCGTGGTGTCGCGTCTCGGCGTGCACAGCCTGCGCATCGGCGCGGAGATCGATCCCGGCGTGCCCTGGACCTATGCCGAGGGCAGCGGCCCCGCGATGCGGCTCGCGCTCAAGTCCGGCAATTTTGGCGCCCGCGACTTCTTCGTGAAGGCGTTCGCCGGATTGGAGGCGTGAGATGACCGAGACCGAACTCCGCGCCCTGCTGGTCGAGCACGCGGCGAGCCTGTTCGCGCGCGGCTTCTCGGTGGGCAGCGCCGGCAACATCAGCGTCCGGCTGCCGGACGGCTACCTGATCACGCCGACCAACTCGAGCCTGGGTCGGCTCGATCCCGCGCGCATCTCGCGCCTCGACGCGGCGTTCGCGCATGTCGGCGGCGACAAGCCGTCGAAGGAAGTGTTCATGCACCGCGCCTTCTACACGGCGCGGCCGGACGCCGGGGCCGTCGTGCACCTGCACTCCACGCACGCGACCGCCGTCGCCTGCCTCGCGGACGTCGACGCGGGCAATCCGATCCCGCCGCTGACCCCGTATTTCGTCATGCGCGTCGGGCGAGCCATGCCGGTGGTGCACTACTACCGGCCCGGCGATGCGGCGATGGAGCCGGCGATCGCCGCGGCCGCGCGCGACGCCCGCGCCGTGCTGCTCGCCAATCACGGGCCGGTGGTGTCGGGACGCACGCTGACCGACGCCGTGTACGCGGCCGAGGAACTCGAGGAGGCCGCGCGCCTGTTCCTGCTGCTGCACGGACGCCGCACGCGCCTGCTGACCGACGGGCAGGTCGACGACCTGCTGCAGACCTTCGGCTGAACCGCCGCCGCGGCAAGCCGGACCACCACCGACCCGGACCACTAACGACAAGGGCGCCACATGGGCGCCCTTGTTCATCGTGGCATGGCAAACGGCGTTCGCGGACGAACGCCGGTCGCCCTTCAGCTCTCGGAGGAGGATTCGGCGACCTGCGTCTCGGGCGCCGGTGTCGAGCTGGTGTCGGTCTTGCGCGGACGCCGCGGCGCCGATTTGCGCGGGCTCGCCGCCTTCTTGGGCGCGGCGGCCTTCTTGGGTGCGCTCTTCGCCGCCGTCTTGCGCGCGGTCTTCGCCGGCGCCTTCTTCGCCGTCGTCTTCCGCGTCGCGGCCTTCTTCGGCGCGCTCTTCGCCGACGTCTTGCGCGCGGTCTTCGCCGGCGCCTTCTTCGCCGTCGTCTTCCGCGCGGTCTTCGCCGTCGTCTTGCGCGCCGGCGCCTTCTTCGCCGCCGCCTTCTTCGCGGTCGTCTTCCGCGCGGTCTTCGCCGCCGTCTTCCGCGCCGGCGCCTTCTTCGCCGTCGCCTTCTTCGCGGCGGTCTTGCGCGTCGTGGTCTTCGCGCTGCTCTTGCGTGCGGGCGCCTTCGCCGCGGCCTTCTTCGCGGTCTTGCGGGCGCCGGCGCGAACCGCCAGGGCCTGCGCCCGCGGCTGTTCGGTCGAGGTCTCTTCCGTGCTCACCAGTGAAAACTCCTTTTGCATGTGTTTGTCGTTGTCGCGCGCAGCACGAACCGGTGCGCAAGGGCGTGCCGCAACCGTCCGCCGCGTCCGCAGATCAGGACGGATTCCGTGGCCGGCGCCGACTGCGTGCGAAGCAGTTCGCGCGCCGCGGCATCACCGCCAGGAACATCACGACCGTTGCTCGCCCGGATGGCCGGTCGTCCGAAGACGTGGAGGACGAGGTTGCGGTCCATGGACCGTCCTTCTGCTGGAGTGTGCGCGAAGCGACGAGCCAAACGACAGCACGAATCGATTCGCATGCACCGAATCCGCTATTCCGCGTCTGGTCGATACATGTCAACAAAAAGCAAGCGTTACGCTCTAAGATTGGCGGAAAAATCTGCGTGCAGATGTTGTGGCCGATGACTGCGGCCACGCGCGACGCAAACGAAAACGCCGCGGCATCGCTGCCGCGGCGTTTGCGTACGTGCTGTCTGCGCGCTCAGCCGCGCTGGTCGATCGGCACGAACGTACGGTTCTCCGGTCCGACATAGTTCGCCGTCGGGCGGATCAGCTTGTTGTCGATGCGCTGCTCGATGACGTGCGCCGACCAGCCGGAGGTGCGCGCGATGACGAAGAGCGGCGTGAACATCGCGGTCGGGATACCCATCATGTGATAGGAGATGGCGCTGAACCAATCGAGGTTCGCGAACATCTTCTTCGCATCCCACATCGTCGCCTCGATCCGGTCGGCGATGTCGAACAGCTTCGTCGACCCCGCCTGCTGCGACAGCCGGCGCGCGACTTCCTTGATCACCTTGTTGCGCGGATCGGCCACCGTGTAGACGGCGTGGCCGAAGCCGATCACCACCTGCTTCGCCTCGATCCGCTTGCGGATGTCGGCCTCCGCCTCGTCCGGATCGGCATAGCGGCTCTGGATCTCGAAGGAGACCTCGTTGGCGCCGCCATGCTTCGGCCCGCGCAGCGCACCGATACCGCCGGTCAGGGCCGAGTACATGTCGGCCCCGGTGCCCGCGATCACCCGGCAGGTGAAGGTGGATGCGTTGAACTCATGCTCCGCATACAGGATCAGCGACGTATGCATCGCCCGCACGAACTCTTCGCTCGGGGCGTGCCCGTGCAGCAGGTGCAGGAAGTGGCCGCCGATGCTGTCGTCGTCGGTCTCCACCTCGATGCGCTTGCCGTTATGCGCCCAGTGGTACCAGTAGAGCAGCATGGAACCGAGGGAGGCCATCAGCCGGTCGGCGATGTCGCGCGCACCCGGCTGGTTCTGATCCTCCTTCTCCGGCAGCACGCAGCCCAGCGCCGAGACGCCGGTGCGCATCACGTCCATCGGATGCGACGCGGCCGGCAGCGCCTCGAGCGCCTGCTTCACCGACGCCGGCAGCCCGCGCCAGGACTTCAGCTTCGCCTTGTAGCCCTTGAGCACCGCGCGGGTCGGCAGCTCGCCATGCACGAGCAGATAGGCGATCTCCTCGAACTCGCACGTGTCGGCGACGTCCAGGATGTCGTAGCCGCGATAGTGCAGGTCGTTGCCCGACCGCCCGACGGTGCAGAGCGCGGTGTTGCCCGCGGTGACGCCGGACAGGCCGACGCCTTTCTTGGCGCGGACGATGGGGGCGGGTGTCTCGTTCATGCTGTTCTCCTCACACGATGCCCGGCTTGCCGACCGCCAGCGTGCCGGCCGGCAGCGCCACGTTCAACAGGTGCAGCTCCCCGGCGGCGAGCCGCGGCAGGTCCTGCACCACCTCGAGGAACCGCTTCGATTCCCGCGGGCTGACGATCCCGTCCGTCAGGATCTGGAACTTGCGGATGTAGTCCTCCCGCCCGAAGGGCTTGGCGCCGTTCGGATGGGCGTTGGCGACCGCCAGCTCGTCCTCGATCTTGCTGCCGTCCTGGAAGAAGATCTCCACGCGCCCGCCGAAGGACAGCTCGTTCGGGTCGGTCGCGTGATAGCGGCGCGTCCACTCCGGATCCTCGGTGGTCTCGATCTTGTGCCACAGCCGCACGGTGTCGGCGCGGCCGGCGCGCTTGGGCGCATAGCTGTCGACGTGGTGCCAGGTGCCGTCCTGCAGCGCGACCGCGAAGATGTACATGATGGAGTGATCGAGCGTCTCCCGGCTGGCCTTCGGGTCCATCTTCTGCGGGTCGTTCGCGCCCGTGCCGATCACGTAGTGCGTGTGGTGGCTGGTGTGGATCACGATCTTGGCGATCTTCTCGAAATCCTCGATCTGTTCGCGCATGCGGAAGGCGAGGTCGATCAGCGCCTGGGACTGGTACTCGGCGCTGTGCTCCTTCGTGTAGCTGTCCATGATCGCGCGCTTCGGCTCCCCGGCGGCGGGCAGCGGCACCTGGTAGTGCGCCTCCGGCCCGTCCAGCATCCAGGCGATCACGCTGTCCTCACCTTCGTAGATCGGGCTGGGCGCGCCCTCGCCGCGCATCACGCGATCCACCGCCTCGACGGCGAGCTTGCCGGAATGCGCCGGGGCATAGGCCTTCCACGAGCTGATCTCGCCCTTGCGCGACTGGCGCGTGGTGAAGCTGACATGCACCGCCTGCTGCACCGCCTGGTAGATCACCTCCTGCTTGAGGCCGAGCAGCGTACCGATGCCGGCGGCCTGGGCGGGGCAGAGATGGGCGATGTGGTCGATCTTGTGCTTGTGCAGGCAGATCGCGCGCACGAGGTCGATCTGGATCTCGTAGCCGGTGGCGAGACCGCGGATCAGGTCGCGGCCCGACTTCTCCATGGTCTGGGCGACCGCCAGGATCGGCGGGATGTTGTCGCCGGGATGCGAGTAGTCGGCGGCGAGGAAGGTGTCGTGCATGTCGAGCTCGCGCACCGCCGTGCCGTTCGCCCAGGCCGCCCATTCCGGGCTGACGCGCTTGTTCGCCGCCACGCCGAACACCGTCGCACCGGCCTTGTTCGGCCGGCCCAGCGCCATGTCGCGCGCCGAGACCACCGGCCGCCGGTTGATCGCGGCGATCGCCACCGACGCGTTGTCGATGATGCGGTTGATGATCATCGCCGCGACGTCTTTCTGGACCGCGACGCGATCGGCCGCGACGCCGGCGATCTTCCAGGCGAGCTGGTCTTCCCGCTTCAAGCCCGCCTTGGACGGGTAGACCTTCACGTCATGCAGATTCATGCCATTCCTCCGGTGCGCACGCCGAACGGATGGTTGGCGACCGTTCGGACGCGGTCTAGCCTGCGATGCCAGGCCGATGCGGCAGCTTCGTAAGGTCGCGCCGCCGGAACGGCAAGCTGGCACCCCGCTCAACGCAGAGGCAGGAGCATATATAAGAGTGTCTACGCCCTTCGATCGCGTGGTCCGCGGCACCGTCGTCACCAGCAGCGCCGTCTGGCCGAACGCTTATGTCGCGATCCGCGGCGAAACCATCGCCGCCATCGGCCAGGGTGAGCCGCCGCCGGCGGCGGAGACGATCGACCATGGCGAGGACCTCGTGCTGCCCGGCCTGGTCGACGGCCACATGCACACCTCCTCCTCCACCGGCTGGCCAGGGATCGAGAGCGCGACGCGTTCGGCCGCGGCGGGCGGCGTCACCACCTGCTGCGACATGCCGTACGACGTGCCGAAGCCGGTCACCGATCTCGCGATCCTGACCGACAAGATCGGCTGGGTGGAACGCACCGCGCATGTCGACATGGCGCTCTACGGCACCATCACCAAGACCGGCGGCGTGGACGCGATCCCCGCACTGGCGGCGGGCGGCATCTCGGCGTTCAAGCTGTCCACCTACGAATACGACGCGGTCCGGTTTCCGCGCATCGACCATCCGACGATGCTGGCCGCGTTCCGCCAGATCGCCGGCACCGGGTTGCCGGTTGCTATCCACAACGAGGACCAGGAGCTGGTGGAGCGCCTGACCGCGCAGGCGCGCGCCGAAGGCCGCACCGATCCGATCATGCATTGCCGCACCCGCCCGCCGCTGGCGGAGACGATGGCGGATCTCGAGATCTTCGAGATGGCGCTGGAGACCGGCGCGCACGTGCACATCGCGCATTCCTCGCTCGCGCGCGGGTTCGAGCTGGCCGATCTGTTCCGTGGCCAGGGGGCGAAGACGACCGGCGAGGCCTGCATCCAGTATCTGTGCATGACCGAGGACGACATCGTCCGGCTGAAAGGGTTCGGCAAGTGCAACCCGCCCTTCCGCAGCGCCGCCGAGGTGGAGCGGATGTGGGGCGCGCTGCTGGCCGACAAGATCGCTTATGTCTCCACCGACCATGCGCCGTGGCCGATCGAGCGCAAGCAGGGCGACGACATCTTCGCCTGCGGCGCCGGCCTGACCGGGCTGCAGAGCTTCGCGCCGCTGATGTTCTCCCTGCTCGCGGAGCGCGGCCTCTCGCCCACGCTGATGGCGACCTATTGCGCGGAGCGGTCGGCGCAGTTGCATGGGCTGTGGCCGCGCAAGGGCGCGATCCGGGTGGGATCCGATGCCGACCTCGTGGTGCTGCAGCGAGGCGACTTCGTGTTCGACCAGGCGAGCCTGGTGGATCGGCCGGAGATGCGCTGGTCGGCCTATCACGGCCGGCGCATGCGCGCGCGTGTGGCGGCGACCTATCTGCGTGGGCGGCAGATCTGGGACGGCGCGACCGTGCTGTCGCAGCCTGGCGACGGACGGTTCGTGCGCCGGTCTGCATGAGGGCGTAGGCGGCGCGTGAGGGGCGGCACCCGCTGGGGCGGGTGGGCCGCGGGGTCGGCACGGGTGCCGGCGGGCGGCTTCTGTGCCGGGGGCGCGGCGCGCGGTGCGGAGTCCACGGTTCACCGCCTCCGGTGCATGGCCTCAGGTGCATGGCCTCAGGTGCATGGCCTCAGGTGCCGAACACCCAAACGTTGCTTTCTGCCCCGGCGTTCGGGCCTCGATCCCGAACGGAGCCCCCAGCATGGGCTTAACCAGTTGGTAACGGCCGCGTGCCAAGCTGGGATCGGACCGGGATCGATCCCCGGCAACTTGCGGCAGGAGGCCGCACCACCCCAGGACAGCAGCGATGACGACGATCGGTTCGGTCTCCGGCGGCACTTTTCCGTTCCAGATCCACAATGCGCCGCCGCCACCTCCGCGCAAGCTCGACAGGGAGAAGGATGGCGAGGGGGATGTCAGCGGGTCCGGCGTGAAGCAGGCGAACCAGCCCGACCCCGGAGCATCGGGGCGCAAGCTCGACGTTCAGGCCTGAGCGCGATCTCGGCTGCGACCGTGCGGGTCACGACAGTCGGCTGACGTTCGGCTGTGCGCTTTCGGCGATGCCGCTGACGGGGACGCGCTGACGCGGACGCGCTGACGGGGACGCGCTGGCGGCCGAGCCAAGCGGCGATCGGCCAACGTCATCGAACCAACAATGACGCGCGCATCGATGCGCGCGATAGGCCAGCATCGCGCGCGGGTGAATGCCACGATGTTGCGCGCGCCCGCGAAGCCCGATACTCGGGACGTTCATCCGAGTATCCGAGACGATGAAGCCACCCTGGATCACTGACGCTCAACGTCGACGCCTCCGCCGCCTGCCAATGACCTCGCCCCGACTCTGGGCGCGCCGCGTGGTTGTCTGGATCGGCTGCATCGTCGTCTCTCTCGTGGCGATCGCCTTCGCCATGCTGGCCAATGCCGCCTCCGACCTCTTCCTGCACGCCCAGGCGCCCAGGCCGTGGATCGCGCTGATCATCTGCCCGGTTGGCCTCGTCGTGTCGTTCCTGCTCACCCGCCACCTGTTCCCGGGCGCGCAAGGCAGCGGCATCCCGCAGGTGATCGCGACACAGCATCTGGAAGATCGCGCCCTGATCGCGCGTATCCTCTCGCCCCGCATCGCCATCGGGAAGATCGCGCTGACGCTCCTCGGCCTGGCCTCCGGCGCATCGATCGGGCGCGAGGGCCCGACCGTGCAGGTGGGCGCCTGCATCATGCACCTGTTCGCCCGCATGCTGCGCTTGCCGCGGCCCGAGCTCGAACGGGCCCTCGTGCTGGCCGGCGGCGCGGCCGGCGTGGCGGCGGCGTTCAACACCCCGATCGCCGGGGTCGTCTTCGCAATCGAGGAACTCAGCCACGCCTTCGAATCCCGCACCTCGGGAACGGTGCTGACCGGCGTCATCATGGCCGGCATCACGACCGCGGCGCTGATGGGCAACTACACCTATTTCGGCCACACCGCGGCGGAGCTGAATTTCGGCATCGGCTGGGTCGCCGTGCTCCTGTGCAGCGTCACCGGCGGGATCGGCGGCGGCCTGTTCAGCGCGACGTTGATCCGCGCCGCCGACGGTCTGCCCGGTCGCGCCGGCCGCCTGCTGATGCGCCACCCCGTCGCATTCGCGGCCCTGTGCGGCCTGATCATCGCGGTGATCGGCATCGTCTCCGGCGGCACCACCTATGGCACCGGCTACGAGCAGGCCCGCGCCATGGTGGAGGGCACCGCCGATCTGGGCCCCAGCTACGTGCTGCTGAAATTCCTCGCCACCGTCGTCTCCTATGTCAGTGGCATTCCCGGCGGGCTGTTCGCCCCGTCGCTCGCGGTGGGCGCGGGTCTGGGCGACTGGATGGCGCGGCTGTTGCCGGCAGCGCCCGCCGGCGCCGTCGTGCTGCTGGGCATGGTGGCCTATTTCTCGGGCGTGGTACAGGCGCCGATCACCGCGACGGTGATCGTGATGGAGATGACGGACAACCAGCGCGTCACGGTACCGCTGCTCGCGACCGCGTTCCTCGCCTTCGCGATTTCCCGGCTGATCTGCCGCCGTCCTCTCTACGGTGCGCTCGCGCGGCGCTTCCTGGCCGCGCAGCTCCGCGCGACGCCGCCGCTCGAGCCCGAGAACAAGCCGTAGCGCCCACCCCCCGCTCGGCGGCGATTCGCGCCGCCAGCCGAGCGGCCGCGGGCGGCGCTACGCTGCCGAGAGGCGCGCCGAACTGGCGGCTTCGGTCGGAGAGAACGCCGCCTCCTCCGCGACCGGTTCGCGGATCATGTAGCCACGGCCCCACACCGTGCCGATCAAGTTCTCGGCCCCGGCCTGTGCCAGTTTCTTGCGCAGCTTGCAGATGAAGACGTCGATGATCTTCATCTCCGGCTCGTCCATGCCGCCATACAGGTGGTTGAGGAACGCCTCCTTCGTCAGGACCATGCCCTTGCGCAGGACCAGCAGCTCCAGGATCGCGTATTCCTTTCCGGTGAGGTGCACGACCTGCCCCTCCACCAGCACTTCGCGGCTGTCGAGGTTCAGCTCCAGCGGGCCAATCCGCAGCGTCGGCTTGCTGAACCCCTTGCTGCGGCGGATCACGGCCTGCATCCGCGCCAGCAACTCTCCCTTGTCGAAGGGTTTGGTGATGAAGTCGTCCGCCCCCAACCCAAGCCCCTTCACCTTGGCCTGAGGGCGTGACAGGCCAGAGAGGATGAGGACCGGCGTATCGTTGCGCCCGACGCGCATGCGCCGCACGACCTCATATCCTTCGATATCCGGGAGCATCAGATCGAGCAGGACCACATCGTATTCGTAGTGGCGAACCAGTTCGAGCGCTTCCTCTCCGGTATCGGCATGATCTACAACCGCGTTGGCGGCGTTCAGCATCAACGACACGCCCCGCGCGGCGGTGAAGTCATCTTCCACAAGCAGGACGCGCATGCTGCCCTCTCGAATTTTTTAGGTTCCCCTAAATACCACCATGGCGTGTGTCGCACTACGGTTTTTTCACCAATAGCGCGCATTTTGGCGACGAGCCTTCGCAATCACGCGAACATCCTCCGCAGAATGTCGCAAAATCTTCCGATAACGCACTGACTCTCCGAGATGATCCGGACCTCCTTCGCCGATCGCGCCGCCGCTTGCGCCACCCTGCTCACCGACCTGCCCGACCACGTCGTCAAGGGCCGCATCACTGGCGTCTCCGGGCTGGTCGTCGACGTGGCCGGGTTGTGCGGGCACACGGCCATGGGGGACGAGCTGCATCTTCCGCGCCGCGACGGCGGTGAGATGCCGGCCGAGATCGTCGGTTTCCGCGGCGGCCTCGCCCAGGCCATGCCCTTCGGTGATCTCCATGGTGTCGGTCCCGGCCACACCGTGCGCGTGGGTCGGCGCCACGGCACCGCCCTGCCCGTCTCCGACGCCTGGTGCGGCCGCGTCGTCGACCCGCTCGGACGCCCGATCGACGGCCGCGGCGCGCTGCGTCCCGGCCGCTCCCTCCGCACCATCCGTGCCGCCCCGCCCGAGGCGACGCAGCGCGCGCGGCTGGGCGAGCCGCTCGATCTCGGCATCCGCGCGCTCAACTGCTTCGCCACCACCCGCCACGGCCAGCGGCTCGGTCTCTTCGCCGGCTCCGGCATCGGCAAGTCGACCCTGCTCGCCATGCTCGCGCGCCAGACCGCCTGCGACGTCGTCGTGCTCGCCCTGGTCGGGGAGCGCGGGCGGGAAGTGCGGGAGTTCCTGGAGGACGATCTCGGTCCGGCGGGTCTCGACCGAGCGGTCGTCGTGGTGGCCACCTCCGACATGCCCCCGCTGATGCGCCGCCAGGCCGGGTACGCCGCGATGACCATCGCCGAACACTTCCGGGATGAGGGAAAGTCCGTCCTGCTGCTGATGGACAGCGTCACCCGCTTCTGCCTGGCGCTGCGGGAAATCGGGCTCTCCGCCGGCGAGCCGCCCGCCACCCGCGGTTACCCCCCGAGCGTCTTTGCGGAGCTGCCGAAACTGCTGGAGCGGGCGGGACCCGGTCCGGTTCGGGATGATCGGCCCCCCGGCTTCATCACCGGCCTGTTCACCGTGCTGGTGGAGGGTGACGACCACAACGAGCCGATCGCCGATGCCGTGCGCGGCATCCTGGACGGCCACGTGATCCTGGACCGGCGCATCGGCGAAGCCGGCCGATACCCGGCGATCGACATTCTGCGTTCGCTGTCCCGCGCCGCGCATGGCGTGCTCGATGCCGACCAGCGCGCCCTGGTGCGCCACGCCCGCGCGGTCCTCGCGCTGCACGCCGAAATGGCGGACCTCCTCCGGCTCGGTGCCTACCGAGCGGGGACCGATCCGCGCGTGGACGAAGCGGTCGCGCTCGCGCCGCGGCTCGAGGCGCTGTTGGCGCAGGAGCGCGACGAACGCTGCTCGCTGCCGGAGTCGTTCGCGCGCCTGGCCCAGGCCATGGGAGGCGCGTGATGCCCGAACAGCCGCTGACGGTGCTGCTGCAGGTCCGCCGTCTTGCCGTCGACCAGGCGCGCCAGAGCCTCGCCGACTGCCTCAGCGCCGAGGCGGCTGCCACCGAAACGGCCCATGCCATCGCGACCGAGATCGCGGCCGAAACCGCGGCCGCCACGGCCATCTCGGCGGACGACGTGGCGGTCGAGGGGTTCGCCCAGTGGCTCCGCCGCATGCTCCCCCGGCAACGCGCGGCCGAGGATGCACTGCTCGCCGCGGAACTGCAGACCAGGGAAGCCCGCGCCGTCCTGGCGGCCACGCGGGCCGGGGTACGGGCGATTGAAACGCTGCTCGCACAGCGCGCCGCCGAACGCCAGGCGGAGGCCAGCCGGCAGGAGCAGGCGCGGCTCGATGAGGTCGCGCAGCGGACCGGACCGCACCCCCGATGAGCGCACGCGAAGCCCGATCCGGCCGCAGCCGGCGAGCCCGCGCGCGCGAGCCGCGCCAGCCGGCGGGACGGAGCGCCCACATCCGCGGCCCGCACCAACCATTCGTCTGTCCGAACGACCAGGCTCCGCCGGTCCTGGAGCGGTTCCGGCCCGACCCTCCACGGATCGCTTTGATCGAACGCCCTGGGTGGCACGCGTCGCACGCTTGTGCTGAAACCCACGCGCTCGCACCCAAGGAGCCTCAGCACGTGCGTATCGCGATGATCGGCGGCGGCTATGTCGGGCTGGTATCGGCCGCCTGCTTTGCCGAGTTCGGCACCGAGGTCACGGTCGTCGAGGCCGATGCCGAGAAGCTCACCGCCCTGCATGAAGGCCGCATGCCGATCTACGAGCCCGGGCTCGAGAAGCTGGTGGCGGAGAACGTAGCCGCCGGCCGTCTCGCTTTCACCGCCGACCTCGAAGAGGCGGTTGCCGGGGTGGAGGCGGTGTTCATCGCGGTCGGCACGCCGACCCGGCGCGGCGACGGCCATGCCGACCTCACCTATGTACACGCCGCGGCCGAACAGGTGGCCCGTGCGCTGACCGGCTACGCGGTGATCGTGACCAAGAGCACGGTGCCGGTCGGCACCGGCCGGCAGATCCACGAGATCGTCCGCTCGACGCGCCCCGACCTGGAATTCGACGTCGCCTCCAACCCGGAATTCCTCCGCGAGGGCAGCGCGATCGGCGACTTCATGCGGCCCGACCGTGTGGTGATCGGCGCCGAGAGCCCGCGCGCGCAGGAGGTGCTGCGCCGCCTCTATCGCCCGCTCTATCTGATCGAGGCGCCGATCCTGTTCACCGGGCTGGAGACGGCGGAGCTCACCAAATACGCCGCCAACGCCTTCCTCGCGATGAAGGTCACCTTCATCAACGAGATGGCCGATCTGTGCGAGAAGGTGGGCGCCGACGTGCACGACGTCTCCCGCGGCATCGGGCTCGACGGGCGGATCGGCCGCAAGTTCCTGCATCCCGGTCCCGGCTATGGCGGGTCCTGCTTCCCGAAGGACACGCTTGCGCTGGTGCGGACTGCTCAGGACCACGGCGCGCCCACGCGGCTGATCGAGACCACGGTCGCGGTGAACGAGGCACGCAAGTCGGGCATGGCGATGCGGGTCATCGCAGCGTGCGGCGGCTCCGTCCGCGGCAAGACCATCGCCGTGCTCGGCCTGACCTTCAAGCCGGAGACCGACGACATGCGCGACGCGCCGGCGATCTCCATCGTCGCGCGGCTGGCCGGCGACGGTGCGACGATCCGCGCCTTCGACCCGGAGGGCATGCAACAGGCCCGCGCTGTCCTGCCCGAGGGCGTCCACTACTGCAAGGACGCGCTGGACGCCGCGACGGGGGCGGATGCGCTGGTGCTGATCACCGAGTGGAACGAGTTCCGCGCCATCGCGCCGGCGCGGCTGCGCAAGGCGATGCGCGGCACGGTCCTGGTCGACTTGCGCAACGTGTGGGATCCGCAGGCGATGCGCGCGGGCGGGTTCGACTATCACGGCATCGGACGGCCCGGCTGAGCATCGGACGGACGAGCTACGCATGCCGACCCGGCTGAGCAACGGGCCGCCGGGCTGAGTATCGGTCGGCCGGGCTGATCATCGGGCGGACGGGCTACGCACGCCGACCCGGCTGAACATCGGTCGGCCGGGCTGAGCATCGGACCGACGAGCTACGCATGCCAACCCGGCAGAGCATCGGGCCGCCCGGCTGAACATCGGGCGGACGGGTTGATCATTCCGTCATCCGCGGGCATCGACCCGCGGATCCCAGCCGCATGGACCACGCGAGCGACGGTCCTCAGGCGCCACCGCGTGCCGGTGGGGTGGCCAGGTCGAGCCCGGCCATGACGGCGGGGAGATCGGTGCCGCCCATCCGCCACGCGATCGCCGGCGAATGCGCGGTTAAGGGTTCGGCAAGCCATCCGGGACTAGCCTTGCCGCATGGAACCTCCCGCCCGCGACATCACGGTTTGCATCTGCACGCATAATCGCCCCCGCTACGTGCGCGACTGCCTCAAGGGCCTGCAGCGGCAGACCGAACCGGCGGACGGGTTCGCCGTGCTGGTGGTCGACAGCGGCTCCACCGGCGCGGAACGGCACGAGCTGGCGGAGCTGGTTGCCGCCTATCCAGGCGCGCGGCTGATCCGCCTTGAACGCTCGGGCGTGAGCCTCGCGCGCAACGCCGGGGCCTGGGCAGCGCGCACCCCCTGGATCGCCTATCTCGACGACGACGCCATCCCCGCCCCCGACTGGATCGCCTGCATCCGCGCGGCGCTGCGGGACTCCCCCCGCCCCGCCCTGATCGGCGGCCGCATCCTCCCGCTGTGGGAGGCGCCGTTGCCGTCCTGGTGGCCACGCTCGCTGCGCGGCGTGCTGTCCATCATCGAGGCCGAGGGGCGCGGCGAGTATCGCACCCGTGCCGTACCGTCGGGGCTGGAGCCGTATGCCGCGAACATGGTCGTACACGTGCTGTCGCTGCTGGCGATCGGCGGGTTCGGCGCCGATCTCGGCCGCCATGGCGGCGCGCTGCTGTCCGATGAGGAGGTGCAGGTCGCCTGGAAGCTGCAGGATGCCGGTCACTCGGCGCGCTATGACGGTCGGATCACCGTGCATCACCAGATCCAGGCCGGCCGCCTGACCCCGGAATGGCTCATGCGCCGCCAGTTCTGGCAGGGCGCCTCCACGGTGGTGACCTTGCGCATGCTAGGGCGTGCGGGCGCGGTGTGGCGTGCCCTGCCGCGACGCCTGCTCGTCATGAGCCTCTGTGCCCCCGCCGCGCTCCTGTCCGCCAGCTCGACCCGCTGCATCGGGGCCCGCTGGCGCTTCGCCTACGCGCTGGGCTTCGTGCGCGCGGCCTGCGGATGGCGCCCCGCGCCGGCGGCCGCGCGTCTCGGCGCCGCCAGCGCCGCGGCACCCCCCTCGGCGCTCCTCCATGCCGAGGCGCGGTACAGCCCCGCATCGCCAAGTCTGCAACGGGACGACGCCGCGCTGTCCGGGCGCGCATGATCCTGTACCGGTGGCAGGGGGACGCGCGCAATTTCGGCGACGAACTGAACACCCTGCTCTGGCCCGACCTGCTGCCCGGCTTCTTCGACGACGACCCCTCGGCGCAGTTCCTCGGCATCGGATCGGTGCTGGATGGCCGCCACCCGCCCGACCGGCTCAAGCTGGTCGCGGGATCGGGCTATGGCGGCTACGAGCCGCCGCCGATGCTCGATGAAACATGGCGCATCCTCTGGGTGCGCGGCCCGCACACCGCGCGCCGAATCGGCCTGCCCGCCGCGCTGGGCCTCGGCGATCCGGCCGCGCTGCTGCCCTGCGTGCGGCCGATCGCCGCCCAGCCCGGCGTGACGATCGGGTTCATGCCGCATTTCGAGAGCGCGGGGCACGGCGCCTGGCACGCCGTCGCTGCCCTCGCGGGGCTGCGCCTGATCGATCCCCGCGACGATCCCGCCGCGATCGTGCAGGCCATCGCCGGCTGCCGCGTCCTGGTCAGCGAAGCGCTGCACGGCGTCATCGTCGCCGACGCCGTGCGGGTCCCCTGGGTCGCGATCCGGCCGCTCGCCGGCATCCATCGCGCCAAGTGGCAGGATTGGGCCGAAACAATGGGCGTCCGGCTCGCCTTCCGGCCACTCCCCGCCTCGACCCTGCTCGAGCAGGCCCAGGTATCGGCCCTGACGCGCTGGCATGCCGGCCGCACGCTGATCTCCCGCCACGCGGAGCGGCTGCGGGAGGTCGGCACGCGCCGCTTCCTCGCCCGCGCGGCCGCCGCGCTCGCCGCCGCCGCGCGCCAATCGCCCCAGCTTTCCGCCGATGCCGCGCTCGCCCGCTGCCAGGATCGCATGCTGAGCTGCCTCGACGGACTCACCCGCGGCGGCGTCCCACCGCGCCCGCAACACGCGGCGGAGCCGGCTTGCTTGCATCGGGCGGCGGAATCCGCGTAGCACCGCCGCCTGCTCGGCTGAGGGCCTCTGGCCGGCCGTGATCCAGCCGGGAACGTCGATGCCACCTCATCCAAGCCAGCCGAACCCTGACCTGTTGAGCCGCATTCCCCTCTCCGCACGCGCGGTCGTGGAAATCGGCTGCGGCACCGGCGCGCTCGCCGCGGCGCATCGCGCGGTGAACCCCAGGGTGCGCTGGTACGGCGTCGATTCCGATCCCGCCGCGATCGAGGAAGCGGCGCGCTGGATGGATGGCGCGGCCTGCCTCGACATCGAGACGGACCCGCTGCCTTTCGATCTGCCGGAGGGGATCGACTGCCTGATCTATGGCGATGCGCTGCAGCGGCTGCGTGACCCGAGTGCGGTCCTGCGGCGGCACGTCGCGCAGCTCCAGGACGAGGGCATGCTGCTGATCTGCGTGCCCAATCTCGAGCACTGGAGCTTTGCCGAACGCCTGCTGCGCGGCACCTGGGCCTATGAGCCGGCGGGCCTGCTCGACCGCACGCATCTGCGCTGGTTCACCCTCGACACGCTGCGCCAGGATCTGCTCGAGATGGGCCTCTCGATCTGCGACGTGCATCCCCGCATCTTCGCCCCCGAGGCGGCGCAGCGGTTCACCGCCGCGATCGCCCCGGCGCTCGCTGCCCTCGGCGTCGACCAGGAACGTTACCTGCAGCGCGCGATGCCGCTGCAATATGTCTGGCGCGTCCGCAAGACACCGCGCCAGCGGCTGATCGTCGGCGGCAACATGCTGGACCCGGTCGGCGGCGTCTCGCATGTCCGCGTCGTCCACCCGCTCGCCGCACTCGGCACCGATCCCACCGTCACCGCGCGGGTGGCAACCGCGCTGGAGGAGACCCCGGTCGGCGACACCACGCCCCGCATCTTCGTGCTGCACCGGCCGGCGCTCACCGGGGAGCGGGGCACCGCGCTGCTGCAGGCGCTGATCTCCAACAACTGGCTGGTCGTCACCGAATTCGACGATCTTCCCGACCATTTCGCGCCGCTGCGCGATCCGGCCCACCTCACCTTCCGTGGCGTGCACGCGATCCAGACCAGCACGCCCGCGCTCGCCGCGGTGCTGCGCACGCGCAATCCCGAGGTCGCGGTCTTCCCGAACGCCCTGACCACCTTGCCGGAGCCACGGAACTTCGCGGATTTCGGCCGGCTCACGCTGTTCTTCGGCGCGTTGAACCGGGAAGCGGACTGGCAGCCGCTGATGCCGGTGCTGAACGAGGTCGCGCGCAGCGTCGGTGAGCGGCTGCGCTTCGAGGTGGTGCACGACCGGCTGTTCTTCGACGCGCTCGAAACGCCGCACAAGCGCTTCACGCCCACCTGCGACTACGAGACGTATATGGCCCTGCTGGGCGGCAGCGAGATCTCGTTCATGCCGCTGGGCGACACGGCCTTCAACCGCGCCAAGTCGGACCTGAAATTCATCGAGGCGGGCGGATGTCGCGTGGTCGCGCTGGCCAGCCCGATCGTCTATGCCGACAGCGTGGTGGATGGGGAAACCGGGCTGCTGTTCCGTGATCCGGGCGAGCTGCGCGATCGGCTGCAGCGCCTGCTCGCACTGCCGGAACGGGCGCTGGCGATTGCCGAGGCCGCCCGCCGCTACGTGGCGGAGAACCGGATGATGGCCTACCAGGTTGCCGACCGCATCGCCTGGTACCGCTCGCTCTGGGCCCGACGGGACGAGCTCTCCCGCGCCATCGCCCGCCGGCTCGGGAGCGTGCCGCCGGCCTGAGCCGGCTCAGGCCGCGAGGACGATGGGCAGCGCCTGGGCCACGGCCGCCTGGCACGGCTCGATGACCGGAACCCCACAGGCCGCCTCGATCGCCGCCCGGTGGCCGGCCATCCCGGTGCAGCCCAGGATCACCGCCCCGGCGCCGCGCTCCACCAGCGCGGTGGCGGTCGCGATCAGTTGCGCCCGCGCCGCCACCGGATCGAGCAGCGTCTCCAAAGCGACGTTCATGGCGAGTTCGGCGGCCAGCCGCCCCTCCAGGCCCATCGCCCGCAAGGCCGCGAGGTGACGCGCCTTGGACGCCTCGACCAGCGCGATCACGCCGAACCGTTCGCTGCGCGCGACCGCCGCGGCCACGGCGGCGCGGAAGATGCCGAGGACGGGTGTGGCGGTGACCGCGCGCACCGCCTCGATGCCGGGATCCGAGGCGCAGGCGATCACCAGCACGTCGGCCGGCTCGCGCGCCGCGAACTGGCAGAGCGGCTCCACCACCGCGTGCCAGTCCCGCCAGGAGTAGATCGCGGGCGGCCCCTCGGCGAGCGTCGCCACCTCCAGGCGTGGGCCGCCGGGAAACCGGAACGGGGCGATCGCGGCATCGATTCCCTCGGAGCAGGGGCGCGAGGAATTGGGGTTGATCACGAGGATGCGGGCCATGCATGCAGTGTCGGAGCGCTGGCGCTGCAGGGCAAGACGCGCGATAAGGGATGTTGCACCGCAGCAAAACGTTGCCACCTGCAGGCGAGAGCGCAATTGGGGACCGACGATGCCGACCACTCGCTGGCAGCCGGACCGCTCGGCCGACCGCCCGCCACTCGGGACCGGACCGATGCCCACGATCCCGACCGCTCTCGGGCGCGGGCTGTTGGGCCGCTGCCCGATCTGCGGCGTCGCGCCCCTGTTCGCCGGCTTCCTCCGCGTGCGCGACGTCTGCCCGCACTGCACGGCGCCGGTCGGCCTCGCCCGCGCGGACGACGCCCCGCCGTATTTCACGATCCTGATCACCGGTCATGTCGTGGTGCCGCTCATGCTGTTGCTCGAGCGGGCGCAGCAGCCGCCCGACTGGGTGATGGCGGCGATTTTCGTGCCGCTGACCCTGGTGGTGGCGCTGGGCTTGCTGCGGCCGATCAAGGGCGCGACGGTCGGGCTCATGCTGATGCTCAACCTGCTCAAGCCCAATGCCGAGGCCCCGTGAGATGGGCGGCATGACGCCGACGCTCCCCCCCGCGCAGGCGGCCCTCGCCGGGCCGCGGCTGGCGCGCGTGGTGCTGGACGGCGAGAGCCAGACCGGGCTCTCCCCGTTCATCGAGGCCGATCGCGAGCAGGCGGTCGCCGATCTCGGCGCGGCCAGCCATTTCGCCCCGCTGACGCGCGCGGAGGTTCCCGGCCCCTACGAGCTGCATTTGGCGATCCGGGAGGGGCGGCTGATCTTCGACGTGCGCGACCTGGCCGGCGCGCCCATCATCGCGATTGGACTGGTGCTCACCCCGTTTCGCCGGCTGGTGAAGGACTACCAATTGCTGGTCGACAGCCACATCATGGCCGTGGAAGAGGGACGCGAGGCCCGCATCCAGGCCATCGACATGGGCCGGCGCGGCCTGCACAACGAGGGAGCGGAGCTGATGCGCCAGCGGCTGGCAGGCAAGATCGAGATCGATTTCGACACCGCGCGCCGCCTGTTCACCCTGGTCTGCGTGCTGCACCAGCGGGTGTCCGCCCGATGAGGATCGACGGCGTTCCCTATCGCAGCGTGTGGGTGGACTCATCCGACCCAGGCGTCCTCTGCTTGTTCGATCAGACCAAATTGCCCTGGGCGCTGGACATCCTGCGCCTGACCCATCGTGACCAGGTGGCGCATGCGATCCGGTCCATGCAGGTGCGTGGTGCGCCGCTGATCGGGGCGGTGGCTGCCTACGGGCTGTGCCTCGCGCTGCGAGCCGATGCCTCGACCGAGGCGATGGAGCGTGACGCCGCCCTGCTGGCCGACACCCGCCCGACCGCGATCAACCTCCGCTGGGCGCTGGAGCGCATGCTGACCCGACTGCGCAACACCCCGGCGTCGGAACGGGTTGCGGTCGCCTATCAGGAGGCGGCGGCGATCGCCGACGAGGACGCGGCGCAGAACGAGGCGATCGGTCAGCATGGCCTGCCGCTGCTGCGCGACGTCGCCACGGCGCGCGGCCGGGTCAACGTGCTGACCCACTGCAATGCCGGATGGCTCGCGACGGTCGATTGGGGCACCGCGCTGGCGCCGATCTACAAGGCGCACGACGCCGGGCTCGACGTGCATGTCTGGGTGGATGAGACCCGCCCGCGCAACCAGGGCGCCGCGCTGACCGCCTGGGAACTCGGCAAGCACGGGGTCCCGCATACCGTGGTCGCGGACAATGCCGGGGGGCACCTGATGCAGCACGGCATGGTCGACCTCGCCATCGTCGGCACCGACCGGGTGACCCGCACCGGCGACGTTGCCAACAAGATCGGCACCTACCTGAAGGCGCTGGCGGCGCGGGACAACGACATCCCGTTCTGGGTCGCGCTGCCCTCCTCGACGATCGACTGGCGGGTCTCCGACGGGATTGCCGAGATCCCGATCGAGGAGCGCAGCGGCGCGGAGGTCACCGACGTCACCGGCCGTCTCCCGGATGGCCAGATCGCCACGGTGCGGGTGGCCGCGGCCGACAGCCCCGCCGCGAACCCGGCCTTCGACGTCACCCCGGCGCGGCTGGTCACCGGGCTGATCACCGAACGCGGCCGCTGCGACGCCTCGGCCGAGGGCCTGCGCGCCCTGTTTCCCGAACGCGCCTGACCGCCGTCGATGCGACCCCGCCCTGCCCAGTTCGGTGCCGGTTTCCGGACATCGGGCGGCGGGGCATGGCGCGCCGGTGCCCTGGCTGCGCTGGTGCTGGCCGGGGGGACGCTCAGCGGCTGCGCGCCGCGCATCGCGCCTGACGCGCATGCGCCGCCATTCGCGACCAAGCCTTACGAGCCGTTCTCGACGGCGGCCGTCGTCGCGATCGCGCTGCGGGAATGGCGGCAATGGGGCCAACTGGTGGATGACGACCCGCCCGGGACGCGCCCGCCCCTCGCGCCGGAGGACAAGCCCGAACGGCAACCCGGCTACTGGCAGCGCGTCGGCGAGTACTGGTGGCTGGGGCTCGACGCGGGCTCGCCCGAAAGCGCCTGGACCGGCAAGCACGATGCCGCCGGCCGGGTGTTTCCCGCCAACCGCGACGGCGCCTTCGCCTGGTCGGCCGCGTTCGTCTCCTACGTGATGCGCATCGCCGGGGCCGGCGCGGGGTTTCCGTATGCCGCCGATCACGCGGCCTACATCAACGCGGCCGCGCGCATGACCGGGAATGCCAGCACGCGCTGGGTCGTGAATGCCGAACGCGTCGAGGCCTATGCGCCGCAGCCCGGCGACCTGATCTGCCTCGGCCGTGGTTGGGCGGCCAGCCTGCGCTTCGCGAACCTGCCGACCGCGGAGCCGTTCCCAGCCCATTGCGACATCGTGGTCTCGCCCCCGGTGGCGGGCCAGATCAGCGTGGTCGGCGGCAACGTGAACGACGCCGTCACGTTGAAGCATGTGCCGGTCGGGCCCGATGGGCGGCTCGCCACGCCGGACGGCATCGTGCTGGACACACGCTGGCCGTGGTTCGTCGTGTTGCGGGTGATCCCGCTCGCCCCGCCCCCGCTCGCCCAACGATTGATCGACCTCAATGCGGGGTGATCGGCCCGCTGGCTAGACAAGGTTCGGCCCTGTTTCTGGAGCGCGCCATGGCGAACATGATGAAAGCGGCGGTCGTCCGCCGCCTCGGTGGACCGCTGACCATCGAGGAGGTCCCGATCCCCACTCCGAGCTTCGGCGAGGTGCTGGTCAAGATCGTCGCGAGCGGCGTCTGCCACACCGATCTGCACGCTGCCGAGGGTGACTGGCCGGTGAAGCCGACCGCGCCGTTCATTCCCGGTCACGAGGGTGCCGGCATCGTCGCCGCGTGCGGCCCGGGCGTGGTGGGCTTGAAGGAAGGCGATCCGGTCGGCATCGCCTGGCTGCACGACGCGTGCGGGCGCTGCGAGTATTGCATGACCGGCTGGGAGACGCTGTGCGAGAAGCAGAACGACAGCGGCTACACCGTGAACGGCACCTTCGCGGAATATGCGATCGGCGCCGCGGACTATGTCGGCCGCCTGCCCGCCAACCCGGATTTCGCGGCCATCGCGCCGATCCTGTGCGCCGGGGTCACCACCTACAAGGGCCTGAAGGAAACCCAGGCGCGGCCCGGCGAATGGGTCGCGATTTCCGGCATCGGCGGCCTCGGTCACGTCGCGGTGCAATACGCCAAGGCGATGGGGCTGCATGTCATCGCCCTCGACGTGGCCGAGGACAAGCTGGCGCTCGCGCGCAGCCTGGGGGCGGACGCCACGGTGAATGCGCGTGCGCCCGATGCGGCGGAGCAGGTGATCGCGAAGACGTCGGGCGGCGCGCACGGCGTGCTGGTCACGGCGGTCTCGCCTCCCGCCTTCCGCCAGGCCATCCACCTCACCCGCCGGTGCGGCACGATCACCATGGTCGGCCTTCCGCCCGGTGAGTTCGCCACGCCGATCTTCGAGGTGGTGCTGAAGCGGATCACCATCCGCGGCTCGATCGTCGGCACGCGCAAGGACCTCGCCGAGGCGCTCGCCTTCGCCGCGGAGGGCAAGGTGCAGGTGCACTATCATTCGGCGAAGCTGGACGACATCAACGGCATCTTCGCCGACCTGAAGACCGGCAAGGTCGACGGACGGATGGTGATCTCCCTGTAGGTCCCCCGCGTCGGATCGCCGACCCAGGCAGCGGGCCGGCGATCACGCGAGGACGGCGGTCAAGCAGGGCGTGCGGTCAAGCAGGGCGTGCGGTCGTGCAGGGCGTTCGGTCGAGCAGAGCCGGCGGGCAAGCGCGGCCGGCGATCACGCGCGTCCTGGCGAGGACCGGCGGTGGCGGATCACCTCTGCCGCCACGGCAGGCCCTCGGCCTTCCAGCCGCCGGCGGCGCCGCGATGCCCCTCCGCGTCCAGCGGCCCCTCGAACCCGTCCGCGACGTTGAACACATGCGTGAACCCGGCCGCGCGCGCCGCCTCCGCAGCGGCCAGGCTGCGCGCGCCGCTGCGGCACAGGAAATAGATGTGGTGCTCGGGCGTGAAGCCCACCTTCTGCAACTGCTCCTCGAACGCCGCGTTCCGCTGCATCGCCGGATAGGTCTGCCAGGGGATCAGCACCGCCTGCTTGCCGGCCCCGGCAAGGTCGGGCACGCCCACGAAATTCCACTCCACATCGGTGCGCACGTCGACGAGCTGCGCCTGCGGGTCCGCCTTCAGGGCTTCCCAGGTGGCCGTCGGGGAGACATTCTCGACCATATGAGTCAACTACTCCGCAGCATGAGGACGCGATGACCGAGTTGTATCACGGCAGTGCCTGGCAGGACGACCTCGCCGCGGCGATCGGCCAGACGCCGCTGATCAAGCTCCGCCGCGCCTCCGAAGCGACCGGCTGCACCATTCTCGGCAAGGCGGAGTTCATGAATCCCGGCGGATCGGTGAAGGACCGCGCCGGCCTCGCCATCATCACCGACGCCGAACGCCGTGGCGCGCTGAAACCGGGCGGCACCATCGTCGAGGGTACCGCCGGCAACACCGGCATCGGCCTGACGCTGGTCGGCAACGCGCGCGGTTATCGCAGCGTGATCGTGATGCCGGAGACGCAGAGCAAGGAGAAGATCGACTTCCTGCGCATGATCGGTGCCGACCTCCGCCTGGTGCCGGCCAAGCCGTTCCGCGATCCCGGCAACTACGTCCACGTCTCGCGCCGGCTCGCCGAGGAGACCGGCGCCGTCTGGGCCAACCAGTTCGACAACCTGGCCAATCGCGAGGGCCACCGCGCCACCACCGGCCCCGAGATCTGGCGCCAGACCGGCGGGCGGATCGACGCCTTCACCTGCGCCTGCGGCACCGGCGGCACGCTGGCCGGCGTCGCGATGGCACTGAAGGCCGAGTCTCCGGCGGTGCGGATCGTGCTCGCCGACCCGCATGGCAGCGGCCTGTATGGCTGGGTGAAGAACGGCGACCTGTCGGTGAGCGGCAGCTCGATCACGGAGGGCATCGGCCAGTCGCGCGTGCCCGCCAACCTGGAGGGCGCGCCGATCGACGACGCGGTGCGCATTCCCGATGCCGAGGCGCTGGAGCAGATCTACGACGTGCTGATCCACGAGGGATTGTCGGTCGGCACCTCGGCCGGGATCAACATCGCCGCGGCGATCCGCGTCGCCCGCGACCTGGGCCCTGGCCACACGGTGGTGACGGTGCTGTGCGACGGCGGCAGCCGGTATCAGTCGAAACTGTTCAACCCGAGCTTCCTGCGGGAGAAAGGACTGCCGGTTCCGTCCTGGATGGCGTGACGCGGGCACGGTCCTCGCGGCGTGGCCGGCAGGGTCCCCTCTCCCCCGTCATCCGCGGGCTTGACCCGCGGATCTCCACCGGCACGGTCCTCGCGGCGTGGCCGGCAGGGTTCC
>JAFKLG010000069.1:56295-137623 GCA_017304945.1 Rhodospirillales bacterium
TCCTCCCCCGGCATCCGCGGGCCTGACCCGCGGATCCCCACGGGCACGGTCCTTGCGGCGTGGCCGGCAGGGTCCCCTCCTCCCCCGTCATCCGCGGGCGTCGACCCGCGGATCCCCACCGGCACGGTCCTTGCGGTTGGGATCGCCGGGTCGGGGCCCGGCGATGACGGTGGTACGTGTCCCCGCCTCCCCGACCCGCGCCCGTCGCCTCCTCGTCCACCCGTCGCGCCGCGCCCCCCAGCCCGCGCCCGTCGCCCCGGGCCCGCGCCTACCCCTCCGCCTTGAACGTCACCACCAGCACGTCGCGCGCGCCCGGGCGGGTGGGGTCGAGCGGCTCGACCGCGGTGACGCCATGCATCACCCGCCCATCGTCCACCAGCGCCGCGTCGCACGGATCGGTCAGCGTGAAGCTGCCCAGCGCGCGCCCATCCAGCGCGTGGATCGACGTCTCGCCGCTCTGGATGTTGCTCCGGCCGATCAGCAGCACCAGCACGTAGTCGACGCCGTCGCGGTGCATCCCCTCGGGCGTCGGCTGGCCGGCCTCGCCCCGGCGGGCCTCGATGCGGAACTGGTGCACCTCCACTTTCCAGCGCGGCGAGGGCTTCAGCCCGTCGAACAGCGCGTGGCAGAAGCCCAGCACCGCCTGCATCGTCGCCCCGCCGGCGATCTCGGGCCGCACCGGCTCGAACCAGCGCTCGATCCCGCCATTCAGCGCGTTGTAGTCGCGGCTCTGGTAATGCGGCTGGCGCGGCTGCGGCGCGATCCCGTCGGCCGAGACGGCGAACACCGCGTGCCGGCGCTTCCGATAGCGGCCGCCATCCGCCATGTAGGTGTCGAGCCCGAGATCGTCCCAGCTCGCCGCGAAGGCCTGCCAGTCGGCCAGCGAACCGACGGCTTCGAGCCGCGCGCGCATCTCCGCGGCGGGCACGAAGGCGAACCCTTCCTGGCGAAGCGCCTCAGCCGGCGGCGCGTGCTTGGTCATCGGACCTCTCCTGCGTGATCGGTGGTCCCGCCGGCGCCCCTTCTGGTGGTCCCGACGGTGGTCCCAGGGTGCGTGTCAGGGCGATGGTCCGCATCGGGTTGTAGATGTGGATCCCCAGCTCCTGGAACCGCCGCTTCATCCGCCGATTGAACTCGCGCTGCACGGCCCAACGTCCCGAATCCGTGCAGACCACTTGCCCGACGATGGTCACCCCGGCGCCGTCCACCTTGTCCACGCCCCAGAGCTGCAGGTCGCTCAGCATCCGGCTGGAGAAGTCGGGTTCGGCGCGCATGCCGGCGACGATCTCCTTCAGCACCTCGGCCACCCGGTCGGTATCCTCGTCGAACTCGACCGTCACGCTGACCGAGGCGTTGCCCAGCCCGCGATTGACGTTGGTGACGCTAGTCACCGCGCTGAACGGGATGATGTGCACCGATCCATCGCCGGCGCGCAGCCGGATGGTGCGCACCGAAAGCGCCTCCACCGTGCCGGACAGGCCCGAGACGGTGACGAAGTCGCCCACCTGCATGGCGTTCTCGAGCAGCAGGAAGATGCCGGTGATCAGGTCCTGCACCAGCTTCTGCGAGCCGAAGCCGATCGCGACGCCGACGATGCCGGCGCCGGCCAGCAGCGGTGCGATGTTCACCCCGATCTCGCTCAGCACCATCAGTCCGGCGACGAGCACCACGGTGATCAGCAGCGAGGTGCGCAACAGCGGCAGCAGGGTGCGCAGCCGCGCCGACCGCGCCATCTGCGCCTCTCGCTGCAGCCGCGCGAGATGGCGCTGGATCGCGGCGTTCACGCCCTCCCACACACCGAGTGCGAGCAGGATGGTGAAGGCGAGGGTGAGCAGGGAGGAGATGATGCGCTGGCCGAGCGAGGACTCGACCAGCCAGGTGAGGGTCCCCAGGCCGTAGACCTGCAGCAGCGACAGCGCGACCAGCACGTAGACGATCGCGCGCAGCAGCGCGGTGAGCATCGGGTGGTAGAGGTGCAGCCGCGCCTCGATCCCGGGATAGCGCTCCGCCGTCTCGGGGCCGATGCGCAGCGCGCGGTCGACGAAGCCCAGCACCAGCAGCAGCGTGAGGCGGGCCAGGATCAGCACCAGGGCGGACAGCCCGAAGAAGCGCAGCACCTGGGTGAAGCCGTGCGGCACCTCGACCGCGTAGACGAGCCAGATCGCGACCAGGAAGAACAGCGCGACCCAGTGCCAGATCGCGGCGAACCGGTTGCGCAGCGCGGCGAAGGGGCCGGTCGCGCCGTCGGGGGCCCGCAGCCAGGCGCGCACGCGCCGGCGCTGCTGGATCACGATCACCGCCAGGCAGACATGCAGGGCGAGGCCGATCGTCTTCTGCACGGCGTCGTGGGCGACGTCGGACAGGCCGAGGAGCAGGCCGACCTCGCCGAGCGCGTAGCCGCAGACCGCGATCAGGACCAGACGGCGCACCCAGCGCATCGCGTAGCGCGCCCGCACGTCGGGCAGATGGAACAGGCGCAGCCGCGCGGTGCTGGGGGATAGCATCATGCGGGCGACGCCGAGCAGGGCGGAGCTGATCGCGACCGCGTCGATCACGGCGAGGATCACCAGCCGGGTGACGGTCGTGCCGCCCAGGTCGGAGCCCGCAACGGCGTGACCGACCACGGCGAGCCCCAGCACCGGGATCAGGTCGAGGACGAGCCGCGCCAGCACCAGCGGCACCCGGCGCAGCAGGGTCCAGGGGGACGGGCGCCGGCGCACCTGCGGCTGCGCGGGTTCGATATCGCCGACCTCGGCGCGGGCGACGTCCTCGTTGCCCCGCGGCAGCGCGGCGCTGTGCGCGGGCAAGTCGTCGGCGGGTTCCGCCGCGCGCGCCCTGACGGTCGCCTCGGCCTCCAGCTCCGTCTCGTCGGCCTTGTCCGACTCGTCCGCCTCCTCCGCGGCATCGGCCTCCGCCACCGGGGGCTCGCCGACCGCTCGGTCGTGGCGACCGCGTCCGTTCGGCGCGAGCGCCTCCAGCGAGGCGATCGGCCGCCGCAGCAAGCGGCGCAGCAGGAACTCGGCGACCAGGGCCGCGGCCAGCGCGATCGCGAGCCGCCAGGCCACCTCGGTCAGCAGGTCACGGGCCCAGGGATTGGTGACCATCACGACGGCCCAGCCCCAGAGCAGCGGCACGCTCTGCACCGTGCGCAGCGCGTCCATTGCCTGCAGCCCGATCCGGTTGACGAAATCGGACGCGGTGACCAGCACCTGGGCGCCGAGACTGTCGGGGGCGAGCGGGATCACGATCCCTTCGACGGTGGTATGGGTGGTCGGATCGACGGCCGGGGTGCCGGCGGCCGGTTCCGTACCGCCCTGGGCCGGGGGCGTGCCGGCCGGCGTCGCCCCGTTCGCGGGCGCGGCGGCGGTCCCGTTCGCGGGCGCCGCGCCATTGGCGGGTGCGGCCGGCGTCTGACCGGCCGCCGGGGCCTGGCCGGATGCCGCCGGCGCGGCCTGCGCCTTGACGATCGCGTCCAGGGTGGCGGCGAAGGCGGCGCGCTTCTTCGGGTCGTTCAGCACGTCCAGCGCGAGCCGCGCCTGGTCCACGCTGATCTGCGGCTGCCCGGGCGCGGGCTTCGGTTGTGCCCGGGCCGCGCCTGGGACGGCGGAGCCGGCGAGCAGGACACAGCAGAGCAGTAGAACGATCCGGCGCATCATGGGCGCCGTACGACCACGAACGGCGCGCGCCGGTCAACAGGAAGCGGTGCAGTCCGGCGTTGCGGCGCGATTGGGAACCTGGCGGACCTGCGCCGGCCCCGAGTCGGGCATGCAGGCCCCGCGAGCCCGTAGCGCGCATGCCCGCTGGCGGCCCGGGCGCGGCCGTCCGCGATGCCAGACGCCTTCCCCGGTCTGCGGGGGGCTGACATTCGCCGCCAGACGCCTATTGTCCTTGGCATGCATGCAGTTCTGACCGTCCTGATCGGCCTGATGATGCTGGGCACCCTCGGCGTGCTGGTCGCGGGGATGGTCGGCATGGTGCGCGGCGGCGACCCGCAGCGATCCAACCAGCTCATGCGCTGGCGGGTCATCCTGCAAGGCGCCGCCCTCGTCCTGCTCGCGATCATGATGAGCCTGCTCCGCTCCTGACGCAGGGCTGACCCGGCACCCGAGCGGTCATCCCCCGCGGGATTTCCCGCGCGGGAGGGAGCTACCCATGAGTATGGCGCCGTTTGACAGGCAACGGCGCCATGCATAAGGTCCGCCGCCCTATTGCACGTGCGAACAGGCGGGGTCCACAAGTCCGGGCGCTCGCCGTGCACGCGTACGACCGAAGCCACCACAGATCCAGGAAAGCGGCTCTTTCCCCATGAAAATCCTCGTCCCCGTCAAGCGCGTCGTCGATTACAACGTGAAGGTCCGCGTCAAGGCGGACGGGTCTGGCGTCGAGACCGCCGGCGTGAAGATGTCCATGAACCCGTTCGACGAGATCGCGGTCGAGGAAGCGGTGCGCCTGAAGGAAAAGGGCGTCGCGACCGAGATCGTGGCGGTGTCGCTGGGCGTCGCGCAATGCCAGGAGACGATCCGCACCGCGCTCGCCATGGGCGCCGATCGCGGCATCCTGGTCGAGACCGATGCGGAACTGCAGCCGCTCGCGGTCGCCAAGCTGCTGAAGGCAATCGCGGAGCAGGAACAGCCCAAGCTGATCATCCTCGGCAAACAGGCGATCGACGACGACATGAGCGCCACCGGCCAGATGCTGGCCGCCCTGCTGGGGTGGCCGCAAGGCACCTTCGCCAGCAAGGTCGCGGTCGAAGGCGACACGCTCACCGTGACGCGTGAGGTCGATGGCGGGCTCGAGACGGTCGCGCTCAACCTGCCCGCGATCATCACCACCGACCTGCGCCTGAACGAGCCGCGCTACGCGTCGCTGCCCAACATCATGAAGGCGCGCAAGAAGCCGATCGAGACCAAGAAGCCGGCCGATCTCGGCGTCGATCCCGCGCCGCGGCTGACCACGCTCAAGGTCAGCGAGCCGCCCAAGCGCAAGGCGGGCGTGAAAGTGGGTTCGGTCGCCGAACTCGTCCAGAAACTCAAGACCGAAGCGAAGGTGATCTGACGATGACGTCCCTCGTCCTGCTCGAATTCGACGACGCCGGCATCAAGCAGCCCTCCCGCTCCGCCCTCGCGGCCGCCGCCCAGTTGGGCGAGGTCCACGCCCTGATCGCCGGGTCCGGCGTGCAGGCGGGCGCCGCGGCCGCCGCGAAGCTGCCCGGCGTGGCCAAGGTGCTGGTCGCCGACAATCCCGCGCTGGATCACCTGCTGGCGGAGCCGACGGCCGCGCTGCTGGTCGAGCTCGCCCCCGCCTACAGCCACATCCTGGCCGCCACCACCGCGGTCGGAAAGAACGTGCTGCCGCGCGTCGCCGCCCTGCTCGACGTGCAGCCGATCAGCGACATCGCCGCCGTGGTCGACGCCGACACCTTCGTGCGCCCGATCTACGCCGGCAACGGCATGGCGACGGTGAAGTCGTCCGACGCGAAGAAGGTCATCACCGTGCGCGCGGCGAGCTTCGACCCGGTCGCCGCCGAGGGCGGCAACGCCCCCACCGAGACCGTGAGCGTGGGCGAGATGCCCAGCCTCTCCCGCTTCATCTCGGCGGAACTGTCCAAGAGCGAGCGTCCCGAACTGACCGCGGCCCGCGTGGTGATCTCCGGCGGCCGTGGGATGCAGAACGGCGAAAACTTTAAGCTTCTGGAACCAATTGCTGATAAGTTGGGTGCCGCCGTCGGAGCCTCGCGCGCGGCGGTGGACGCTGGGTTCGTGCCGAACGAATACCAGGTCGGGCAGACCGGCAAGATCGTCGCCCCGGAACTCTACGTCGCCGTCGGCATCTCGGGGGCCATTCAGCACCTCGCCGGGATGAAGGACAGCAAGGTGATCGTGGCGATCAACAAGGATGAGGAAGCGCCCATCTTCCAGGTCGCCGATTACGGCCTGGTCGCGGATCTGTTCAACGCGCTGCCCGAGCTGGCGGCGGAACTGGAGCGCTCCTGAATGACGATCGACGTCAAGCCGTCACCGGTCACCTCCCCCGCCGACACCGCGGTCCCCGAGATCGCCCGCGTGGGCGTGATCGGCGCGGGACAGATGGGCAACGGCATTGCGCATGTGACCGCGCTGGCCGGGGTGCCGGTGATGCTGCTCGACGTCAAGCCCGAGGCCCTGTCCAAGGCGGTCGCGACCATCGCCCGCAACATGGACCGGCAGGTCAACCGCTCCATCGTCTCGGCCGAGGATCGTGACGCGGCGCTCGCCCGCATCACCACCTCGACCGACTATGCCGCCTTCGCCGACGCCGACCTCGTGATCGAGGCGGCGACGGAGAAGGAGGAGGTGAAGCGGGCCATCTTCAAGTCGCTGATGCCGGCGCTGAAGCCGGCATGCCTGGTGGCGTCCAACACCTCCTCGATCTCGATCACCCGGCTCGGCGCCGCGACCGACCGGCCCGAGAAGTTCATCGGCATGCACTTCATGAACCCGGTGCCGGTCATGAAGCTGGTGGAGATCATCCGCGGCATCGCCACCGACGAGCCGACCTTCCAGGCGGTTCAGGCGCTGGCGGTCAAGCTGGGCAAGATCCCCGCCGTCGCCGAGGATTTCCCTGCCTTCATCGTCAACCGCATCCTGGTGCCGATGATCAACGAGGCGGTCTACGCGCTCTACGAAGGCGTCGGATCCGTCTCCGGCATCGACACCTCCATGAAGCTCGGGGCCAACCACCCGATGGGCCCGCTCGAACTCGCGGACTTCATCGGGCTGGATACGTGCCTCTCGATCATGCAGGTACTGTATGACGGGCTGTCCGACAGCAAGTACCGTCCCTGCCCGCTGCTGGTGAAATACGTCGAAGCGGGCTGGCTGGGCCGCAAGACCGGCCGCGGCTTCTACGACTACGCGCAGAACCCGCCGCGCCCCACGCGCTGAGTCCGCATCGAGCGTGATCGGCGGAAGCGTGTTCGCCGCAGCCGTGAATCACGCGATATCAAACAAGCGGCTGGAACCCGCCGGCGAGCGAACGTGAGCCGGACAGGGTCTGGGCTGGCCGCCGCTACACGCGGCCGGCCCTCATGCGACGACCTTGGCCACCGACGCGGCCCATCACCTTGAACCGCTCTTCCCCGTCGCTCTCATGGATGGAGGGGATGAGGAGATGCGCGTCATCCTCGGCAAGAATCCGGTCCCCGATGGCCAGCGCCAGCTCATGCTCTTGGCGATTGCCGCGTCCTTACCGCTGATACGACTGGCACTGCACACTCTCACACGCTGACGCCGCACACGGACTGTTGCGCTTCGCTGCGACAACCGCTGCGTGCAGGCCTCGTTCCCGGTCCGATTGGATTTCGGACCGGAGCAACGGAATGCCCAAGGAATCGAGCGAACAGAAGAAAACGGTCGGCCGCGTCATGCACGAGTTCAAGCATGGCGAGCTGGAGACTGCCGGCGGCCGCAAGGTGAAGAACCCGCGCCAGGCGATCGCGATCGGACTGCGCGAGGCCGGGGCCTCCAACCAGGAGAGCCCGAAGCGCAATCGCCAGTCCCTCGCCCGCACCAAGGCGAAGGAGCGGCGGGGCGAGACCGCGCAGCAGGAGAAGGAAGGCCGCGGCGCGATGGATCGCGGCCGTGCGCGCCGCGCCGCCACGCGCAAGAGCAGCGGCACCGCCGGCACGCGCAAGAGCGCCAAGGCGGGCAGCCGCAAGAGCGCGGCGAAGTCCGCAACCGGCACCTCGGCACGCCGCACCGCCCGCAAGGCGCCGCGCACCGGGGGGACGCAGCGCAAGACGGCAAGCGGCACCCGCAAGGCCGCGAGCGGCACGCGCAAGACGGCGCGCACGGCCCGCAAGGCCGCAAGCGGCGCCCGCAAGACCGCGAGCCACGCCCGCAAGCCCGCAAGCGGCGCCCGCAAGACCGCGAGCCACGCCCGCACGGCGAACGGCAGCGCCCGCAAGTCCGCGACCAGCGCCCGCGCGGCGAACGGTGGCGCGGCGCGCAAGACGTCCGGCCGGCGCGGCGAGAAGACCCGCGCGGAACTCTACGCGATGGCGCGCCGCCGCGGCGTCGAAGGGCGCTCGCACATGAACAAGGCGGAGCTGCAGCAGGCGCTCAGCCGCTGACGGCGATGTCCGTCAGCCGGCGGTGTTCGTCCATCGCGTAGCGGTCGGTCATGCCCGCAACGTAGTCGCCGACCACCACCGCCGCGCGCTGGGTGCCCCCCTCGCCTGCCCGCCCGCGCCAGTCGTCTGGCAGCAGCGAGGGATCGGCATGCAGCAGGCGGAACACCTCCTCGGTCAGCGCGCGCGCTTTGCGAGTCATGCGGTTGACCCGCCAGTGGCGGTACATGCGGGCGAACAGGAAGTCCTTGATGACCTGGTTCGCCTCCGCCATCGGCGCGCTGAACGACACCACCCGCTGCCGCGCCCGCCGGATGGCATCGGCGTCCTTCGGCGCGAGCTTCGCCAGCCGGCGCTGCGTCTCGCCGATCAGGTCGGAGACCAGGGCGTCGATCACCCGCCTGATCGTCTCGTGCCGCAGCCGCGGCGGCGGCACGTCCAGGCTCGAGCGGCGCGCCGCCGTCAGCGCCTCCTTCACCACCGGGAGATGCGCGATGTCGTCCGGCCCGAACAGCCGCGCGCGCAGCCCGTCATCGAGGTCGTGGCTGTGATAGGCGATGTCGTCGGCGAGCGCGGCGATCTGCGCCTCGGCCGAGGCGTGGGTGCCGAGGTCCAGCCGGTGCCGGTCGTTGTAGTCGGCGATGTAGGGCGGCGGGTTGCGCAGCGGGCCGTTGTGCTTGGCGAGCCCCTCCAGCGTCTCCCAGGTGAGGTTCAGCCCGTCCCAGCCGGCATAGCGGCTCTCGAGCAGGGTGACGACGCGCAGGCTCTGGGCGTTGTGGTCGAACCCGCCGAACGGCTTCATGGCGAGGTTCAGCGCCTCCTCCCCGGCATGGCCGAAGGGGGGGTGGCCGAGGTCGTGGGCGAGCGCCAGCGCCTCGGTCAGGTCCTCGTCGAGGCCGAGCGCGCGGGCGATGGAGCGGGCGATCTGCGCGACCTCGATCGAGTGGGTCAGGCGGGTGCGGTAGAAATCGCCCTCGTGATTGACGAAGACCTGGGTCTTGTACTGCAACTTGCGGAAGGCGGAGCTGTGGATGATCCGGTCCCGGTCGCGCTGCCACGGCGAACGGGTCGGCGCCTCCGGTTCCGGATGGAGCCGACCGCGGGCGGTGGCGGCCTGGACCGCGTAGGGGGCGAGCGTCATCCCGTCCGGCCTTACACTGCGCAGGCCGCGGCTTCAATTCCACGCGCTCCCACCCTATGTTGCGAGGCATGAGCCAGTTTGCCGTGACCGACCGCGCGGCAGCGCGGATCGCCGAGATCGTAGCCGCCGAGGGCCGGGACGCAGCATTGCGCGTCGCCGTGCTGGCCGGCGGCTGCAGCGGGTTCCAGTACCGCTTCGAGCTGGATGCGACACCGCAGGATGATGACCTGGTGATCGAGCGCGCCGGCGCGCGGGTGCTGGTGGACAGCGCGAGCCTCGACCTGCTGGCGGGCGCGGAGCTCGACTTCACCGACGCGCTGATGGGCAGCCACTTCGCGGTGCGCAACCCGAACGCCAAGTCCGCCTGCGGCTGCGGGACGAGCTTCTCGGTCGATTGAGGGCCGGGACCGCCGGCGGCGGGCCGGCCCGCGCGTGCGGCGGCAGTGTCACGCGTCCGCGCTGCCCGCCGGCGCCAGTCGCTCGCGTCAATCGTCATTTCGTCCCTTCACGCCGCTCGGGGCCGCCAGGGGCTCGCGTCAATCGTCCACCGGAGCGGCCGGCAGCGACGAGGCCGGTGGCCGCGCGTGTGGCACCGGCGGCACCCAGGGCCGCGCGCCGCGCGCCTCCCGATCCGTCACGATCCGCGCCCCCGCCGGTTCGAGCCAGATCGCCGTGGCGCCGTCGCGCCAGACGGTGAAGCGGTCGACCAGGGCCGGCCACGGCTTGGCGCACAGGCCGCGGGCCGGTTCCGCCGAGACCAGCACCACCAGCCCGCCGCAATCGCCGATCCGGTCCGCCTGACGCACCAGTCGCGCCGCCCCGGCGTCCGGCCGCGGCCGTAACGTGCAGCCGCTGCCGTCGCACAGGATCGCGCCATCGGCGCCCCGGCCCTCATGCGGCAGGTGCATCGGTGGTCCGGTGTTCCAGAGATGCTGCCACGCCTCCTCGGTGAACCGGCTCCCCCCCTGCGCCGCCTGCACGTACGATCCGCGTGCGATATGCACGCCGATGAGACGCGAATCCGCGCTGACCAGCAGATCCGGCGGCCGCTCCACCGCCACCGCCCCCAGCCCCACCACGACCAGCGCCAGACCCGCGAGCCGCAACCGGGATTGCCACAGCGCGATCCATGCCAGGCCGAGGCACACCAGCCCGAACCCCCAGGCCGGCAGATGCGGCACCCCGATCGTCGCCCCTGGCAGCGCCGCGACCGACCGGGCGATCCAGAGCGTCGCCTCGATTCCCCACCCCATGACATGGACCGGCCATGCCTCCAGCCCCAGCGGCATCAGGCAGAGCGCGAGCATGCCGGCCGGCATCACCAGCACCCCGGCCAGCGGCACCGCCGCCATGTTGGCCAGCACGAACCAGGTCTGCACCCGGCCGAAATGGTAGGCCGAGACGGGCAGCGTCGCTCCGCCGGCGAGCAGGCTGGTCAGCACCGCCCCCGCCCCTGCCGCCGCCGCCCAGCCGACCCAGCCGCGGCGGCCCAGCCGGCAGAGCCAGGCGCCGGTCACCTCGGCCCCGGCCAGCAGCGCCATCACCGCGAAGAAGCTCATCTGCATGGAGGCGCCGACCACCTGCACCGGGTCGAGCGCCATCAGCAGCAGCGCCGCCAGGGCCAGGCTGCGCAGCGACAGCACGCGCCGCCCGGTCAGGCTCGCCACCACGAACAGCGCCGCCATCAGGAAGCTGCGCACCATCGGCACCTGCGTGCCGGTCAGCACCATGTAGAACCCGCCGGCGGCCAACCCCGCGACCAGTCCCACCGGCTTCAGCGGCCAGTGCAGCGCCGCCCAGGGCCACAGCGCGAGACCGCGCCGCACCGCCACCGCCGCGATGCCGATCACGATCGCGATGTGCAGGCCGGACACCGACAGCAGGTGCGCGAGGCCGGAGCCGCGGAACGCCTGGATCTCGGGCGGCGCGATCGCGGTCTGCGTGCCGGTCAGCAGTGCCTGCGCGAGCGCCGCCTGGGCCGGCGGCAGCAGGGCGTCGAGCCGCGCATTGATCGCCTCCCGCCAGCGCGCGATCACCACCAGCGGGCCGCGCGGCGCCGCGCCGACGATCGTCACCGGCGACAACGCCGCGCCGGTCGCCGTCAGGCCGGAGAAATACGCGTCCCGCTGCATGTCCCAGGCGCCCGGATAGGCCGGCGGCATCGGCGCGCGCAGCAGCGCTCGCACCCGCACGCGATCGCCGCTGGCGACCACCGCCGGGTCGCGCGGACGCAGCCGGATGCGCACGGCGCGGCCAAACGGCGCCGGCGCGCCCGCCAGCGTCACGTCGGTGAGCGTGATGCGCCGGCCGCCCGGCAACGTCTCCACCCCGTAGACCGATCCGGTCACGATCGCGGCGCGGGACGGCACCGGGTCGAAGGGCGGCGCGCGCCAGGCCGCGACCTCCGCCGCCAGGAACCCGGCCGCGAACGCCGTGCAGGCGCCCGCCAGACCGGCCAGCAGCGGCCAGGGGCGCAGCCGCCACACCGCGGCCAGCAGGACCGGCGCCGCGGCGAGCCCCCACCACAGCGGCGGCTCACGGCGCAGGTCGAAATAGGCGAGCACGCCGGCGGCCATGCACACCGGCAGCCACAGCGCGAACCGGCCGGCCTCCGCCTCCTGCCAGGCGGCGAACCAGCCCAGGCTGGGGGTGCTCGCGCCGATTCCCCCCTGGCCGCGCCGGAGCAGGCCACGGCAGCGCAACCCGACCCCGCGCAAGCCGGGACAGCCCAGGCCGGGATGGGTCGGCGCGGCATCCATGCGGCGGAGTGTGCGCCCACACCCCTCACCAGCGGGTGAATGGCTTGCGCCGTCGGACGTTTCGCGCACCCGCATTCTGCACTATCTGCAGCGCATGACCGTCCGCACCCGCTTCGCCCCCAGCCCGACCGGCCTGCTGCATATCGGCGGCGCCCGCACCGCGCTGTTCAACTTTCTCTACAGCCGCCACACCGGCGGCGAGTTCCTGCTGCGCATCGAGGACACCGATCGCGAACGCTCCACTGACGCGGCGACGCAGGTGATCCTGGAAGGGCTCGACTGGCTCGGCCTGAAGCATGACGGCCAGACCGTGTTCCAGTCGACCCGTGCCGCCCGCCACGCCGAGGTCGCGCACCAGTTGCTGGAGGCCGGTCGCGCCTATCGCTGCTACTGCACGGCGGAGGAGCTGAAGCAGATGCGCGAGCAGGCGATCGCCGAGGGCCGCTCCCCCCGCTATGACGGGCGCTGGCGCGATCGCGACCCGTCGGAGGCGCCCGCCGGCGTCTCCCCCGCCATCCGGCTCAAGGCGCCGCGCGACGGCGACACGGTGGTGGAGGACCTGGTGCAGGGCACCGTCCGCGTCGCCAACGCCGAACTGGACGACATGATCATCCTGCGCAGCGACGGCACGCCCACCTACCAGCACGCCGTGGTGGTGGACGACCACGACATGGGCATCACCCACGTCATCCGCGGCGACGACCACCTGACCAACACGTTCCGCCAGGTGCAGATCTACCAGGCGATGGGCTGGGAGACGCCCACCTTCGCCCATATCCCGCTGATCCACGGCGCGGACGGCGCCAAGCTGTCGAAGCGGCACGGCGCCGTCTCGGTGCTGGAATTCCGCGAACAGGGCTTCCTGCCCGAAGCCGTCTGCAACTACCTCCTGCGGCTCGGATGGTCCCACGGCGACCTCGAATTCGTGCCGATGGCGGAGGCGATCCGGCTGTTCGACATCGTCGACGTGAACCGCGGCGCGGCGCGCATGGACTACGCCAAGCTCACCCATCTGAACGGCGTCTACATCCGCCAGGCGGACGACGAGCGGCTGACCAAGGAGGTGCTGCAGCGCCTCGCGCACCGGCACGAGCTGTCGCTGGGCGCGGTCGCGGCGGGGCGGATCCGCGCGCTGATGCCGGCGCTGAAGGAGCGCGCCAAGACGCTGGTGGAGCTGGCGGACGCGGCGGCGTTCCTGGCGCGGGTGGTGCCCCTGCCCTTCGAGCCCAAGGCCGCGGCGGCGCTGACGCCGGAGGCCAAGCTGATGCTGCGCGATCTCGCGCCCGCGCTGGCGGCGACGGATTTCTCCGTCCCGGCGCTGGATGCGGCGCTGCGGGCCTTCGCGGAGGCGACCGGCCGGAAGCTGGGCCAGGTGGCGCAGCCGCTGCGCGCCGCGCTGACCGGCAGCACCGTCAGCCCGGGAATCGACGCGACGCTCGCCGCGCTCGGCCGTGACGAATCCCTGGCGCGGATCGCTGCCGCGGCGGCGTAAGCCTCCCGTCGACACCCCCGGGCGGCAAAGCCGCGTGACTGGGCGCGCCGGCACACCCGGCCGCGCACCCGCGCGAGACGGCACGTCGGAACCCCGAGCCGCTGGAGGCCGACCGTCGCCTCCAGGTCGCGCAGAAAAATCGGCGCACGCTTACGAAAGCGCGGATGTTTTGATCCAGATCAATGGCCGCCGCGCGACCTGGCGGCATGTTGTTCCTCGAGAAGCGGACGAGGTCTTCTCGTCTTGCTCCTCTCTTGGACTCCTCCCCAAACTTGGCGGTGCCACCACGGCACCGCCTTTCTTTTTGTGTGTCGCGCGCCGAGCGCGCCGCGATGCCTGCGATCGGGGATCCGGGGCTGGTCGGGCGGCCCCTCTGGCGCGGCCCGAGGATGACACGGGACCGACGGCCGCGAGTCAGAGAGGGTGGTCAGACCACCTCGTTGGGGCGCAGGCGGCAAAGAGCAGCGTCGGCGTCGCTCTCGATCTGCAGGGTCGCGTGGCCGATGCCGAAGCGCTGACGCAGTTGGGTGGCGAGTTCGTGCGGTCGCCGGTCCTCCTGCTCTCCGGCGTAGACGAGATGCGCGGTCAGCGCGGTCTCGGTGGTGCTGAGGCCCCAGATGTGCAGGTCGTGCACCTCGACCACGCCCGGCAGGTTTGCCAGCCAGGCCCGCACCGCCTCCTGCTCGACCTGCTGCGGCACGGCATCCATCGCGAGGTCGACCGATTCGCGTAGCAGCCCCCAGGTGCCCACGGCGATCGCAACCGCGATGCCGATGCTGGCGAGCGGATCGATCCAGGCGAGGCCGGTGAGCTGGATCACCAGCGCGGCGATCACCACGCCCAGGGAGATCAGCGCGTCGCCGCCCAGATGCAGGAACTGCGCCTTGATGTTCAGGTCCTTCTCCCGCCCGGCCATGAACAGCAGCGCGGTGCCGCCGTTCACCAGGATGCCGAGTCCGGCGACGATCATCACGGTGACCTCGGCGACGGGCTGCGGGTCGAACAGGCGCTGCACCGCCTCGAGCGCGATGGCGCCGACGCCGACCAGCAGGATCGCCGCGTTCACCAGCGCCGCCAGGATCGAGCTGCGCCCCCAGCCATAGGTGCGGCGGCCGGCCGGCGGCCGGCGGCTGAGCCATGCCGCGCCCCAGCCCAGCAGCAGGGCGAGCACGTCGCCCAGATTGTGCACGGCATCGGCGACCAGCGCGACCGAGTTGGCGGCGATGCCGAACGCCACCTCGGCCAGCACGAAGGCAGTGTTCACCGCGGCGGCGATGGCGAAGGCGCGGTCGTTGCCCTCGGGCGGGAGGTGATGATGATGGTGATGGCCCCCCGCCCCATGGCTGTGCCCGTGCCCCGTGTGGTCGTGCCCGGCGTGGTCGTGCCCCGTGTGGTCGTGCCCCGTGTGGTCGTGCCCCGCGTGATCGTCCGCTCCGTGGTCGTGGCCTGCATGATCGTGCCCGGCGTGATCGTCCGCGGGGCCGCCTTCCGGACCGAATCCGGAACGACGTGGGCTGGAGGGGCCTTGACTCGCGGGAAAATTCACGGATTGGTGACCCGACTGCGGCGTGCTCATACGCTCGGACTATGCCACAGCCTGGGACGCACGTCCCGTGACCCCTCACCGACAGGTGATGCTCACGGGTTGCCGGGCAGCCCCATGTCTCGCCGACCGCCAACCCGAAGGGAAAGGGCCGCTCGCGGACGATCATGTTTGGTGCTTCGATCGCCTCGCTCCTGCTCTGGGCCGGCACGTCCCCCTTCCTCCAGGCTGCTGCAATCGTTCTCGGCACGTTCATCCTGGAAGACGCGGCGACGGTCGGCGCGGCAATGCAGGCCCAGGCCGGCGGCATCCCAATCCCGCTTGCCCTCGGCTCGCTGTATGTCGGGATCGTGCTGGGCGATCTCGGCCTGTACGGTCTCGGCCGCGCGGCGGCGCACGTGCCCTGGATCGCGCGGCGGCTGCCGCCGCAGCGGCATGAGGCGGTGCGTGCCTGGCTGGAGGGCCGGGTGTTCCGCGTCGTGCTGGTCAGCCGCTTCCTGCCCGGCCTGCGCCTGCCGACCTACACCACCTGCGGCTTCGTCGGGGCCAATTTCCGGCAGTTCGCGCTGGGCGCGATCATCGCGACCTCGGCCTGGACGACGCTGCTGTTCGCCGTCTCCCTGCATGTCGGACAATTCCTGATGGATCACCTGGGCGCCTGGCGCTGGGCCGGCGCTGCCGGCTTCGCCATCTTCATCATCGTGGCCGGGCGTGCCGCGGCGGCCCGCCTGCAGGCGGCGCGGCGATGAAGCTGGACACCGCGCTCCGCTTCGCCCGCGACACCGCGCGTGGCGAGAGCCCGCTCTCCTATTTCGAGTTCTGGCCCGATTGGCTGTTCTACACGCCGGTGGTCGCGCACTGGATCGGCCTCGGCCTGTGGTACGGCGACATGAGCCTGCCGACCGCGGCCAATCCCCGCATTCCCACCGGCGGTCTGTGCGGCGAATCGAAGCTCGACATCCTCGACCAGGTGAGCCCCGAGGCACGCGACCTGATCGCGCCCAGCACCGGGATCGTGACGCATGCGTGGAGCGGCGATGCCGACGTTGCGGCGGCCGAGGCGGCGATGGCGAAAGCCGGCCTGGCCTGGCCCGTGGTGGTGAAGCCGGATATCGGCTGCAACGGCACCGGCGTGCGGCTGCTGCAGAACGCGGGCGACCTGCGCCGCTACGTCAACGCCTTCCCGCGCAACACGCGGCTGGTGCTGCAGAAATTCGTGCCCGCCCCGCTCGAGGCCGGCCTGTTCTACGTGCGTCTGCCGGGCGAGGCGCAGGGGCGCGTGACCTCGATCACCCTGAAGCATGCGCCGTCGGTCATCGGGGACGGGCGATCGACCCTGCACCAGCTCATCCTCGCCGATGCGCGCGCGGGCAAGGTGGCGCATCTGTATCTCGAGCGGTTGCGCCACCGGCTGCACGAAGTGCCGCCGCAGGGCGAGACGGTGCGGCTCGTGTTCGTGGGCAACCACTGCAAGGGCTCGATCTTCGAGGACGGGCGGCACCTGGCGACGCCGAGCCTCACCGAGGCGGTCGAGCGGCTGGCCCGCGCGATTCCCGACTTCCATTTCGGCCGCATCGACGTGCGCTTCGACTCGGTCCCGTCGCTGGTCCTTGGTGACTTCACCGTGATCGAGATCAACGGCACCGGCTCCGAGGCGACGCATATCTGGGACCGGCGCACCACGCTGCGGGAGGCCTGGCGCGCGCAATTCTTCCACTACGGGGCTGCATTCCGCATCGGGGCCGCGAATCGCGCGCGGGGCGCCCGGCCCTCCGGCCTGCGGGCGATGTGGCGGCATTGGCGGCTGCAGAAGCGCCTGATGGCGGCGTATCCGCTGAACGACTGAGCTCGGTGGGCTTGGTCGCGCTGCTGTGCACCGGTATGACGCGGTTACGAGTTGCGGAATCGGGCGCCGTCGCACAGGAACCCGGCTTCGCACAGCGTCCCACAGGAACCCGGCATGGACGTCATCCACTCGATCCTGATCGCCATCCTGCAGGGGGCGACAGAACTCTTCCCTGTGAGCAGCCTGGGGCACGCCGTGATCCTGCCCGCCGTGCTGGGCTGGGGCATCGACCAGCGCTCGCACGAGTTCCTGCCCTTCCTGGTGATGCTGCATCTCGGCACCGCCGCCGCCCTCCTTCTGTTCTTCTGGCGCGACTGGTGGGCGCTGGGCACCGGCGTGCTGGGCATCGGCGACTCGCACCAGGTGAGGGAGAGCCGGCGCGTCTTCATGCTGATCGTACTGGCGACGATCCCCGCCGTGGTGGTGGGCTTCGCGCTGGAGAAGTTCGTGCGCGGCCTGTTCGGCTCCCCGTTCGTCGCCGCGATCTTCCTGATCGTGAACGGCGCGCTGCTGCTGTTCGGCGAGCAATTGCGCGCACGTGGCGGGCATCGGAAGCTGTCCAGCCTGACGGTGAAGGACGCGCTGCTGATCGGCTGCTGGCAGTGCACCGCGCTGATCCCCGGCATCTCACGCTCCGGCGCGACGATCGTGGGCGGGCTGCTGCGCGGCATCGACCATGAAGGGTCGGCGCATTTCTCCTTCCTGATCGCGACGCCGATCATCCTGGGCGCGACGGTGCTGGAAGTGCCGAAGCTGCTGCATGAGAGCGTGACGCCCGGGGTGTTCCAGATGTCGCTGCTGGCGGCCGTGGTCGCGGGGGTGACCGCCTATGCCAGCACGGTGTTCCTGATGCGCTACTTCCGCAGCCACGATTCCTGGGCGCTGAACCCGTTCGCCTATTACTGCGGCGTGGTCGGGCTCGCGAGCATCGCGGTGCTGACGCTGCGCTGAGAGGAGCGCGCGGCGGCGTCCGTTCGTCCTACCGCTGCGCCGCCCCCTCCGTCCCGTTCGACGGCGGCAGTGCGCCGACGGGCAGCGCGACGGCGGCCGGCGCGACGGCGGCTGGGGCGGCCGAGAGTTCCGCCTTCGCCTCCCCGGGCGTATCGCGATGGCCGGAGAGTTCGGCGCCGGCGCTCGGATCGAGCCGCGAGGCCAGCAGCGGCGCCATCATCGAGACCGCCGCCACGAACAGGAAGGCCGCGGAGAAGTCGCCAAGATGCGGTTCCGCATGCCCGGTCAGCGCGACGGAGCCGGCGAGCGCCGCGGCGGAGAGCGCGATGCCGAGCGTGAGCGACATCTGCTGGAACGTGGTGTAGAAGCTGGTGGCGGCACTCATGTCCGAACGCGGCACGTCGGCGTAGGCGATCGTGTTGTACGCCATGAACTGCAGCGACTGGAAAAACCCGTTCGCCAGCAGCACGACGTAGATCGCCCAGAGCGGCCAGGCCGGACGGAACGCCGCGCTGGTGGCCAGCAACACGGTCGCGAGCGCGCCGATCCACATCAGCACGGGGCGGAAGCCGAGCCGGCGCAGGAACCAGGGAGCGCAGACGCGCATGGCGAGGGAGCCGATCGAGCTCACGAAGGTGACGGAACCGCTCTGCACCGCCGACATGCCGAAGCCGAGTTGCAGCATCATCGGCAGCAGGAACGGCATGGCGCCGACCGCGATGCGCGACAGCGTGCCGCAATAGACCGACAGCCGGAAGGTCTGGATCCGCATCAGCGCGAAGTCGAGCATCGGGCGCGTGTGTCGCTTGGCGTGGTGCCAGTATGCGATCGCGGCGGTGCCGCCGATCCCGATCAGGAGCGCGACGATCCACCAGGCACCGACGCCGCGGCTCGCGATCTCGATCCCGAACATCAGGCAGGCGAGCGCGGTGCCGGACAGCACGAGGCCCACGAGGTCGAAGGGCTGTCGGCGCGTCTCCTTCATCTCGTCGATGAAGACCGTGACCAGGATGATGCCCAGGATGCCGATCGGCACGTTGATGTAGAAGATCCAGTGCCAGGACAGATAGGTGACGATGAAACCACCGAGCGGCGGGCCGACGATGGGGCCGATCGTGGCGGGGACCATCAGCCAGGCCATCGAGCGGACCAGCTCGCTCTTGGACACGACGCGCAGCATCACCAGCCGGCCGACCGGCGACATCATCGCCCCGCCCGCGCCTTGCAGCATGCGGGCCGCGACGAGGGTCCAGAGCGTCGGCGCCTGGGCGCAGGCGATCGAGCCCAGGGTGAACAGGCCGATCGCGAAGCGGAAGGTGGTGCGGGAGCCGAAGCGGTCGGCGATGCGGCCGCTCGCCGGGATGAACATCGCGAGCGTCAGCAGGTAGGACGTCAGCGCCACGTTCATGTGCAGCGGGTCGGCGCCGAAGCTGCGGGCCATGGTGGGCAGCGCGGTCGCGAGGACCGTGCCGTCGAGCTGCTCCATGAACATCGCCGAGGCGACGATCAGCAGCACGGTGCGGGGATTGGTGCGCCGCTCAGCCATGGATCATGCGTGCACCTGCCATGTCGAGGGTCCCACCCGTCGTCGTCCACCGATCGCAAAAGCCTAGAGACGGCGCGCCGCATTGCCAACCCGGGATACGACGGCGAAGCTGCACGGAATGGAGATGGAGGGACACGTGCAGAAGGCCTCCGGCCCGCTCGCCGGCATTCGCGTGATCGACGTGACGACCGTGGTTCTCGGACCGTTCGCGGCGCAGGTGCTGGGCGACATGGGCGCCGACGTGATCAAGGTGGAAACGACGGAGGGCGATGCGACGCGTTCCATCGGCCCGTCGCGCACGCCCGGGATGGGCAGCTACTTCGCGGCGCTGAACCGCAACAAGCGCAGCCTGGCGCTGGATCTGAAGCGGCCGGACGCGCGCGAGGCGTTGCTGCGCCTGGTCGAGGGCGCCGACGTGTTCGTGCACAACATGCGGGCCGGGGCGGCGCAGCGGCTGGGGCTCGACTACGCGAGCCTGGCCGCGCGCAATCCACGGCTGATCTATGCGTCGGCGAGCGGGTTCCGCAAAGGCAGCTCGCTGCAGGAGTTCCCGGCCTATGACGACCTGATCCAGGGCGTGTCGGGGGTCGCGTCGCTGAATGCCGGGCCGGATGGCGCGCCGCGCTACTTCCCGACGGTGGTGGTGGACAAGCTGACCGGCACGGTGCTGGCGTCGATGATCGGGATGGCGCTGTTCCATCGCGAGCGGACCGGCGAAGGGCAGGAGCTGAACGTCCCGATGATGGAGACGATCCTGTCCTTCATGCTGGTCGAGCATCTCTGGGCGGGCACGCTGGGCGAGCCGGAGAAGGGCCTGGGCTACCCGCGGATGCTGACGCCGCATCGTCGCCCCTACCAGACGAAGGACGGCTATATCAGCGTGATCGCGGTGAGCGACACGCAATGGCGCAAGCTGTTCGAGGCGATGGGGGTCGGGCACCTGATCGAGGATCCGCGGTTCCGCTCCCTGACCGCGCGGGCGGAGAACGTGGACGCGCTGTATGCGACGCTGACCGAGGGGATGCGCCAGCGCACCACCGCCGAGTGGATCGCGGAGCTGCGGCCGGCCGACATTCCGTGCGGATCGGCGAACCGGCTCGAGGATCTGTTCGACGATGCGTATCTTGAGGAGACCGGGTTCTTCCAGCGGATGGAGCATCCGGTCGAGGGCGAGGTCGTGGTGCCGGCGGCACCGGCCTGGTTCTCGCGCAGCCCGGCCTCCGTGCGGCGGCTGTGGCCGCGGCATGGGGAGCACACGCGGGAGATCCTGCGCGAGGCGGGCTACGACGACGCGGCGATCGACGCGATGACGGAGAAGCGGACATGAGCGAGGCCTGGGCCGACCGGGAGGCGATCCGCGAGCTGCTCGCGGTCTACTGCTTCCACCTGGATGCCGAACGGTTCGAGGAGATGGCGGCGCTGTTCACCGAGGATGGCGTGTGGGAGACCGCGTTCGGCACCGGCCACGGGCGCGCGGGCATCGTCGCGCAGGCGCGCAGCATCGCCGGTTCGGAAGTTCGGCCGCGGCGCGTGCACCAGACGACCAACATCGTGATCGCGCTGGAGGGCGACCGCGCCGAGGTGCGGTCCAACTGGACTCTGGTGCAGAACACGCCCGAGGGTCCGGCGATCGGATCGGGCGGCGCGTATTTCGACGTGGTGGTGCGACGCGGCGGCGGCTGGCTGTTCCAGCACCGCCGCATCGACCGCTTCCTGGCGCCGGGGAAGATGTAGCGGCGCGCGGGAAAGCGGAGCGGCGCGCTACACCAGGAGCTCGATCAGGAACGGGCCGGGGCGCTTCAGCGAATGCGCGAGGAGGTCGGCGAAGCCTTCCGCGGTATCGGCGGTGGCGCCCTCCACGCCCATGGACGCGGACAGTTTCGGCCAGTCGATATCCGGGTTGCCGATATCCATCATGTCGAGCGCCGTGCGGCCCGGATTGGCGCCCACGTTGGCGAGCTCGCCGAGCAGGATCTGGTATTTGCGGTTCGAGAAGATGACGGTGGTGACGTCGAGTTTCTCGCGTGCCTGGGTCCACAGCGCCTGCACGGTGTACATCGCCGAGCCATCGGCCTGCAGGTTGATCACGCGCCGGCCGGGGGCACCGATCGCGGCGCCGGTCGCCATCGGGGGGCCGCCGCCGATGGCGCCGCCCAGCACGTTCAGCCAGTCATGCGGCGCGGCGCTGCGGGTGAGTGGGAAGAAGCCGCGGCCGTAGGTGACCGACTCGTCGGCGATCACCGCGCCTTCCGGCATCAGCGCGCCGACGGTGGCGGCGACGCTCTCCGGCGTCAGCTTGCCGCGGCCGACTTCCGGCGCCGGGCCGTAATCGGGCGCAGCGGCGTCGGGCACGCCCAGCGCGTCGGCGAGACGGGCGAGGGCTTCGACCGGGTCCTGCTCGACGCGGGCGAGGATGTGCAGCTCCGCGCCCTCGGGCACCGAGGTGTGTGGCTTGTTGGGATAGGCGAAGAAGGTGACCGGCTTCTTGGCGCCGGCGAGGATGAGCTGCTGCGTGCCGGCGAGCGCCTTCACCGCGGTGTCGACCACGTAGGGCACACGATCCACGGCGACGCGCCCGCGGCCGCGGGCGACACGGGCGTTGGAGCCTTCGGCCATGAGGCGGCAGCCGGTCGCGGCGCTGATGCGGTGGGCGAGCGCGAGGCCGGCCTCGCCGAGGGCCTTGCCGCCCAGCAGCAGGAGGATGCCCTCGCCGCCACGGCGCAGCACGGCGGCGGCCTCGTCGATCTGGTTCGGCGCGGCGAGCGGCGCGGGCACGCGCGGCAGCGGCTTGGCGACGATGCCGCCGGGATTCCAGGAGGTGTCGGACGGCAGGATCAGCGTCGCGATCTGGCCGGGCGACGTCATCGCGGCCTGCACCGCGCCGGCGGCGTCCGCGCCCACGGTCTTCACGTCCATGGCGGTGCGCACCCAGCCGGAGACGCCGCGGGCCCAGCCCTCGGTGTCGGCGGTGAGCGGGGCGTCGAGCGGGCGGTGGTAGGTGGCGTGGTCGCCGACGATGTTGACGATCGGGGTGTTGGCGCGGCGCGCGTTGTGCAGGTTGGCGAGGCCGTTGGCGAGGCCCGGGCCGCAATGCAGCAGGGTCGCGGCGGGCTTGCCGGCCATGCGGGCATAGCCGTCGGCGGCGCCGGTGACCACGCCCTCGAACAGGCCGAGGACGCAGCGCATGCCGGGGATGCGGTCCAGCGCGGCGACAAAGTGCATCTCGGACGTGCCGGGGTTGGAGAAACACGTGTCGACGCCGCTCTCGAGCAGCGTGTGGACCAGACTTTCGGCGCCGTTCATGCAGCGGTCTCCCCTCGCGATTTCGCCAGGGCTATCGCGATTCCGGGAGATTGGCCAGGGACGGGAGGGAGGTTCGAAGGGGGCTGTGCTGGGTGGGCTCGATTGGGAGGGGTTGGGTGACTGGCGTGGGGCGCGCGGGGGTCGGCGGGAGCTGGGTGGGGTGGAGGTGGGGTGGAGGTGGGGTGGAGGTGGGGTGGAGGTGGGGGCGGAGCGTCCGGGCGGCTCCGTTCGTGCGAGACGCTCGAGCTTTGATTCAGCACAGAGTTGAGGCGAGTGAGGCGAGGCACAGAGGGAGCCGGACCTTGGAGAGGCTGGTGCCCCCAGGTTCGGCGAGCATCGTTTCCGCGGGCCGGTTGCGTGATCCCGGACCACGAGATCGCTGAGAGGGCCGCGGAGGCGCTCGGGCAATCCTGGCACCGAGCCCTGGAAAATCTGATGCCGTCAGGCCGAGGGTGGGCACGCGGCGACATACCGCTCGGTTCCATTGAATTTTCAGCGCTTCGCGCCACTCGATCGCTCGGCCAGATCCCCCTTTCGATCGGACCGTGCGGGCCGATCACCCTGGCGGCAGCACGTGAAGCAGAATCATCGGTCCGTCCGCTGCCGGTGAGGCAAGGCTCCTCTGTGCCTCGTCTCACTCGCCTCAACTCTGTGTTGAATCAAAGCTCCAGCGACCAGCACAGACGTTACGCCATCGACGCACGGACACGGATGCGTGGACCGGCACGGGCGGTGCGGCATCGACGCACGGACACGGACACTGGGACTGGCACAGCGTAACGGCATCGACGCACCGACACACAAATCCGAACGCACGGTGACCTCCACGCGGACCCGCCATCTCCGAAGACTCCAGACCTCCCGCCCCTCCCCTACTCCGCCGGTGCCGGCTTCGGGATGGCGCGGCGGCGGCCGGCGAGGCTCTCGAGCGCGAGATACACCACGGGCGTCGTGTACAGCGTCAGCATCTGCGAGACGATCAGCCCGCCCACGATCGCGATCCCCAGCGGGCGCCGCAGCTCCGCGCCCGTGCCGAAGGCGAAGGCCAGGGGCAGCGCGCCCAGCAGCGCGGCGAGCGTGGTCATCATGATCGGGCGGAAGCGCTCGAGGCAGGCCTCGTGGATCGCGGCGAAAGCGGACAGGCCGCGCTCGCGCTCCGCCTCCAGCGCGAAGTCCACCATCATGATCGCGTTCTTCTTCACGATCCCCATCAGCAGGATGATCCCGATGATGCTCATGATGGAGAGTTCGGTGCCGCTGATCAGCGTCGCGAGCAGCGCGCCCAATCCGGCGGAGGGCAGTGTCGATAGGATCGTCAGCGGGTGCAGCAGGCTCTCGTACAGCACGCCCAGCACGATGTAGATCGCGATCAGCGCGGCGCCGATCAGCAGCGGCTGGCTCGCCAGCGATTCCTGCAGCCAGCGCGCATTGCCGGCGAACTCGGTGCGCACGTCCTCGGGCATCCGGAGCTCGAGCGCGGCGCGCTGCACCGCCTGCTCCGCGTCGCCCAGCGCCATGCCGGGGGCGAGATTGAAACTGAGCGTGGCGGCCGGGAACTGGCCCTGGTGCCGCACCGCGAGCGGTGCGGTGCCGCGCTCGAAATGCGCGACGGCGGATAGCGGAACCTGGATGCCGTCCGAATTGCCGACATAGATGCGCTCGAGCATGGACGGATCGGTCTGCAGCCGCGGATCGACCTCCAACACCACCTTGTACTGGTTGCGCTGCGCGTAGATCGTGGAGACCTGGCGCTGCGAGAAGGCGTTGTTCAGGGCGGCGTCGATCGCGCTGACGCTCACCTGCAGCCGCGCCGCCGCGTCGCGGTCGATCACCACGTCTGCCTGCGGGCCGGCGCGGTCCTGGTCGGAGGTGACGTCGACGATACCGGGCGTCTGCTTCAGCTTCTCTTCGAGCGCCAGCGCCCAACGCCGCAGCGCGACCAGGTCCGGCGCGATCACCGCATACTGGTACTGCGCGCCGCCGGAGCGGCCGCCGCCGCGCAGGTCCTGGGCCGAGAACAGGAAGGTCTGCACGCCGCCGATCCGCGCGAGCTTGGGACGCAGGCGTGCGATCACGCCCTCGGACGTCGCATCCCGCTCCGAGACCGGCTTCAGTGCGAGGGTGAGCTGGCCGCGGTTCTGCGACGCCCAGCCGCTGGAGACGCCGACGGTCGAGCCGACGCTGACCACGGCGGGATCGCTCAGCAGCACGTCCACGACCTGCTTCTGTCGATCAACCATGCTCTGGAAGGAGATGTCCGGATCGGCGAGCGTGGAGCCCATCACGATCCCGGTGTCCTGCAGCGGCAGGAACCCTTTCGGCACGCTGCCATAGAGCCGCACGGTCACCACGACCACCAGCAGCGTGAGCAGCAGCATGAAGGCGCGATGCGCCAGCGCCCAGTCGAGCGTGCGGGCATAGAAGCGCGCCATGCCCCGCATCACCCGGTCGATCCCGCGCCAGACCAACCCGTGCGTTTGTTGCGCCGGTTGCGGCCGCATCCATCGGCCGCAGATCATCGGCGTCAGCGTCAGCGACACGGCGGCGGAGACGGCGATCGCCAGCGTCATCGTCATCGCGAATTCGTGGAACAGGCGGCCCATCACGCCGCCCATGAAGATCAGCGGGATGAACACCGCGACCAGGGAGATGCTGATCGACAGCACGGTGAAGCCGATCTGCCGCGCGCCGCGGATCGCCGCTTCGAGCGGCGGGGCGCCCTGTTCCTGATGGCGGACGATGTTCTCGATCATGACGATCGCGTCGTCGACCACGAAGCCGACCGAGATGGTCAGCGCCATCAGCGAGAAATTGTCGAGCGAATAGCCGAGGAACCACATGCCGGCGAGCGTGCCGGCGATCGACAGCGGCACCGTCACGGCGGCGGCGATGGTGGGCACCAGCCGGCGCATGAACACCAGCACCACCATCAGCACCAGGGCGACGGTCAGCAGCAGCGTCCACTGCACGTCGGCGACGCTCGCGCGGATCGTCGCGGTGCGATCACTGATCACGGTGACCCGGATGTCCGGGGGCAGCCAGGACATGAGCTGCGGCAGCAAGGCGCGGACATGGTCGGCGGTCTCGATGACGTTCGCGCCGGCGGACTTGGTGATGGTGAGCAGGATCGCGGGCTGCTTGCCGTTCCACGCCGCGAGCCGCGCATTCGAGGTGGCGTTCACCACCGTCGCCACGTCGGACAGCCGCAGCACGGTGTCGGGTCCGGCCTTGAGGACCAGGCCGGCATACTGGTCGGCCTGCGAGATCTGCCCGTTGACGCCAATCGTCTCGGCGCGTGCCGGTCCCTGGAACGCCCCGGTCGGCTGCAGCACGTTGGCGCCGCGGAGCGCGTTGTAGATGTCCTCGCTGGAGAGGCCGGCCGCGGCGAGGCGTTCGGGATCGACCCGCACGCGCACGGCGGGCTTCTCCGCGCCGTTCACGGTGACCTGCGCGACGCCTTCGGCCTGCGCGAGGCGCTGCGCGAGGATGGTGTCGGCGGCGTCGTAGATCTGCGCGGTGGAGAGGATGTCGGAGGACAGCGCGATGGTCAGGATCGGCGCATCCGCCGGGTTGAACTTCCGGTAGTAGGGCCGCGTCGGCAGGTCGCTGGGCAGGTCGGTGGTGGCGGCATTGATCGCCGCCTGCACGTCGTGCGCGGCGCCGTTGATGTCGCGGTCGAGGTCGAACTGGATGACGATCGAGGTGTTGCCGATCGAGGAGGTGGAGGTGATTTCGGTCACGCCGGGGATTTCCCCGAGGCGCCGCTCCAGGGGCGCGGCGACGGAGTTCGCCATGGTCTCGGGATCGGCGCCCGGCCGCGCGGCCATCACCACGATGGTGGGGATGTCGACGCTGGGCAGCGCGGCGACGGGCAGGAACCGATAGGCGACGCCGCCTGCGAGCAGCAGGCCGATCGCGAGCAGGATGGTCGCGACGGGCCGCGCGATGAAGGTGCTGGAGAAGCCGGAGAACTGGGGGAGCGCCATGGTCAGTGGCGCGCCGGGATGTGGGCGGAGTGGCGCGCCGTGTCATGGCCGCGCTGGTCGCACGCCTCGGTGTCAGGGCCGCGCTGGTCGCGGGCAGCCACGACGTGCGCTGCCACATGCAGCAAGGTCGTGGATGGCCGGCCCAAGGCCGGCCATGACACGGAAGGGAGCGACCGCTTCCTCACTCCGCCGGCACCGCGCTGGGGGCGCCGCCGAAGCGGAGGCGGAGGCGCTCGAAGGCCAGGTAGATCGCGGGCGTCGTGTAGAGCGTCAGCAATTGCGACAGCAGCAGCCCGCCGATGATCGTCACGCCCAGCGGCCAGCGCAGTTCGGAGCCGGAGCCATGCTCCAGCACCAGCGGCAAGGCGCCCAGCAGCGCCGCCATCGTGGTCATCATGATCGGGCGGAAGCGGAGCAGGCAGGCCTCGCGGATCGCGACCTCGGGCGTGGCGCCGGCATCGCGTTCGGCCTCGATCGCGAAATCCACCATCATGATCGCGTTCTTCTTCACGATGCCCATCAGCAGCACGATGCCGACCAGCGCCACCAGCGAGAGGTCGGTGCCGCACAGCATCAGCGCGAGCAGCGCGCCGATGCCGGCCGAGGGCAGCGTCGAGAGGATCGTGATCGGGTGGATCCAGCTCTCGTACAGCACGCCCAGCACGATGTAGATCACCACGACCGCGGCCAGGATCAGCCAGGGTTCGGCGGCGAGCGAACGCTGGAACTCCGCGGCATCGCCCGCATAGCTGCCGGCGATCGTCTCCGGCATGCCGATCTGGCGTTCGGCCGCGGCGATCGCCTCCACCGCATGGCCCAGCGAGGCGTCGGGGGCGAGGTCGAAACTCAGCGTCACCGCCGGGAACTGCGCCTGGTGCGTCATCACCAGCGGCGCGATCCCCCGCTGCAGCGTCGCGATCGCGGTCAGCGGAACCTGAGCGCCGTCGCTGCCCGGCACGCGCAGCAGGCGCAGCGAGTCCGGGTTGGACTGCCAGGTGGGATCGGCCTCCAGCACCACGCGATACTGGTTGGCCTGGCCGAAGATCGTCGCGATCTGGCGCTGACCGAACGCGTCGTACAACACGTCCTGCACCGCCTGCATCGTGACGCCCAGGCGCATCGCCGCGGCGCGGTCGACGGTGATGAAGGTGCGGAACCCCTCGTTCTGCTGGTCGGAGGCGACGTTGCGCAACTCGGGCAATTCGGCCAGCGCGTGCTGCAGCCTGGGCGCCCACAGCGCGAGTTCGGCCGCATCGGTATCCATCAGCGTGTACTGGTACTGCGTGCGGCTGACCCGGGTGCCGATCTGGACGTCCTGCACCGACTGGAAGAACGCGGTGATGCCGGGGATGCCGGCGATCGCCGCCTGCAGCCGCGCGATCACCACCGGCGCGGGGTCGCGCTGCCGCAGCGGCTTCAGCGCGATGGTCAGCCGGCCCACGTTGGGTGTCGGGTTGATGGTGCCGGCGCCGACGAAGGACACGACGCCGCTCACCGCCGGGTCGGCCTGCACCTTGGCCGCGATCTCGTCCTGCAGCGCGGCCAGGCGGGGGATCGAGACGCTCTGGGCGGCCTCGGTGACCGCCAGCACCACGCCGGTGTCCTGCTGTGGCAGGAATCCCTTGGGCACCACGGCATAGAGCAGGATCGTGCCGACCAGGGTCAGGGCGGCGACGAGCAGCACCAGCGTGCCGTGGCCGAGGCTCCAGTCCAGCGAGCGGCGATAGGCCCCGAGCAGGCGGTCGAAACCGGCCTCGCTCCAGCGCGCAAAGCGGCCGGGGGGTTTCTCCTCCAACGGACGCAGGAACCGGCCGCACATCATCGGCGTCAGCGTCAGGGAGACGATCGCGGAGACCACCACCGCGATCGACAGGGTGACCGCGAACTCCTGGAACAGGCGCCCCACCACGCCGGTCATGAACAGCAGCGGGATGAACACCGCGATCAGCGAGACGGTGAGCGAGACGATGGTGAAGCCGATCTGCGCCGCGCCGCGATAGGCGGCCTGCAACGGCGGCACGCCTTTTTCGATGAAGCGCACCACGTTCTCGATCATGACGATCGCGTCGTCGACCACGAAGCCGGTGGCGACGGTCAGCGCCATCAGCGACAGGTTGTCGAGCGCATAGCCCAGCAGGTGCATCACCCCGAACGTGCCGATCAGCGACAGCGGCAGCGCGACCGCGGGGATGAAGGTGGCGCGCCAGGAGCGGAGGAAGGCGAAGATCACCAGCACGACGAGCACGACCGCGAGCACCAGGGTGAACTGCACGTCGGCGACCGAGGCGCGGATCGTCTCCGTCCGGTCGCTCACGATGGTCAGCTTGATGCCGGACGGGATCGCCCGCTGCAGCATCGGGAGCTGGTCCTTCACGGACTGGACCGTCTGCACGATGTTGGCGCCGGGCTGGCGCTGCACGTCGAGCACCACGGCCGGCGTGCGGTTCCAGCTCGCGGCGACGCGGTCGTTCTCCACCCCGCTGATCACGCTGCCGACGGCGGACAGCCGCACCGGCGCGCCGTTGCGCCAGGCGATCACCAGGTCCCGGTAGGCGGCGGCGTCGACCAGTTGGTCGTTGGCGCCGAGGGCGAAGGCGAGCCGGGGGCCGTCGAACCCACCTTTGGCGCCGTTGACGGTGGCCTGGGAAACGGCGGTGCGCACGTCTTCCATGGACAGGCCATAGGCGGCGAGCCGCGCCGGATCGACCCGCACGCGCACCGCGGGGCGCAGGCCGCCCTGCACGGTGACGCGCCCCACGCCGTCGATCTGGGCGAGCTTGGGTTGCAGCAGGGTGTCGGCGGCGTCGCTCACCACGTCGACCGGCAGGCTGTCGGAGGTGAGGGCGATGGTCAGGATCGGCGCGTCGGCCGGATTCACTTTCGAGTAGGTCGGCGGATAGGGCAGGTTCGGGGGCAGCGTGCCGGCGGCGGCGTTGATCGCGGCCTGGACGTCCTGCGCGGCCGAGTCCATCGACCGGTTCAGGTCGAACTGCAGGGTGATCTGGCTGGTCCCCTCGGAACTCTGCGAGGTCATGTTGAGCAGGCCGGGGATCTGGCCGAACTGCCGCTCGAGCGAGGCGGTGATCAGCACCTCGGTCGTCTCGGGCGAGGCGCCGGGGAGCTGGGTCACGACCTGGATGGTGGGGAAGTCGACCTCCGGCAGGGCGGAGACCGGCAGGGCGCGGTACCCGAGCCCGCCGGCGAGCAGGATCGCGATCGCGAGCAGCCAGGTGGCGACGGGCCGGCCGATGAACGGGGCGGAGATGTTCACTGCGCCCGCCCCTCGCCGGCCCCGCGCGGGCGCCGGCTCACCCCGGGTTACCCGCGCCGCGTGACCGGCGGGTGCCGGGCGGGCTCACCTGGTCGGGGCCGGGCGCCTGGGCGGCGCCGGTCGGCGGCACCACCGTCACCTTGCTGTTGTCGGACAGGCGGGAGGCACCGTCGATCACCAGGGATTCGCCGCCCTTCAGCCCGCTGGTCACGATGGAGGCGTGCTCGTCCTCGTAGCCGGTGGTGATCGCCTGGCGCTTCACCGTGTCGCCGTCGATCACGAAGACATAGGGGCCGCGCGGGCCTCGCTGCACGGCGGCCGGGGGCACGACCACGGCGTTGCGGGCGGTATCCACCTGGAGCTGCACGCGCACGAACCCGCCCGGCCACAGCGTGTGGTTCGGGTTCGGGAAAGTCGCTTTCAGCTTGATCGTGCCGGTGGTCGTGTCGACCTGGTTGTCCAGCACCGTCAACGTCCCGGTATCCAGCAACGTGGTCGCGGCGCCGTTCGCGGCCTGGTTGTAGGCGAGCGCCTTGGGCTGGCCGGATTGCAGCGCCTTGGCGACCGCGGGCAGCGCCTGCTGCGGCAGGGTGAACACCACCGAGATCGGCTGCAGCTGGGTGATCACGACGATGCCGGTCGTGTCGGAGGCATGCACGATGTTGCCGGGATCGACCTGGCGGATGCCGGTGCGTCCGTCGATCGGCGAGGTGATGGTGGTGTAGCTCAGGTTGGTCTGGGCGCTCTCGATCTGTGCCTGGTCCTGGCGGACCTGGGCCTCATACTGGGCGACCTGGCTCTTGGCGGTGTCGGCCTGCTGGGCCGAGGTGTAGTTGTTGGCGACCAGCTTCTGGTAGCGGACGTAGTCGGCGCGCGCATTGGCCAGCAGCGCCTCGTCCTGCGCCTTCTTCGCCACGGCCTGGTCGAGCGCCGCCTGGTAGGTGCGCGGATCGATCTGCGCCAGCACGGCGCCTTTCTTCACCTCCTGGCCCTCGGTGAAGTTCACCGAGATCAGCGGGCCGTCGACCATCGGCTTCACGGTGACCGTGTAGAAGGCCTGTACGGTGCCGAGCCCGTCGAGGAAGATGGGCATGTCGCGGGTGGCGGCGGGGGCGGCGAGGACGGGAATGGGCGCGCTGGCGGGCCGGTTCCGCCCACTCCCCGCGCCGTTGCCGCCGGGCCAGAACCAGATCGCCGCACCGATCGCCGCGACCACCAGCAGGCACAGCAGCAGCATGGGCCAGCGCCGCACCCGGCGGCCCTCGCGCAGCTCGACCGGTTCTCGGGTCAGGCTATCCATCTCGGTCCTTTCGGGGTCCGCGCCGGATATCGGAGCAGGAAGACGGCGTGCCAATGGCTCGCGGCCTGATTTCGCCCGCGGCCACCCGGCCGGGATGGCGCGGCGCGCCGGCGGGCGGAGGCGATGGGGCGGGGGGCGGTGGGGCGGGCCTGGGTCATCGCAGGTTCCCCCCGACCGGCAGGGCGAAGCCACCCAGCGCCTGGCCGGGCGTGAGCGGCGGGACCTGGTCGGCAATGGCGCCGGCCGGCCGCTGCCACCCGCCGCCCAGCGCCTTGTAGAGCGAGAGCAGCGCCTGGAAGCGGGCGAGGCGCACCTGCACCAGCGTGTCCTCGGCATTGAACAGCGTGGTTTCGGCGGTCAGCACCGTGGTGACGTCGACGGTGCCGGCCTGGAGCTGGGCGCGGGCGATGTCGGCGGCCCGCTGGGCGCGGGCCACCGCGACGCGCTGCAGCCGCTCCTGTTCGGTGGTGAAGCGCCAGGCGGTCAGCGCCAGGTCCACGTCGGTGAAGGCCTGCACCACCGCCTTGCGGTAGGCGGCCAGGAATTCCGCGTATTCCGCCTTGCTGAGGTCGAGCTGGCCGCGCAGCGTGCCGCCGTCGAAGATCGGCTGGGTGAGGCCCGAGGCGAGCGAGAGCAGCACGCCGCCCGGTCCGATCAACTGGTTCAGCGCCGCGGCCTGGTAGCCGGCCGACCCGGTGAGCTGGATGATCGGGAAGAACGCCGCGCGGGCCACCTGGACGTTGAAGTTCTGCGCCACGAGCTGGGCCTCGGCGGAGGCAATGTCGGGCCGCCGCTCGAGCAGGGTCGAGGGCAGGCCGGGCGCGACCTCCGGCAGGGCGAGCGTGTCGAGCGTGCCGGGCTGCACCGAGACCGCCTCGGGCGGGCGCCCCACCAGGATGCCCAGGCCGATCACCTGCTGGTCCATCTGGTTCTGCAGGTTGGGGATCACCGCCTGCTCGAGCGCGACCTGGGATTCCTGCTGCGCGACGTCGAGTGCATTGGCCGTCCCGGCGGCGAAGCGGCCGCGGATCACCGCGAGCGTCTGCTGGGCGTCGGCCAGGTTGCGCCGCGCGACGGCCAGCCGGTCGGCAAAGGCCAGGGCGGTGAACCAGGTGTTGGCGACGTTGCTGACCACGGTCAGCGCCACGGTCTCCTGGTCGAACCGGCTGAACATGGCCAGCGCCGCGGCACTGGCGCGGGTGGCGCGGGCGCTGCCCCAGAAGTCGATGTCGTAGGCGGCGTTCAGGCCGATCGCGTAGCTGCGGGTCTCGACCGCGCGGCTGCTGCTGCCGCCGAGGCTGCTGCTGCTGCTGAAGCGCGACGAGCCGGTGCCCAGCCCGGTGCGCTGCCACTGCGCGCTGCCGGTCGCATCGAGCGTCGGCAGCAGTCCGGCGCCGGCGATCCGGAGCTGTGCGTCGGCCTGGCGGACCCGCGCCAGCGCCGCCAGGATATCGAAGTTGGCGGTGCGGGCGTCGGCGATCAGCGCATCGAGTTCGGGGGAGCGGAAGCCCTTCCACCATTGCGGGGACGGCCAGGCCTGGGCCGCGGTCGCGGTGCTGGCGCGATAGGCGGGCGGAATCTCCTGCTCCGGCGTGTGGTAGTCCGGGCCGAGGCTGCAGCCGGCGAGCAGGCCGGCGCCGAGCAGCAGGCCGAAGCGCCGCCCCCATGCCGCGCCGCGCCCGGGCGAGTTCCCGCGCCGGGGCGCTTCCCTGCACGCGGGCGTTGCGCTGGCGCCGAGTGCCTTCCCGGATCCGGGCGCCAAGGCGGTGCGGGCGACGCTTGCGAGCGATCGAGGCACCGTCAGCGCGACCTCCCGGCGCAAGTCGGCAGGGCAGCGGGCGAACCGGCCAGGTTCAGCGGAGTGGCGGGGCGAGCAACGGACACGGCAGCTTCGTCCCATCTGTGTGTAACGGGTCTATGTCCGCCGCGTCGCCCGAGGACAAGTACGAAACGGTGCCTCGGTTCCTGGACCGGGGCGGCAGTACGGCAGCCGCCACGCGATCGTGGTACGCCTCTCGCCGTCACGGCGGCGCGGGCGATCGCAGCGCGACGGGCGGCGGCACAGGGCCGCCTCGATGGGCGAGCCGGCGCGGAGCGAGCGGGAAAGCCGAGTGGGGACGGGTGCCGGGGTGCGCCGGCGGGTCCGATCAGACCCGCGCGGCGGCATGCCTTCGTCTGAAACAATCTTGCGCGGAGCGCGGCGATATGCAAATCACCGCGCCCACAGGGATCAAACCGTTTTCATGGGAGACGTCCGGGGGTGAACGACACCATCCTGGAAACCGCGGGCATGACCCGCGAATTCAGCGGCTTCGTCGCAGTCGACGGGGTGAACCTGCGCGTCCGGACCGGCACGATCCACGCGCTGATCGGCCCGAACGGCGCTGGCAAGACCACCTGCTTCAACCTGCTCACCAAGTTCCTGCAGCCAACGCGCGGCACGATCCGGTTCAAGGACCGCGACATCACCGGCTTGAAGCCGGCCCAGGTCGCGCGTCTCGGCCTCGTGCGGAGCTTCCAGATCTCGGCGGTGTTTCCGCACCTGACCGCGCTCGAGAACGTGCGTCTGGCCCTGCAGCGCGCGCGGGGCGCGAGCTTCGACTTCTGGCGGTCGGATCGAGCGTTGAGGGTGTACGACGACCGTGCGCACGAGCTGCTGTTCGACGTGGGCCTGTCGGGCTACGCCGAGACGGTGGTGACGCAGCTCCCATACGGGCGCAAGCGGGCGCTGGAGATCGCGACCACGCTCGCGCTCGATCCGGAGATGATGCTGCTGGACGAGCCGACGGCGGGCATGACCCACGGCGACGTCGACCTGATCGTGCAGCTGATCCGCCGCATCCGTGCCAACCGCACGATCCTGATGGTGGAGCACAACCTCTCGGTGGTGGAGGGCCTGTGCGACACCATCACCGTCCTGACCCGCGGCAAGGTGCTTGCCGAAGGCGACTACGCCTCGGTCTCGAAGAACCCCGAGGTCGTCACCGCCTACCTGGGAAGCGAGCATGCTTGAGATCAAGGGCCTGAACGCCTGGTACGGCGAGAGCCACATCCTGCACGGCGTGGACTTCGAGGTCCGTGAGGGCGAGGTCGTCACCCTGCTGGGGCGCAACGGCGCCGGCAAGACCACGACCATGAAGGCGATCATGGGCCTGGTGCCCCGGCGCGAGGGCAGCATCCGCTTCCGCGGCGCCGAGACGATCAAGATGATGCCGAACCAGATCGCCAAGGCCGGCATCGCGATCTGCCCGGAGGAGCGCGGCATCTTCGGCTCCCTCTCGGTGACCGAGAACCTGATGCTGCCGCCCGTCGTCGCCCCCGGCGGGCTCGACGTGCCGACCATCTACCAGCTGTTCCCCAACCTGAAGGAACGCGCCCGCACCGCGCATGGCACCCGCCTGTCGGGCGGCGAGCAGCAGATGCTGGCGATCGCGCGCATCCTGCGCACCGGGGCCAAGATGCTGCTGCTGGACGAACCGACCGAGGGCCTCGCCCCGGTGATCGTGCAGCAGATCGGCCGCACCATCCGCGAGATCAAGAACCGCGGCTTCACCGTGCTGCTGGTCGAGCAGAACTTCCGCTTCGCCCAGACCGTCGCCGACCGCCACTACGTGATGGAGCACGGCAAGGTCATCGACATGATCCCCAACCACAAGCTCGAATCGAGCATGGACAAGCTGCACGAATATCTCGGCGTCTGATCGTTCCCCGCAAAGCCGGTCGTTCCAAAGGAAACGTCCCATGCGTCTCTCCCGCCGCGCACTGCTCGCCGCCTCGACCGTCGCCGTCGCCGCGCAGCCCGCACTCCGCGCCCGTGCGCAGGCGGCACAGACGATCAGGATCGGCTGCCTGACCGACATGTCGGGTCCCTACAAGGACCTCGCCGGCCCGGGCGCCGTGGCCGCCGCCAACCAGGCGGTGGAGGAGTTCGGCGCCGCCGGCAAGGGGCTGAAGGTCGAGGTGCTGGTCGCCGACCACCTGAACAAGCCCGATGTCGGCACCACGATCGCGCGGCAATGGTTCGATCGCGACGGCGTCGACGTGCTGGTCGAGGTGGCGAATTCGGGCGTCGCGCTCGCGGTCGCCGGCGTGGCCAAGGAGAAGAACAAGGTCTACCTCAACTCGGGTGCCGCCACCTCCGACCTGACCGCGGCCGCCTGCAACGCGAACACGATCCACTGGGCCTATGACACCTACATGCTGGCCAAATCGACCGGCGGCGCGATGGTGAAGGCCGGTGGCGACTCCTGGTTCTTCGTCACCGCCGACTACGCGTTCGGCAAGGCGCTGCAGCGCGACACCACGAGCTTCGTCACCGCCGAGAACGGCAAGGTGGTCGGCAGCGTGACCTATCCGTTCCCCGGCACCTCCGATTTCTCCTCCTACCTGCTGCAGGCGCAGTCGAGCGGCGCCAAGGTCCTCGGCCTCGCCAATGCGGGCACCGACACGATCAACACGATCAAGCAGGCGAAGGAATTCGGCCTGAAGATGCAGCTGGCCGGCCTGCTGCTGTTCATCACCGACGTGCACTCGCTCGGCCTCGACGTCGCGCAGGGCATCGCGCTGACCGACAGCTTCTACTGGGACATGAACGACCGCGCCCGCGCCTTCTCCAACCGGTTCTCGCCCCGCGCGGGTGGCGCGCGCCCGACCATGGTGCAGGCCGGCGTCTACTCCTCGACCCTGCACTATCTGAAGACCGTCATGGACATGGGGCCCGCCGAGGCACGGAAGGACGGCGCCGCCACCGTCGCCCGCATGAAGGCGATCCCCACCGACGACGACTGCTTCGGCCCCGGCTCGATCCGCATCGACGGGCGCAAGATCCACCCGTCCTATCTCTGGGAAGTCAAGACGCCCGCCGAGAGCAAGGGCGCCTGGGACTACTACAAGCCGGTTGCCACCACCCCTGCCGACCAGGCGTTCCGCCCGCTCGACAAGGGTGGTTGCCCCCTGGTCAAAGCCTGACTCCGAAGGAACGTCACATGACCATCTCACGCCGTACCCTTCTGTCCGCCGCCGCCGCCTCCTCCGCCCTGCCGCTCGTCCGCGCCCGCGCCCAGGGCGCGCCGACGATCAAGATCGGCGTGCTGAACGACCAGTCGGGCCCCTACACCAACACCGGCGGCGTCACCTCCGTGATCTGCACCAAGCAGGCCGTCGAGGAGTTCGGCAACAAGGGCTTCAACGTCGAGGTCATCTCGGCCGACCACCAGAACAAGCCCGACCTCGCGGTCTCCATCGTGCGCCAGTGGTTCGACCGCGACGGCGTCGACATGCTGCTCGACGTGCCGACCTCCTCGGTCGCGCTGGCGGTGCAGGGCGTGGTGAAGGAGAAGAACAAGGTCTACCTGAACGTCGGCGCCGCCTCCGCCGCGCTGACCGGGGAGCAGTGCTCGCCCAACTTCATCCACTGGTGCTACGACACCTACATGCTGGCCAAGTCGACCGGCGGCGCGATGGTGAAGGCCGGCGGCACGAGCTGGTACTTCCTCACCGCCGACTACGCCTTCGGCAAGCAGCTCCAGTCCGACACCACCGCGCTGGTCAACGCCGCCGGCGGCAAGGTGATGGGCTCCTCCGCCTATCCGTTCCCCGGCACCACGGACTTCTCCTCCTTCCTGGTGCAGGCGCAGTCCTCCGGCGCGAAGGTCCTCGGCCTCTGCAACGCCGGGGGCGACACGGTGAACTCGATCAAGCAGGCCAACGAGTTCGGCCTGAACAAGTCGATGAAGCTCGCGGCGATGCTGATGTTCATCACCGACGTGCATGCCCTCGGCCTCGACGTGGCGCAGGGCCTGAACCTGACCGAGAGCTTCTACTGGAACCTGAACGACCGCACCCGCGCGTTCACCAACCGGGTGAAGCCGAAGACGCCGAACAACTGGCCGAACATGATCCATGCCGGCTGCTACTCGGCCACGCTGCACTACCTGAAGACCTGCGCCGACATGGGCGCGGCGGAAGCGAAGAAGGACGGCGTCGCCACCGTCAACCGCATGAAGAAGATGCCGGTCGACGACGACTGCTTCGGCAAGACCACCATCCGTGAGGATGGCCGCAACCTCGTCCCCGCCTACCTCTTCCAGGTGAAGACCCCGGCCGAGAGCAAGGGTCCGTGGGACTACTACAAGACGGTCGTCGAGACGCCCGGCAACGAGGCGTTCCGCCCGCTGGCCGACGGCCACTGCTACTTCATCAAGGCCTGACAACGACAAAGGGAACGGCGCGGCCGGGAAAACTCCATGTTCATGATCTTCGGCATTCCTGGCCCGCTGCTCTTCGGGCAGCTTCTGCTCGGGCTGATCAACGGTGCATTCTACGCCATGCTCTCGCTGGGCCTGGCGGTGATCTTCGGCATGCTCAACATCATCAACTTCGCCCACGGGGCGCTGTTCATGATGGGCGCCTTCGTCTCCTGGATGCTGCTGACCTACGTGGGGATCGGCTACTTCCCCAGCCTGATCCTGGCGCCCCTGATCGTCGGCATCTTCGGCCTGCTGCTCGAGAAGACGATCATCAGCCGGCTCTACAAGCTCGATCACCTCTACGGCCTGCTGCTGACCTTCGGCCTCGCGCTGGTGATCGAAGGCCTGTTCCGCAACGCCTACGGCTCCTCCGGCATGCCCTACCGCATTCCGTCCGTGCTGCAGGGCGCGACCAACCTCGGCTTCATGTACATGCCGAACTATCGCGGTTGGGTGGTGCTGGTCGCGGTCGTGGTCTGCCTCGCCACCTGGGCGATCATCGAGAAGACCTCGCTGGGCGCCACGCTGCGCGCCGCCACCGAGAATGCGCCGCTGGTGCAGGCGTTCGGCGTCGATGTGCCGCGCCTGATCACCCTGACCTATGCCGGCGGCGTCGCCCTCGCGGCCTTCGCCGGCGTGCTCGCCGCGCCGATCTACTCGGTGAACCCCAACATGGGCACGAACTTCATCAACACCGTGTTCGCGGTGGTGGTGATCGGCGGCATGGGTTCCATCATGGGCTCGATCGTGACCGGCTTCGCCCTCGGGGTCATCGAAGGGCTCACCAAGGTCTTCTACCCCCAGGCCTCCGCCACCGTCGTCTTCCTGGTGATGGTGATCGTCCTGTTGACCCGGCCGCGTGGCCTGTTCGGAAAGGCCGCCTGAGCATGTTCGGTTTCTCTCGTGCCCAGTCCATCGCCTTCCTGGCGATGGTCGCACTGATCGTGATCTGCCCCTACGTGCTCTACCCCGTCTTCCTGATGCGCATCCTGTGCATGGCGCTGTTCGCCTGCGCCTTCAACCTGATGATCGGCTATGTCGGGCTGCTGTCGTTCGGCCACGCCGCCTTCTTCGGCATGGGCAGCTACATCGCCGCCTGGACGATGAAGAACTGGCAGGTCGACGCCGTGGTGGCGATCGCCCTGGGCGGCCTGACCGGCGCCGCACTCGGCCTCGTTCTCGGCTACCTGGCGATCCGCCGCTCCGGCATCTACTTCGCCATGATCACCCTCGCGCTTGCGCAGATGGTCTACTTCTTCTGCCTCCAGGCGCCGTTCACCGGCGGCGAGGACGGCATCCAGCAGGTGCCCCGCGGCACGCTGTTCGGCGTGTTCGACCTGTCGAACGACATGACGATGTACTGGGTCGTCGCCATCATCTTCATCCTCGGCTTCCTGATGGTGCACCGGATCATCCACTCCCCGTTCGGCCAGGTGCTGAAGGGCATCCGTGAGAACGAGCCGCGGGCGATCTCGCTGGGCTACCGCACCGACGACTACAAGCTGATCGCCTTCGTGCTGTCCTGCCTGATCGCCGGCGTCGCCGGCGGCACCAAGGCGCTGGTGTTCGGCATCGCCACCCTGACCGACGTGCACTACGCGACCTCGGGCGAGGTGGTGCTGATGACCCTGCTGGGCGGCCTCGGCACCGTGTTCGGGCCGATCATGGGCGCCACCGTGGTGGTCAGCATGGAGAACTACCTGGCCCAGTTCGGCGCCTGGGTGACCGTGACCCAGGGCGTGATCTTCATGATCTGCGTGCTCGCCTTCCGCCGCGGCATCATCGGCGAAATCGGCGGCTACCTGCGCCTCGCGCTCTGATGTGATCCAACGGCGTTTGCAGGGGCGGGTCGCGGCATTGCCGCACCCGCCCCGAACCGCTAAGCGCCCGCGATGCATGCCACGCTGCAACGCCTCGCCCGCCGCCTGCCGCCCCCGCTCGCGCGGCACGCCACCGACCAGCGGCTGCGCACCCTCGTCCAGTTCACCCAGTTCGGCACCGTCGGCCTCGCCGGCCTCGTGGTCGACACCGCCACCGTCTATGCCCTGCGCGGCCCGCTCGGACTGTACGGCGCCGGCCTCGCCGCCTACGCCACCGCCGCGACCACCACCTGGCTACTCAACCGGATCTGGACCTTCCGCGGCCAGGGCAGCGGCCCGGCGCACCACCAATGGGCGCGCTTCGTCGCCGCCAACCTGGTGGGCTTCGTGCTGAACCGCGGCGCCTACGTGCTGTGCGTCGCCTTCATCCCGCTCGCCGCCCGCCAACCGGTGATCGCCACCTCCGCCGGCGCGATCGCCGGCATGTTCGTGAACTTCAGCCTCTCGCGCCGCCTCGTGTTCCGCTGACGGCGACGCGTCCGGTCGCACGTCACTCTCCGAATGCGGCGGAATCGCCCGCCGACATCGCCCCGGGGCGTTCGCGTTACGTTCCAAAAATGCGCCTGGAACAGAAAAATTTCACGCGTTCTATACCCATGCATGCGGCATTAACCGCGCGCTGACCTCTGCCGCGCCATGACTTGCCCGTCGGTCAAACGACGAAGGCAAGGCTATGTTGGACTATGCCGGTCACGCCCTCGCGCGGTCCCGAGACCCGCATCTGATCCTCGATCGGGTCCCCTACCACCCCGCCCTCCACGCGCGCTCCGCGCCCCTGCCCGCCCGCCGCTCGGACGGCATGCGCCCCGACCGGGGCCGTCCCGCCGCCCCGGCGCACGGCGTCGGCGTCGCGGGCGCCCGGGTGAAGCGGCTGCTCGACGTCACCCTGGCCACGCTGCTGCTGCTGCTGCTCAGCCCGCTGCTGCTGCTGGTCGCGATCGCGATCCGGCTGGACAGCCCCGGGCCGGTGCTGTTCCGCCAGTGCCGCGTCGGGCTGCACCAGCGCCCCTTCGACCTGCTCAAGTTCCGCACGATGTACCACCACGCGCCCTCGGCGCTCGATTGCCGCCAGGCGACGCGGGATGATCCGCGCATCACACGGGTGGGTCACTGGCTGCGCTGCACCTCGTTCGACGAGCTGCCGCAACTGGTGAACGTGCTGCGGGGCGAGATGTCGATGGTCGGGCCTCGCCCGCACACGCAAGGCACCTGCGCCGGCGGCCGCCCGTTCGAGGAGGTGGCGCCGCATTACGCCGCGCGCCACGCGGTGCGTCCCGGCATCACCGGCCTCGCGCAGGTGCGCGGCTGGCGTGGCGAGACGGACACCGAGGAGAAGCTGCTCCGCCGCATCGACTGCGACCTCGAATACATCGCCACCTGGTCGCTCCGCCTCGATCTCCTGATCCTCTGCCGCACGCTCGTCAGCGTGCTCGGCATGCGCAACGCCTATTGAGGAGCCGCGCCATGCCTGGAACCCTGCTCTGCGACACGGTCGCCACGCGGCCCACTCCGGGCCCGGCGACACCGCCGCGCGCGGACACGCCCCCTGCAATCGCGGCGACTTCGACAGCTCGCGACCTGCCCGACGGACGCCCCGACCTGCCCTCCGACATGCCTTGGGACTGGGCGGTGGGGATCACGCCCCATTTGTCGTTCGCGCCCACCCCGCGCGTCGCGGTGCTGATCCCCTGCTGCAACGAGGAAGTCGCGATCGCCAAGGTGATCGCCGACTTCCAGGCCGTGCTGCCGCACGCCACGATCTACGTGTACGACAACAACTCGACCGACCGCACCGTGTCCGCCGCCCGTGCCGCCGGCGCGCTGGTGCGGAACGAGCGCCTGCAGGGCAAGGGCCACGTCGTGCGCCGCATGTTCGCCGATATCGAGGCGGACGCCTTCGTCCTGGTGGACGGCGACGACACCTACGACGCCAGCGCGGCGCCCGGTATGATCGCGCTGTTGCTGGGCCAGCAGCTCGACATGGTCTCCGCGGTGCGCGCGCCGGACGACGGCGCCCAGGCCTATCGCCGCTTCCACCGCTTCGGCAACGCACTGCTCAGCGGGTTCGTCCGCCATGCCTTCGGCTGCGGCGTGCGAGACATGCTGTCCGGCTATCGGGTGTTCAGCCGGCGCTTCGTGAAATCCTTCCCGGCGCTCTCGACCGGCTTCGAGATCGAGACCGAACTCACCGTGCACGCGCTCGAGCTGCGCATGCCGATCCAGGAAGTGTCGGCGCCGTATCGCGGCCGCGCCGCCGGCTCGCGCTCCAAGCTGCGCACGCTGCATGACGGCTGGTGCATCCTGCGCACCATCCTGCATCTCATCGAGCACGAGCGGCCGATGCTGTCCTTCGGCGTGACGGCGCTGGCGATGCTGGTCACCGGCCTCGGTCTCGGCCTGCCGGTGGTGTGGGAGTTCGTGGCGACCGGCCTGGTGCCGCGGCTGCCGACCGCGCTGCTCGCGACCGGACTCGTGCTGCTGTCCTTCCTCGCCCTCACCTGCGGGCTCGTGCTCGACGCGCTGTCGCGCGGACGCAAGGAGCTCAAGCGGATGGCCTATCTCGGCATCCATCCACTCGGGGACGTGCTCTGATGCGCCGGCTCGCGGGCGCCGCGCAGCCCCCTTCGGGCCGCTATGACGTCGACGTCATCATCCTCTCCTTCGACCGCGCGGAGGAGACCTGTGCCGCGATCGAGTCCGCGCTGCGGCAGGAAGGCGTCAGCCGACACGTCACCGTGCTCGACCAGGGCTCCTGCGCGCCGGCGCGGGCGCGGGTCGCCGCCTTCGTCGACGGCCGTCCGGACGTCACGCTGCTCGCGGTCGAGCGCAATCTCGGCGTTCCCGGCGGCCGCAACCGCGCCAGCGCATTCGGGCATGGCGATGCGATCGCCGGCCTCGACAACGATGCGGAGTTCGCCGCGCCGGACACGCTGGCCCGCGCCCGTGAGGCGCTGGCGGCCGCGCCGCGCACCGGCGTGCTGGGATGCCGCATCCTCACCCATGCGAGCGCGGTCGACGACCTCTCCTCCTGGGGCTATCCGGCCGCGCTGCTGCCGCGGGCCGGCGAGCGCTTCGACGCCGCGACCTTCGTCGGCGCCGGCCACGTGATCCGGCGCGCCGCCTGGGAGTCGGTCGGTGGCTACGATTCCGCACTGTTCTTCTGCTGGGAGGAGTTCGATCTCTCGCTGCGCCTGCTCGCGGCGGGATGGGCGATCCGCTACCACGGCGATCTGGCGGTCACGCACAAGGTCAGCGGCGAGCACCGGGTGCACTGGTCGGGCGCCCGCTGGTACCACCACGTCCGCAACCGCCTCTATATCGGCCGCAAGTTCGGCGCCGGCTGGGTCACGCTCTCGCCCCGGGTCGCCGCCTACCTCGCCAAAGGCTGGCGCAACGGGCGGCTGGCGGAAACGCGGCGCGCGATCGCGGATGCCGCCCGTATGCCGATGGCGGCACCCCCCCGCCCCTTGCCGGCGCCGGTCCGCGCCTACCTGCAGGCGGTGGATCGCGCACCGCGCGGGTCATGGCACCAGCGGCTCCGCCGGGAGGTGCTGGCCCCGCTCGACGCGGCAGCCCTCGTGCGCCCCGCCGCCCCCTGCCCCGCCACGCGGCCGGAATGGGCGCCGGATGCCGCCCCCGCACAGGCGGTCAGCGCCCCGCCGGACGGCGTGCCGGTGCACGCGGTAATCCCGACACCGTCGGTGCCGACCCCCTCGGCACTGGAACCCTTCTCGCTGTGGGAGCGGCCGGCCGACCGGTTCCCGCGCCCCGTGCCCGAACGAGAACCAGTCAGCGCCGAATGACCCGTTGGCGCCACAGCAGTGCGAGCACGCGCGGGCTGTCCCACAGGTAGCGCCGGCCCAGCCGGCGAGGCGCGTGCAGCAGCCGGAACAGCCACTCCGCGCCGATCCGTTGCATCCATCTGGGCGCTCGCCGCTCCGCGCCGGCCAGGAAGGCGAGGCTCGCCCCGATGCACAGCGCCGTCCCGCGCGCCTGCCCGGTCGCCGCGATCGCCGCCGCCAGCCGCTCCTGCTGCGGCGATCCCACCGCCAGGAACACGAAGCGCGCCGGATGCGCGAGCACGAAGGCGACTGCCGCGCGCATCGCGTCGGGCCGCTGCGCGAGCCCCATCGGCGGCAGGTGATGCGCCGGCATCGGCAGGCCGAACCGCGCCGCGACCCGCCGCACCACCGGTTCGGGCATGCCGATCACCGTCAGCGCATCCGCGGGTCCGACATACGCGGCGAGCAGCCGTTCGGTCAGGTCGCTGCCCGGTGCCACCGGCGGCGCCGGCAGGGCGCAGAGCCGCGCCGCTGCCGCCACCACGCGGGAGTCGAGCAGCCGCAACGTGGCGCCGCGATATACGGCGGCGAGTTCCGGGTCGCGGGAGAGGCGCACGAAGTGATCGGCGTTCGGGGTGACCACGTAGCCGAACGGCGCCTCGGCCCCGCGCGCGGCCAGCCATGCCGCAGCCTCGGTCGCGTCCATGTCCGCGCATTCGAGACCGAGCAGGCGGGTCACAGACCGAACCGGAGCGTGAGCAGGCCGAGGCTGTGGGTCCCGGCATTCGCGGTCGGCTGCGTGCCCGCATGCCCGCTGGTCACGCCACGCAGGTCGTAGCTGGCCGACACCTGCAGCGTGCGGTTCACCCGCCACGTCGCGCCCACGCCCACCGCGTAGCCGGTCTGCGCCCCGCCTTGCAGGAAGTCCGCATGCTGGAGCCCGGCCGCGGCGCTCAGCACGACTTCGCGCATGTATTCGTGGTCGATCGCCAGCCGACCGGAAGTGTAGGTGTAGCCGGACACGCCCTCCTGCGCCGCGTCCTCGACGCTGCGCGCCAAATGCGCGCGGATCGTCGTCAGGCCGGAGGGCATCCAGGCGAGTTCGGCCTCGGCGATCAACGCGTCATGGCTGCGATAGGCGGCGAAGCGTCGCGTCTCGCCGCCCACCAGGAGACGCAGGCGCCATAGCGCGTCGGCCTCGTAGTCGACGCCGAACAGCAATTGCGTCGCGAAGGAGTTCTGCGATGGCTGCCCGAGCGGTTGGGTGGAATAGGCCTGGCCGATCATGCGGCCGACGGTGACCAGCGTGCGGCGCGGGGCCAGCTCGTAGCGCAGCGTGGCGCCGCCCTGGGTGACCAGCCGGTCGCGATAGGCCTGGCTCACCGACGCGCCGGCCACGGTCGCGTCGTCGAAGCGCCAGCGCGCGACCTCCGCCGCGGGGGTGAGCGTCCAGCGGCCGAACGAGGCGGCATAGGTGGTGCGCGCGCTGTCGACCGTGAAGGAGAGCGGCCGGTCGGTCGGCAGGGCGCCGACCTGATTCGCGTCCTGATGCAGCGCGAGATGGGCGACGGCGAGCGACCAGCGGTCGCGCCCCACATCCACGGCGCCGCCCAGCAGGACGGTGCCGTCGGTGCGGCTCTGGGTCGGCGTGTCGAGATAGTGCGTGTCGGTCAGCGACACGTAGCCGCCCAGCGCATGGCGCGACCAGTCGGAGGCGGCCAGCAACGCGGGCGCGGTGCGCACCAGCCAGCTGCCCGGCGCGCCGCGCAGGCCGGTCGGGTTCCCGTCATATCCGGTCGCGGTCTCCAGCGACGGCCGCAGCACGAAGCTGCCCACTCGCACGCCTTCCGGCTCGAGTTGCGGATGCAGGCGGGAGCGCACGGTGACGCCGGGACTGGCGTCGAAGCCGGGCACGCCCTCGGGGAACAGCGTGGCGATGGCCTGCGCCGCGGTTCGGCCCGCGGCGGTCAGGCCGAGGGCGATGGTGACGCCCGCGACCACTGTCCGCCAGGATTGCGTCCGTACTGCCCGCATGGCGGCGAGGATGACGCCCCTCGCCTACCATCGCGTTAACGCGCGACGCCGGATGAGCGGTGGGCGGCGTCCGCGTGCGACGGGGGGGCCAGTCCGCCGGTCCGCCGCGCCCGCGTGGACGCGGAAGGCCGCCCAGTCCTCGCGGCGGCGCGCTACTTCACGGCGGTCTGCTGCTGGACCGGGAGATTCGTTTCCCAGCCGCCGCCCAGCGCCTTGTAGAGGGCGACCAGGTTCGCCGAGACGGTGGTCGTGCTGTCGGCGAGCTGCTGCTGCGAGGACAGCAGGCTCCGCTCCGCATCCAGCACCGCGAGGAAGTCGGCGACGCCCTGCTGGTAGCGGCTCTGCGCCAGGCTGACGGCGCGCTGGTTCTCCACCACCGCCTGCTGCAACTGCACCCGCCGCTCCTGTTCGGTGCGGTAGGCGGTCAGCGCGTTGTCGACGTCATGCCAGGCCTGAAGCACCGTCTTCTGGTAGTTGATCGCCGCTTCCTGCTGCTGCGCCTCGCGCAACTGGAGCTGCGCGCGCAACTGCCCGCCGCGGAACAGCGGCACCGTCAGGCCAGGCCCTAGCCCGTAGTTGCGCGAGTTGAGATCGAACACGTGCGCGAACTGCAGCGATTGCAGCCCGACGCTGCCGTTCAACGTCAACGACGGATAGAAGTCGGCGACGGCGACGCCGATATCGGCGGTGGCCGCGTGCAACTGCGCTTCGGCCTGGCGGATATCGGGACGGCGGCGCGCCAGTTCCGAGGGCAGGCCCACGGGCACCGTCGGCGGCACCGGTGGAATCGGCTTCGGAACCGCGAGCTCCGCGCGCAGCGCGTTGGGCGGCTGGCCCAGCAGCAGGCTGAGCGCGTTGATCAGCGCCGCCTCCTGCTGCTCCAGGGCCGGGATCTGCGCCGCGGTCACCCGGAGCTGGGCCGAGGCGTTGGCGACGTCGAGATCGGTGGTCACGCCACCCGCCGCGCGTTGCTGCGTCAGCCGCAGGCTCTGCTGGGCGGTGTGCAGGTTCTCCCGCGCGATCCGCAACTGCTCCTGCGCGCCGCGCAACTGGATGTAGTCGCGCGCCACTTCCGCGAGGCTGCTCAGCAGCGTGGCCCGCTGCGCTTCCTCGGCCGCCTGCTGGTTGGCGGTGGCGGATTCGACCGAGCGGCGCACCCGGCCCCACAGGTCGACCTCCCACGAGGCGTCGAAGCCGGTCTGGTAGACGTCGAAGGCGGAGATGTTCTGCCCCGAGATGCCGCCCGTGGTGTTGCCGTATGCCCCGTTCGCCCCCAGCGCGTCGGGCACCGCTGCAAATTCACCCGTATTGCTCGGCTTCTGCCGCTCATAGGACGCGTTGGCATTCAGGCTGGGGAACAGCGAGGAGCGCACGCTGGCGAGTTGGGCGCGGGATTCCGCGAAGCGGATGGCGGCGACCCGCACGTCCAGGTTCTCCGCCGCGACGCGATCCTCGAGCGCGGTGAGCTGCGCGTCGGCGAACAGCCGCCACCAGTTCGGGTCGACCGGTTCGGCCACCGCGTAGCTGAGCTTGGGCTGCGGCGGTGGTTCCTGTTTGCGCGAGAACCACGAGGCCGGGGACGCCCAGGACGGCGGGGAGAAGTCGGGCCCGACGGTACACCCCCCCAGAGACAGGGCAGCGGCCATCAACGAGACGGGGGCGAGCGCCGTCCCGCGCTTCAGGAAACTCATGCCGAACATCGTATCCCGCGGTTAGAAGAGAGCCATGGTCAGTGCGCCGGCGCCGTCCCCTTCGGCACCCGCGGCAACAGCAGCACGAGCGGCCAGATCAGGAAAGCCACGATGCCCAATGCCCAGAAGATGTCGAGATAGCTCATGATCGAGGCCTGGGCCTGGATCATGGCGTCGATCGGCGCCAGCGGCGTGGGCCAGCCATAGCCGTTGTACGCCGTGATGTGCTCCGCCAATCGCGCATGATGGAACTGCGTGCGTTCCTGCAGCATGGTCGTGGTGAAGGACACGCCGACGCTGCCGCCGAGGTTGCGCATCAGGTTGATCAGCGCCGAGGCGTCGTTGCTGCGGTCCGGCGGCACCCCGACATAGGACACCGCGCTCAACGGGATGAACAGGAACGGCAGCCACACCACCTGGGTGATGCGGGTGACGGAGATGTTCCAGAACGACACGTCGAGATTGAGGTAGGCGGCGCTCATCATCGACCAGCCGGTGCCCAGCACCGCCATCAGGATCAGCCATTTCGGCTGGATCAGCCGCCCGGTGATCACGCCGGCCACCGGCATCAGCACGAGCGAGGCGACCCCGCCCAGGCCCAGCGTCATGCCGGCGGTGGTCGCATCATAGCCCAGCAGTCCCTGCGCGAGCTGCGGCAGTAACTGCGTCGTGCTGATCAGGATGAAGCCGACCGCGAACATCATGGTGCAGGAGATCGCGAAGGCCCGTACCCGCAGCAGCTTCACGTTCACCACCGGCTGATCGTGCAACAGTTCCCAGATCACCAGCCCGCCCAGGCAGATCGCGGCGGTCAGTCCGAGCACGGTGATGAAGGTGGAGGAGAAGCCGTCGTCGCGCTCGTAGCGGTCGAGCATGATCTGCAGCGCGCCGAAGCCCAGCACCACCAGCATCACACCGATATAGTCGACGCGGAGCCCGCCGGAGAGCAGCTTGCGGCGATCCTCCTGCAGCGCCTTCGGCTCCACGACGAGCCACTGCACCAGGAACAGCGACAGCAGCCCGACCGGCAGATTGATCAGGAACACCCAGTGCCACGAGGCATGGTCGGTGAGCCAGCCGCCCAGCACCGGTCCGATCGCCGGGGCGCTGACCACGGTCAGGCCATAGAGGGCGAAGGCCTGCGCTCGCTTCTCGGGCGGGAACGTGTCGGCGAACATCGACTGTTCGGTGGGCGCCATGCCGCCGCCGCCGATGCCCTGCAGCACGCGCGCGGTCAGCATCATGCCCAGCGAGGTGGACAGCGCGCACATGACCGAGGCCGCGGTGAACAGCCCGACGCAGAGCATGTAGAAGCGCTTGCGGCCGATCACGTTGGCGAGCCAGCCGCTGACCGGCAGCACGATGGCGTTGGAGACGAGATAGCTGGTCAGGATCCAGGTCGCCTCGTCCTGGCTCGCCGCGAGACTGCCGGCGATGTGGCGCAGGGCGACGTTGGCGATGGTGGTGTCCAGCACCTCCATGAAGGTTGCGATCGAAACCACCACCGCGATCAGCCACGGGTTGCGGTTCCCCGCGGCGGAGCGGGGCAGCGCGGCGTCGGCCACGCTCAGCGGATCCGGATCGACGGCACGACCGACATGCCGGGCGCCAGGCGGTGGTCCTTCAGCCGGTCGTCGTCGAACACGATCTTCACCGGCAGGCGCTGCACCACCTTCACGTAGTTGCCGGTGGCGTTCTCGGCCGGCAGCACGCTGAAGGCGGAGCCGGTGCCGGGCTGGAAACTGTCGACCCGGCCATGGAAGGTGACCGACGGCACCGCGTCGATCGACAGCTCCACGTCCTGGCCCGGACGCATATGGGCGAGCTGCGTCTCCTTGAAGTTCGCCGTCACCCAGCGGTCGTCCTGCACGATCGCGAACAGCGCCTGGCCGGGATTGACGTAGTTGCCGACATCCACCTTGCGGCTGGCGATGGTGCCGCTGACCGGCGCGAGGATGGTGCAGTAGGAGAGCTGCAGGCTCGCCGCGGCCGCGTTGGCGTCGGCCTGCTGCACCTGCGCCTCGGCGGCGAGCACCTGCGCGCCCGCGGCCGCGAGCTGCGCCCGCGCGCCGCCCACCGCCTGCCGCGCGGCATCGAGCTTGGCCTGCGCGCCATGATAGGTGGCGGTCGCGGTGTCGACCTGCTGGCGCGTCACCGCATGCGGGTCGATCGCGCGGTAGCGGTTGTAGTCCTGCTGCGCCTGCAGCAGGTCGGCCTCGTTCACCCGGACATTGGCCTCGGATTGATCGAGGTTGGCCTGCTGCATGATCACCTGCGCCCGCGCCTGCTCGAGTCCGGCCCGCGCGTTCGCCTGCTGTGCCTTCGCCTGATCGAGCTTGGCCTGGTAGTCGCGCGGGTCGATCCGCACCAGCACCTGCCCCGCCTCGACGTGCTGGTTGTCGGCGAAGGCGAGCTCCGTCACCCGCCCGGCGACCTGCGGCGCCATCTGGGTGGTGTCGGCGTCAACGAACGCGTCGTCGGTGCTGACGAAGTCGCGCGCATGCAGCCAGTAGGCGACCCCACCGCCGATCACCAGCAGGGCGACCACGATGCCCGTGATCCAGACCAGGGGCCGGCGCCGTGGCCGTTGGTCGGCATCGCGCGGTTCGGCCGCCCCGTCGCGCCGCGACTCGGCCTCATCCCGCCGCGACACCGCTTCGGCCTGGGTGTCACGGTCCGCCGGCTGGTGCACCTGGTCGTCCATCATGCCTCCACGCAGGCCCGATCACATATTGATGACCAAACCGTTCGGTCATTTGGGCACAGAGGTGGCACGTCAGCCCCGGTTGTCAACACGGTCCTGAGGCCCGATGGTGCGCAAGACATGGACATCACGGACGCCTTATCCCCAGAAAAGCACGCGCAGATCCTGCGCGGGGCTGCCGAGGTCTTCGCCGCCGACGGCTATGAGGGGGCGAGCATGGCGCGGATCGCCACCGTGGCCGGCGTCTCCAAGGGCACGCTGTACAACTACTTTCCCAGCAAGGCGGCGCTGTTCACCGCCTTCGTGCAGGACCAGTGCGATCGCAACCTGGCGCACATCTTCGATGCCGCGGATCACGATGGCGATCCGGCGACGGTGCTGGCCGGGATCTGCCGCCGGATGATGCAGATGATGCTGTCGCCGGTCGGCCTGACCATCTACCGGGTGATGATCGCCGAGGCAGCGAAATTCCCCGAACTGGCGCAGTCCTTCTTCGAGCTGGGGCCGGAACGCGGCATCCGCTCGATGGCCGCCTGGCTCTCGGAGGAAACCCGGCGGGGCCGCCTGCAGGTCCCCGACCCGGAATTCGCCGCCGGACAGTTCTTCGCGATGAGCCAGAACGTCCTGGTGCTCCGCCGCCGTCTCGGCCTGCTGCTGGATCCGCCCGCCGCGGAGCTCGAGCGGATCGTGGACGGCGCCGTGACCATGTTCCTCGCCACCTACGCGGTCCGCGACGCCGCGACCGCCTGACCGGCGCGCCGCCCAGCAGGAGAACTGCCCGATGTCCTCACCGATCGATGCCGTACTCCGTCACGTCGATGGCGCGCTCGACCAGTCGCGCGCGCGGCTGTTCGAGCTGCTGCGCATCCCCTCGATCAGCGCCCAGCCCGACCACGCGCCGGATTGCGTGCGGGCGGCGGAATGGTGCCGCGCCCAGCTCGCCGGCCTGGGCTTCGCCGCCGAACTCCGCCCGACGCCGGGCCATCCGATCGTGGTGGCGCATCACCCCGGGCCGGCCGGCTATGCCGGTCCGCACGTGCTGTTCTATGGCCATTACGACGTGCAGCCGGTCGACCCGCTGGAGCTGTGGCACAGCGCGCCGTTCGATCCGCAATATGTCGACGGGCCACGCGGCAAGCGATTCGTCGCGCGTGGCGCGGTGGACGACAAGGGCCAGACGATGATGTTCATCGAGGCCCTGCGCGCCTGGAAGGAGGCCGGCGGCGGCATCCCGGCCCGCATCACGGTGCTGATCGAGGGGGAGGAGGAGGTCGGCTCGCGCAACCTGGAGCCGTTCCTGGCGGCGAACAAGGCGGAGCTCGCGGCCGATCTCGCGCTGATCAGCGATACCGGCATGTGGGACATCGACACGCCGGCCATCACCACGCGGCTGCGCGGCATGTGCTACGTGCAGGTCACGCTGAAGGCCGCCAACCGCGACCTGCATTCGGGCCTGTATGGCGGGTCGGCGCTGAACCCGATCAACGCGCTGACCAAGATCCTTGGCGACCTGCACGACGATCAGGGCCGCATCCAACTGCCCGGCTTCTATGACGGCATTCCCCCGATCAGCAACGCCCAGCGCGCCCAATGGGATCAACTCGGCTTCGACGAGGGCGCGTTCCTCGGCGATATCGGACTGACCGTGCCGATCGGCGAACGGGGCTACTCGGCGCTGGAGCGCCTGTGGGCGCGGCCGACCGCCGACGTGAACGGGATCTGGGGCGGCTATACCGGCGCGGGCAGCAAGACGGTGATCCCGTCCGAGGCCGCCGCCAAGGTGACGTTCCGCCTGGTGCCCGGCCAGGACCCGGACGCGATCGCCGACCGGTTCAAGCGCTTCGTGGAGGAGCGGCTGCCGGCGGGCGCGACGGTCACGTATGAAACCGGCACCGCGACGCCGGGCATCGAGGTGAGCACCGACAGTCCCTGGGTCCGCGCGGCACAGGACGTGCTGGCGGCGGAGTACGGCCGTCCGGCGATGCTGATCGGCAGCGGCGGATCGATCCCGGTGGTGACCTCGCTGCGCAAGGTGCTGGAGATCGATGCGCTGCTGATGGGATTCGGCCTGGACGACGACCAGGTGCACAGCCCGAACGAGAAGTTCGAGGAGCGGTGCTTCCATCACGGCATCAGGTCGCATGCGCGGCTGCTGGATCGCTTCGCCGCCGGTTGAGGTCGTAGCCCGCGCGTCCGCGGGTGCGCCTGCGGATGCGTCCGTGATTGCCCCTGGCGCCGGCGTCGCCCTGGATGCCCCTTGGGGTTGCCGCTGGCGCGTCCGAGCCGCGGGCTGTTCGACGCACCACGTAGGCGAAAGCCTGCATGCCGCGCACGGCCGATCGTCGGTGCTGGCGGTACCGGGACGCGCACGGAATGGTGTAGTCTGCCGGCAGCAAGTTCGAGGACCGCTCCAATGATCGTCGCCGACGTCATGACCCGCCACGTTCTGTCCGTCGCACCAGAGAGCACCGTCGAAGAGGCGGCGGCGACGATGCTCGAGCGCGGCTTCTCCGGCCTGTTCGTGGTCGACGCCAAGGGCGACCTGGTGGGCGTGGTAACCGAGGGCGACCTGCTGCGCCGCGACGAGATCGGCACCCAGCGGCACCGGCCCTGGTGGCTGCGGCTGCTGGTCTCGCCCGGTCGCCAGGCGGCGGACTTCACCCGCACGCATGGGCGCCGCGTCAGCGACGTGATGACCGAGTCGGTGATCAGCGTGCCGCACGACGCGGAACTCGAGACCGTGGTCGACCTGATGGAGCGGAACCGGATCAAGCGCGTGCCGGTGACGCAGGACGGGCGCGTGGTGGGCGTGGTCAGCCGTGCCGACCTGCTGCGCGCCCTGGTGACCCGCGCGCGCAAGGAAGCCCCGGTGAGCGCGGACGACCGGACGGTGCGCGCGGCGATCCTGGACGGGCTCGACAAGCAGTCCTGGGCGCCGATGACGACGCTGAACGTGACCGTGGTCGACGGCGTGGTCGATGTCTGGGGCACCATCACCAACGACGACGAGCGGCGCGCGATCTGCGTGATCGCCGAGAACACGCCGGGGGTGAAGTCGGTGCGCGACCATCTCGTGTTCGTCGAGCCCTATTCGGGCACGGTGATCGAAGCCCCTGACGACAAGGCGTGAGCGGGGTCTTCGATCTCGCCATCATCGGCGGCGGTATCAACGGGGCCGGCATCGCGCGCGACGCGGCCGGTCGCGGCCTGTCCGTGCTGCTGCTCGAGCAGGCGGACCTGGCCGGCGCGACCTCCTCCGCCTCCACCAAGCTGATCCATGGCGGCCTGCGCTACCTGGAGCATTACGAGTTCCGCCTGGTGCGGGAGGCGCTGGCCGAACGGGAGGTGCTGCTGCAGGCGGCGCCGCACATCGCCTGGCCCCTGCGCTTCGTGCTGCCGCACCATGCCGGCTTGCGGCCCTGGTGGATGGTGCGCACCGGGCTGTTCCTCTACGACCATCTGGGCGGGCGCCGCATCCTGCCGCCGACCCGCGTGCTCGACCTGCGGACCGATCCCGCCGGCGCGCCGCTGAAGCCCGACTTCACCCGCGGCTTCGAGTATTCCGATTGCTGGGTGGACGACGCACGCCTGGTCGTGCTGGCCGCGCGCGACGCGGCGCTGCGGGGTGCCGACATCCGCACGCGCACCGCGTGCGTGGGCGCACGGGTCGAGGACGGCGCGTGGTCGCTGACCCTGGGCGACGGCACGCAGGCGCGCGCGCGCGTGCTGGTGAATGCCGCCGGCCCCTGGGTGTCGCAGGTGCTGGCGGAGGTCGTGGGCGCCAACGCCCCGACTCGGGTCCGACTGGTGAAAGGCGCGCACATCGTGGTGCCGCGCCTGTTCGCGCATGACCGCTGCTACATCTTCCAGAACGCGGACCAGCGGATCGTCTTCGCGATCCCTTACCAGGACGACTTCACCCTGATCGGCACCACCGACGAGGAGGTCGAGGGCGATCCACGCCAGGTTGCCTGCACGCCGGCGGACGAGGCCTATCTCTGCGCCGCGGTCGGCACCTATCTGCGCACGCCCGTCGATCCCGCCAGCATCGTCTGGCGCTATGCCGGGGTACGGCCGCTGCGCGACGACGGCGCCAGCAAGGCGCAGGAGGCGACGCGCGACTACGTGCTGGAACTGTCCGGCACGCCGCCGGTGCTGAGCGTGTTCGGCGGCAAGATCACCACGTTCCGGCGGCTCGCGGAGTCCGCCATGGCCAGGCTGGCGCCGTTCTTTCCCGGACTGAAGGGGGCCTGGACCGCCGGTGCCCCGCTGCCCGGCGGCGACTTCCCCTGGGATGGCGCGCCGGCGCTGCAGGCGGAGCTGATGCGCCGGCATCCGTTCCTGCCCGACAAGACCGCGCGGCGGCTGGTGCGCGCCTATGGCACCGAGGCGGCGGAGGTGCTGGGGGACGCCCAGGGCTGGGACGACCTCGGCCGCTGGTTCGGCGGCGGCCTGACGGCGCGCGAGGTCGATTGGCTGGTGCGGCACGAATGGGCGCGCAGCGCAGAGGACGTGCTGTGGCGCCGGAGCAAGCTGGGGCTGCGGCTGAGCGCCCAGGAACGCGCAGGCCTGGCCGAGGTCCTGGGCGGCTGAGGGTGTGAGCGGCTGAGACCGCAGGGGCCGCGCCCGGGACGGCAGAGGGTCCGTAAGCTTATCGGAAGGTCAGGATCGGTCGTCGTCGAACAGGATGCGGTTCGCGGCCCCTTCCAGGTCGTCGTACTGGCCGGACCGGAGCGCCCAGAGGAACACCGCGAGCCCGCCGCCGCCCAGCACCAGGCTGCCGGCCAGCAGATACAGGATGACGCTCATCTTGCCCCTCCCCGCCTCAGGCGGAAGCTGTTCAGGATCACCAGCAGCGACGAGCTCGACATGGCCGCCGCCGCGAGCCAGGGCGTGACCAGGCCGGCCACCGCCAGCGGCACCATCAGCACGTTGTAGCCGATCGACAGCGCCAGATTTTCCCGCATGGTCGCCCGCGCGCGGCGCGCGGTGTCGAGGATCGTGGCGACGGGGGCGAGGTCGTGGCCCTGGAACACCACGTCCGCCACGGTCTGGCTGATATCGGCTGCCGTCGCCGGCGAGGCGGAGACATGCGCCGCCGCCAGCGAGGGCCCGTCGTTGAGCCCGTCGCCCACCATCAGCACGCGCCGGCCGGACGCCGCGAGCGCTTCGATCGCGGCGACCTTCTCGACCGGCGAGCAGCCCGCCTGCCATGCATCGATGCCCAGCGTCGCGGCCACCCGCTCGACCGCCCCCGCGCGGTCGCCGGAGAGGAGGCGAATGTCGACGCCCATGCGGCGCAGGCGCGCGATGACGGCAGCGGCGTCGGGGCGCAGCCGCTCGTCGAACACGAAGCGCACCGGCGCCTGGTGCGGCCGCGCGAGCCACAATTCCGGACGGTCGGCCGGCGGCGCGTCCGGATCGCCGCAGAAGGCGCGGCTGCCGAGGCGGATCTCGCCCAGGCTCAGGCCCTGGCCTTGATGTTCCACCACGCCGGCGGCGGCATGCACCGGACCGGCGGCGGCGAGCAGCGAGCGCGCGAGCGGATGCCGGCTGCTCGCCGCGAGCGAGGCCGCGAGACGCAAGCTCTCCGGATCGGGCGCGTTGGCGTCCCGGGTCTGCTCCCCTGCCCCGACCAGGCCCAGCGTGGGGTCGGTCAGCGTGCCGGTCTTGTCGAACACGACGGTGTCGACCTCGGCCAGCCGCTCGAGCGCGGTCGCCGACTTGAGCAGCACGCCCGACTGGAACAGCCGGCTGGTGGCGATCACCTGCACCGCCGGCACCGCGAGCGCCAGCGCGCAGGGGCAGGTGATGATCAGCACCGCGCTCGCGATCAGCAGCGCGGGGGCGAGCGCCATGCCGCCGATCAGGTACCAGTAGAGGAAGCTCAGCAGCGCGGTCAGGTGGACGGCGGGCGCGTAGCGGCGCGCGACCCGGTCGGCGAGCACCACGAAGCGCGAGCGCCGCGCCTCCGCCGCCTCGATCAGCCGCACGCATTCGGCGAGCAGGGTCGCACCGCCGGTGGCGGTCGCCCGCACGACCAGCGGCTCGCCCAGGTTCAGCGTACCGGCGAACACTTGCGTGCCGATGCCTGCCTGCACCGGCAGGCTCTCGCCGGTCACCAGGCTGGCATCGAGCGCCGAGGTCCCGCGTTCCACCACCCCGTCCACGCCGATGCGTTCGCCGAGGCCGACCAGGATGCGATCGCCGGGGGCGACGGCCTGCTGCGCGCGGCGGAGCGTGGTGCCGTCCGGCTGCAGCACGGCGACGTCGCTGGCGCGCAGCGTCAGGAGCTGTTCGGCGGTGGCGCGGGCGACGCCGCGGGCGCGGTGGTCGAGCACGCGGCCGATCAGCAGGAAGAACAGCAGCGAGACCGCGCTGTCGAAATAGGTGTGCTCGCCGTGGCGGTAGCTCTCCACCAGGCTCATCACCGTGACCAGCATCACGCCGATGCTGATCGGCACGTCCATGTTGCTGCGGCCCTGGCGCAGCGCCGCGGCGGCGGAGCGGAAGAACGGCATGCCGGCATAGGCAATGGCCGGGAGCGCGATCAGTGCGGAGAACCAGTGCAGCAGGTCGCGCGTCGCCGGCCCCATGCCGTCGAGCCAGCCCGCCGCCTCCCCGGCCCAGATGCCGATCGAGATGAACATGACGTTGCCGGCCGCGAACCCCGCGACGGCGAGCGCGCGCATCAGGGCGCGGCCGGTATGGTCCTGCGCCGCCTTCAGCGCGGCGGCGTCGAACGGAACCAGCCGGTAGCCGAGCGCCTCGATCCGGCCGACCAGGCGTTCGGCATCGGCGGCGGCGCCGCGCCAAACCAGGCGGAGGCGGCGCGTGGTCATGTTGACACGGCCCGCGGCGACGGCGGGCTCGCGGCCGAGCACGCTCTCGATCAGCCAGACGCAGGCACCGCATTGCAGCCCGTCGATCGCCATCGAGAGTTCGCAGGTTCCGTCTTCGTTGACCGTGACCGCGCGGTCGAGGTCCCAGCGCTCCCCGGTTTCGGGGCGCGGCGCCCGCAACGCCGGGTCGAGCAGCCGCTGCTGGTAGTAGCGGCCGAGACCGAGGCCCTGGATGGTCTCGAAGGCGGCGCTGCAGCCGGGGCAGCAGAAGCGCGGGCCACGCGCGCCCGATCCGCCGCCGTCCGGGATCGGCTGGCCGCAATGGGCGCAGACGGTTTCGGCGGCCTCGGCCGATGCGGCGTGCAGGAGACGGTCGGCGGTGACGGCGGTCATGCGTCGCTCGTTCAGCGCACCAGGATGCGGCGGGTCACCGCGACGTCGTGTCCGACCGCGTGGGCCGCCAGGTGGAGGTCCCACTGGCCGGGCGCGACCAGCGGCACATCGGCCAGGTAGCGGCCGGGCGCGACCTGCTGGAACGCCAGGCGCGTGGTGTGCGCGGCTCCCACCGGCCGTTCGGCGACCGCGGTAACGGTGGCATCCGCGAGCGGCGCGCCGCTGGGATCGGTCAGCACCAGGACCGGCCGCCGGTTCGCATCGGCATCGGCCTGCAAGCTCCAGCCGAGCGCGTTCTGCTGCGCGCGGGCGTCGAGGACGGTGTTGTAGTGGTTGGAGAGGTCGAACCCGTCGGCGCCGGCCTTGCCGGGGAAGCTGCCGATCGCGGCATAGATCATGCCGCCGTTCACCGACATCACCACCAGCATCCCGCCGATCACGACGGCGGGGAAGAACCGCCAGCCCGACCGCTGCGGTCGGCGCGCGTGCATGCCATCCTGGAGACGCATCGTGTTACCTCCGCCCCTGCGAATTCGGGCCCATGAAGACCGAGTGGTAGACCGTCTGCTCGCCGGTCACCGCGTTGCGCAGCTTGAAGTCGATCGGCTGCGAGCCGTCGTCGAGCGCGGTGGGCGTGCCGGTGACCAGGATGCGGAACGTACCGACGCGATCGGCGCCGACCGGCAGGCCCAGCGTCGTGGCGGGACTGGACGCCTCGTCGGCCTCGGTCAGCACCGCACCGGGAAGCCCGTCGGTGCTGAGTTCGAACGTGACCGGGACCTGCGTCTTGTTGCTGATCTTGATCGTGTAGCCGTTGCGCAGGGATCCATCGACGAGCTTGACGAACAGCGGCGCGCGGTCGTGCTGCACCGAGAGGTCGATGGTCGGGCGCATCGCGAGCGCGACCGCCATGGCCAGCGCGGCGATGCAGAGTGCCGAGAGATAGATGATCGTGCGCGGACGGAAGAAGCGGAACCCGGCATGGGTGCCGGCCGCCTTCGCAGCCTGGTCGGCCAGCGTGTCCCAGGTGATCAGCCAGCCGGGCTTGCCGGTCTTCTGCATGACGTGGTTGCACGCATCGATGCACAGGCCGCAGTTGATGCATTCGAGCTGGATGCCGTCGCGGATATCGATGCCGGTGGGGCAGGCGGTGACGCAGGCGCCGCAATCGACGCAGTCCCCTGCCCTGGCGGTCACGGGAGCGGCGGCCGCGCCCGCAGCGGCGGTGGCGCTCGCAGCGACGGCTACGGGCGCACCCGCAGCGGCGACGGCAACGGGCGCTCCCGGAGCGGCGGTGGCGTTCGCAGGGGTGGCATCGGGCCGCTTGCCGCGCATGCGCGGCTCGCCGCGCCAGCTCTGGTAGGTGACGGTCAGGCTCTGCTCGTCGAGCATCGCGGACTGGAAGCGCGGCCAGGGGCACATGTAGGTGCAGACCTGCTCGCGCGCCCAGCCGGCCAGCAGGTAGGTGGTCGCGGTGAACAGGAAGGTGAAGAAATACACCTCGCTGGAGGCGGTGCCGGTCCAGAACTCCACCGTCACCGTCGGCGCATCGACGTAGTACATGATCCACGCGCCGCCGGTCCAGAACGCGATCCCCAGCCACAGCACGTGCTTGAGCGTCTTGCGCCACACGACGTCGGCGGTGACCGGACCGGCGTCGCGTTTCATGCGCTCGTTGCGGTCGCCCTCGATCTGGCGCTCGATCCACATGTAGAGATCGGTCCAGACCGTCTGCGGGCAGGCGTAGCCGCACCAGACGCGGCCCACCAGGCTGGTCACCAGGAACAGCCCGACCGCACCCATGATCAGCAGGCCGGTCAGGTAGTAGATGTCCTGCGGCCAGAACTCGAGATTGAAGAAGTAGAAGCGCTCATGCCACAGGTCCAGCAGCACCGCCTGGTCCGGCTGGTGCGGCGCGCGGGACCAGCGCAGCCAGGGGAGCAGGTAGTAGACGCTGAGGCAGAAGGCCAGCACCGCCCACTTGAACCGCCGCACCGGGCCGCGCACGGATTTCGGGTAGACCCGCACACGGTTGGCGTAGAGGTGCTGGCCGGCCTCCTCCTGCTCGACTTGCAGCTTCCGGTCGGTCTTGCTGATCCGGGACACGCGCGCTTCTCCGTTGGTTACTCGCCGCCGCCCAGTGAATGGACGTAGATGGCGAGGCTCTTGATCGTCGCGGTGTCCAGCCGGGTGTGCCAGGCGGGCATCACGCCCATCTTCGGGTTGGTCACCTGGGCCACGATCGCGGCGAGGTCGTCGCCGTAGAGATGCGTGCGCGCGGCGAGCTTCGGCGCGCCCATCTCGCGGTTTCCCTGTCCGGCGTCGCCGTGGCAGACGGCGCAGTTCTCGGCGAAGATCTGCTTGCCGGCTTCCACCGCCTTGCCCGTCTCCGGCTTGCCGTAGAGCGTGGCGACGTAGGTCGCGACCTGCTGGATCTCGTCGGGCTTCAGCACGCCGTCGGCGCCGAAGCGCGGCATCTGGCTGTTGCGCGCATCGGCATCGCCGCTGCGGATGCCGTAGGTGATGGTCTGCTGGATCTCCGGCAGCGTGCCGCCCCACAGCCAGTTGCCCGCGGCGAGCGCCGGGTAGCCCGGGTTGCCGCCGCCGCCCGCGCCATGGCAGGGCTGGCAGTTGTTGGCGAAGGTGATGCGGCCCGCGGTCTCGGCCATCGCCATCAGTTGCGGATCCTTGCGGATCTCGTCGAAGGGCAGCGCCGCGATCTTGTCCATCGCGCCGGCGCGCTGCTTCGCGACCGCGGCGACGTCGGCCTCAACCTTGTCACGCTGCGAGTAGCCCAGCGTGCCGCGGAAGTAGCCGTTGACGCCCGGCCAGGACGGGTAGAGCACGAACCACACGGCGGCCCAGACGATGGTGGCGTACATCGTGTACAGCCACCATTTGGGCAGCGGGCGGTTCAGCTCCTTCAGCCCGTCCCACTCGTGACCGGTCGTGGTGTGACCGGTGACGGAGTCCTTTTCGATCTTGGTTGGCACGAGGAAACTCCTTCAGCGGTCGTCTTCGAGAGGGATGCGGCTGATCTGGTCGAAGGTCCGCCGGCGACCCGGCCAGAAGGTCACGACCACGATCAGGACGAAGACCGCGAACATCCACAGGATCGAGTGATGCTGCAGCCAGAGGAGGATCGGCATGACGTCCATGGTCGCCTCCTATTGCCGCGGCTTCTCGTTCGCCGGATCGGCGAAGTCGACCATGGTTCCGAGCACCTGGAGGTAGGCGACGAGCGCGTCCATTTCGGTGGGCTGCTTGCCATCGCCGGGCACCGTGACCGCTTTCGGATAGCGCTTCAGCAGGTCGGTGTTGTCGGCGGACGGATCCGCCTGCGTGCGCAGGTCGGCGGCCGCGTTGGCGATGTCCTCGTCGCTGTACGGCACGCCCACCGCCCGCTGCGCCTTCATCCGCGCCACCGCGTCGGCCGTCTCGAGCGGGGTGTCGGCGAGGAAGGCGTAGTGCGGCATCAACGATTCCGGCACCACGCTCTGCGCGTTGATCAGATGCGCATAGTGCCAGTCGCTCGAATACTTGCCGCCGACGCGCGCCAGGTCCGGCCCGATGCGCTTGGAGCCCCACTGGAACGGGTGGTCATACATGCTCTCGGCCGCGATCGAGTAGTGGCCGTAGCGCTCCACCTCGTCGCGCAGCGCGCGGATCATCTGGCTGTGGCAGGTATAGCAGCCCTCCCGCACGTAGATGTCGCGGCCACGCGCCTCGAGCGGCGAATAGGGACGCACCCCCTTCACGTGCTCGACGGTGGTTTCGATCGTAAACAGCGGCACCACCTCGACGATGCCGCCGATCGCCACCGTGAGCAGCGTCAGCACCAGCATCAGGATGGCGTTCTTCTCGATGAGTTCGTGGCGGAACATCGTCTCACTCCCCCGCCACGGCCACGCCGGCCGGCAGCGCCTCACGACGCGCGGTCGAGGGGCTGCGGACGGTCTGGATCAGGTTGTAGACCATGATCAGCGCACCGCTCAGGAAGAACACGCCGCCGATCAGCCGGATCACGTAGTAGGGGTGCACCGCGTTCACGGACTCCGCGAACGAGTACTGCAGGAAGCCGAACTGGTCGTAGGCGCGCCACATCAGGCCCTGCATGATGCCGGCCACCCACATCGAGGTGATGTAGAAGACGATGCCCAGCGTCGCGACCCAGTAGTGCCAGGACACCAGCCGGGTGGAATACAGACGCTCGCGTTTCCACAGCACCGGCACCAGGTAATAGATCGCGCCGAAGCTGATGAACGCGACCCAGCCCAGCGCGCCGGAATGCACGTGGCCGATGCCCCAGTCGGTGTAGTGCGACAGCGAGTTCACGTCGCGGATCGACATCACCGGGCCCTCGAAGGTCGACATGCCGTAGAAGCCGACGGCGGTCACCGAGAAGCGCAGGCCGGGATCGGTGCGCAGTTTGTCCCAGGCGCCCGACAGGGTCATGATGCCGTTGATCATGCCGCCCCAGGACGGCATCCACAGCATGACCGAGAACGCCATGCCCAGCGTCTGCGTCCAGTCGGGCAGCGCGGTCCAGTGCAGGTGGTGCGGACCCGCCCACATGTACATGAAGATCAGCGACCAGAAGTGCACGATCGACAGCCGGTAGGAGTAGACCGGCCGTCCCGCCGCCTTCGGAATGAAGTAGTACATCATTCCCAGGAAGCCCGCGGTCAGGAAGAAGCCCACCGCGTTGTGGCCGTACCACCACTGGATCATGGCGTTCTGCACGCCGGAGGCGAAGTTGTAGCTCTTGGCGGTGTAGATCGAGACCGGCAGGGCGACGTTGTTGCCCAAATGCAGGATCGCGACGGTCAGGATGAACGCCAGATAGAACCAGTTGGCGACATAGATGTGCGGCTCCTCGCGCTTCAGCAAGGTGCCGATGAACACCACCGCATAGAGCACCCAGACGACCGTCAGCCACAGGTCGAGATGCCACTCGGGTTCGGCGTATTCCTGGCCCTGGCTGAACCCCATCACGTAGGACAGCGCAGCCATTACGATGAAGAACTGGTAGCCCCAGAACAGGAAGTTCGCGAGCGCCTCGCCGCCGAACAGCCGCGCGCGGCAGGTGCGCTGCACGACGTAGAGCGAGGTGCCGAACAGCGCGGAGCCGCCGAAGGCGAAGATCGCGGCCGAGGTGTGCACCGGACGGAGGCGGCCGAAATTGGTGAAGGACAGGCCGAGGTTGAGTTGCGGCCAAGCGAGCTGGGCTGCGATCACCACGCCCACCAGGAAGGCCACCACCGCCCAGAACATCGCGGCGATGGTGAACTTGCGTACCACCGCCTCGTTGTAGACGACGGCCGTACGTGCCGGTGCGTGTGCCACCGGCATCACCCCACCGATGGCGAGGTCAGACATGATCCGCCTCCCCCCGGAGCGCCTTCTGCCGCAGCTCCGCCTTGTCGAAGTGGCGGCGGATCAGGCCGAAGTCGAACACGACCGCGAACCCGAGAAGGGACAGGCCGAACACGTAGATTTCGTTGTCGGTCGCGCCGGCTGCCATGATCAGGCCGATCAGCCCGAACACGGCCATCATGATTCCGACAATGAGGTCGCTTGCCTCGATGTCCATCTGCAACTCCGGTGAAGGTGCACGCTAAGGGCACGGCGGCCGGGACTCGGCGCGCTTCACCGCAAATTGGAGAGGCGGGATTACCCCAGCATTGACGCAGATCAATGCTGGCGACAGGTCCCGTCCACATGGTTGCAGCGTGGACACGGGACTCGCCGCGTTGATGGCTTGGTGCGGGTCCGTCCCCATCGGGGGCGGGCTGCTGGCCGGTCTTGCCCTGGCGGGGCTCGCCGGAGCGCCGATGCATTGCGCACCGATGTGTGGCGGCTTCGTCCTGGGCCAGGTCGCCGACCGCATGGCCGCGCTGCCGGCCGCGCGGCTATGCGAATGGCGACGCCTGCGCGCTGGCCTGCTGCTGCCGTACCATCTCGGACGCCTCACCACCTACGCCGCGCTGGGCGCGCTCGCCGGCGCGGGCGGCGGGGCGCTGCTGCGGCTGCCCTGGTTCGGCCGGCTGTCGGCGTTGCTGCTGCTGCTGGGCGCGGCGCTGTTCCTGGTGCATGCGCTGCGCCGCCTCGCCCCCCGCCTCGGGCGCGCCCTGCCCGCCCTCGACCACGTGCCTTCCGGCTGGAACCGGCTGCTCGCACGCACGAGCCGCCGCATCGACCGCACCCGCCCCCACGGCTTCTACCTCCTCGGCGTGCTGCTCGGTTTTCTCCCCTGCGGCGTGCTGTATGCGGCGCTGATCGCCGCCGCCGGAGCCGGATCGGCCGCGCTGGGTGCCGCCGGGATGCTCGCCTTCGGCCTCGGCACCGCGCCCACGCTGATGCTGATCGGGATCGCCGGGCAGGCCGCGGGCGCGCGCTGGCAGGCGGGCGTCGCGCGCTGCGCACCGGCCGTGATGCTGCTCAACGCGGTGCTGCTGGCACTGCTCGCGATGCGCGGGCTGGGCACCGCGGCATGAGCGGGCGGCATGTGATGCGGATCCCGGCCCCGCGATGCGGCCGGTGAACAGAGGATCGTGGCATGACACGCAATGTCGGTTCGGTCGATCGGGTGCTGCGGGTGATCGTGGGCCTGGTGCTGATCGCCCTCGTCTTCGTCGGGCCGGAGACCCCATGGGGCTGGATCGGCCTCATCCCGCTGGGCTCCGCCCTGATCGGCTTCTGCCCGCTCTATTCCCTCCTGGGCGTCAACACCTGCCGGCGCACGCAGCCGGAGGGCTGAGCCAGGGCCGCGACCCGAACGCGTCCCCCGATCCGGCCCGCCGAGCGGGCGCGCCGCCGCGGGTCATGCGGCATGGTCTGCGGCCGGCGGTGCCCCGCGCAGCTCCGCCCGCAGCGCGTCGGTGACCGCGGCGAGCACGGCATCCCAGGCGGCAGGCGCCGGCTGGCGGATCAGGCGCAGCGTCGGATACCACGGGCAGGTCCCGTCCTCGCCCCGCCAGCGCCAATCCGGCACGTGCGGCAGCAGCACCCAGCCGCGCAGGCCGAGGCCGCCGGCGAGATGCGCGACCGAGGTGTCGATCGTGACCACGCGGTCCATCCGTTCGGCCAGTGCCGCGGTGTCGGCGAAGTCGGCGAGCGCTGCGTCGTGCAGCGTGACGCCATGCGCGCGCAGCCAGGCCGCGTCCGCCTCCGCGATGTCCTTCTGCAAGGCGTGAAAGGCGCAGCCCTCGAGCGCCAGCAGCGGGGTGAGCGCGGTCACCGGCAAGGTGCGTTCGGGAATGTGCTGCAGTCCGCGCCAGGCGAGCCCGATGCGCCATCCGCGCCGGCGGCCGATCCGCGCGCGCCAGGCGGCGCGGCGATCCGGCGGGACGTGCAGATAGGGGACGCCGCCCGGCACGGTCTGCGGCGTGGTGCGGAACGCGAGCGGGAGGCTGAGCAGCGGGGTCGCCACGTCGCAGGCCGGCGCCGCGGCCTCGGTGGAAATCACTTGCACCCCGCTCATCCCCTGCAACACTGGCACCAGGTCGGGATAGACCTGCAACGTCACCCGCGCGGCGCGGGCGGCCACCAGCGGGGCATAGCGGGCGAATTGCAGCACGTCGCCCCGCCCCTGCTCGGCCAGGATCAGCACGTGCCGGCCGGCAACGCGGGCGAGGTCCAGCACCTCGGTCGGGCGCTCCGGCGGGTCATGCGCCGGCACGCGCCAGCGTGACTCGTAGAGCGGCCACGCCTCCTCCCAGCGTCCGAGCGCGAGGAGGGCGAGCGATTCGTTCCAGCAGGCGGAGGCGCGGTCCGGCACCAGGCGGCGTTCTGCGCGGCAGAGCGCCACGGTCTCCTCGAAGCGGCCGCGCGCGGCGTAGGCGGACACCAGGGCGCCGGCCACGTCGTCCCGCTTCGGCTCGTCCGCCGGCAGCGCGTCGAGGACGGCGCGGAGTTCGGCGATCGCCGCCTCGGCGCGGCCGTTCGCCGCCAGCAGCCGGCCCAGATTGTAGCGCGCCGGCGCATACCCGGGGGCCCGCGCGAGGGCTCGGCGATAGACGCCCTCGGCTTCGGCAGCGGCGCCGGCGGCGCCCAGTGCGGTGCCGAGGTCGTTCAGCCGGTCCGGCGAGTCGGGGTCGGCGGCCAGGGCGATGCGGTAGGCGGCAACGGCATGCTCCGGTGCATCGAGCCCCATCCAGGCGCGGCCGAGATTGCCGGCGATCTGCGGGTCCGCCGGCCGCAGCGCGGCGGCTCGGCGCAGCAGCGACGCGGCATCGGCGAAGTCGCCGCGACGGCAGGCGATCACCCCCAGCAGGTGCAGCGCGTCGTCATGCGCCGGCGCGCGTTCCAGGATGGCGCGGCACCGCGCCGCCGCCGCGTCCTCCTGCCCGGCCTGGAACAGCCGCCCCGCCTCGGCCAGCAGGGCGTCCGGGCCGGCGGAGGTGGCCATCGCCCCCGCTCAGCTCCGCTTCTTGGTCGCCGGTCCGCGCGTTGACGCCGGATGCTTCGCCGCGGGCGCGCGCTTCGCCTTGGCGGCGGGCTTGGGCGGCGTCTTGCCCGCCCGCAGGTCCGCGATGGTCGCGCGCGTCGTGATCTGCTCCGGGTTCATCCGCAGCTCCAGCACCGCCGGCTTGCCGCTGTCGACCGCGCGGCGAAAGGCGGGGCCGAACTCGGCGGTTTCCGTCACCACCTCGCCGTGGCCGCCGAACGCCTCGATGTAGCGGGCGAAATCGGGGTTGGTGAGGGCGGTGCCGGAAACGCGCCAGGGATAGGCGCGCTCCTGATGCATGCGGATCGTGCCGTACATCTGGTTGTTGAACACCAGCACGATCGGCGCGACGCCGTGATGGAAGGCGGTGGCGATCTCCTGCCCGGTCATCATGAAGCCGCCATCACCGACCATGGAGACGACCATGCGGTCGGGATAGGTGATCTTGGCGCCGATCGCGGCCGGCACCGAATAGCCCATCGCGCCGTTGGTCGGGCCGATATAGCGCTGGCCGTCGCCGAAATTCAGGAAGCGCGTGGCCCAGCCGGCGAAGTTGCCGGCATCGGTGGTGACGATCGCGTCGGGCGCCAGCAGCGTCTCGAGTTCCCGCATGCAGGTGCCGAGGTTCAGCGGGCCGTCATAGTTGGGCACCGCGCGCTGTGCCTCGCGGAGCGAGCGGAGTTCCCGCGTCCAGCGCGACCAGCCGGGCTGCAACGGCTCGAGCGCGGCGGCGGCGGTGGCGAAGGCGTTGAGGTCGGAAACGATGCCGAGGGCGGGGCGGAACACGCGACCGATCTCGGCGCCGTCGGCCAGGACCTGCACGATCGGCACGCGGCCGGCCATGTCGAGCAGCGTGTAGCCCTGCGTCACGGCGTCGCCCAGCCGGGAGCCGATCGCCAGGATCAGGTCGGCGTCCTTCACCTTGCCGATCAGCCCGGGATCGGAGCCGACGCCGAGATCGCCGGCGAAATTGTCGAGCGTGCCGTCGTAATGCGCCTGGCGGCGGAAGCCGACGGTGACGGGCACGTCGTTGGCGGTCAGGAAGGCGTGCAGCGCGGCGCGGCCCTCGGCGCTCCAGCAGGAACCGCCGACCACCGCGACCGGCTTCTTCGCCTTCGCCAGCAATGCGCGCATGTGCTGCAGCGCCGCCGGATCCGGGAAGGCGACGGAGCGCGGCACGCGCGGCAGGTCGGGCACCTCGGCGGTGGCCTTCTGCATCTCTTCGGAAAGGGCGATCACCACCGGACCGGGCCGCCCGGAGGTGGCGACGTCGACGGCGTGCGCGACGACCTCGGGAATGCGATGGGCATGGTCGATCTGCGTTACCCATTTGGCGAGCGGCGCGAACATCTGGCGGTAGTCGACTTCCTGGAACGCGTCGCGGCCGGTGTCCTCGTGCGGGATCTGGCCGACGAACAGCAGCATGGGCGTGCTGTCCTGGAAGGCGACGTGCACGCCGATCGCGCCGTGGCAGGCGCCGGGGCCGCGGGTGACGAAGGCGGCGGCGGGACGACCGGTGAGCTTGCCATAGGCTTCGGCCATGTTCACCGCGCCCGCCTCGAACCGGCAGGTGACCAGCTTCAGCTTCTTGCTCGCGGCATACAGCCCATCGAGCGTGTCGAGGAAGCTCTCCCCCGGCACTTCGAAGACGTGGTCGATGCCTTGCGCGACCAGCGCATCCGCGAGGATGTGCCCGCCCAGCCGCGGCGTGATCCGCGACCGGCGCGCCTGTGCCAGTTCCATGCCGTTTGTCCCCCTTGACCGAACGACGAGGATACAGGCGTCGCCGTGATCTCGTCACCTGGGCGTCGATGCGCCGATCGGCCCGCGTGCGAGGGTGCTTGCAGCCTCGTGATCGGCGCTCACGCGCCGGTGTCGTTGCCGCCACAAATCAACCATGGTTCGTGCCGATTCCCGCCCCGACCGGCACCAACATTCGACCTCGGAACCGAAAGACGGGGAGTCCGGATGTTGCAGAACCCTGGCTGGCAGAAGATCGACCACGTGGTGCGGGCGCAATTCGCGCTGTTCGACGAAGCGGCGAGCGGTCGCGGGCTGAGCGTCGCCGAACGGCGGGCGCGTGTGGGCCTGGACGTGGACGGATGGATGGGCTGGACGGAGTTCGCGAAGGGTGGCGCGCTGCCGGCGGCCCCGTCGATCCCGGAGATGCTGATCCGGCTGGCCGCCGCCGCCTATGAGCTGGCGGCGGACGAAGGGGCGCAGTTGGCCGCCTGACGCGACCGGCGTCGCGCGCGGGACGGCCGGCCCCTCAGCGGGGACGCGCCCGCGCGCATGCGGGCGATGTGGTCAGTCGGAAGCCGCCTCGGCGGACGGCGCGAGGCATCCCGCGAGCACGCTGCGGGTGAGTCGCTCGACCTTCTCGTCGTCGAGCGATTCGTTCAGCAGCATCCACACATAGAGCGGCGCGTAGAGGCCGGCGAGCACGAGGTCGAGCTCGAGATCCGCCCGCAACTCGCCGCTCGCGATGCCGCGCTGCAGAATCGCGCTGCCCTCGGCGCGCCGGGGCGTGACGAAGCCGTCCATGAACGCCGCGACCGTCTCCGGGTCGCTCTGACCCTCGGCGATGATGCCCCGGATGATGCGGCCGACGGTGCCGCGCAGCAGGCGTGCAAAGCGCTTCACTTGCTCGCGCAGGTCGCGCGCCGCCGATCCGCTGGGCGGCACCGCGATCTCGGGCGCCACCGCCGCGAGGAACCCCTCCATCGCGAGCGCGCCCTTGCTGGGCCACCACCGGTAGATGGTCGAACGCGCGACGCCGGAGCGCGCCGCCACCCGCTCGATCGTGAAACGGCCGATCCCGTCTTCCGCCAGCAACGCAAAGGCGGCGTCGAGCACCGCCTTGTGGGTGACGTCGCAACGCGGCCGTCCCGGCGTGCGATGGGCCGTGACCGGACGCGGACGGACGGCGGACGCTACGGCTGACACACGAACCTCCTGTTCCTGGCCTTCCGAAGATGGGGACGCGCTCGTCACCTGGCCGGAGCGTACGGCGAATTTCGCTACACTATGTCGCATATCTGCCCTGCGCACCAGCGCGGGTGTTTGCCCCTCCCTGCCGCGCGGCATAACGCTACATTGTGTCGCGGAAATGCGCCGGAATGGCGCGAAGAGGTGGAGCCCATGGACCAGATCGTATCGCGCCCCGCGCCGCTCGAGCGGGCTTCACCCCGTGACGTGTCGCGGGCCGACGTGTCGCGCGGCGACGCGCCGCGTGAGGAGACCGCGCGTGCCGACCGGCCGACCGACGATCCCCGGCTCGCCGCCCCCGCGCGCCCGCGCCGCTTCAGCGCCAAGCGCCTGGTGATCGGTGCGGCGGTCGTGCTGGGTGTCGCGGCCGCGGCGCATTTCGGCCTCGACTACTGGCAGAACGGGCGCTTCCTGGTGGCGACCGACGACGCCTATGTGCAGGCCGACAATACGCTGATCGCGCCGCGCGTCTCGGGCTATATCAGCGAGGTGCTGGTCAGCGACAACCAGCAGGTGAAGGCCGGCCAGGTGCTGGCCCGCATCGACGACCGCGACTTCCAGACCGCGCTGCGCCAGGCGAGCGCCGACCGCGCCACGGCGGAGAGCGACATCGGCTCGATCGACGCGCAGATCACCCGACAGGCGTCGCTGATCGAGGAGGCCAATGCCCAGGTCGCCGCGGCCGAGGCGGCGCTGCGCTTCGCCCAGCAGGACCAGGCACGCTACGACACGCTCGCCCGCACCGGCGCCGGATCGGTGCAGCAGCAGCAGCAGACCGTGTCGCTGCTGCTGCAGCGGCAGGCCGGTCTCGCCCAGGCCCGAGCCGCCGCGGCCGGCGCGCAGCAGCAGCTCGCGGTGCTGCAGGCGGCGCGGGTGAAGGCGGTGGCGCAGCTCGCGCACTACCAGGCCGCCGAGGCGCAGGCGAAGCTGAACCTGGGCTACACGACGATCACCGCGCCGGTGGACGGCATGGTCGGCGCCCGCACGCTGCGCGTCGGCCAGTATGTCCAAGCGGGCACCCAGCTCATGGCGGTGGTGCCGCTGAATGCGGTCTACGTGGTGGCCAACTACAAGGAGACGCAGCTCACCGCAGTGCGGCCCGGCCAGCCGGTGGAGATCAGCGTCGACACCTTCCCCGATGCCGAGATCCGTGGCCATGTCGACAGCATCGCGCCGGCGACCGGCCTGCAATTCGCGCTGCTGCCGCCCGACAACGCCACCGGGAACTTCACCAAGATCGTGCAGCGGCTGCCGGTGAAGATCGTGCTCGACCACACGCCCGGCCTGGATGCCGCCCGGCTGCTGCGGCCCGGCATGTCGGTGGAGCCGGTGATCGACACCCGCGGCAGCACCCACCCGGCCCCCTGAGGCGCAACGGACACGCCGCTCACGGCGCGTGTCCGACGCCCTCACCGATGACACGCCACGCGCCCTGACGGGCGACACATCCGCGCCCTGACGGGCGACACATCCGCGCCCTGACGGGCGACACACCGGCGCTCCGATCAAAGCGCCGGATGGAGACCTGAGATGAGCGATCCCACGCTCCCGACACAGTCCGACCGGGTCGACGCCAAGACCTGGATGGCGGTCTGCGGCTCCGTCATCGGCGCGTTCATCGCCGTGCTGAACATCCAGATCACCAACGCCTCGCTGCCGAACATCCAGGGCGCGATCGGCGCCGGCATCGACGAGGGCGGCTGGATCTCGACCGCCTATCTGGTGGCGGAGATTGTGGTGATCCCGCTCACCGGCTTCCTCGCCCCTGTCTTCTCGCTGCGCCGCTACCTGCTGGGCAACACGGTCATGTTCCTGGTGATGTCGGTGGCCTGCGCCTTCGCGCAGAATCTCGGGCAGATGATCATCCTGCGCGCGCTGCAGGGGTTCTTCGGCGGCGTGCTGATCCCGCTCGCCTTCACCATCACGCTGACCATGCTGCCGCGCTCGAAGCAGCCGGTGGGCATGGCGATGTTCGCGCTATCGGCGACCTTCGCGCCGGCGATCGGCCCGACGATCGGCGGCTGGCTCACCGAGAACTACGGCTGGGAATACATCTTCTACGTGAACCTGATCCCCGGCGCGGTGATGATCCTGACGCTGTGGCCCTCGCTGCCCAAGGCGCCAATGAATCTCGGCCTGCTCGCCAAGGGCGACTGGCCGGGCATCGCGACGCTCGCGATCGGCCTTGCCTGCGTGCAGACGGTGCTCGAGGAGGGCAACAAGGACGACTGGTTCGGCTCCGCCTTCATCGTCCGCCTCACGGTCGTCGCGACCATCGCGCTGGTTCTCTTCCTGTGGATCGAGCTGACCTCGGCCGCCCCGCTGCTGAATCTCCGCTTGTTGAAGCGGCGCAATTTCGGACTGGGCAGCGTCGCCAACGTGATCGTCGGCATGGCGCTGTACGGGTCGGTCTACCTGCTGCCCGTCTATCTCTCGCAGATGCAGGGCTACAACTCCGAGCAGGTGGGCATGGTGCTGGCCTGGACTGGGCTGCCGCAGTTGATCCTGATCCCCTGCGTGCCGTTCCTGATGCGCTGGATCGACACCCGCGTGCTGGTCGGCACCGGCCTCGCGCTGTTCGCCACCAGCTGCTTCATGAACCTCGGCCTCTACGCCGACTACGCCGGCCCGCAACTGCTGGTGCCGAACCTGGTGCGCGCGGTCGGGCAAGCGATGCTGATGGCGCCGCTGTCGGTGCTCGCGACCGGCGGCATCGAGCGGGAGAACGCCGGCTCCGCCTCGGCGATGTTCAACATGATGCGCAACCTGGGCGGATCGGTCGGCATCGCGACGCTGGAGACCTTCGTCGCCAAGCGCGAGCAGTTCCATTCCAGCATCATCATGAGCCACGTCTCGCTGTTCGATCCCGCGACCCGCGAGCGCATCGCCGCCCTGCAGCAGCGTTTCCTGTCGCTGGGCGACGCCGATCCGGCCAGTGCCTGGCACGAGGCGGTGGTGCAGGTCGGCCGCACCGTGCGGGCGCAATCCTACTTCCTGGCCTATGGCGACGCGTTCTACCTGATGGGCGCGGCGCTGTTGCTGGCACTGGCGGCGGTCGCGCTGATGCGCCGCGCGGCGGGCGGTGGCGGCGGCGGCGCGCACTGACCGCCGCGACGCCGCGCAGCCCCGACCGCCGACCGCCGCACCAGCAGCAGCAGCAGCAGCAACCGGAGCCGCAGCCGCAGCCGCAGCCGCAGCCGCAGCCGCAGCCCGGTCGTTGCAAAGCCGCCGACACTGCAAGTTGACGCGCGGCGGGGCGGCGGGTCGCCGGCCCTCGCCGTTACGATGTCCCGGCAGCCAGGCACATCGCAGGAACATCTCATGCAGACACCGGACGGCACGCTGATCGGCAGCGGGGGCGCCATCACCGACGCGGGCGGCCATGTCTGGACCATTGACGCCCAAGGCCGCGTGGTGATCGACCCGACCACCGCGAACGTCACCCACCTCGCCTATGCGGAGGGGCTGGTGTGGCAGGAGAACACGCAGAACCTCTGGTGGGCGAAGTCGTCGCCAACCGCGTCCTGGATGCCGCCCGCGGGCACGCAGGCGCCGCCGGTGCCGATCGCGGCCAGCGCCAACGACCTGCTGGTGCGTGGCGAAGGCGGGGTCATCACCGATGCGAGCGGCAATCGCTGGACCATCGTCGCGGGCCAGGTGGTCGTGAACGGGGTGGTCGATCCGACCACGGCGAATGTCGGGTCCCTCGCCTATGTCGACGGGCAGGTCTGGCAGCAGAACCAGCAGGGCCTGTGGTGGGCGAAATCCTCCCCCGCCGCCGCCTGGAGCCCGCCGGCCGGCACCGCCACCACGCCCTATCCGGTGGCGAGCATGTCCCCCGACCAGAGCGTGATCGGCGCCTCGACCGTGCCCGGCCTGCCCAGCGGCACGCTGGTCGACGCGCACGGCGTGACCTGGTCGATCGCCAACGGCCAGGTCATGGTGGACGGCGTCGCCGACCCGACCAGCGCCCGCGTCATCGAACTCGCTTATGTGAACGGCCGCATCTGGCAGGAGAACGCCGACCATCTGTGGTGGAGCAAGGCCGCGCCCAACGACGCCTGGTCGCCCGGTGCCGGCACCTCCGCCAACCCGCTCACCGGGGGCGTGTGGATCTTCGACAATGCCGGCAGCCAGGCGATCGTGAACCTGGGGCCGCTCACCCATTCGGTGGACGGGGGCTCCGGGCTCGCGCCGCAATCCACCAGCCGCATCGTCACGCCGGAGATCGACGCGAACGGATCGGCGATCACGGTGAGTTCGCAGACGGCGACCGTGGTGGTGACCGGCGACAGCCACCTGACCGACGGCGCGACGCTGACCCTGATCGGCGCATACCGCACGCCGCAGCCGATCTACGGCCCGCTGGAGAACGACGGGCGCATGACGCTGGATGACTCGACCCTGCGCATCGGGGCACTCAGCGGCAGCGGCACGCTCGCGGCGACCGGGTCGAACCTGACGATCCAGAGTGCCGCGACGAGCGACACGATCCAGCTCCAGGCCGCGCATCTGGCGATCGGCGGCCCGGCCGGACAGCCGGCCGGGATGACGTTCCTCGCGCCGATCAGCATGGATGCCGCGAGCGACCTGACGGTGCTGGGGCTCCAGGCCACCAGCGAGGTGATCCGCCAGGAGTCCGGCCATATGGCGGAGGTGATGCTCTACGACGGCACGACCGAGGTCGCGGACCTGAAGGTCAGCGGTGTCGCCGCGCTCTACGCGAGCCAGACCGGATCCGGCGCCGGCGCCTACGTCACGCTCAGCACGTCGCACGGCAGCCACGACCTGCCGCTGACCGTGCATACGAGCTGACGCGCCCGTCCGGCGAGGTGCCGACCCGCGACGCTCCCCGGCATGCGCCGCGGGCGGGTCGCCGATCCGTCGCCTCGACATCGGCGGGCGGATCGGCTTGCATGCCGCCCCCGCAACCGATCGAGGGGCCAGCCCATGCGACCGATCTTCGTGATGATCAAATGCGAGATGGGACAGGCGTACAAGGTCGCCCAGGAAGCCGCCGACACGATCGAGGAGCTCTCGGAGCTGTTCTCCACCTCCGGCCAGTACGACCTGCTGGGCAAGTTCTACCTGCAGGAGGGCCAGGACACCGGCCTGTTCGTCACCGAGAAGATCCAGCGTCTGGCCGGCGTGAAGGACACCTACACGCTGATCACCTTCAATGCGTTCGGGGCTGCCGGCTGACCATGCTGCAGCGCAGCGGGCTGGCGTGAGCCGCGCCATTCTGCGTCTGATGGGGACGGATCGGGACGGAGTCGCAGCGCATGGCGATCGTCATCACCGTCGCCCAGCAGAAGGGCGGCACCGGCAAGACCACGCTGGCCGCCAACCTCGCCGCCGCCCTTGCGCGTGACCGGCGGGTGGCCCTGCTCGACAGCGACCCGCAACGCAGCCTCACGCGCTGGCACGAGACGCGGAGCGCCCGCTCCGCTCCAACCGTCCCGCTGACCTTCTCCGACGTGTCCGGCTGGCGGCTGACCGCGGAGCTGGACCGGCTGAAACGGCTGCACGACGTGGTGCTGGTGGACAGCCCGCCGCAGATCGACACCGACGCCAAGCTCGCGGTCCGCGGCGCCTCGCTGGTGCTGGTGCCGGTGCAACCGAGCGCGCCGGACGTGTGGGCGGCGGAGGGGACGCTGAAGCTGGCGCGGGAGGAGAAGCGGCCGGCGGCGATCGTGCTGAACCGCGTGCCGCCGGTGTCGCGCCTGCGCGATGCGATCGCGGCCGACCTCACCGCCCGCAAGCTGCCGCTGCTGGCGGCGAGCCTCGGCAACCGGACCGGATTTGCCAGCGCCTTCGCCGAGGGCTTGGGCGTGAGCGAAGCCGCCCCACGTTCCACCGCGGCCACCGAACTGCGTGCCTTGCTCGACGAACTTCTTGGGATGACCTCATGACGCTGTATTCCTGGTTGAAGGCGATCCACCTGATCGCCGCCGTGCTGTGGGTGGGCGGCCTCGGCTTCGCCTGGATCGTGCTGCGGCCCAGCGTGTCGGTGCTGGACGGGCCGCAGCGGATCGCGCTGCACGGGCAGGTCTACAAGCGCTTCTTCCTGGTGATCTGGCACGCGATACCGCTGCTGCTGATCACCGGCTTCTGGATGCTGGGCGCGCTGGGCGGCATGGCGGGGGTGCCCTGGAACGTGCACGCCATGGTCGCGCTGGGCTTGCTGATGACGGTGGTGTTCCTGTGGGTGGTGTTCGGCCCCTACCGCAGCTTCCGCGGCACCGAACACGCGGAGGCGAAGGCGGGGGCGATGGCCTCGATCCGCATGGCGATCGGGATCAACCTGGTGCTAGGCCTGCTGACCGTGCTGGTGGCCGGCCTGATCTGACCGGTCGCCGTACAGCCGGCGGATCAGCCACGGCATGCTCAGTCCCTGGATCAGGATGGTGAACACCACCACGGCGTAGACGACGGTCAGGATCTCCTGCCGCCAGGGCGAGGCGGGCAGGCCGAGGGCGAGCGCCACCGAGATACCGCCGCGCAGCCCGCCCCAGGTCAGCACCGTGACCGCCCGCGCCTTTTGCACGCGATGCAGGCGCAGGAACGCCACGGGCACGGCGACGCTGATCAGCCGCGCCGCCACCGCGAGCCCGACCCCGATCGCGGCAGCGTGCAGTCCCGGGCGATCGGCCTCGACCGAGAGCAAGGCGAAGCCCAGCAGCAGGAACAGCACCGCATTCAGCAGCTCGTCGACCAGCGACCAGAAGGTGCTCACCTGCGTTCGGGTCTGCTCGCTCCAGGCATCCTTCCGGGCTCGGTGGCCGATCAGCAGGCCGGTCACCACCACGGCAATCGGGCCGGAGACACCGGTCCAATGGGCGATGCTGTAGGTGCCGGTGACCAGGGCGAGCGAGATCGTGAGCTCGAGCTGGTAGTCGTCGATCAGTTGCATCAGCCGATAGGCGGCATAGCCGGTGACGAGGCCGAGCAGCGCGCCACCGACCGCCTCCTCGAGGAACTGCAGCGCAATCTCCCGCGCGCCGACGTCGTGGCCGGTTGCGACCGACAGCGCGAGGGAGAACACCACGACCGCGACTCCGTCGTTGAACAGGCTCTCCCCGGCGATCGCCGCCTGCAGCCCGGCCGGCAGTCCGACTCGCTGCAGCAGGCCGGCGACGGCGATCGGGTCGGTGGGCGCGAGGATACTGGCGAGCACGACGCACCAGGCGAACGGCAGGGCGCCGCCCAGCGCCCAGGCCATGCCGCCGCCCAGCAGCGCGGTGGCGAGCAGGGTGCTGAGCGTGGCGAGCGCGAACACCGCCCATTTGTTGTCGCGCAGCGACGGCATGTCGACGTGCAGCGCGCCGGCGAACAGCATGAAGGCGAGCATCCCGTCGAGAAACAGATGCGGCAGGTCGGCCGTGGCGACCACGGCCTGCCACCGCTCGCGCAGGTCCAGGTCGGGGTAGATGCGGTCGATCGCCAGCACGACGACGGAGACCACGAGGGCGCCGGCCATCAGCCCGATGGTGCTGGGCAGGCGGAGCCAGAAGTAGTTCACGCAGCCGAGGAGCGCGGCCAGGGTGAGGAGGATGGCGCCGAGATCGAAGGAGGTCATCGGACTGCATCGCCCCACCCGGGACGGCTGGCAACCGAAGGCCGCGTGAGGCGATCTGGCCGCGGCTTGCGCAGGATGGATGGCGGTGCGTTGGAAGCGAGGCGGCGGCGGAGGGCCGGCCGGTGGTCTCGGGCTCAGCGGCGGAGGCCGAGTGTCACCTCCCGCCGCCAGATGTAGAGGCCCGCGCCGACCAGGATCGCCACGCCCAGCAGGCTCCAGCGATCGGGCCACTCGCCCCAGAACACCAGGCCGAGCAGCGTGGTGTAGACGATGGCGCCGTATTCGAACGGGGCGACCAGGGTGGCCTCGCCGGCGCGGTAGCCCTCGGTCATCAGGAGTTGCGCGGTCCCCGACAGCACGCCGGCGAGTGCCAATGCCGCGAGCTGGCCGAGGCTGGGGGTGACCCAGACGGGCACGGCGCCGACCAGCGCGAGCAGCGCGGTGCCCAGGCTGTACCAGGCGACGATGGTGACGTTCTTCTCCCCCGCCTCCCCCATGCGGCGGATGCTGATCATGGCGAGCGCCCAGGCGACGACACCCGCCAGCACCGCGCCGACCGCGAAGGCCGGCAGCGCCTCGGCGCCGCCGCGCCAGGGGCGGAGCATGATCATCACGCCGCCGAACCCGACCAGCACCGCGGAGGCGCGGCGCCAGCCCACGCGCTCCCCCAGCATCGGCACGGAGAGCGCGGTGAGGCAGAGCGGCATGGCGAAGCCCAGCGCGGTGACGGTCGCGAGCGGCAGGACGGTGTAGCCGTAGATCGTGGTGACCGTGCCGATGAAGCCATAGAGCGTGCGCAGCACGTGGCCGCCGGGACGCCGCGTGGCGAGCGCACCGATCCCGCCCTGGCGCCACAGCACGGGCAACATGGCGAGGAACCCGACCAGGCTGCGGGCGGCGACGATTTCCATGATGGGCACGCTCTCGGTCAGCGCCTTCACCACCGCGGCGCCGAAGGAGAAGGTGGCGGAGGCGCTGAGAACGCAGACGATCGCATGACGCCGCGCGGCAGCGGAGAGACTCGGCACGGCGACGGACGTTCCCATCCCGCAAGGCTAGAACCGATCGCTCCCGAACGGAATGCGCGCGCGCCTCTCCAGGACAGCGAACGGCCGTTGAGGATTGCTTAGCGTGTTGCCGCGATGCTCGCGCCCATGCCGGATCGGGTGCCCTCCCAGCGCGCCGCGCGCGGACGCGCCGCCCACGCCCGGGGCATGCGCGCCGAGGACGCCGCGATCGCGGCGCTGGAGGCCGAGGGCTGGGTGCTGCGCGCGCGCCGCCGCCGGACCGCGGCCGGGGAGATCGATTTGGTGGCGGAGCGGCGCGGGCTGCTCGCGGTCGTCGAGGTGAAGGCGCGCCGATGCCTCGCCGACGCCGCCGTCGCCCTCGGACCGCGCCAACGCGCCCGGCTGCTCGGGGCGGCGGAGATCCTGCTGGCAGAGAATCCGGACTGGGGGCGAGCCGGGGTGCGCTTCGACCTGATCGTGGTGGACGCGGCGGGGCGGGTGCGGCGGATCACGGACGCCTTCCGCCGGGAGGAGACGGGGGCATAGCCCGCGCCCAGGTGACAAACGCGACGGGCACGAGCGAACCATTCCGCGCGGCCACGAGCAGACCATGGCACGGGCGAATCTTGCATTTCCGATGAATTGTTCGTATTCGAATGACCGGAGTGCCTCCGCCGGTCGGGCGCCAGGACGACCTCCAGATGCGCCCCCGAGGACTGCCCCGCCCCCTTGAAGGATGACGCCTGGTGCCGGAGAGCCCGCCCCCCCTCGCGGATCGGTTCAGCCTCGACGGACATATCGGTTTCCTGCTCCGGCGCGCCCATCAGCGGCACGCGGCGATCTTCCTCGACGCCGCGGCGGATGTCGGGCTGACGCCGACGCAGTTCGCCGCCCTCGCCCGCACGGTCGAGCTGGGCCGTGTCACCCAGAACCTGCTGGGCCGGCTCGTCGCGATGGACCCGGCCACCATCCAGGGCGTCGTGCGCCGCCTGACCGCGCGTGGCCTGATCGCCCGCACCCACGACCCGCTGGACCGTCGCACCGCGGTCCTCGCGCCCACCGCAGCCGGGCTTGCCCTGGTGGATGCCGCTGTGGCATGCGCCCGACGGGCCCATGACACCGCCCTGGCGCCGTTGTCGGACGAAGAGCGCCGAACCCTGATCGCTCTTCTGCAGAAGATGGTTTGAACCCGTGATGGATCTGCTTCCCCCGGCCGACCAGGCCACCCTGGGCTTCGGCTTCCGCTTCGATGACCTGGCGCGGCGCGACGGGCTGATCCGCCTGGATCGCGCCTTCCTGCAGGCGCTGGCCGAGGCGGATCCCGACCTGCATGGCCGCCTGCTTGCTGCCCGCGCCGCGCCCGACGCGCTGGCCGACAAGGAAGCGAGCGACCTGATCGTCGCCCTCGGCCCGCATTTGGACGGATTCGTCGCCACCCTGTTCGGCATCACCGCCGAGACCGAGGCGCTGGCGCAGGAAACCGCGCGGCTCGACCCGATCCACAGTTGCAAGCGGCTGTTCGTGCAGCGCCAGGCGGTGAAGAAATACGCCGATCCGTCCGGCTTCGATGGTGCGGCCCTGCGCGCCGCGCTCGAAGCCCGCATGGGCACGCCGCTGACCGAACGCGGCTTCGCCCTCGCGGTGACCGGGTGGGAGACCGAGGCCAACGCCGAAGCGCTGGACGAGGCGCTGCGCTACGCCGCCTGGGCGACGCTGACCGAGGCCGGGCGCGCCGCGCATGCCGGGGGCACGCTGTTCCGCGTGGCGCACCGCATCGACCCGAATCACCTGGTGCCGATCGAAACGATCGAGCGCGACGGCGTCACCATGATGCGGCTGCCGGAGCATGACTGGCGCCAGCGCGACGGCTTCGCGCTGACCGATGCCGGCATGAACACCCAGCAGGCGCTGGACCAGATGAACTACTGCATCTGGTGCCACACGCAGGGGAAGGATTCCTGCAGCAAAGGTCTGAAGGATCGCAAGACCGGGCAGTTCCAGAAATCGACCTTTGGCGTCACGCTGAACGGCTGCCCGCTCGACGAGAAGATCAGCGAGATGCACACGCTGCGCGCCCAAGGCAGCGTGCTCGGCGCCTTCGCCACGATCGCGGTCGACAACCCGATGATGGCGGCAACCGGCCACCGCATCTGCAACGACTGCATGAAGGCCTGCATCTACCAGAAGCAGGAAGCGGTCGACATCCCGCAGGCCGAAACGTCCGTCCTGAAGGACGTGCTGGGGCTGCCCTGGGGGTTCGAGATCTACGCGCTGCTGACGCGCTGGAACCCGCTCGACCTCCGCCGCCCGCTGCCCAAGCCCGATAGCGGACGCAAGGTGCTGATCGTCGGCCTCGGGCCGGCCGGGTTCACGCTGGCGCACCACCTGATGAACGACGGCCACACCGTCGTGGCGATCGACGGGCTGAAGATCGAGCCGCTGCGGATCGATCCCACCGCGCCGGTGCGCGACGTGACCACGCTGTACGAAAACCTGGACGACCGGGTGATGGCCGGGTTCGGCGGCGTCGCCGAGTACGGCATCACCGTACGCTGGAACAAGAACTACCTGAAGCTGGTCCGCCTGCTGCTCGAGCGCCGCGATGCCTTCGCGCATTTCGGCGGCATCCGCTTCGGCGGTGGCGCCACGCTGTCGATCGACGATGCCTGGGCGATGGGCTTCGACCACATCGCGCTCTGCATGGGCGCTGGCCGCCCCACCGTGCTGGACATCCCGAACGGGCTCGCCCGCGGGGTGCGGCAGGCCTCCGACCTGCTGATGGCGCTGCAGCTCACCGGGGCGGCGAAGTTCTCCTCCATCGCCAACCTGCAGGTGCGCCTGCCCGTGGTGGTGATCGGCGGCGGGCTGACCGCGATCGACACCGCGACCGAGAGCCTCGCCTACTACGTGCGCCAGGTGGAGAAGTTCGCCCTGCGCTACCGCACGCTGGTCGCCGAACGCGGCGCGCAGGAAGTGCGGGCGCGCTGGAGCGCCGAGGAGACCGAGGTCGCGGACGAGTTCCTCGCCCATGCCGAGGCGATCCGCGCCGAACGCGACGCCGCCGCGGCGGAGGGACGCGCGCCGCGCCTCGCGCAACTGCTCGACTCCTGGGGCGGCGCGACGCTTGCCTATCGCCGCCGGCTGATCGACAGCCCGTCCTACACGCTGAACCACGAGGAAGTGGCGAAGGCGATGGAGGAGGCGGTGCGCTTCGCCGAAGGCCTGACCCCGGTCGCCGTCGAGGTCGATGCCCACGGCCACGCCGCCGGCCTGCGCGTGAAGCACGCCGACGGAACCGAGAAGGTGCTGCCCGCGCGCGCGATCCTGGTCGCCGCCGGCACCCAACCCAACACCGTGCTGGCGCGCGAGGACGGCCGCATCCAGCTCGACGGCCGCTACTTCCAGGCGATCGACGAAAGCGGCGCGCCGGTCACCCCGGTGCGCGGCCTCGCCAAGCCCGACGCCGCGCACGTGCTGATGCATCGCGCCGAGAACGGCCGGCTGATCAGCTTCTTCGGCGACCTGCACCCGAGTTTCTTCGGCAACGTGGTGAAGGCGATGGGCGGGGCGAAGCGGGGCTACCCCGTGGTGTCCCGCGCGCTCGCCGCCCTGCCCGCGTCCGAGACGACCGGTCCCGCGCTGATCGAGGCCTGCCGCGACCGGCTGCAGGCGCGCGTGCACGCGGTGAACCGGCTGACGCCGACGATCGTCGAGGTCGTGCTGCGCGCGCCCGCCGCGGCCGCGGCGTTCCAGCCCGGCCAGTTCTACCGGCTGCAGAACTACGAGGTGCTGGCGCCGCGCCTCACCGAGGACGGCATCGGCACCACGGTGCTGAACATGGAAGGCCTCGCGATGACCGGGGCCTGGACCGACAAGGAACGCGGCCTGGTCAGCGTGATCGCGCTCGAGATGGGCGGCAGCTCCGACCTCTGCGCCATGCTGCAGCCGGGGGAACCGGTGGTGCTGATGGGCCCGACCGGCACGCCGACCGAGATCCACCCGGACACCACCGTCGCGTTGGTCGGCGGCGGTCTCGGCAACGCGGTGCTGTTCTCGATCGGCGCCGCGACCCGCGCCGCCGGCTCCAAGGTGATCTACTTCGCCGGCTACAAGGCGCTGCGCGACCGCTACAAGGTCGAGGAGATCGAGCGCGCCGCCGACGTGATCGTCTGGTGCTGCGACGAGGCGCCGGGCTTCACCCCCAACCCCGCGCGGCCGCAGGACCGCAGCTTCGTCGGCAACATCGTGCAGGCGATGGCCGCCTACGGCGCCGGCCGGCTTGGCGAGCAGGCGGTCCCGCTGGACAGCGCCCGCCACATCATCGCGATCGGCTCCGACCGCATGATGCAAGCGGTGGGCGTCGCGCGGCATGGCGTGCTGCAGCCCTATCTGCACCCGGACCACACCGCGATCGGCTCCATCAACTCGCCGATGCAGTGCATGATGAAGGAAGTCTGCGCGCAGTGCCTGCAGCCGCAGGTCGATC
>JAFKLG010000054.1 GCA_017304945.1 Rhodospirillales bacterium
CCACCGCCGCGACGGCCAGCGCACCTGCCACGCCGCGCGCACCCTGCCGCCCACCTCCAGCGCGCGGCAGACGGGCGCGCCGGCGCATCCGCTCAGACCGCCGCGCCGGCCGGAACCGGCAGCGCGGCCGCAGTGGTGGATCGCCCCGCCAGCGCAGCGGGCATCGGCCCGCCGGCCATCCAGTCCAGCAGGGCCACCGTGTGCACGACCGGCAGCACGGTGGTGTCGGCGGCCCCTGCGGGAGGGTCGCCTCCAAGCTGCGTGAGGCAGCCGATGTTGCCGGCCGCGATCAGGTCGGCGCGGGTCGCCAGCAGGTTGCCGAGTTTGCGTGCGCGCAGGCGGGCCGCGATCTCCGGCTGCAACAGGTTGTAGGTGCCGGCAGAGCCGCAGCAGAGATGCCCCTCGGCCGGTTCGACGACACGGAAGCCGGCACGCGCCAGCAGCGTCTTCGGCTCCGCCGTCACCCGCTGGCCGTGCTGCAGGCTACAGGCGCTGTGATAGGCCACGGTCAGGTCGGGCGCCGGCCGGGTGGGCGCATAGCCGAAGCGGGCGAGGAACTCGGTGATGTCGAGCGCGAGGCCGGCCACCCGCTCCGCCTTCTCGCGCAGCGCGGGGTCCGCGGTGCGGAACATGAAGCCGTAATCCTTCACCGTGGTGCCGCAGCCGGACGCATTCACCACGATCGCATCGAGGCCGCCCTGCTCCGCCTCCGCGTTCCAGGCCTCGATGTTCGCGCGGGCGAAGGCCATGGCGGGGTCGTGCTGCCCCATGTGGTGGTTGAGCGCGCCACAGCAGCCGGCCTGCCGCGGCACCAACACCTCGACGCCCAGCCGGGTGAGCAGCCGGATGGTGGCGGCGTTGATCTCGGGGTCCAGCACCTGCTGCGCGCAGCCGGCCAGCAGCGCGACCCGCCCACGGCGCGCGCCCTGCGCCGGGTGCGTCTCACCGAGGGGCGGCGCGGCCGGCACCGATCGGGGCGCGAGGCGGAGCATCGCCCGCAGCCGCTGGGCAGGCGGCGAGTCGCCTTGGATCAGCCCGGCGAGTGGGCGGGCGAACCGCGCGCCGTGCAGCGCCGCGCGGAACAGCGCCGGGCGCGGCAGCAGGGTGCCCAGCAGCCGGCGTAACGCGCGTTCATGCCAGGGGCGGCGGTAGGTCCGCTCGATATACGTCCGCGCATGATCGACCAGGTGCATGTAGTTCACGCCGGACGGGCACGTGGTCATGCAGGCGAGGCAAGAGAGGCAGCGATCGACATGCTGCACCACCTCCTTGGTGGCGGGCCGGCCGGCCTCCAGCATGTCCTTGATCAGGTAGATGCGGCCGCGCGGGCTGTCGAGTTCGTCGCCCAGCAGCACGAAGGTCGGGCAGGTCGCGGTGCAGAACCCGCAATGCACGCAGGTCCGCAACACCTGGTTGGAGGCGGCGGTATCGGGGTCGCGAAGCTGTTCGGCAGTGAAATTGGTTTGCATCTCAGCGATTCAGCGGATCGTCGCGTTCGGGCATGAGGCGGATCTGATAGACCGCCGTTCCCAGCCAAGCCGCGGAAACCAGGAACAGCCAGAAGGATGCGCCCGGATCACGCAGGAAGATGTTCACGATGGCGAGCACAACTCCCCCGGCTGCCAGGATGAAGTAGCGGTTGAACACCCGCGCCTGCGGGTTGGCCCGTCGGAAGCAGTAGTTGCTCACCAGGACCGCGGCCAGGCAGAGCAGGATGTTGATCGCGTAGGGAATATGAGGGACGGACATGGCTGCGCCTAGAGGCCGGGGTGCAGCCGGCCGGGGTTGAGAATGCCGGCCGGATCCAGCGCGGCCTTCACGCGGCGGGTGATGCGGGCCAGCGCGTCGGGCTCCGGCGGAATCACGGCCACCGCGGCCCGCAACGTCTCGGGCGCGCGCAGCAGCATCCAGGTGCCGCCCGCCCGCCGCGCCGCGGCGACGACGGCGTCGTGCGTGGCCTCGGTCGCGGGGCCGGCCAGCCAGACGACCCCGCCGCCCCAATCGAGGAAGCCGCGCGCCGCCGGCACCGCCGCGAGCACCGCCGCCCCGGCGGAGGGACGCACGGAGACACGCCACACCGCGTCCTCCGCCGCGGCCGGCAGCGGCACGGCATCGCGCACGGCGCGCCACACGGAACGCGAGGCCGCATCGTCCAGGATCCGGCCGCGCCCGCCCCGTTCGGCCAGCAGCTTGCGCGTGCGATAGGTGACCGAGGCGGCGAAATCCTCGATCCGCAACAGCGCGACCGCGCCCTCCCCGGCCAGTTCCGGGACCCGCTCCGCCGCCTCGGCCGGCAACCAGGCCGCTGCCGACACGCCGTAGGGCGAGCCGAGGCCGGCGGAGAGCGTGGCGATGCCGGCCTGCGCCTCCGCTTCCGGCAGCACCAGCGTGCCGGTGGCCTCGGGTGCCGGCAGCACCTTCAGCGTGACTTCGGTGATGACGCCCAGCGTGCCGTGACTGCCGGTGAGCAGCTTGCAGAGATCGAGGCCGGTCACGTTCTTCAGCACCCGGCCGCCGGAGTGGATCACCTCGGCGCGTCCGGTCACGGCCCGCAGCCCCATGACGTGGTCACGCATCGCACCCCAGGCGACCCGGCGCGGGCCGGAGAGGTTGGTCGCGACCACGCCGCCGATCGTCTGCGGCCGCCCCGTCTCCCCCAGCAGCCCCGACAGGTCGGGCGGTTCGGCGATCAGGTGCTGGCCGGCCGCCGCCACCGCCGCCTCGATCTCCGGCAGCGGCGTGCCCGCGGCGGCGCTCAGGATGAGTTCCTTGGGGGCATACAACGTGAGACCGCTGGCGGTGGCGGCCGACAGCGTGCGCGCCGCCTGCACCGGCCGAAGCATGTCGCGCTTGGTGCCGTTGCCCTGCACGAAGAGCGGCGTGCGCGCTGACGCGGCGGCCGCGATCTCGGTGACGAGCGCAGCTTCGGCTGGGGTCGGGTCGATCTGCATCGCCGCCATTCTGACGGTTCGGCCGCTCCGGCGGTAGAGGGTGCCGCTCGTTCCGCCGGTGGACAGGCGCTGCGCCGCCGGCGCATCGTCGCCGCGCCATGACGGAGAGAGCGATGCGGCGGCTGCTTGAATGGGTCTGCGTGCTGTGCCTGGTGCTGAGCCCGGGCCTGGCCTCGGCGCAGTCGAGGCTGGACGAGATCGTGGCCCGCGGCACCCTGCGCGTCGGGCTCACCGGCGACTACCGGCCGTTCTCGGTGCGCGACGCCGCGACGGGCACGTTCTCCGGCCTCGACGTCGACATGGCCCACACGCTCGCCGACGCACTCGGCGTGAAGCTCGAGATCGTTCCGGTCACCTGGAGTTCGCTGCTGCCGGACCTGCTCGCCGACAAGTACGACGTCGGCATGGGCGGCATCTCGGTCACGCTGCCGCGGCAGAAGCAGGCCTTCTTCTCGATCCCGGTGATGCGCGTGGGCAAGGCGGCGATCGCACGCTGCGCGGACGTCGCGAAGTTCGGCAGCCTGGCCGAGATCGACCGTCCCGGCGTGAAGGTGATCGTCAATCCGGGCGGAACCAACGAGCGCTTCGATCGCGCCAACCTCAAGCAGGCGGAGATCGTCCTGTTCCCGGACAACACGAAGATCTTCGCCGAGGTCGCGGCCGGCCGCGCCGACGTCATGATCACCGACGCGGTCGAGACGAAGCTGCAGCAGAAGCTCACGCCCGGCCTGTGCGCGATCCATCCGGACCAGCCGTTCGATTACGGAGAACTCGCCTACCTGCTGCCGCGCGATATCGTGCTGAAGGAATACGTCGACCAGTGGGTGCATCTGTCGACCGCGAGCGGGGCCTGGCAGCGGCTGATCGACACCTACCTCGGACCTTGAGGTTGAGGAGCCGGGTCGAGGGACGTTGGGGTGGTCCGTGCTCGCGGGGGGAAGCTCGGGGACGCTGGCCGGGTCCGCGCGGGAGGGAGGGTTCCGGGGACCCTGGGCGTGCCTCTTGCCCGAGGCGGAAGGATCCGGGGACCCTGGGCGTGCCTCTTGCCCGGCGGAAGGATCCGGGGAGCCCTGGGCGTGGTTCGTGCTGACGGCAGGAGCTTTGATTCAACACAGAGTTGAGACGAGTTGAGACGAGCCACAGAGAGACCGAGTGTGGCGCCGCGATGCAAGGGCTCACGTGCCGGTTCGTGGGAATCGAATCGCCTTCCGCGGGCCCGCTCGCCGGATCATCCCAGCGGCGGGAAGCACTGAATCCGTGATGCCGGTTCGTGGAAGCGAATTGCCTTACGCGGAGACCCTTGCCGGAGCGTCCGAGTGGCGCGAAGCGCTTGGATTCATAACGAACCGAGAGGTAGGCTGGCCGGCGCCTCGCCTCCTCTTGCTCGCGGCGGGTGCTACGTTCGGGCTCCCGCAGCCTGCGACCCCGACCGCCCCGTCCAGAGTACGACACTCTCTGTGGCTCGCCTCATCTCGCCTCAACTCTGTGTTGAATCAAAGCTCGCCCGACGCGGCACGAACGCGGCGGGTGCGACGCCCCCCACCTCCCCACGACTCTCGCATATTCCGTAACCCCCAACTCGGATGACGGGAGAAGCGAGGCCGACTGCTCTCCCCCACCTCCCCTCCTAGCGGTCGAGGTCGGCAAACCGCCTCCCCGCAGCAGCCATCTCCCGCAGCAGCGGCGCCGGCTCCCAGCCCACCCCCGACGCGGCGTGCAGCGCCTCCACGCGCGCGAGCATCTCCGGAATGCCGATGGCATCCGCCGCATGCATGGGGCCGCCCCGCCAGGCCGGGTAGCCGTAGCCGTGCACCAGCACGAGATCGATGTCGGACGGACGCGCCGCGATTCCCTCGGCCAGCGCCCGCGCGCCCTCGTTCACCATGGCCGCGTGCACGCGGTTCTGGATCTCCTCGGCAGAGACCGGCCGGCGCGTGACCCCGCGTGCGGCGGAGGCGGCCTCCACCAGCGCGGTCACCTCGGGATCGACCAGCCGCTTGCCGTCCTGGTGGATGTAGAAGCCACGGCCGGTCTTCTGGCCGAATCGCCCCTGCGCGCAGATCTGGTCGAACACCGGCACCACCCGTTCGCGCTTGTCGGCCGTCAGCGCGCGGCGCTTGCGCATGGACCAGTCGACGTCGAGGCCGGCGAGGTCGAACACCGCGAAGATGCCCATGGCCATGCCGTAGCTCTCGAGCGCGGCGTCCACCTCGGCCACCGTCGCGCCGTCCTCGAGCGCGTATTCCGCCTGCGCCCGCCACTTCGCGAGCAATCGGTTGCCGATGAAACCGTCGCACACGCCGGCGACCACCGCGACCTTGCGCACCCGGCGCGCGAGGCCGAGTGCGGTCGCCAGCACCTCGGGCGAAGTGCGGCGCGTCTTCACCACCTCGAGCAGCCGCATGACGTGCGCGGGGCTGAAGAAGTGCAGGCCGACCACCCGCTCCGGCGCGTCGACCACGTCGGCCAGTTCGTCGACGTCGAGGTAGGACGTATTGCTCGCCAGCACCGCGTCGCGCCGCACGATCCCGGACAGCGCGCGGAACACGGACTTCTTCGTGCCCATGTCCTCGATCACCGCCTCGATCACGAGGTCGGCGTCGTGCAGCGCGCCAAGCTCGTGCACATGCCGGATGCGCCCGATGCGCTCGCGATACAGCAGTTCGGAGAGCCGCGCGCCGCGAAGCTGGCGGTCGTACACCGACCGCACGCGCGCTTCGGCCGCCGCCGCGGCCTCGGCGCTCACCTCGGCGATGGTGACGTCGAAGCCCGCATCGGCCAGCGCGATCGCGATGCCCGATCCCATCGTACCGCCGCCCACGATGCCCACCCGTCGCACCGGCCAGCCGGTGACGCCGGCGGGCGGCCGTGCCGCGACGCGTTCGGCATGAAACAGATGCCGCAGCGCCTTGGACTGGGCGCCGTTCCGCAGCTCGACGAACAGCGCGTGCTCGCGCGCGAGTCCTTCCGGCAGCGCCTCGGTCAACGCGGCCTCGATCGCCCGCACGGCATGCAGCGGCGCGAGCGCGCCGCGGGCGCGGCGTTTCACCTGCGCGACCGCCGCCTCCCAGGCGCCGCGATCATAGGCAGGCACGTGACGGTCCGCGACCCGTGGGGTCAGCCCCGCGGCCGCGAGCTGCTTTGCCCGCGCGATCGCCGCCTTGCGCAGGTCGGTGGCGACCTCGTCCACCATCCCCAGCGCCATCGCCTCGTCCGCGCCCACGTGACGGCCGGTGCTGATGATGTCGAGCGCGACCAGCGGCCCGACCAGCCGCGGCAGCCGCTGCGTCCCGCCGCCACCGGGGATGACGCCGATGCGCACTTCGGGCAGGCCGACGAATCCGTCGGGCGCGATCACCCGCGCATGGCAGGCGAGCGCGAGTTCGAACCCGCCGCCGAGAGCCGTGCCATGGATCGCCGCGACCACCGGCTTGCGACTGGCATCCAGCACCCGCAAGGCAACGTTCAGCGGATGTTCGGCGCGCGAGGGCGTGTCGAACTCGCGGATGTCGGCGCCCGCCACGAAGGTCCGGCCCTCACAGGCGATGACGGCGGCCCGCAGCGACGGGTCGTTGCCAAGTCCCGCCAGCGCGTCGAGCAGGCCTGCGCAGACCGGCTCCGACAGGGCATTCACTGGCGGGTTGTCGATCAGGATCAGGCCGATATCGCCGGCGCGCTCCAGCCGGACCGGTTTGGGGTGCATGGTCGCCAACCTCCCAGAGTCGCACAGTCGTAACAGACCGTTCCTGAGACCGGCGTTGACCTGCGTCAACAGGGGTCAGTGCCGCCTCTGTGACCCTTATGCATGTCCCGCTTCGTTAAACTGCGTGCGGCAGGCGGAACAGGGACGGACGCGGATGGGTTGGCGCGAGCAGGTGGCGCTGGTGACGGGCGGCGGACGGGGAATCGGGCGGGCGATCGCGCGCCGCCTGGCGCGTGAAGGCGCCGCAGTGTGCGTGAACTATGAGAGCCGCGCGGATGCCGCGGAATCTCTCGTTGCAGATATCCGCGCCAATGGTGGTCGCGCGATCGCCGAACCGGCCGACGTCTCGGACGATGCCGCGGTCGAGGGGATGGTCGATCGCATCGCCTCGGAATTCGGTCCGGTGTCGATCCTGGTGAACAACGCCGGGATTTCCCACAAGGCGACGCTGGAGACCTACAACGACGAGGCGCTCGCGCGCATGCGCCAGGTCAACGTGGACGGGGCGATCCACACGATCCGCGCGGTGATGGGCGGGATGCGCCGGATGCGCGAGGGGCGAATCGTCAACATCACCTCGATCGCCGCAATCGGCACCGCGCTGCCCGGCAACGCGTTCTACGCCGCGACCAAGGCGGAACTGCAGATCCTGACGCTGCGCTTCGCCATGGAGTTGGGACCTTACGGGATCACCGTGAACGCGGTCGCGCCCGGCTTCGTGCAGACCGACATGGCACGCCGCGGGCAGAGCGACGCGGAGTGGCAGGAAGTCACAAAACGCCTCGGCGAACGTTCCATGCTCGGTCGCATCGGCACGCCGGAAGACATCGCCAACGCGGTGGCCTTCTTCGCCGCGCCGGAGTCCGGCTGGGTCACCGCGCAGGTGCTCGCGGTGGATGGCGGACGGATGGACTATATCGGGCGGTAAGCCGCGACGCCGGCGGGACGTATCGGAGCACGACGGCGGGCCACCCCCTGCCGGTGCGTCTCCCGCGTTTGCCTCGCCGACTGGATCCGCTCGCGCGCGGTCGAATCGGGATTATCGTCCTGTTAACCGGTCCTGAGCGACCTTTAGACTGTGGTCGACAGTCGAGAGGTCGTCATGGCGGCGCAACACGAACATGGGCTGAGTTCCAAGCGGATCTCGCAGGAACGCGCGGGCGCGCGGCATCGGATCTGCGCGGCGGTCGCAGGGTTGCTCCTCGGCGCCGTGCCGCTTGCGGCCGCGGCGCAGTCGTTCGGCAGCGAGTCGACGGCGATCCCGCATTCCGGCTTCTTCGGCGGGATTGGCGCCGGCACATCGTTCATCCAGTTCGGATCCCAATCGGTCTACAACAAGGGAATCTCGAACGTTTACCTGAACGGCGCGCTGGCCGCGGTCGGGGAGGCCGACGGTCCCCCGGTGCAGCCGTCGCTCCCGAGCAAGACGGCGGTGATGCCGCATGTGCAGGTCGGGTACTTTCATCGCCTGCCCGACACCGACTGGTTCCTCGGGACGAAGCTCTCGTACAACTATGTCGGTGCCGAATCCTCCGTCTCCAACCTGACGATCCCGCAATACGGATCTTCATCGGCCCCCGGCGTGACGAGCTTCACGGGTTACTCCGTGACCAACGCGTACAAGGTGTCCCTCCAGAATCAGTTCCTCCTCGTCGGCTTCGTCGGCCGCCAGTTCGGGAACCTGATGGTGTATGGCGGTGGCGGTGCGTCGCTCTCGCAGAAGCACGCGCAACTCGACTCCGTCGTGGGATATGCGACGATCAACGGACATCTGGTCGATATCAGTGGCGCTCCGCAGAGCGTCTCGAACACGAGTTGGTCCCTGGGCGCGGCCGCGACCGGCGGCGTGATGTACTTCTTCAATCCGCATCTGTTCCTGGATGCGAACTACGTCTACTCGAACACGGGCTCCGTCAACACGCGCGTCCAGTCCCCGTTCAACAATCCGGGCAACGGCACCTACGCGACCAGCGGAACGCTGATCGGCACCTACACGTCGAACCTCAGTTCGCAGATGATCACAGTCTCCTTGAACTGGGCGTTCTGACCCCAACCGGACGGCGTCGTCCGCAGCCGAGGAGAGGCTTCGATCGATCCGGACTCGACGCGTGCGCCTTTCCGGCGGCGGTCAGCCCCAGGCGAACTTCAACAGCGACAGTCCCGCGATCGCCCAGACCGCCCCGCTCACCTCCCGCGCGCGACCCGCCAGGGTCTTGATCGCGGCATAGACGATGAAGCCGAGCCCGATGCCGGTCGCGATCGAGAAGCTCAGGGTCATGCCGAGGACCAGGATCACCGCCGGCACGTAGTCGGTCATGTCGGCCCAATCGATGCCGCGCAACGACCCCGCCATCAGGCAGGCGACGAAGAGCAGCGCGGGCGCCGTCGCGAAGCCAGGGATGGCGGTCGCGACCGGGGCGAAGAACAGCGTCAGCAGGAACAGCCCCGCGACGACCAGTGCGGTCAGGCCGGTGCGGCCCCCGGCCTCGATGCCGGCCGCGCTCTCGATGTAGCTCGTGGTGGTCGAGGTGCCGAGAACCGCGCCGATCAGGGCGCCGCCGCTGTCGGCGAGGAGCGCTTCGCGCAGCCGTGGCACGCGGCCTTGCGCGTCCAGCAGGCCGGCGCGCTGCGTGGTGGCGATCAGGGTGCCGGCATTGTCGAGCACGTCGACCAAGAAGAAGGTCAGCACGATCACCGGTGCGCCCAGCGCCAGCGCGCCGGGAATGTCGAGCTGCAGCAATGTCGGCGTGAGCGGCGGCGGCGCGGAGATGATGCCGTGGAAGCGGGTCAGCCCGAACGGCACGCCCAGTGCGGCGGTCAGCAGGATGCCGACCAGCACCGCCGCCTTCATGCCGCGCGCGGCCAGTCCGGCGATCACCAGGAAGCCCAGGCAGGAGAGCAGGATGGCGGGCTGGTCGAACCGCCCCAGGGTGACGAAAGTCGCCGGGTCGGCGACCACCACGCCCATGTCCTTGAGGCCGATGAAGCCGAGGAACAGGCCGATGCCGGCCCCGATCGCGAGCTTGAGCGAGCGTGGGATGGCGTTGATCAGCCACTCCCGCAGCCGCAGCACGCTGACCGCGAGGAACAGCAGGCCCGAGAGGAACACGGCGCCCAGCGCGACCTGCCAGGACACGCCCATGCCCTTGACGACGGTGAAGGCGAAATAGGCGTTCAGCCCCATCCCCGGCGCGAGCGCCAGCGGCAGGTTGGCCAGCAGGCCCATCATCGCCGATCCGATCGCGGCGGCGAGGCAGGTGGCGACGAAGGTGGCGCCGGGATCCATCCCGGCCGCGGCCAGGATGCCGGGATTGACCACCACGATGTAGACCATGGTGAGCCAGGTCGTGATGCCGGCCAGGATTTCGGTCCGGATGGAGGTGCCGGGCGGCAGCCGGATCAT
>JAFKLG010000070.1:0-11979 GCA_017304945.1 Rhodospirillales bacterium
CTACGACCTGCGCCCGCTCACGCACGACATCGACGGCGCGTTCCTCGCCGCCGACGGGCTGCGGCGAGCCCGCGACGCCGCGCGGCAGATCCCCCGCACCGGAGGAGGGGGCGGCGGGGGATCTGCCGCCGGCGGCGCGGGCGGCCGGGCAGTTGCGGGTCCGCGGCGCCAGCGCGTCCGCGGGGACGCGGGTGGTGCCGGAGGAGGTGCCAATCGCGCTCACCTACGACCGTGCCACCCATGCCGTGATGCTGGCGACCCCCGCCGACCTCGAGGACTTCGCCATCGGCTTCAGCCTCGCCGAGGGCATCGTCGCCGCGGCCGCGGAGATCGAGGCGCTGGAGATCGTCACCGTCCCGGACGGCGTCGAGGCGCGCATGAGCCTCGCCCCGCATCGGGGGGATGCGCTGGTACGGCGGCAGCGTCGGCTGGCCGGGCCCTCCGGCTGCGGCCTGTGCGGGCTCGACAGCCTGCGCGATGCGATCCGGCCGCCCTCGCTGGTCACCAGCACCGCCCGGTTCGCCGCCGCGGCGATCGAGGCGGCCCGCGCCGCCATGGCCCCCGCCCAGGCGCTGAACCGCGACACGCGCGGCGTCCATGCCGCCGGGTTCTGGCTTCCCGGCCAGGGACTGGTCGCGCTGCGGGAGGATGTCGGCCGGCACAACGCGCTCGACAAGCTGGCGGGCGCGCTGGCCCGCGCCGAGGTGTCGGCCGCGGAGGGGATCGTCGTCCTCAGCAGCCGCGTCTCGGTCGAGATGGTCCAGAAGGCCGCCACGCTCGGCGCCCCCGTGCTGGTGGCGGTCTCGGTGCCGACGGCGCTCGCGATCCGCACCGCCGAGGCCGCCGGCCTCACCCTCGTCGCCATCGCGCGGGAGGACGGGTTCGAGGTGTTCACCCGGTCCGACCGCCTGCTCCTGCCCCCGGTGCAGCATGTCGCCTGAGAAACTCGCCTACATGGCCAACCAGATCGGCCGGTTCTTCGCCACCCAGGCGCGCGGCGACGCGGTGGACGGCATTGCCGACCACCTGGCGAAGTTCTGGGATCCGCGGATGCGCCGCACGCTGCTCGCGCATCTCGACGATCCGGCGATCGCGCTCGACCCGCCGGTCCGCGCCGCCGCCCAGCGGCTGCGGGACTCGCAGCCGGCCTGACCGTCCGCCCGCCGGACGTGCCGCCCGGACTGAACCGACGGGATGACGGCCCGGCCAGGCGGTCCGCCGCTGAACCCGCGCCGGACGAAACCGCGTCGATTCCTCCATGACCGCATCGGTTCCGGAACGCCTCGCAGGACCGGGTTGCATCCGTCGACGCGGTGCCGCAGAACCTGCCGAATGCGGCGCCTCATGCTGATCACCCGGCTCGACCGGTACGTCTTCCGGCAGTTGCTGCTCGCCGTGATCGCGGTCACGGCAGGGCTGACCGCGCTGATCTGGCTGACCCAGTCGCTCCGTTTCGTCGAACTGGTGGTCAATCACGGCCTGTCCTTCGGCGTCTTCCTGAAGCTCACCGGCCTGCTGATTCCCAGCTTCATCGCGGTGATCCTGCCGATCACCACCTTCGTGGTGATCCAGTTCGTCTACCAGCGGCTCGCCGGGGATCGCGAACTCACGGTGATGCGCGCCGCCGGCCTGTCCCCCTTCGCCATGGCGCGGCCGGCGCTCGCGCTCGCCCTGCTGATCACCGGCGCCGGCTATGCGCTCAACCTGTGGATCGTCCCCACGACCCTCTCGGCCTTCCGCGAATACCAGTGGGAGATCCGCACCCGCATGGCCGCCTTCCTGCTGCAGGAGGGCGTGTTCACCCAGGTCTCCGACGCGATGACGGTCTATGTCCGCTCGCGCGATCCGGACGGCACGCTGCGCGGCATCCTGGTCGACGACGCGCGCGACAAGTCCGCCCACGCCACCATCCTGGCCGAACGGGGCCGTCTGGTGGAGGGCCAGAACGGCCCGCGCGTGATCCTGTTCAACGGCAGCCGGCAGGAGATCGACCACCAGACCGGCCGGCTCAACACCCTGACCTTCCAGCAGAACGAGATCGAACTCGCCGACGCCAACAAGGAGGAGGGCGTGCGGGCCGCCGACATGTCGGAAGTCTCGCTGCACGACCTGCTCGACCCGCACCCGCTGATCGCCCGCGACATCCCCAAATGGATCGCCGAGGCGCACAAGCGCCTCACCGGGCCGCTCACCACCATCTCCTATGCCTCGATCGCGCTGCTCGCCGTGCTCACCGGCGCCTTCCGCCGGCATGGCGGGCTGCTGCGACCACTCGCCGCGATCGGGGCGGTGGTGGCGCTGCTCGCTCTCGGCCTGGCCGCCGGCAGCCTCGCCGCGCGCGACAACGCCTTGATTCCGCTGGTCTGGCTGCAGGCCACGCTGCCCGGCTTCGTCTGTCTCTGGCTGCTGCTCGGCCCGCAACTGATCGCCGCACTGCGGCCCGGTCCCGCCCTCGCCGCCTCCGACGTGGGCTCATGACGCCCGCCCTCACGCTGTCCTTCTACATCAGCCGCATCTTCGCCCTGTCCGTCCTGGGCATGCTGCTGGCACTGACCGGCCTGGTCTCGATGTTCGACTTCATCGAGCTGCTCCGCCGCTCCGCCAGCAAGCCGGAGGCGACGTTCGGCCTGGTCGCCCAGATCGCCGGGCTGCGCCTGCCCTATGTCGCCATGCAGATCCTGCCCTTCGCGGTGCTGCTCGGCGGCATCCTGTGCTTCTGGCGGCTGACCCGCTCCTCGGAGCTGATCGTGGCGCGCGCCGCCGGCGTCTCCGCCTGGGAGTTCCTGGCCGCGCCCACCCTGGTCGCCATGCTGCTGGGCATCATCGCGACGGCCGCCATCAGCCCGGTCTCCTCGGTCATGTTCGCCCGTGCCGAGTCGATGGACAACACGCTGCTGCGCACCGGCGGCGGGCCGCTCGCGCTCAATGGCGGGCAGCTCTGGGTGCGCCAGGCCGACCGCGCGCTGGTGCCGCAGGGCGTCGCGGTGATCCACGCCCAGAGCGTGCGGGTCGCCAACGACAGCCTCGCCGGCAGAGACGTGAGCGTGTTCCGGCTCGACGCGAACGACCACCTGCTTTCGCGCATCGAGGCCTCCCGCGCGGTGCTCGGCGACGGCTCCTGGAAGCTCGAGAACGCGCGCACGCTGCGGCCCGATCAGTTGCCCGAACCGCCGCGCACCTTGTCGCTGCCCACCGACCTGACCGTCTCGCGCGTGCAGGAGAGCTTCGCCTCGCCCGACACCCTGTCGGTCTGGGCGCTGCCCGACTTCATCGCCCTGCTCGACCGCTCGGGCTTTTCCTCCATCCGGCACCGGCTGCACTTCCAGTCGCTGCTCGCCCTGCCGCTGCTGGCGGCCACCATGGCCCTGGTCGCGGCCGGGTTCTCGATGCGCCCGGCGCGACGGGGCGGCGTTGCCCGCATGATCGGCAGCGGCGTCGCCGCCGGGTTCGCCCTGTTCGTGGTCTCCAAGATGGCGGAGGAGTTCGGTCAGTCCGGCGCTCTTCCGGTCGTCCTCGCCGCCTGGGCGCCCACGGTCGCCGGGCTTATGCTGGCACTCACCCTGCTGCTGCACACGGAAGACGGTTGAGCATGACGCGACTCGTATCCGTCCTCCGGGGGGCGGCTTGGCTGGTCACGCTGACCCTGGGTCTCGCCGCCGCGGCGCAGGCCCAGACGGGGAGCCTCTCCTCCCTGGGGCAGGGCGGCAAGAGCATGTCCGCCAGCGAGCCGGTGACCTTCACCGCCGACACGGTGGAATACGACCGCGACAATGCGCTGGTGATCGCCAAGGGCCATGTCGAGGCGTGGCAGAACGATCACGTGCTGCGGGCCGACCGCATCACCTTCGACCGGAACACCGGGGTGGCCGCGGCGCTGGGCAACGTGGTGCTGCTCGAACCGTCGGGCGAGGTGCTGTTCGCCGACTACGCCGAGATGTCCCAGAACATGAAGCAGGGGGTGCTGAAGGACATGCGCGCCCTGCTCGCCGAGAACGGGCGGCTGGCCGCGAATGGTGCCCGCCGCACCGACGGGGTGATCAACGAGCTGTCCCGGGTGGTCTACTCGACCTGCAACCTCTGCGCCTCCGACCCGACCCGGCCGCCGCTCTGGCAGGTGCGCGCCGCCTCCGCGGTGCAGGACCTCGAGAACAAGAAGATCGAATACCAGGACGCCGTGATGGAGATGTACGGCATCCCGGTCGCCTACTCGCCGTTCTTCGCGCATCCCGACCCGTCGGTGAAGCGGCAGTCGGGCCTCCTGCCGCCGCTGGCGGGCGTCAGCTCGCATCTCGGCGCCTTCTATGGCCAGCCCTATTACTGGGTGATCGACGGACAGTCGGACGCGACCTTCACGCCGATCATCACCACCCGCTCCGGGCCGGACCTGGATGTCGAGTATCGGCGCCGGTTCAACAACGGCTACCTGGAGCTGAACGCCTCGGCCGGGTATCTCGACAACTCTCCGCAGGGCACGATCGGCGCCAAGGGGCTGTTCAACCTCGACGAGAACTGGCGCTGGGGGTTCGACGTGAGCCGCGCCTCCTCCGTCGACTTCGTCCGCAACTTCCATTTCAGCACCGGCCTCGCCGGCGACGCCAACGTGCTGAGCAGCCAGGTGTTCCTGGAAGGGTTCGGGCAGGGTGCCTATGCGCGGGTCGACACGCGGTTCTACCAGAGCCTGAACAGCGCCCTGGTCAGCAACTGGGTGCCGACCGTGCTGCCCCGCGCCCAGTACAGCTATTTCGGCCTGCCTGACTCGCTGGGCGGCCGGCTCTCGGTGGACACCAGCGTGTTCAACGTGATCCGCACCTATGGCGCCAACACGCGGCGCGGCGCGCTGACGGTCAACTGGGACCGCCCCTTCACCGGCCCGCTGGGCGACCTGTGGAAGGTGACCCTGCACGCCGACACCGCCGCCTACGACGTGTCGCAGTTCGATCAGCAACCGAGCTTCGCGCCGATCAATCATGCGGACGATGCGCGGGCGCAGCCGCAGGCGGCGGTGTTCGTGCGCTGGCCGTTCATGCGGGACGCGGGCTCCTGGGGCCAGCAGTTGATCGAGCCCATGGCGCAGGTGATCGTCGGCCCGCAGGTGGGCGATAGTCAGAACCGCCGCTACCCGAACGAGGACGCGCTCGACTTCGAGTTCACCGACGCCAACCTGTTCGCGTTCAATCGTTTTTCCGGCATCGACCGGCTGGAGGGCGGCACCCGCGCCAACGTCGCGCTGCACGGGGCGTGGTATGTCGGCGGCACCGCCTTCGACGGGTTGATCGGGCAGTCCTATCGGACCACCAAGAGCAACCTGTTCCCACAGGGGTCGGGTTTGAACGACCAGGTCTCGGACGTGGTCGCCCGCACCAGCTTCACGCCGACCGACTGGCTGGACCTCACGGCCCGGGGCCGCTTCGACCACAAGTCGTTCACGCCGCGGTTCTGGGACCTGGTCACCTCGGTGGGCGGGCCGCGGCTGCGGGTGAACGCAGGATACGTGTATACGACGTACAATCCGTACACGTACTACGACCAGCCGGCGCCCCCGCCGTTGGGCAACCAGTTCTACCAGGCGCGTAACGAACTCACCCTGAGCGCCTCCACCAACTGGGGCAACTACCGGCTGAGCACCTTCGCGCGGCGTGACATCACCAACGACCGCATGGTCGCGCTGGGTGGCGATGCCGCCTACGAGGACGAGTGCTTCATCTTGGACGTGCAGTTCTATCGGCGCTACACGTCGCTGAACAACGACAACGGCTCCACGGCCGTGCTATTCCTCTTCACTTTCAAGACGCTGGGCCAGTTCGGCTACCGCGCTCGCTAGGATCGGAAATACCTCGGATGCCCGTCTCCGCCCCCGCACGCCGCCTGTCCGCGCGCCTGGCGGCCCTGGCCGTGCTGGCGCTCACCCCCCTGCCGCTGGCCTCCGCCGCGCAGGCCGCCCCCGGCCCCGCGACGGCGGCCCCCGACCAGCCCGGCACCCACATCGTCGCCGTGGTGAACGGGGAGGTCATCAGCAGCGGGGACGTCGACAACCGCACCCGCCTGTTCGCGCTGTCCACCGGCATGCCGATGTCTCCGGCCGTGCTCGACCGGCTCAAGCCGCAGATCACCCGCCAGCTCGTCGACGAGCGGCTGCGCATGCAGGAAGTGCAGCGCCGCAAGATCGTCATCCAGGACCAGCAGATCGCCGCCGCGATCCGCGAAGTCGCCGAACGCAACCGCATGAGCTACGAGGCGCTGCGGGCGAAGCTCTCCTCCGACGGCGTCTCCATGCGCACGCTGATCGATCAGGTCCGCACCCAGTTGGGCTGGACCCAGGTGATCCGCGACCAGCTCGCCGAACGCGGGGTGATCACCGATGCCGACGTCGCCGCCCAGCAGCGCATCCTCGAGCAGCAGGTGGGCAAGCCCGAATACCGGGTGGGCGAGATCTTCATTCCGGTCGACGACCCGCAGAACACCGCCGAGGCGCAGCGCTTCGCCGAGACGGTCATCACCGAACTGCGCGCCGGCGCCCCGTTCCCCGTCGTCGCGGCCCAGTTCAGCCAGAGCCAGAGCGCCCTCGAAGGCGGCGAGCTCGGCTGGGTGCAGGCCAACCAGCTCGACCCCTCCGTGGCGCGGCTGGTGAACGCGATGCCGATCGGCGCGATCTCCAATCCGGTGAAGGTGCCGGGCGGGTTCTCCATCGTGAACCTGCAGGGCAAGCGCGAGTTCGGCCGCGATATCGGCACCATCCTGACCATCCGGCAGACCTTCCTGCCGTTCACCTCGCCGCTCAACCCGCAGGCGCCGACCGACCAGCAGCGCGCGGCGCTCGAGAAGGCCCGCGCGCTCAGCGCCAGCGTGCATAGCTGCGACCAGATGGAACAGGTCGCGCAGGCGAACGGCAGCAGCCGGCCGGCCGATCCCGGCCCGATCCGGCTGGAGGCGGTGAACCCGCCCCAGTTCCGCCAGATGCTGGCGAGCCTGCCGCCCGACCGCGCCAGCCAGCCGCTGGTGGCGCCGGACGGCATCGCGGTGCTGATCGTGTGCTCGCGGGAGACGCGCAACACGGCGACTCTGTCGAAGGAGGACATCCAGCGCCAGCTCCTGGGCGAGCGCGTGGAACTGCTCGCGCGGCAATTGCAGCGCGACCTGCGGCGGCAGGCCAATATCGACATGCGCGCCAGCGGTGCCTGATCACGGGCCGCCCGCGCGGCCCCCGCTGCGGGACGTCATCGCTCGTCACGACCTCGCGGCCCGCCGCTCCCTCGGGCAGCATTTCCTGCTGGACGCCAACCTGATCGCGCGGATCGTGCGCTGCGCCGGCGACCTCGCGGGACGGCACGTGATCGAGGTCGGACCCGGACCGGGCGGACTGACCCGTGCGCTGCTCGACACCCAGGCCGCGTCGCTCACCGCGATCGAGCTCGACCGCCGAGCCGTGGGGGCGATCGAGGAGCTGGCCGCCACCGACCCGCGCCTGCGGGTGATCGCGGGCGATGCACTCGGGATGGACCTGCCGGGGCTGGTGCCGGCGCCGCGGCAGATCGTGGCGAACCTGCCCTACAACGTCGCCTCGCCGCTGCTGGTCGGCTGGCTGCGCCAGGCCGCCGCGTTCGAGCGCATGACGCTGATGTTCCAGCAGGAGGTGGCCGAACGGCTCTGTGCCGCGCCGGACACGCCCGAGTACGGCCGGCTGGGCGTGCTCGCGCAATGGACCTGCCAGGTCACGCTGATGCTGCGCCTGCCGCCGAGTGCGTTCGTGCCGCCGCCCAAGGTGTGGTCGGCGGTGGTCGGACTGGTGCCGCATGGCGAGCAGCCGCCGCCCGCGCTGTTCGCCGCGATGGAGCGGTTGACCGCGGCCGCGTTCGGCCAGCGGCGGAAGATGCTGCGCGGCGCGCTGAAGGGGCTGGGCGGGGAGGGGCTGCTGCAGCGCGCGGGCATCGCCGGCGACCGCCGCGCCGAGACGCTCAGCGTCGCCGAGTTCGACCGGCTCGCCCGTCTCCTATAAGGCCCACGCTGCTCCCCGTGCGGGAGAAGGCTCTGCCTGAGGTGGCGTGGAGGTGCGTACGCCCCGATCGCCCCCTCACCCCAATCCTCTCCCGCGCGGGGAGCGGGGGTATCCCAGGCCGACCTTCTCCCGCGCGGGGAGCGGGGGTATCCCAGGCCGATCCTCTCTCGCGAGGGGAAGGGGCTATCCCAGCCCGGCGACGAAGGCGGCGAGGCCGGGTTGGCGCTGGGTCGTGCAGCGCGCGGCATGCAGGATGGCACGGACGGTGGCGATCGCCTGGTCCAGCTCCTCGTTCAGCACGACATGGTCGAACTCGGCCCAGTGGGCGATCTCGGCGCGTGCCACGGCCATGCGGCGGGCGATCTCCGCTTCCTGGTCGACGGCCCGCTTGCGCAGCCGCTGCTCGAGCGCGGCCAGGCTGGGGGGCAGGACGAACACGCTCACCACGTCGCCGGGCAGGGCGCGGCGCAGCGCCTGGTGTCCCTGCCAGTCGATGTCGAAGATCACGTCCGCCCCTTCGGCCAGGGCTTTCTCCACCGGGGCCCGCGGCGTGCCGTAGCCGTGCGTGCCGTGCAGCACGCGGGCCCATTCGAGCAGCGCGTCTTCCCGCTGCATCTGCTCGAACCGCGTTTCGGTGATGAAGTGGTAGTGGACCCCCTCCACCTCGCCGGCGCGGGGCGCGCGGGTGGTGACGCTGACCGAGGACCGCAGCGCCGGTTCCTCGGCGAGCAGCGCCTGGGCGATCGCGGTCTTGCCCGCGCCGGACGGGGCGGAGAGCACCAGGCACAGGCCGCGGCGGCGGATCATGGTCATTCGATGTTCTGCACCTGCTCGCGAAGCTGCTCGATCGTGGCCTTCAGCCGCAGCCCGGTCGCGGTCAGCGGCACGGAGGCCGACTTGCTGCACAGCGTGTTGGCCTCCCGGTTGAACTCCTGCACCAGGAAGTCGAAGCGGCGGCCGACATTGGCGGCTTCGGCCAGCAGCGCGTGCGCCGCCTCGACATGGGCGCCGAGCCGGTCGAGTTCCTCGCGGATGTCGGAGCGGGCGGCGAGCAGGGCGACTTCCTGCGCGATCCGTTCCTCCGGCAGGCCGGGGGCGTCGCGCAGCAATCCCTGCACCGTCTCCATCATGCGGGCGCGCTGGGCGGCAGGCTGATCCGCGGCCTCGGTGCTCGCCTGGTCGCGCAGGGCCGCGATCTCGCCGAGTTGGGCACGCAGCACGGTCGCGAGGCGCTCGCCTTCGCCGGCGCGGGCGGCGAGCAGTCCGTCGAGCGCGGCGGTGAACCCGGCCTGCACCGGCCCGGCGAGCGCGGCGCGCTCCTCCGCCGGATCCGTGGCGGCGGCGCGCATGATGCCGGGGAGGCCGAGCAGCGCTTCGGCGCGCGGGGGCGGGCTGCCGGGGATGCGGGCCTGCAGGTCGAGCGCGAGGGCGAGGGCCTGGTCCAGGGCCAGCGGATCGATGGCGAGCTTCGCTTCCGTCTCGCGCTTGATCGTCAGGTTGGCGGTGACGTTGCCGCGCTTGAGGCGCTTGGCCGCCTGTTCGCGCAGTGCGGGTTCCAGCGCGTCCCAACCGGCGGGCAGGCGGAAGCGCAGGTCGAGCCCGCGCCCGTTGACGCTGCGGAGTTCCCAGGCCCAGGTCACGCCGCCGGCGCTGCCTTCGCTGCGGGCGAAACCGGTCATCGAGGCGATCGTGGAGGTCGGCATGGCAGCCTTCTAGGCTGCGTGCCGGGGAAGGTCCACCGGGACGGAGCGATGCGGGAACGGATGACGGGAATGGCGCGGGATCGGCGGGGGGCGTGCGGCCGGGGGGGCGTTTCGTGACGGCGACGCTGATCACCGGCGCGTCCTCCGGGATCGGGGCGGCGCTGGCGCTCCGGCGGGCGGCGGCGGGGGCCACGCTGCACCTCTCGGGTCGCGATGCGGCGCGGCTGGATGTGGTCGCCGAGGCCTGTCGCGCGCGCGGCGCGGCGGTGCGGGTGGCGGTGCTGGACGTGCGCGACGCGGCGGCGATGGCGGCGTGGATCGGCGCCGCGGGCCGCCTCGACCTGGTGGTGGCGAACGCCGGGATTTCCGCGGGCACCGCCGACGGCGTTGCGGAGAGTGCCGCGCAGACGCGCGCGATCTTCGCCACCAACCTCGACGGGGTGCTGAACACCGTCCTGCCGGCCTGGGAGGTGATGCGCGGGCAGGCGCCGGCGGCGGACGGCGTGCGCGGCCGGATCGCCAGCATCGCCTCGATCGCGGCGTTCCTGGCGGTCCCCGGTGCGCCGTCCTACTGCGCCTCCAAGGCGGCGGTCGACGCCTGGACCGTCGCCGCCGCGCCGGCCGCGGCGCGGGAGGGTGTGCGGCTCACCAGCATCTGTCCGGGCTATATCCGCACCCCGATGACCGATCGCAACCGGTTTCCGATGCCGGGGCTGATGGAGGCCGACCGCGCGGCGGCGTTGATCCTGCGGGGGATCCAGGCGGGTCGGGTGCGGGTGGTGTTCCCCTGGTGGCTGGGTGCGCTGGCCCGCGGCGCCGCGCTGTTGCCGGCGTCGCTGGTGGCGCGGCTGGCGGCCACCCAGCCGGGCAAGGGGGCGGCGCCCGACCTCGGCGAGCCCGCGGGGGAGTGATCCGCCCGCCGCGGTCGCCTTGTTCCCGCGCGATGCGGCGCGGGTTAGCAAGGGGGCCTTCGCCGGTCGGCCACCCGACCGGCGCGGCGCGCGGTTGGGAAGAAGGAGTATTGCGATCTCCTGGCAGGACAGCCTCGTCCATTTCATCCAGACCCAGCAGGTGTGGGGGCTGCCGATCGTCTTCGCGCTGGCGTTCGGGGAGTCGCTCGCCTTCGTGTCGCTGCTGCTGCCGGCGACGGTGATCCTGTTCGCCCTGGGCGGGGTCATCGGCGCGGCGGACCTCGCATTCTGGCCGATCTGGGCTGCCGCCGCGAGCGGGGCGATCCTGGGGGACTGGCTCTCCTTCTGGCTGGGCTACCGGTACCAGCATGCGATCGCAGGCGTCTGGCCGCTGTCCCGCCATCCCGACCTGCTCGTCCGTGGGGAGCGCCTGTTCCATCGCTGGGGCATCGCCGGCGTGTTCTTCGGCCGGTTCCTCGGCCCGCTGCGGGCGGCGGTCCCGCTGGTCGCGGGGATCATGCGGATGCCGCCGCTGTGGTTCCAGCTCGCCAACGTGGGATCGGGGCTGATCTGGGCGGCCGGCATCCTGGCCCCCGGCGCGTTCGGGATGCGCTGGTTCGGCTGAGCTTGTGCTTGACGGCGCCGGCGACGCGGCTCAGGCAGGAGGGATGAGCGATCTGCGGCATCCCAACCCGATGTTCGGCCCGCCCCCGAGTCAGGACGACATCGTGGAGATGGCGGAGCGTGCGCTGCAGGCCATTCCTGCGCGGCTCGCACGCCATGTCGACAATGTCGGGATCTCGGTCGAGGACATGCCCGACGACGAGACGCTGGACGAGCTGGGCATCGAGTCCGCGTGGGACCTCACCGGCTTGTATCGCGGCACGCCGCTGCCGGAGCGGAGCGTCTCGGATCCGGTGCGGTCGCCGGACCTGATCGTGCTGTACCGGGAGCCGATCCTGCTGGAATGGATCGAGACCGGGGAGGACCTGTTCCGGCTGGTCCGCAACGTGGTGGTGCACGAGCTCGCGCATCATTTCGGCTTCAGCGACGCGGCGATCGAGGCGATCGAGCGGGAGATGGAGTGACCTCGAGGCGCCGTCAGGCAGCTTGAGGTCGTCCTCGGGCTTGGCCCGCCCCTCCGATCGTCATCCTCCGGCTTGACCCGCCCGCCGGTCGACCTCGGACTTGGCCCGCCCCCCGGTCGTCATCCTCGGGCTTGACCCGAGGATCCCCGCCTCTCGTGTGTGGCGCAGGGACATCGTGGATGACCGGCACAAGGCCGGTCACGACACGGGGGCGGTGCGTGGCTGGCGCTGACACGGGGCGGCGCGCGCCCGGTGGGGCGGCGCACCGGCCGCGCGCCGCGCGC
>JAFKLG010000070.1:11992-92830 GCA_017304945.1 Rhodospirillales bacterium
CGCGCGCCGCGCGCCTCGCCCGATGCGGGCCCGCGCGGCTTGTCATTCAAGCGTCATCGGACTGACACGGGGGCGTCTTCGGCGCGGGCGTAAGCAGCCGGCCCAATGACCAGCGCCCGAACCGTCCGGTGAGCAGCACCACGCTCGCCCACCCTGCCCTCGCGCGACGCCCTGCCGCTTCGGCGCGACGGCCGGCACGCGCCCGTCCCGGATTGACCGCCGGGCTCCTGCTGCTGCCCTCGGCGGTGTTCCTGCTCGCCTTCACCTACTGGCCCGTCGTGCAGGTGGTGATCGGCTCCTTCGCCGAACGCGGCTTCCGCGGCGCCACGCATTGGGGATTCGGCAATTACGCGCGGCTGTTCGCCGATCCGCATTTCGGCCAGGCGCTGTGGAACAACGCGCTCTACGCCGCAGGCACGATCGTGCCGAGTGTCGGGCTTGCGCTGCTGTTCGCGGTGGGGCTGCGCGACAACACGCGGCTCTCCGCCGCGCTGCGCACGCTGGTCGCACTGCCGCTGCTGATCCCGCTGGTCGCCGCCGCGGCGCTGTTCGTGTTCATCTTCCTGCCGGGCGGCGGGCTGCTCGACTGGTATCTGGCGAAACTGGGTGTCGCCAGCCACAACTGGCTGGGCGACCCGTCGCTTGCCCTCGGCTCCATCATCGCCATCACGGTGTGGAAGAACACCGGCTACTACATGCTGTTCTTCCTGGCGGGCCTCGCCGGCGTGCCGCAGGACGTGGTGGATGCGGCCAAGATCGACGGCGCCAACGCCCCGCAGCGCTTCTTCCACATCACGCTGCCGCTGCTGGGGCCCACGATCGGCTTCGTCACCGTGATCGCCCTGCTGAACGCGATCACCCAGGTGGACCATGTGATCGTCATGACCCAGGGCGGCCCGTCCGACGCGACGACGCTGCTGCTCTATTACATCTATCAGCAGGCGCATCAGAACTACGACCTGGGCCTTGCCTCGGCGGCGACGGTGGTCAGCGTCGCGATGCTGGCCGCGCTGTCGCTGGTCTCGTTGCGCACGCTGGAACGCGGAATCCACCATGAGAGCTGACGCACGCCTGCTCGCCGCGCTGGCGCTGGCCGCGGGCGCGCTGCTCTGGGCCGTGCCCTTCGCCTGGATGGCCGTCGCCAGCCTGCGGCCTGGGGGCGCCGGCGCGGCCGACCTCGCCTCGCTGCTCCCCTCGGGCCCGTTCGACCTCGCCAACTTCCGGGAGGCGTGGACGTCGGGACACTTCCCGCTCTGGTACTGCAACACGGTGCTGCTGTGCGGCGGCATCCTGGCGGTGCAGTGCGTGACGATCAGCCTGGCCGGCTACGCCTTCGCGCGGTTGCGCTTTCCCGGTCGCAATCTGGTGTTCACCGCCTTCCTGCTGCAGCTCATGCTGGTGCCGCCGATCCTGATCGTGCCGAACATGCGCACGCTGATCAGCCTCGGCCTCTACGACACGCTGCTTGGCGTGATGCTGCCCTACTTCGCCTCCGCCTTCGGCGTGTTCCTGATGCGCCAGACCTTCCGCACCATTCCGCGCGACTACGAGGAAGCGGCGGTGCTCGACGGCGCCACGACGCTGCAGATCATCTTCCGCGTGCTGCTGCCGCTGGCACGTCCCGGCCTCGTCGCCTTCGCGATCGTCTCGGTGACCGCGCACTGGAACGAGTTCCTCTGGCCGCTGATGGCGACGTCCTCGCCGTCCAACCAGGTGCTGACCGTGGGTCTCGCCTCCTTCACCGCCGGCGCCGAGGCCGGGTCGGAATGGGGCGTGATCGCCGCCGGCACCTTCCTCGTGGCGGCGCCGCTGCTCGCCGGGTTCGTGCTGTTCCAGCGGCAGTTCGTCTCCTCCTTCACCTTCTCCGGCATCAAGTAACTGAGGGGTTCGTCATGCGTCTGTTGCACGTCGCCACGATCGGCGCGGCGATCGGCTTCGGCCTGTTCGCGGGAGCGGCCGAGGCCGCCACCGATATCGACCTGTTCTTCCCAGTGCCGGTGCAGGGCAAGCTCGCCAACGAGATGACCCGGCTGGTCGACGTGTTCAACAAGGACCACCCCGAGATCAAGGTGACCGCCGTCTACACCGGCAGCTACGACGACACGAACCTGAAGACCCATGCGGCGATCCAGGCCGGCAAGCCGCCGGCGGTCGTGATCATGAGCGCCAACTTCGTGCGTGAATACGTGATCAACGACGAGATCCAGCCGCTCGATCCGCTGATCGCCAAGGGCGGCCAGACGCCGGGGCAGTTCATGGACCAGTTCTGGCCGGCGCTGCGGCAGAACGCGATGGACCAGGGCCACGTCTACGGCGTGCCGTTCCACAATTCGACCCCGCTGCTCTACTACAGCGTCGATGCGTTCAAGGCGGCCGGCCTCGATCCCGACCACCCGCCGGCGACCTGGGCCGAGTGGCTGGATGCGGCGAAGAAGCTGACGAAGCGCGACGGCGGCAACACGACGCGCTGGGGCCTGATGATCCCCGGCACCTATGACTATCTGGGCTGGATCACCTCCGGCCTCGCGATGTCGAATGGCGGCCAGTTCTACAATCCGGACTACGGCGGAGAGGTGTACTACACGCAGCCGACCACGATCGGCGCCGTGCGCTTCCTCGACGAGCTGGTGCACAAGGCGCACGTCATGCCCGAGGGCGTGACCGACGCGAACGCCGTCACCACCGCGTTCTTCCAGGGCCGGACCGGGATGATGGTGCTGTCGACGGGCTCGCTGTCCTTCGTGCGCGACAACATGAAGACGCCGTACCGCACCGCCTTCCTGCCGCGCAACCTGGTCAACGCGGTGCCGATCGGCGGCGCCAGCCTGATCATCCCGAAGGGCAACTCCCCCGCGCGCACCGAAGCCGCCTGGACCCTGGTGCAGTGGCTGACCAGCCCGGAGATCGCGGGCGGCTGGAGCCGCTTCACCGGCTACTTCGCCCCGCGCATCGCCGCCTACGACCTGCCCGCGATGAAGACCTTCATGAGCGAGCATCCGGACGCCAAGGTTGCCCTCGACCAGCTCGCCTACGCGCGGGGCTGGTTCGCCACCTACAACGTCATCGGCGTGCGCAAGGCGCTGGAGGACGGGGTGCAGGCGGTGCTGTCCGGCAAGGCGACGCCGGAGGCGGCGATGGCCGAGGCGCAGAAGCAGGCCGATGCGCTGATGCGCCCGTATGTCGAGCAGACCGCGCTCAAGCTGCCGCAGTGACGGGAAAACCACCGATGCTCATCTGCCAATTGACCGACCTGCATGTCCGGCCCGTGGGCCAGGCGGCGAACCGTGTGTCCGAAACCAATGCGTTGACGCTGCGCGCCTTGCGCGCCGTGGCGGCGCTCGACCCGGTGCCGGATGCGGTGCTGATCACCGGCGACCTGACCGAGTGCGGGCTGCCGGCGGAATACGCCAACCTGGCCGACATGCTGCGGCGGACGCTGCGCATGCCCGTCTACCTGATCCCCGGCAACCACGATCGGCGGGAGAACCTGCGCGCCGGTCTTGCCGCGTGGTTCGGCGTGACGGCGGATCCGGAATACGTGCAATACGCCGTCGATTGCGGTCCTGTGCGCGTCGTCATGCTCGACACGGTGGTGCCGGGCGCGGGACATGGCGCGCTGCGGCCGGCGCAGCTCGACTGGCTCGACCGCACGCTGGCGGCCGCGCCCGACCGGCCGACGCTGATCGGCATGCACCACCCGCCCTTCACCTGCGGCATCGCGCACATGGACCGGATCGCGCTGCAGGACCCGGCGTCCTTTGCCGCCGTGATCGCGCGGCACAAGCAGGTGGAGCGGGTCGTCTGCGGCCACCATCATCGGCCGATCGTGGCCCGCGTCGCCCAGGCGATCGCCTCGATCGCGCCGTCTGTCGCGCATCAGGTGGAGCTGGCGCTGCACCCGGAGGCTCCGTCCGCCTTCGTGATGGAGCCGCCGGCCTTCCAGCTCCATGCCTGGAGCGCGGCGGACGGGTTCGTCTCCCACACCGCATATGTGGAGAGCTATCCGGGTCCGTACCCGTTCCTCACGGACCCCGACTACCCCGGGAAGGCCTGAGGCGGCCCGTCGTTCCCCCTGGCACGGCCGGGGGCTCACGGACGCCGCCGCGCGCGGCATAGTGCCGGTGGGGGTGGCCGGCTCGAGCCCGGCCATGACGGGGGGCACGAGGTCGGCCGATGCCGTCGTGTGCGACATGGTGCCGGTGGGGGTGGCCGGGTCGAGCCCGGCCATGACGGAGAGGGCACGAGGTCGGCGGACGCCGCCGCGCGCGGCATGGTGCCGGTGGGGGTGGCCGGGTCGAGCCCGGCCATGACGGGGGGCACGAGGTCGGCGGATGCCGTCGTGCGCGGCATGGTGCCGGTGGGGGTGGCCGGGTCGAGCCCGGCCATGACGGGGAGGGGCGGCTGGCGCCGCCTTCCCTGGCGAAGGCTCGTCCCCGTGACGCCCTCGCCCCGCCGGAGCCTGGCCGCTCGCACCGAACCCTCACGCCGTCATGGCCGGGCTTGACCCGGCCACCCCCGCCGGCACCCTGATGCGGCCCTCAGCCAGCCGGCCCGGGATGGCGGTTCAGACCCCCCGGCCCGACGCCCGGCCTGGTCAGGCTGCCGCGTCAGCCCGCAGGCACGCCCGCACATACTGGGAGAAATGCCGCACGTCCGGCGTGGGCAGGTCCTTCACCTTCGCCGCCTCGTCGAACCGCCGCAACTGCACCGCCGCCGCCGCATGCGGACCGGCCGCGAACGAAGCCACCTCCGCGGCCGACATAGGGCCACCCTGCAGGCGCAGGCTGAGCACGCTGTCTTTCGACAGCCGCCCGAAATAGTCGGGCTCCACCGCGCACAAATACCGCTTCGCCGCCACGTGCAGCCGCACCGGTTCCGTCACCTCGGGGCCGAAGAACCGCAGCAGGAAATCATGGCCCAGCTCCTCGTGGCGGTCGTCGATCCCCGCTTCCGCCGGATTCTCCCCAAGCTCGTGGACCATGTGGCCGATATCGTGCAGCAGCGCCGCCGTGATCAGCGCCGCGTCGCAGCCCGACTGCTCCGCCAGCAAGGCCGCCTGCAGCGCATGCGCGCGCTGGTTCAGGTCGTGCAGCCCGTACTGCTTGCCGCCCTTTCCGTCGATCAGATCGGCCAGCATCTCCACCGGATCCTGCGGCATCGGCACCCTCCATCGTCCGGCGCAATCTAGCGGCGCGGGCGAGGCGTGGGCAAAGTCCCCGGACCGACCATGTCCGCGCTGAGGACGCACAGGAGCCGCAGAATGCTAGACCAGATGATCGATTGTGTGGTGACCGCCTCCGCCGGCGCGCGACCGCTGCACGCGGTGCGTCCCGCGGACCTGCCGGAGCTGCTCGCGGCGCTGCCGGACGCGCAGGCCGGCTTCCTGCGCGAGATCGGCTTCAAGGCCAGCGCCGGGGAGCTGGTGCTGCTGTCCGGCGACGGCGGCCTCGCCGCCGCGGTGTTCGGCCTGGGCGAGGACGCCACCCCGTTCCCCTTCGGCGCGCTGCCCACCCGGCTGCCGGAGGGCACCACCTGGCAGCTTCAGCCAGGCGCCTACGATGCCGACGCCGCCGTGCTGGGCTTCTGCCTCGGCGCCTACCGCTACACGACGCTGAAACCCAGCGAGAAGACGCTGGCGCGGCTGGTCCTGCCCGAGGGTGGCGCGCCGCGCAGCCTGTCCCACGCCGCCGCCACCTGGATGGTGCGCGACCTGATCAACACGCCCGCCAACCTGCTCGGCCCGGTCGAACTGGCGGAGTTCGCCGCTTCCCTGGGCCGGCGCCACGGCGCCACCGTCAGCGTGAGCGAGGGCGAGGCGCTGGCGCGTGACTATCCCACCGTCGCCGCGGTGGGACGCGGCTCCGTGCGGCCGCCGCGCGTCACCACCTTCCACTGGCGCGGCAGCCGCGCGCACGACGATGCGCCGCTGCTCTCGCTGTGCGGCAAGGGCGTGTGCTTCGACAGCGGCGGCTACGACCTCAAGCCCTCCGCCGGCATGCTGCGGATGAAGAAGGACATGGGCGGCGCGGCCACCGTGCTGGGCCTCGCCCGCATGATCATGGAGGCCGACCTGCCGATCCGGCTCGCGGTCCGTGTCGGTTGCGTGGAGAACTCGGTCTCCGGCGACGCCATGCGCCCGCTCGACGTGATCCGCACCCGCAGCGGGCGCACGGTCGAGATCGGCAACACCGATGCGGAGGGGCGGCTGGTGCTGTGCGACCTCCTCGCCGAAGCCTGCGAGGAAGCGCCGGCGCTGCTGGTGGACTGCGCGACGCTGACCGGCGCGGCGCGGGTGGCCTTGGGCCCCGACCTGCCCGCTCTGTTCAGCAACGAGGATGGCTGGGCCGAGTCGGTCATGCGGGCCGGCCAGGGCGTGCACGATCCGGTATGGCGCCTGCCTCTCTGGCCAGGCTACGCGAGCTGGCTCTCCAGTTCGGTTGCGGAGATGAACAATGTTTCATCAAAGCCCTATGCTGGAGCAATAGTGGCCGCCTTATTTTTGCAGCGTTTTGTTTCGGCAGACACAAACTGGCTGCATCTGGACTTGTATGCTTGGAACGACCAAACCACGCCAGGCCGTCCGGAAGGCGGTGAGGCGATGGCGATGCGCGCATTGTTCGCATCGGTGAATGAGCGCTGGGGTTGACGCGTCGGCTCGGGCGGGTCACTGAGGCGTGAACAAATAATCCCGGTTATGATGTCGCAACAAAGTTGACATCGTAGCGTTCGATGTTATTTGGTTTCGAGGTGTCGCCGATCCGGCCTCGCACAGGAAGGGATCTCCCAAATGGCTACCTCCCAGACCGCAGACCAGCTCGTCGGCATCCTTCGGGAAACCGTGGTCGCGCTGGTACGACGTGACGGGCCCGACCTGTCCGCACGCCAGCTCGCGGTCTTCCTGACCTGCTATCTCCGGGACGGCGGCCACACCGTGCGCGGCCTCTCGGCGGAACTGAACGTCTCGAAGCCCGCGATCACCCGCGCCCTCGACCGGCTCGGGGAACTCGATCTCGCCCGCCGCAAGATCGATCCGCTCGATCGCCGCAGCGTCCTCGTGCAGCGCACGCTGAAAGGCGCCGCCTTCCTGCGCGACCTGCGCGGCATCATGGGGGAGGCCGGCGTGGCCATGAAGAAGAACCCTGCGCCCGCGCGCGAAACCGTCAGCGCCCGTCGCGCCAGCGCCTGACCCCAAGCGCCGGCACTTACACGCCAGTCGCGGCACCAGCTAGCCAAGGCGCCGCGCCCGACTCATAGAACCGACAACGCCGGCAGGTTCCCCTGCCGGCGTTGTTCGCGTCTGCGCCGCACTCAGCCGAACAGCACCAGCATCGGCACCCCGACCACCAGGAACACCCCCAGGAAGATCGCGCCGAAAATGCTGCCCAGCCGCCAGTAATCCGCCGCCGGAAGATACCCGCTTCCCGCATAAATCGGGCTCGGACCGGTCGCGAAAGGCGAGATGATGCCCATGATCCCGAGGCTGAGGCACAACAGCAGCGCCAGCGACTCCATCGGCATGCCCGGGATCGCCGCCCCCACCGACAGCATCACCGGCAACAGCGCCGTCACATGCGCCGTCACGCTCGCGAACAGGTAGTGCAGCAGGAAGAACGCCAGCACGATCGCCAGCATCGCCGGCAGGATGGGCAGGCCGGTGAGCTGCGCCCCCAGCAGCCCCGCCAGCCACTTCACCACCCCGACCTGCACCAGCCCGGCCGCAAGCGGCACCAACGTGCCGAACCACACCAGCGTGTTCCAGGCCGGCTTGTCCGCCAGCACGTCGTCCCACGACACCGTGCGGGTCAGGACCAGCAGCGACACCACCAGGATCGCCGCGGTGGCCGGCTCCATGATGCTGGTGCCGAAAATCCACAGCGCCAGCGCACCCACGACCAGGGCGATCAGCACGCCCTCACGCCGGCTGAGCGGCCCGAGCTTGCGCAACTCCTCACGCGCCCAGGCGGGCACCTCCGGACTGCGCTTCACCTCCGGCGGGTAGAGCTTGTAGATGAGCCAGGGCGTCAGCAGCAGCAGCACCGCGCCGACCGGCAGGAACGCCAGGAACCACCGCATCCAGCTCAGTTCCACATGCGCCGTCTTGCGCACGAGTTCGAGCGCCAGAAGGTTCGGCGCCAGTCCGGTCAGGAACATGGAGCTGGTGATGCAGGTCGCGGCAACCGCGGTCCACATCAGGTAGCCGCCGATCCGCCGTGAGGACGGATCGTTCGGCTTCGAGTCGTACAGGTCCGGGAGGTTCTTGATCACCGGGAAGATCGTTCCGCCGCTGCGCGCCGTGTTCGACGGCGTGAACGGCGCCAGGATCGCGTCCGCGAAGGTCACCGCATACCCGAGTGACAGCGTGCGCCCGCCGAGGGCGGAAACGAGACAGAGGGCAATGCGACGCCCCAGGCCGGTCTTCTCGTAGCCGAGGGAGAAGATGAAGGCCGCGAAGATGAGCCAGACGGTGGAATTGGAGAATCCCGACAAGGCCCAGGCGACCGCGGAACTCGTCGCGCTGAACCCGGGCTTCGCCAACTGTTCGGGCGAGTACAGCACGAATTGCGGGACCGCGGCGGCCGCGATCAGGCCGGTGAGCCCGACCGCCGCTGCCGGGATCGGCTCCACGATCAGCCCCACGATCACCGCGGCGAAGATCGCGACGTAATACCAACTGTGCTGCGCCAAGCCGGCCGGCACCGGAAGCGCGGCAATCACCGCGAACACCAGCAGCGGCGAGATCTTCTTCAGCACCGGTGCCGGCGACCATTGCGAATGCGCCATCAGCGGCGGCGGCGTCGAGGCGAGGGTGCTCTTGCTCATGCTCATGGGCGGTGCCCTCCGAAAGTCGACGCCGAACGGCGCCCGTTGGGAATGATCGGTCCGTGTCCGATCTGTCCTCCCTCCTAGGCATGCGCGGCAGTGCGCGCCTTGATGCAGCGCAATCCGGCGCGAAAATTCCGAGGCAGGACCTGCGGGTTTGGCCGTTCGCCCCGCGGCGCGGCGCCGCATGCGATCGCAGTCGAATGCAGGTCATCGCGGCCGTGTTCACGGCCGCGTCATCACAGCCGCATTTACGTACAAGTACGTCTGCCATCCGAGGCCGGATCCGAGTACGTCCGCGGAATGATGGAGGCGAGCATGCAGGGATTGGCGACCGACCCCCACGCATTGCGGGTTCTCGCGCGGCAGGCCCAGGATCCGGTGGCGTTTCAGGTCCTGCTGCAGACGGCCGAAGAACTCGAGGCGTTCCTGGCGCGTATGCCGCGCCGGCATCTGTCCGCGACGCCCCACGCGCGGCCGGCCTCGACCTAGCCGCCGCGGTACCCCGGTCGCGCGCGGGCGCGACCGAGCCGCCGTTGCGCGAGATTCGCGCGCATGGCGAGCTAGATCCCGCACCCCACGCTTCACGCCAACCGCTGGAAGGCGCTACGACGCATCCACCGGCAGCGACCCAGTCCATGCATGCCGACCGACACCGCCAAGGAACGGATGCATGCGCGCCTCCCGCCTGCCCGCCGCCATTCCCGCCTCCGCCGGCGCGCCGCACGCCCCGTCTCCCGCGCGGTCCCGCCGAGGTCTCGCTGGCGCACGCGCCGGCAGGACCGTAGCGGGGAGGGCCTGAGCGTGGCCGAGACCCCGACCTATGCGGTGCCCTTCGGCTTTCTCGGCGTGACCCGCCGCGATCCAGCCGCGCGCTTCGTCGTCGCGGGCGTGCCGCTCGATATCGGCACCACCAACCGCTCCGGCACGCGCGAAGGGCCGGCGGCGATCCGGCGCGCCAGCCGGATGCTGGTGGATGGAGATCATCCGCAGGCCTGGATCGACCCCGCCGCGCTCGATCTCGCCGATTGCGGGGACCTGCCGCTCGCGCTGGGGGACATCCCCGGCAGCCTCACCCGCATCGAGAGCGCGGCCGCCGCCTTCGGTCACCTGATCGCGCTCGGCGGCGAGCACGGGATCACCCTGCCGCTGCTCCGCGCCCTCGCCGGCCGCGTGGGTGAGCCGCTCGCGCTCGTGCATTTCGACGCGCATGTCGACACTTGGCCCGACAATTTCGGCCAGGCCTTCGCGCATGGGTCGGTCTTCTATCACGCGATCCGCGAGCGCCTGGTCGATCCGGCCCGCATGATCCAGGTCGGCATCCGCTCCCCGGTACAGCGCGCCGTCTGGGATTGGACGGTGGGGCAGGGGGTCACGATCCTGTCCGCCCAGGACGTGCACGCGACCACGCCCGGCGCGGTGGCGGACCAGATCCGCGCCGTGATCGGCGATGCCCCCGCCTATCTCAGCTTCGACATCGACGCGCTCGATCCGGCGTTCGCGCCCGGCACCGGCACCCCCGAAATCGGCGGACTCGCCTCCTGGCAGGCACAGGCGATCCTGCGCCGGCTGCGCGGTCTCGATTTCCGCGGCATGGACGTCGTCGAGGTCGCCCCGGCCTATGACACGGCCGAGATCACCGCGCTCGCCGGCGCCACCCTGGCGTGGGAATACCTCGCCCTGATGGGCGCCTGACGGGCCCGCCGCTCACCCCGCGTGCCGGTCCACCGCCAGCGCGGCCAAGGCCCCGCTCAGCGCGCGGGGCTGGAGGGCGCGACCGCCACCGCGCCGGGCGGCGTCGAGGTGGTGCCGGCCGACGGCGCGCCTGGCGCCCGCAGTTGCACCGGCCCCTTGTAGTTCTCGTTGAGCTGCCCGCTGTTGAGGCCCTCGACCCGGTTGTCGCCGGTGTCGTTCCCGGCGTCGTTGCGCTTGTCGACGTTGCTGTAAGGATGGTCCGCGTTGGCGGCGATCGCGGGCGCCGCGAGGCCCAGCAGCAATGCGGTCGCGGGGACGAGCAGACATGCCGACCTGATCATGATCACTCCTTCCGATAACCCGGCGCCGGAACGCCGTCCCCGCGTTCGGGTGCCTTCACGACACGTTGCGTATCCGGTCGCGACTGGGCGGCGGCACGGGCCGTCCTCCGTCGTCATGCGCTGCGCGAAGATGTCCATGCGCAATGGACATGCCTCCCCCCGGCATCCGACCCCTATATCGCGCTCCTCGCTTCGCCATTCCGGCGGGGCGGTGACGCATCGCACGTGCCGCGAGCCCCCCTGGCCAACCCCGTTCGCGGGTCGCGCCAAGGGCACAGCAACGACGGGAAAACGCGTCCTTTTCGATGGATCCGGCCTTGTGGGCCGGAGTCGTTAGGGAAACGGCTATGTCCGCTTGCACCGCGATGCGAAGTACCAGCCGCATCGTCTGATCCTGGTCGCCGCGCCACAGCGCGCGATCCGTATCTCCATCCCCGTTTCGGTCACCCCAGGCACGTCCAACCGCGTGCCTGCGTGTTCGCGAGGATACCGCGATGTCCGTGCTGCGCACCCGTTCCGCCGTCTCGCCCCTGCGCCGGCGCTTCACCGACCTGCCGCTCCGCCTGCCCACCGTGGACGCGATCGTCGCGGCCGAACGGCCGGAGGAGCCGCTGCACTGCCTGCGCCCCGCCGTGGTCGCGGAGACGGCGCGCACCTTCCTGGGCGCCTTCCCCGGCGACGTGTTGTACGCCGTGAAGTGCAATCCCGATCCGGCCATGCTCCGCGCGCTCGCGGAGGGCGGCGTGACGCAGTTCGACTGCGCCTCGCTCGCTGAACTGCGCCTGGTCCGCAGCATGTTCCCGGACGCCGGCCTGCACTTCATGCACCCGGTCAAGGCCCGCGGCGCGATCCGCGAAGCCTGGGCCGCGCTCGGCGTGCGCACCTTCGTGCTCGACAGCGCCGCGGAGCTCGACAAGCTGCGCACCGAGATCGCCGCCACCGGCGTGCCCGGCCAGCCGGACCTCGTCATCCGCCTCGCGCTGCCCAAGGGCGACGCGCGGCTCGACCTGTCCGGCAAGTTCGGGGCCGCACCCGACCTCGCCGCCGCCCTGCTGCGCGCCGCGCGGCCGCTCGCCGGCAAGCTCGGCGTCAGCTTCCATGTCGGCTCGCAGTGCCTCGATCCGCTCGCCTGGCGCGACGCCCTGGCGCTCGCCGGGTCGGTGATCCGCGCCGCCGGGGTGCCGGTCGAGATCGTCGATGTCGGCGGTGGCTTCCCGGTCGCCTATCCCGACCAGGAGCCGCCTCCGCTCGGCGCCTTCCTCGCCGAGATCGAGGCCGGGTTCGAGGCGCTCGACCTGCCGGGTGCGGCGCTCTGGGCCGAACCGGGCCGCGCGCTCGTCGCGGGCGGCGCGTCGGTGGTCGTGCAGGTTCAGCACCGCCGGGAGAACGCGCTGTTCGTCAACGACGGCGTCTACGGCTCGCTGTCCGACGCGGGCGCGCTCGCCTTCCGCTTCCCGGTGCGGCGCATCCGTCCCGGCGTGGCAGAGGAGGAGGGGCTGGTGCCGTTCTCGTTCTTCGGGCCGACCTGCGACAGTGCCGACGTCATGCAGGGCCCGTTCCTGCTGCCCGCGGACATTGCCGAGGGCGACTGGATCGAGGTCGGCCAATTGGGGGCGTACGGCGCCTGCCTGCGCACCGCGTTCAACGGCTTCGACCAGGCGCGGATCGTCGAGGTCAGCGACCGGCCGATGCTGGAGACCGCCGGATATCAGCCAATCGTCACGCAACGCGCCGCTTGAGGCCGCGTAGACACTCCGCGACCTGAAAGGACTTCGCGATGAAACACGTCGCCTTCCGCGGCCGTCTCGTCATGCTCGGGTGCGGCTCGATCGGCCAGGGCGTGCTGCCCCTGATCCTGCGCCACATCGACATGCCGGCCACGCAGATCCACGTCGTGACCGGCGACGCGCGCGGTGCCCAGGTGGCAGAGCAGTACGGCGTGCCGTTCACGGTCACGCCGCTCACGCGCGACAACCTGCGGGACGTGCTGGTGCCGCTGCTGGGGGACGGCGACTTCCTGCTCAACCTGTCGGTCGACGTCTCCTCGGTCGCGCTGATCGGCCTGTGCCGGGAGTTGGGCGCGCTCTACCTCGATACCTGCATCGAGCCCTGGGCCGGCGGCTATACCGACCCGTCGCTCACGCCCTCCCAGCGCTCGAACTACGCGCTGCGGGAATCGGCGCTGGCCCTCGCCACGCCCGGTCCGGCACCGACCGCCGTGCTGACCCATGGCGCCAATCCCGGCCTCGTGTCGCACTTCGTCAAGCAGGCGCTGCTCGACGTGGCGCGTGACACCGGCGTCGACGCCACGATCCCGGCCGACCGCACCGGCTGGGCGGCGCTGGCGCAGCGCCTGGGCGTGCGCGCGATCCATATCGCCGAACGGGATACCCAGACCGCGAACCGCCCGAAGCAGCGCGGCGAGTTCGTCAACACCTGGTCGATCGACGGCTTCGTCGGCGAAGGCTGCCAGCCGGCCGAACTCGGCTGGGGCAGTCACGAGGCGAGCCTGCCGCCGGACGGAAGGCGCCACGATTTCGGTTGCGATGCGGCGATCTACCTGATGCGGCCCGGCGCCTCGACCCGTGTGAGGAGCTGGACGCCGCTCGAGGGGCCGTACCACGGCTGGCTGATCACCCACAACGAGTCGGTCTCGATCGCCGACTACTACACGGTGCGCGACGGCAGCCGCGTCGCCTATCGGCCGACCGTGCACTACGCCTACCACCCGTGCGACGACGCCGTGCTGTCGCTGCACGAGATTGCCGGCAAGAACTGGGAGATGCAGGCGAGCCAGCGCCTGATGATGGACGAGATCGTCTCGGGCATCGACGAGCTGGGCGTGCTGCTGCTCGGCCACGCGAAGACGGCCTACTGGTACGGCTCCCGCCTGTCGATCGAGGCGGCGCGCCGCCTGGCGCCGCACAACAACGCCACCAGCCTGCAGGTGACGGCGGCGGTGCTGGCGGGGCTGGTCTGGGCGATCGAGAACCCGCGTGCCGGCCTGGTGGAGGCCGACCAGCTCGACCACCGCCGCATCCTGGAGGTCGCCGGCCCGTATCTGGGTGACATGGTCGGGGTCTATTCCGATTGGACGCCGCTGCAGGACCGCGAGCGCCTGTTCCCCGAGGATGTCGACCGCGACGATCCCTGGCAGTTCCGCAACGTCCGGGTTTCCTGAGCGACGGCGCGGCGGTCAGGCGGCCGCCGCGCGCTCCGTCCCGCCGACGACCCGGTCCTTGCCGGCGAGCTTGGCGCCGTACATCAGCGCATCGGCCGCCGACAGGGCGGTTCCCAGGTCGTGCGGCCGGTCGGCGAACAGGATCGCCCCGATCGAAACCGTCACCGGCCAGCCGCCTACCGCCATTTCCATCGCGATCGCGGCGTGCAGCCGTTCGGCGAACTCCATCGGGTCCGCCGCCACGGCGCTCGCGGGCAGCACGATGAACTCGTCCCCGCCGATGCGCGCGACGAGGTCCCCCGGCGCCGCATGAGCGCGCAGCAGGTCGGCGACACGGCGCAGCACCGTGTCACCGGTCGCGTGCCCATGCAGGTCGTTGACCCGCTTGAACCCGTCCAGGTCGAGATAGAGCATCGCGAGCGGGGCCCATGGGCGTGCGAGCCGCGCTTCCAACCCATCGAGCAGGGCGGCGCGGTTGGCGAGGCCGGTCAGCACGTCGGTCATCGCCAGCGTCCGGACCTGGATCATCGCGCGATGCAGCTCGAGCGTCGTCATCACGGTGCGGGCGAGCGAGACCAGGATTTCGAGGTCGTCGTCGGACAGGGTCCGCCGCTCCTGGTCGATCACGCACAGGCTGCCCAGCGCGTGGCCGTTCGGCGCCACGAGCGGAACGCCGGCGTAGAACCGGATCGACGGATCATCCGCCACCAGGGGATTGTCGAAGAAACGGGGATCCTCACGCGCATCCGGCACGACGAGCGGGGTGTCCGCCAGGATCGCATGGGCACAGAAGGCATGTTCCCGCGGCGTTTCCGGCACGCCGATCCCGACCCGCGCCTTGAACCATTGGCGATCGGCGTCGATGAGCGACACCGCCGCCATCGGGGCGCGCAACAGCCGCGCGGCCAGGCGTGCGATATCGTCGAAGCTCGTCTCGCAGGCAGTATCCAGGATGGCGTACGACCGCAACGCCTCGAGACGTTCCAATTCGTTTTCAGGAAGAGGGGCGGGCTGCATGGTGCATCCTTGAAAATACGCGATCGGCGGCGAATGGCTGCTCATATCCGTATGCATCCATCGGGTGCAATAACTTCGTGACCGTTACGATAGAATCGTGAGCGACCCACGCGATGATTCGTGGGTTCTTGCCGATGACCGGCGATTACTCGACGCGGAGCGCCGCCCGTAAATCGGTGACTGCGGCCGGATCCTCGAGCGCCGCCAGCCGCGCGCCCGACAGCATGGCGAAGCGGTGCAGCAGGGCCCGGCGGCGGGCGGGAGGCAGCGGATGCCGCGGAGCCTCCTGCAGAAGGTCGGCCTCCAGCTCCGCGGCGACGATCCATCCGGTTTCGGCCGGGAGCAGCGCGCGCGGGAAGTCCGCGTCGACCGCGAAATACAGCGAGTCGGAAAAGGCCCGGTATTCCGGCCATTTCAGGTCCGTCAGGAAGTCACGCGGCCCCGACTTCACCTCGATGCAGGCGAAGCATCCGTCCGGCTGCAGCGCGAGGATGTCGGCCCGGCGGCCGTTCGGCAGCGGCACCTCGTGCAGCGGCACCCAGCCCAGCCGCAGGCAGAGCCGTGCGGCGGCGCGCCGGACCAGGGCGGCGCGTTCCGGGAGGCTGACCGCGTCGCTCATGCCAGCAGCGCGTCGATCGCCAGCGCGAGGCGGACGTCGCGTTCGCTCAGCCCGCCCGCGTCATGCGTGGTCAGCTCGATCCGCACCGTGTTCCAGACATTGGACCAGTCCGGATGGTGGTCGTGCTTCTCGGCCAGCAGGGCGACCCGGGTCATGAAGCCGAAGGCGGCGCCGAAATCGGCGAAGCGGAACTCACGCCGGATCGCGTCGCGGCCGTCCACCAGCGCCCAGGCCGGGAGACGGGTGGCGAGCGCGCTGCGTTCGGCCTCGGTCAGGCGGGTCGGCATGCGAACTCTCCGGTCAGCGGCGTGGCTCCACGTCGGGCAGCAGTGCCGTCATCAGCCCGATCAGGGGCAGGAAGGAGCAGAGCTTGTACACGGTGTCGATGCTGGTCCAGTCGGCGATTTCACCCAGGGCGGCGGCCCCGAGCCCGCCGAGGCCGAAGGAGAAGCCGAACATCATGCCGGCGACCATGCCGACCCGGCCGGGCATCAGCTCCTGCGCGTAGACCACGATCGCGGAGAAGGCGGAGGCGAGGATGAGGCCGATCACGATGGTCAGCACCGCGGTCCAGAAGAGGCTGGCGTAGGGCAGCATCAGCGCGAAGGGGAAGGCGCCCAGGATGGAGAACCAGATCACCGGCTTGCGCCCGAACCGGTCCCCGATCGGCCCGCCGGCGAAGGTGCCGACCGCCACCGCGCCGAGAAAGGCGAACAGCAGGAACTGCGCGTCCTGCACCGAGAGGTGGAACTTCTGGATCAGGTAGAAGGTGTAATAGGAGCTGAGGCTCGAGGTGTAGACGTTCTTGGAGAACATCAGCACCAGGATCACCGCCAGCGCGCCCACCACCTTGGCGCGCGGCAGCGGGGAGGGGACGACCGCGCTGGGTTGCCGGCGGCCGCGCCGCGCCGCCATTGCCGGATGCCGGCTGTACCACAGGCTGACATTGGCCAGCAGCACGATTGCGAGCAGCGCCGCCGCCGAGAACCAGGCGATGCTGCCCTGGCCGCGCGGCACCACGATGAAGGCGGCCAGCAGCGGCCCGATCGCGGACCCCGTGCTGCCGCCCATCTGGAACAGCGACTGGGCAAACCCGTAGCGCCCGCCGGAGGCCATCCGCGCCACCCGCGACGACTCCGGATGGAACACGGACGAGCCGACGCCCACCATGGCGGCGGCCAGCAGGATCACCGGGTAGGAGCTGGCGACCGACAGCAGCAGCAGGCCGGCGAGGCTGCAGCACATCGCGATGGGCAGGGAAAATGGCTGCGGCCGCTTGTCGGTCACCATGCCGACCACTGGCTGCAGCATCGAGGCGGTGAGCTGGAAGGCCAGCGTGATCAGCCCGATCTGGCCGAAGTCGAGATGGTACGAGTCCTTCAGGATCGGATACAGCGCCGGGACCAGCGACTGGTTCATGTCGTTGAGCAGGTGGCAGACGCTCAGCGAGACCAGGATCGCCAGCGTGGTGTTGGCATCGGCGGCCGGGCGAGCGGCACCCAGGGCGGCCTCACGCGGGAGGGCGTCGGCGCTGCCGCGCGGGGCGGTCGCGGCGACGGCGTTCGGCAGGCTCGCGGCGAGGCTGGGCGGAACGCCGTGCTGGGTCGCGGTCATGGTATTCTCGCTCAAGGCCTGGACCCTCCCTCCACGGTGTGTTTCGGGACTATGACCGGCGCTTACGATCACACCTATGCGTTGCCGGTCTGGCAGCCACCCGCAATGTGGCAAACGTTACACGGTCCGCGCTAAAATCTGCCGCAATCAGTGAGAAAATTCACTGCATCGCGCTTCGGCCTCCCCTATCCCGACGTCGCGTACAATTGCAGGAGTCAACCGATGGGCGGGCGGCGACGGGAAGCATATAGTGCGCGGGCGTTCTTCGTTTCGGTCGCGTGGATCGCCATGCTGCTGTTCTGCTACTGGGTCCTGACGGCGTGGCCGACGATTCCGCGCCTCATCACCTCTGCGTTCGCCGAGATCGGCTGAGCAACCTGCCGACCAACCCGCGCGCAGCGCAAAACGGCGAGGTCGTCGACGGAGCGGGCGGTATGAGCCTCCCCGCTTTCTGACCGCCGCTGCGGTTGTATCATCCAGGTAACGGCGCCAAGAAGCGAAGAGCGCATTCCGCGCACCCCCGTCCTGGAGGCCGCGCCGCCTTGACCCTCCCGCAGATCGAGTCGCTGGCGATCATCGCCGGCATGCTGGTGCTGTTCCTGTCCGACCGCCTCCGTTACGACCTCGTCGGCGCCACCGCGCTCTCCGTCGCGGCCCTGCTGGGCGTCGTCCCCGCGCACAAGGCCTTCAGCGGCTTCTCGAGCCCGGTGATCATCATCATCGCCTCGGTGCTGGTGATCAGCCGCGCGGTCGCCGTCTCCGGCCTGATCGAACTCTGGATGCGCCGCCTGCTGCGCCGGCTCGACTCCACCACGCTGCAGGTCGGCGCCCTGACCGCCGCGGTTACCTTCCTGTCCGCCTTCGTGAAGAATGTCGGTGCGCTGGGCGTCTTCATGCCGGTCGCGATCCAGGCGGCGGAGCAGCGCAATCGCCCGGTATCCCGCTACCTGATGCCGCTCGCCTTCGGCTCCCTGATCGGCGGCACCATCACGCAGATCGGCACCTCGCCCAACATCCTGATCTCCGAGGTGCGCCAGCAGGTCACCGGCCACCCCTACGGCCTGTTCGACTACACCTCCATCGGCCTGCCGCTCTCGATCGTGGCGATCGTCTTCCTCGCCCTCGGCTGGCGCCTGCTGCCGGCCAACCGCCGTGGCCAGCGCTCCGCCGAGAAGCGCTTCTCCATCGAGGACTATACGAGCGAGGCCCTGTTGCCGCCGGATTCGCCGCTGGTCGGCAAGACCGTGGGCGAGCTGGAGGCGCTGGGCGAGGGGACCATGTCGGTCGCCGCCATCATCCGCGAGGAGTCGCACCGCTACGTGCCGCGCAGCCACTGGACCCTGTTCGCGGACGACGTGCTGGTCCTGCAGGGCGATCCGACGGCGCTGCAGCCGGTGATCGATCAGGCCGGGCTGCGGCTGCTCAACGCCGAACAGCTCGAGCAGCTTCGGCCGCACGGCAAGGAGGACGAGCTCGAAGCGACGGAAGCCGTCGTGGGACCGAACTCCCTGCTGATCGGCCGCACGCCCAAGGGCCTGCACCTGCGCCAGACCTACGAGGTGAACGTCCTGGCGGTCCGCACCGGCCGGCGCGCGGCGCAGCGCCTGTCGGAGCGTCGGTTCGAGCCGGGCGACATCATCGTGCTGCAAGGCCGCACCACGGCCTTGGCCGACGCGCTGGAGAAGCTGTCCCTCTTGCCGCTGGCCGAGCGCAACCTGGCGATCGGACGGCCGCGCACCCGCGCGCTGCCGCTGCTGATCCTGCTCGCCGCGCTGCTGGCGATCGGGATGCGCTGGGTGGACGTGGAGGTGGGGTTCTTCGTCGCCGCCACGGTGATCCTGCTGCTGCGGCTGATCACCGTCCGCGAAGCCTACGAAGCGATCGACTGGCCCGTGATCGTGATGCTCGGGTGCCTGATCCCGGTGGGCGAGTCGCTGAAGGACACGGGCACCGCCAAGCTGCTGGCCGACGGGCTCACGCTGATCGCGGCGCAGCTTCCGGGGATGCTCGCCGTCGGGCTGATCCTGGTCGTCTCGATGCTGGTCACGCCGTTCCTGCATCACGCCGCGGCGGTGCTGGTGATGGGGCCGGTAGCGGCCGTGGTGGCGAAGAACCTGGGCTTCGGCCCCGACCCGTTCCTGATGGCGGTGGCGTTCGGGGCGGCGTGCGACTTCCTGACCCCGATCGGGCACCAGAACAGCACGCTGGTGATGCGACCCGCCGGCTATCGGTTCGGCGACTATTGGCGGCTGGGCCTGCCGCTCTCCGTGCTGGTCGCGATCGCGGGCACGTGGCTGATCGTCTGGTCCTGGCCGCTGAAGTGACCAGGCCGTCCGCCGGCGATCGATCGGGCGCCGTCAGCCGAAGACCAGCACCCAGATCGCGCCCAGCACCACCACCGCGAGCGCGCCGCCCATGACCAGCACCACGGGGGCGGTGGGCGAGCGGGTGGCAGACGCCGTGGTCGGTCCCAGGCCCTCCATCTGCGCCGCCTGGCGCACCGCTTCCTTGGATGGCGGAACGCCTGCCGCCTCGTCGTCGGCACCCAGCGGCGCCGCGGCGGGGTCGGAGACGCCGACCTTGTCGCCGGTGCGGCCGCTGTCGATATCCGCGCGGAGCTGATCGCTGGTCTCGGCGGTCATGACCGCTCGCTGGTGTGGGTGTGGTGGCGGTCGCGCTCGCCGCCGCCGCCGGACACCCGGCTCTCCCGCGGGTTGGTGGGCTCGCCCGGCGCGGCGCCGTGCGGCGCGTCACCGCCGCCCTTCTTGCCGGTGGGCTGGTGGTTCTTCCCGGGATGCTCACGATCCTGGTGGCTGCTGCCCGGACCGCCGAACCGTTCGGTTGCGGGGCTCTTCGTGCTGTCCTTGCTCATCGGTCGTGCTGCAGCCCCTTGTTGGTGGTGTTCTGCTTGATCGCGCCCTGGCGTCCCTGCTCCGCGAGGTTGCGGTTGGCGGGGTCGGCCTTGCGCGGATCGGCCTCACCACCGACGGACGCGGCCTGGCTGCGGTCGGTGCCGGTGCCCTTCGGGCTGCGCTGATCGGGCGGGACGGGCGGCGGATGGGCTGACATGGCGAACTCCGTTGTCGGGGTCCCACGTCAACGACGCTCGCCCCACCCGGGTTCGCCATGTCTCACGAAAGCGGGTCACGCCCCGGAGCGGCAGCGGGTCACGGCCTGGAGCGGCAGGCGTGCCCGTGCTGCCTGCCGCGTGTGGCTCAGCGCCTCAGCGCAGCGAGGCGTTCAGCTTGTCCAGCGCGGCGGATCCTGGGATCAGGGCCGCATCGTCCAGCGCGTTCAACGGCGTGGCGCAGGTCTTCAGCGCCGCGTGCAGGTCGCGCGGTTCCGGATCGACGTAGAGCAGGCCGGTGACGATCTCGCCGGCCGCGTGGCGTTCCTGCATGTAGGTCAGCGCGGCGACCCGGTCGTGCACGTCGTAGTCGGTGTGCAGCTTGCGCAGGCGCAGCACCGATCCGTCGTGCTGGGTCACCAGCTCCACCGTCCCCGGCGCATAGTCGGCGGTGATCTCCTCGCGCGGCAGCATGAGGTCGAGCGCGTTCACCGCCTCGTTGTGCTCGCGCACGAAGTCGAAGCTCTTGGTGGAACCTTCGTGGTTGTTGAAGGCGACACAGGGGGAGATGCAGTCGATGAAGGCGGCGCCCTGGTGCTTCAGCGCGGCCTCGATCAGCGGCACGAGCTGGGCCTTGTCCCCCGAGAAGCTACGCGCGACGAAGGTGGCGCCGAGCTGCAGGGCGAGGCCGACGAGGTCGATCGGTTCGTCGGTGTTGACGACGCCCCGCTTCGACTTCGCGCCCTTGTCGGCGGTGGCGGAGAACTGGCCCTTGGTCAGGCCGTACACCCCGTTGTTCTCGACGATGTAGACCATGTTCACGCCGCGGCGCATCGCATGGGCGAACTGGCCGAGACCGATCGAGGCGCTGTCGCCGTCGCCGGAGACGCCGAGATAGATCAGCTCCCGATTGGCGATGTTGGCACCGGTGGCGACCGAGGGCATGCGCCCGTGCACCGAGTTGAACCCGTGCGAGGCCCCCAGGAAATACGTGGGTGTCTTGGACGAGCAGCCGATGCCGGACAGCTTGGCGACGCGGTGCGGCGCGATGTCGAGCTCGAAGCAGGCGCGCACGATCGCGGCACTGATCGAATCATGGCCGCAGCCGGCGCACAGCGTGGAGACCGGGCCTTCGTAGTCGCGCCGCGTGTAGCCGAGGGCGTTCTTCTGCAGGTCGGGGTGGTGCAGCTTGGGTTTCGGCAGGAAGGTCATGACACCACCTCTCGCAGGGAGGCCACCGGCGTGGGTTGCAGCCGGCGCGCGATGGCGTCGGCGATGAAGCGGGCGGTGATCGGCGTGCCGTCGTAATGGACGATCTTGCCCAGCCGCTTCGGGTCGATCTCCAGCTCGTTCACCAGCAACGAGCGGAGTTGGCCGTCACGGTTCTGCTCGACCACGAAGACATGGTCGTGCGCCGCGATGAAGGCCGCGACCTCGTCGCCGAACGGGAAGCCGCGCACCCGGCAGAGGTCGAGCGTGATGCCCTGTTCCGCCAGGATCTCGTCCGCCTCGGCCATCGCCGGGCTGGTGGTGCCGAAATAGATCGCGCCGTATTTCGCCCGGTCCGGGGCGGAGCGGATGATGGCGGGCGGCACCAGGGTGCGGGCGGTGTGATGCTTCTTCAGCAGCCGCTCCATGTTCTCCTGGTAGTCGTGGCCTTCTTCCGAGTAGCGGGCCATCGCATCCTTCGACGTGCCGCGGGTGAAGAACGCGCCCTTGGTGGGATGCGTGCCAGGCAGCGTGCGGTAGGGAATGCCGTCCCCGTCGACGTCGAGGTAGCGGCCGAACTTCTTGCCGGCCTGCAGCTCCGCTGCCGTCATCACCTTGCCGCGGTCGAGCTTGCGGGTGTCGTCCCACTGGAACGGGCGGCACAGGCGGTCGTTCATGCCGATCTCGAGTTCCAGCATGACGAAGATCGGCGTCTGCAGCCGGTCGGCGAGGTCGAAGGCGAGCGCTCCGAACTCGAAGCACTCGTACGGATCCTCGGGGAACAGCAGCACGTGCTTGGTGTCGCCGTGCGAGGCGTAGGCGCAGGACAGGATATCGGTCTGCTGCGTGCGCGTCGGCATGCCGGTGGAGGGACCGGCGCGCTGCACGTCGAAGATCACCGCCGGGATCTCGGCGAAATAGGCGAGGCCGATGAACTCCTGCATCAGCGAGATGCCGGGGCCCGAGGTCGCGGTGAAGGCGCGGGCCCCGTTCCAGGCGGCGCCGATCACCATGCCGATGGAGGCGAGTTCGTCCTCCGCCTGCACGATGGCGAACTTGTTGGTGCCGGTTTCCTTGTCCACGCGGAAGCGCTGGCACCAGCGGGTGAACGCCTCGGCGAGGGAGGAGGACGGGGTGATCGGATACCAGGCGCAGACGGTGGCGCCGCCATACACGGCGCCGAGCGCGGCCGCGCTGTTGCCCTCGACGAAGATGCGGTCGCCGACGGCGTCCGCGCGCTTCAGCCGCAGGCCGATCGGCGCCTCGAGATTCGCCGTCACCCAGTCGCGGCCCATGTGCAGCGCCTGCACGTTGGCGGCGATCAGCTTGTCACGGCCCTTGAACTGTTCGGCCAGCAACTGCTCGATCGCGGCCGGGTCCATGTCCAGCAGCATCGACAGCGCGCCGAGCCCGACGATGTTCTTGAACAACTGCCTTTCGCGGGTCGACTTGTAGGCGGCGTTGGTGATCTCGGTGAGCGGCACGCCGATCACCACGATGTCGCGGCGGAACTTCGACGCCGGCAGCACCTTGGTGTTGTCGTAGAACAGGTAGCCGCCGGGGGCGATGTCCGCGATGTCCTGGTCCCAGGTCTGCGGGTTCATCTGCACCATCAGGTCGGCCCCGCCGCCGCGCGCGCCGAGATAGCCCTTCTCCGACACCCGGACCTCATACCACGTGGGCAGGCCCTGGATGTTGGAGGGGAAGATGTTGCGCGGCGTCGCCGGGATGCCCATGCGCAGCACCGACTTGGCGAACAGGGCGTTCGCGCTGGCGGAACCGGAACCGTTGACGTTGGCGAACTTGACGACGAAGTCGTTGACCCGCTGGAGGCCTTCCACGCGGTCTACTTGCTGCAGCATGCGGCCCCCGCTTGCGCGACGTCGATCAGATAGCGTTGCATGTCCCAGGCGCCGGTCGGACAGCGTTCGGCGCACAGGCCGCAATGCAGGCAGACGTCCTCGTCCTTCGCCATGATGCGGCCGGTCTTCAGCGTGCCGGAGACGTAGATCTCCTGCGTCAGGTTCTGCGCCGGCGCGTTCAGCCGGGTGCGCAGCTCCGCCTCCTCACCGTTGCGGGTGAAGGTGATGCAGTCCACCGGGCAGATGTCGACGCAGGCGTCGCACTCGATGCACAAATTGTCGGTGAAGACCGTCTGCACGTCGCAGTTCAGGCAGCGTTGCGCCTCGGCATAGGCGAGCTCCGGATCGAAGCCCAGTTCCACCTCGGCCTTGATGTCCTTCAGCGCCTGCAGCTTCTCCCGATGCGGCACCTTGTAGCGGAGATCGAGGGAGACGGCGTTGTCGTAGCTCCACTCGTGGATCCCCATCTTCTGGCTGGAGACGAGCATTCCCGGCGGCGGTCGCTCTCGCAGGTCCTCCCCCTGGCAGAACCTGTCGATGGAGATCGCGGCGGCATGGCCGTGCGCCACGGCCCAGATGATGTTCTTGGGCCCGAACGCCGCGTCGCCGCCGAAGAACACCTTCGGATGGGTGGACTGGAAGGTCACCTCGTCCACTTCCGGCATGTCCCAGCGGTCGTCGAAGGTGAGGCCGATATCGCGCTCGATCCAGGGGAAGGCATTCTCCTGCCCCACGGCCACCAGCACGTCGTCGCATTCGAAGAACTGGTCGGGCTCTCCGGTCGGCACGAGCTGCCGCCGGCCGCGCGCGTCGTACTCGGCCTTCACCTTTTCGAACGTCATGCCGTAGAGGCGGCCGTTGTCGTGCTTGAACTCCTTCGGCACGAGATAGTTGAGGATCGGGATGTCCTCGGCGATCGCGTCTTCCTTCTCCCAGGGCGAGGCCTTCATCTCCTCGAACCCGGAGCGGACGATCACCTTCACGTCCTCGCCGCCCAGGCGGCGGGAGGAGCGGCAGCAATCCATGGCGGTGTTGCCGCCGCCCAGCACGATCACCCGCCGGCCGATCTTCGTGATGTGGCCGAAGGAGACGGAGGACAGCCAGTCGATGCCGATATGGATGTTGGTGGCGGCTTCCTGGCGGCCGGGGATGGGCAGGTCACGGCCGCGCGGCGCACCGGAGCCGACGAAGACGGCGTCGTAGCCCTCGTCGAGCAGCGCCTTCAGGCTGTCGACCCGCTGGCCGAGACGCATCTCGGGACCGAGGCGGGTGATGTAGCCCACCTCCTCGTCGATGACCTCCTCGGGCAGACGGAACTTGGGGATCTGGCTGCGGATCATGCCGCCCGCGCGCGCGTCCCCGTCGAACACCACACAGTGATAGCCCAGCGGTGCGAGATCGCGGACCACGGTCATCGAGGCCGGTCCGGCGCCGACCAGGGCGATGCGCTTGCCGTTCGGGGCTGCCGCGGGGGCGGGCATGCGGGGCCCGACATCGCCCTTGTAATCGGCCGCGACGCGCTTGAGGCGGCAGATCGCGACGGGCTCCTCCTCGACCCGGCCACGGCGGCAGGCGGGCTCGCAGGGACGGTCGCAGGTGCGCCCGAGAATCCCCGGGAACACGTTCGACTTCCAGTTGACCATGTAGGCGTCGGCATAATGACCTGCCGCGATCATCCGGATGTATTCCGGGACCGGGGTATGAGCCGGACAGGCCCACTGGCAATCGACGACCTTATGGAAGTAATCGGGGTTCCCGATATCCGTGGGCTGCAAGCTTGGTTCCTTTCCTCCCGCCGGACCAGCATCTGCCAGCGGTCCTGAGCGAAACGCTCGGGCTTCTGCGACCCTTGTCTCGTTTCGTCAATCCAGCGTAAGCGCAGTTCAGGGTTCGATCAATGTCCGGTGCAGCCGTGCGATGCTCGGTCGATCGTCGCCTCCACCAGGGCGGTGCACGTCCTGCCGAGGAGCCTCGATGACCGCCCCGACCCACCCAAGATCCAAGATCGCCACCGTGTTCCGGGTCACCTCCGGCAACTTCCTGGAGATGTTCGACTTCTTCCTGTTCGGGTTCTACGCCACCCATATCTCCCGAGCGTTCTTCCCGAGTGGCAGCGAGTTCGCCTCGCTGATGCTGACCTTCATGACGTTCGGCGCCGGCTTTCTCATGCGACCGCTCGGCGCGCTCTTCCTCGGCGCCTATGTGGACCGGATCGGGCGCCGGCAGGGACTGATCGTCACCCTGACCATCATGGCGACCGGCACGATCCTGATCGCCTTCGTGCCGGGCTACCACACGATCGGCCTCGCCGCGCCGCTGCTGGTGCTGATTGGGCGCCTGCTGCAGGGCTTCTCCGCCGGCGTGGAGCTGGGCGGAGTGTCCGTCTACCTCTCGGAAATGGCGCCGCCGGGCCAGAAGGGGTTCTACGTCGCCTGGCAGTCCGGCAGCCAGCAGGTGGCGATCATGGTCTCGGCGGTGATCGGCTTCACCTTGAGCGCGCTGCTGGTTCCGGCGGATCTCGCGGCCTGGGGCTGGCGGATCCCGTTCTTCATCGGCTGCCTGATCGTGCCGTTCCTGTTCCACATCCGCCGCTCGCTCGAGGAGACGGAGGAATTCCAGCGCCGCACCCAGCGGCCGTCCCTGCCCGAGGTGGTGCAGTCGCTCGCGCAGAACTGGGGCATCGTGGTGCTGGGGATGATGCTGGTCGTGATGACCACCGTCTCGTTCTACGCGATCACCGTCTACACGCCGACCTTCGGCAAGTCGGTGCTGAAACTGTCGGACGTGGACAGCCTGACCGTGACGTTCTGCGTGGGGCTGGCGAACTTCATCTGGCTTCCGCTCGCCGGAGCCTTGTCCGATCGGATCGGCCGCAAGCCGCTGCTGCTGGTGTTCTCGGGCCTCACGCTGCTGACCGCCTATCCGGCGCTGGCCTGGCTGGTGTCCGCGCCGTCCTTCCTGAACATGCTGCTGGTGCTGCTGTGGCTGTCGTTCCTGTACGGCTGCTACAACGGGGCGATGGTGGTCGCGCTGACCGAGATCGTGCCGCCGGCCGTGCGCACCGCGGGGTTCTCACTGGCGTACTCGCTGGCGACGGCGCTGTTCGGCGGCTTCACGCCGCTGGTGTCCACCTGGCTCATCCAGGTCACCGGGAACCGCGCCGCACCCGGCATGTGGATGGCGTTCGCCGGCCTGTGCGGGCTGCTCGCGACGATGATCGTGTATCGCGGCCCCACCGCGATGCGGATCCAGGCGGCGCAGTCGTAGCCGCGCCCTGCAGCCGGCGGCGCCGGCCTCGGGTTCTTGCGGTGTGCGGGCGCCACGTCGGCATGCGGCTTGCGTTAGGGTGACGCAACGGCGACCGTGCGAGGTCCGATGAAGAACATCGCAGTGCTCACCAGCGGTGGCGACGCCCCCGGCATGAACGCCGCGATCCGCGCCGTCACGCGCAGTGCCCTCGACCAGGGCATGACCGTGCATGGCGTGCGGCAGGGCTGGCAGGGGCTCGTCGACGGCCAGTTCCAACGGCTCAGCGCGCGGGACGTGGGCGGGATCATCCAGGTCGGCGGGACGTTCCTCGGCAGCGCGCGCTCCGCCGAGTTCCGCCAGGAGAGCGGGCGGTCCAAGGCGTTGCGTCATTTGTCGCAGGCGGGGATCGACGGGGTCGTGGTGATCGGCGGCAACGGATCGCAGAGCGGATCCTTCAAGCTCAGCGAGATGGGCGTGCACGTGGTGGGCGTGGCCTCCACCATCGACAACGACCTGGTCGGCACGGACATCACCATCGGCGCGGACACCGCCATCAACGTGACGCTGGAGGCGATCGACAGCCTGCGCACCACCGGCTCCTCCCACAACCGAGCCTTCCTGGTGGAGACGATGGGGCGCGACTGCGGCTACCTGGCGATGATGGCGGGGCTCGCCGGCGGCGCGGAGGTCATCTCCACCCCGGAATACGAGGTTCCCCCGCCGGAGATCGCGGCGCGGCTTCGGGCAGCGTTCGAGCGCGGCAAGACGCATGCGATCGTGGTGATCGCCGAGGGCGTGCAGGAGAACGCGGCCAAGATCATGGCCTATTTCGAGGCGGAGCGGGAGCACACCGGCTTCGACCTGCGCGCGACCACGCTGGGCCACGTGGTGCGCGGCGCGCCGCCACGCGCCTTCGACCGCATCCTGGCGACACGGCTCGGGGTGGGTGCGGTGAAGGCCTTGAGCGAGGGCACGACCGGCGTGCTGGTCGGCTATCAGAAGAACGAGGTCACCCGCACGCCGCTGTCGGAGGTGGTGGGCCGGACCAAGCCCGTGCATGTCGAACTGGTGGAGCTGGCGCGCACGCTGGCGAAGTAGGAGTCACGGTGGGCGTGGGCGTGAGCGGGGGCGCGGCGTGGCGCGATCGGCGCGGGCGCGGGCGCGGCGTGACGCGATCGCCGGGGACGCGCGCCACTCCGTCGCGACGTCCACCGTGCCGCTCCACCGCAGCCAGGACGCGCGTAATTCCCCGCCCACGCGAGCGATGCGGCGGACTACTCCGCCGCGGCGTGTGCCGTGCGGCCGGCCGGTCGCGGCTGCCGCGGGGCGTGCGTCGCATAGAGCATCAGGCCGGTGAAGGCGATGCCGCCCACGATGTTGCCGACCAGGGTCGGGATCTCGTTCCAGATCAGGTAGTCCATGACCGAGAAGTGGCCGCCCATGATCAGCGCCGACGGGAACAGGAACATATTCACGATCGAATGCTCGAAGGTCATGAAGAAGAAGACCGTGATCGGCATCCACATCGCGATCACCTTGCCCGGCACCGTCGTCGAGATCATCGCGCCGATCACGCCCGTCGAGACCATCCAGTTGCACATGACCGCACGCACGAACAACGTCAGCATGCCGGAGGCGCCGTATTTGGCGTAACCCACGGTCCGTGCCTCACCGATCCCCGCAATCAGTTTCCCCACCGGGCTCGGTTCGGTCGCAAAGCCGAAGGTGAAGACGATGGCCATCATGACCGCGACCGTGAGCGCGCCCCCGAAGTTGCCCACGAAGACCAGGCCCCAGTTACGCAGCATGCCGCGGAGACTCGCGCCGGGACGGCGGTCGATCAGAGCGAGTGGCGTGAGCACGACCACCCCGGTCAGCAGGTCATACCCGAGCAGGTAGAGCATGCAGAAGCCGACGGGGAACAGGAGGGCGCCGATCAGCGGCTGGCCCGTGGTCTGGGTGACGGTCACGGCGAAGGCGGCGGCGAGCGCCAGGATCGCGCCCGCCATATAGGCGCGGATCAGCGTGTCGCGCGTGGTCATGCCGATCTTCGTGACGCCGGCATCGATCGCTTTGGTGACGAATTCGGCAGGCGGCAGATAGGACATGGCGGGCTCCCTTCTTCAGAAGCCCGCGATGCATGTCCCGTGCCGCAAATCGCGCCCAAGATCAGATCATAATGCCTGATTTATTGGCGATTGAGCATTCAATTCATGGCCAAAGTTTAATCTTTCGGCAGATCAGGGCCGCATCCCGAACCGGGACGGCCCTGGTGTGCGCAGCGGCGCGGCCATGTTCGCGAAGTCGCAGAGCAGGCGGCGGGTGTCGCGCGGGTCGATCACCTCGTCCACCCAGAACGCCTCCGCGGTGCGGAAGGGCGAGCGCAGGCGGTTCAGCCGTTCCTCGATCTCCTCGAGCTTCGCTTGCGGGTCGTCGGCGGCGTCGATCTCGGCGCGGTAGGCGGCCTCGATCCCGCCTTCCAGCGGCAGCGAGCCCCAGCTCCCGGATGGCCAGGCATAGCGGACGCAGTAGTGCCCGACCGGCTGGTGCCCGAGGCCGCCGACACCGTAGGCGTTGCGGACGACGATGGAGCACCAAGGGACCGTGGTCTGGTTGATCGCCGAGAGCGCCCGCACGCCCCAGCGGATCACCGCGCTGCTCTCCGCCTTCAGCCCGACCTGGAAGCCGGGGCAGTCGACCAGGTGCACGATGGGCAAGTGGAACGTCTCCGCCATGTCGACGAAGCGGATGATCTTGTTGCACGCATCCGCGGTCCAGGCGCCGCCGTCGAACAGCGGGTCGCCGGCCATCAGGGCGACCGGCCAGCCGTCCAGGCGGGCGAGGCCGGTGATGATGGAGCGGCCGAACATCTGGCCCATCTCGAAGAAGCTGCCCTTGTCGACCACCATCTCGATGATGCGGCGCATGTGGTAGGGCTGCTTCTTGTTGCGCGGAACGATGCTGAGCAGCTTCTCCTCGCGCCGGCCGGTGTCGTCCCAGCCGCGCACCCGCGGCGGCAGGTCGTGGATCGAACTCGGCATGTAGGAGAGGAAGCGGCGCGCCGCCTCGAAGGCCTGTTCCTCGGTGTCGGTCGCGTGGTCCACCGCGCCGCAGGCGAGTTGCACCTGCCAGCCGCCGAGTTCCTGCTTGGTGCGCGGCTCGCCCAGCCGTTCGACCACCGGCGGGCCGGCGACGAACACGGCCGCGATGTCCTTGACCATGACGGAGTAGTGCGAGGCGACCAGCCGCGCCGCGCCCAGGCCGGCGACGGAGCCGAGACCGAGGCCGACCACCGGCACCTCGGCCATCTGCTGCGCGACGAGGTCGAAGGAGGTGGTTTCGGTGAGGCCGCCGGGGAGGTTGGCGCGACCGGTGGTCTCGATCGTCTTCACCGACCCGCCGCCGCCGGACCCCTCGATCAGGCGGATCAGCGGCATGCGAAAGCGGGTCGCGATCTCCTCCGACATCTTCGGCTTGCCCTTGATCGAGGCATCGGCCGATCCGCCGCGCAGGGTGAAGTCGTCGCCCGCCACGACCACGGGGCGCCCATCCAGCAGCCCGCGGCCGAACACGCAGTTGGCCGGGGTGAAGCCGGTGATGTTGCCCTGGGCGTCGTAGGTCGCCTTACCGGTGATGCTGCCGATTTCCTGGAAGGTGCCGGAATCGAGCAGCTTGTCGATGCGTTCGCGGACGGTCAGGCGCCCGCCGGCATGCTGCCGTGCCACCCGCTCCTTGCCGCCGAGTTCGCGGGCCAGCGCCTGGCGGTGACGAAGTTCGGCGAGTTCGGGCTCCCAGCTCTCGGCAGGCGAGGTCTTGGGCGTGCGCGCGGCGGCACGCAGCGGCGGCGTGTCATCGGTCATGAGCAGGCGTTTCCTTTCCTGCGGGAACGCTAGGAAGGAACGCGCTTGCGCGCAACGTCGTGGCGGTCGGCAGGTGGGGCGCGAGGGGGCCCGGCGCGAGGCGACGGCTCCGGGGCGGGGCGCGGCGGGCGGCGCCGGCCCCGCTGGGGTGGCGCGCGTGTAAGGCGCGGTGCGAGCTGCGCGTGACGCCCGCCGCTGCGATCCTCAGGCCGCCGCCGCGGCGGCGAGCTCCGTCCAGCCGACGACCAGGGTCTGGTTCAGCAGCACGTAGGCGATCTCACCAAAGGTGATCGGACCGACGAACCCCGACGTGCGCTTTCCCTCGAGCGACCCGTAGAGATAGTTCAGCACGCAGTTGCAAGCCATCATCTGTTCCGGCTGGAGCCCGGACCCGGCATGCGGGGCGAAGGCCTCGGCGTAATCGGCGAGCGGCCGGGCGAAGTGGTAGGCTTGGCCCGCGACCACCGGGGCGTAGAACGTCACCTCGCCCGTGTCCGGGTCCACGGCGCGGATCGAGACGTTGATCCGCGCGCCGGCGTAGTCGGCCACGAGGGGCAGTTCCAGATGCTGTCCCGTCTCGGCGAGGTGGCGGCTGAGCAGGACGGGGCGTCCGTCGACACGGCATTGCGTGGCGGAGAACCCGGTCTCTTCGAAGGAGATGGCCGGACCGTGCCCACTCTCGAACGGGTTGATGATGTCGAGCATCGGCTGGAGTGTCGCCGCGACCTCGACATGCAGCAGCGCCGCGGCGTCCGCGTGCGCCGTTCCCGTCGTGCCGTCGAACACGAGCGGCAGTCGCACGCCGATCTCGTTCACGGCGACCCCGGCGATCCATCCCATCACCGGCTGCGCGAACAGATCCGGAAAGGTTGCGGCCTCCAGCGCGTAGCGCTGGTGCGCCTGCCCGAAAGCGGGGATCAGGATGCAGGTCAGGCCATGCGCGAACCGCCCGCTCGCGAGGGTCGCGAGGTCTGCGGCGGGCAGAACGACCGTCCGGGCCTGCAGCGCGCTCTCGATCACGGTGCAGAACAGCGCATCGGAGCCGGTCAGGCCGCCCTGCTCGCTCATCAGGTACCCGGTGGTGCCGCCGATCCAGGTGCCGCGCGGCAAGGTGGCCAGCAGCTCCTCCTTCCCCGCGATCACCATCACGTCGCCGCGGGCAATGCGGGCGGCGGTCTCGTCTCGGCTCAGCAGGAGATTGCGCATCAGTGATCCGTCCTGTTCAGGCAAGTGGCAGAGATCGCGCTCAAAGATCCCGTTGCGCGAAGGAATTCGAGGCGAAGAAGGCCCGCAATTCCTCGACGGCCGCGTCCAGCCGCCCAGGATTCCGCTGCACGTCCTGGCGCAGACGCCCGAGCAGGACCTTCGAGGCGAGGACGGTGAACTTGGGTTCCTGTTGGGAGGTGAGCCAGTTCCGCCAGCGCGGGTCGGTTGGTGGGGGAAGCACGCCGCTCTCCCTGTCAATTGCATCGGCGACGATAGGGCGGGAAGCTTAACTGGCGATGAACGTCCGAACCGCGCGGCGTGCCGGGACGGGCGGGGAAACAGGAGCTCATCCATGTCCGAGGAACTGCTCTACGACGTGCGGGACGGCATCGGCCACGTCGTGCTGAACCGCCCGCAGTCCCGCAACGCGTTGACCTTCGCGATGTATGAGCGGCTGGCCGCGATCGCCGCCGATCCCGGCGAGGCGCGTGCCCTGGTGCTGACGGGCGCCGGCGAGAAGGCGTTCGCCGCGGGGACCGATATCAGCCAGTTCCGCGCGTTCGCGGGGGCCGAGGATGCGATCGCCTACGAGGCGAAGCTCGATCGGGTGATCGGCACGCTGGAGCGCTGCCGCGTCCCCACGATCGCGGCCATCGCCGGCGCCTGCACCGGCGGTGGCGCCGGGATCGCCGCCGCCTGCGATCTGCGGATTGCCGCCGCCAATGCGCGCTTCGGCTTTCCGATCGCGCGGACCCTCGGCAACTGCCTGTCCATGGCCAACATCGCGCGTCTCTCGGCGCTGATCGGCCCTGCGCGGGTGACCGAGATGATCTTCACCGCGCGCCTGCTCGACGCGGAGGAGGCGCGCGCCGCCGGCCTGGTCAGCGAGGTGCTGCCGGATCCCGCGGCGCTGGCCCAGCGCGCCGAGGAGCTCGCGCGCCTCGTCGCCGGCAACGCCCCGCTCACGCTTCGGGCGACCAAGGAGGCGCTGCGGCGGTTGCGCGACTCGCTGCCGCCGGACGAGGACCTGATCCGGCTCTGCTACACGAGCGCGGATTTCCGGGAGGGGATGGACGCGTTCCTGACCAAGCGCGCGCCGGTCTGGAAAGGCGCCTGACCCGCACCAAGCCAGCGCGGATCGGGTCGCGCGAACCGGCGGTGCGCCCAGGGGGTGCGCCCAGGGGGTGCGCCCCGGGGGGTGAGATGGCGTCGGGCCGGCGAGCCTCAGGCCGGGAACGCCGCTTCCATTGCACGACGGATGCGCACCGCGTCGTCCGTCGCATCGATGCGCACGTCCGCCCATGTGACCGGCTGGCCGGCCTTCACGTCGCGCACCAGCGGCACCCGGTTGGCGAGGCCGATCGGCAGGCCGCCGAGGCGCAGGCTGTCGGCGGCGGGGAACAGCTTGCCCCAGACGCAGGCGCCTCCCTCGCCATCCAGCACCTCGCCGGCGCGCAGGTCGCGCTTCGCCGTCGACACGACGTCGCCGCGGAACCCGGTGGGCGCGCCAGTCGGCTCCCGCCGCAGCGCGGCCGACAGCACGGAGACGTTCAGCTCCAGCCCGATCAGGTGGAATGGCCGGTAAAGCGCGGAGATCCGGCCGGACGGGTCGGTGACCACCCCGTATTCCTGGAAGCAGCGCACCGCGTAGTCGTTCGGCGCCTCGAAGGCGACGAACACGCCCCAGCGCAGGTCGTTCTGCACCGGCGAGCCGTCGCGGTGCACGGAGGAGATCACCTCCACCTGTCCCGCGTGGTGCAACGCGCCGGCATTGCCGAACCGGAGCACATCCGCGAGTTCGTGCGTGCCGCAGGGCGGGAAGGCGAGCCCGTCCGGCGGCGGCGTCAGGCCGGTGGCGTTCGCCACCGCCGCCATCTCGATCCCGGACTTCGTGCCGTCGAGGAAGGAGTTGAACATCTGCGGGTTCATCCCGCCGATCCGCGCCTGCTCCGCGGTCAGGCCGTAATAGCCCCAGACCGTCTCGGGCGTGGAGGCGTGGTATTCGGGCATGTATTTCGTGCCCTTGCCGGCCGCGATCACGCGGAAGCCGCAAGCGCGTGCCCAGTCGACCATCTCGCAGATCAGCGCCGGCTGATCGCCATAGGCGAGCGAATAGACCACGCCGGCTGCCTCCGCCTCCCGCGCGAGCAGCGGGCCGGCGAGCACGTCGGCCTCGACGTTCACCATGACGATGTGCTTGCCCGCGGCGATTGCCTGGCGCGCATGCGACAGGCCGGCCGGCGCATGGCCGGTCGCCTCCACCACCACCTCGATCTCCGGCGCGGCGAACAGGTCGGCGGCATCGTCGGTGAAGCGGGTCGCCTCGATCCGCGCCGCATCCCAGCCCACGCCGCGGCAGGCCGTTCGGGCGCGGTCGGGCGAGAGATCGGCGATCATCGCCACCTGCAGCCCGGGCGTGGTGGGCACCTGCGAGAGGAACATGGAGCCGAACTTGCCGGCCCCGATCAGGCCGACGCGCACCGGGCGTCCGGCTTCGAGGCGCTGCTGCAGCAGGCGGTACAGGTTCATGCGACGCTCCCTTGGTCCCGCCGCACCGGTATCAGAGCGTCCATGGGCGGGCAAACCGTTCCGCCGACGCGTGAGGGCTCACGGGCGCGAACAGACCGGTTCGGAGTCCGTCGCGTGTCGATAACGAACGGCCTCTGCCTAGGCGCGCCCCGCGGATCGACGAGGAGAGTGGGTGGACGCGACCGCTCGGAGCGCCGCTGGCCCGATCGAAATGATACTATGCCGAATGCGACATGAATATCCGCGGCGTTATCGAGCAAACGTCACTGGATGTGTGTGAACGAAACTTGAAGTGGCGCACGGCAACCTCTTACGCTTCGAATCGATGATGGTGCGAGGCGTGCAGTTCCGACATGTCGTCGGCCCCGTGTCACGATGCCCGATCGACGCCGCCGGCCGCCCGTCGTCTGGTGGCGGTGCTGCATCTCGATATCGCCGGCTACACGCGACTGATCGCGCTCGACGACATGCGGACCCTGATGCGCATGCGGCGAATCCGCGCCGAGATCGTCACTGCCGAAGCAACCCGCAACGGCGGCGTGCTGCACCAGTCCGCAGGGGACTCGCTGCTGATCACCTTCGACAGCATCGCCGGCGCCGTGGCGTGCAGCCTGCACATCCAGCGGCGCGTCGGTGAAGCCGAGGCCGGCGAGCCGGAGGAAAGCCGCATCGCCTTCCGCGCGGGGATCGACGTCGGCGACGTGATCGCGGACGGCTCCGACATCCATGGCAACGGCGTCAACGTGGCCGTGCGGCTGCAGACCGCCTGCCCGGTGGCGCAGGTCTGCATCTCCCGCGCCGTCCACGACCATCTCCACGGCCAACTCGGCGTTCCCGTCCAGCCGCTCGGTCGCCTGGCGTTGAAGAACATCCCGGAGCCGGTCGAGGCCTTCGTGCTCTGGGTCGATGAACGGCAGCGGCCGGCGGTGCCGTCCGGCATCCCTGCCGCGCGACCCGAGTCCAGCAAGCCCTCCATCGCCACGCTGCCCTTTCGCGTGCTGTCGGCGAACGCGGAAGACCGGCTCCTGGTGGATGGCCTGGTCGAGGAGATCAATCACAGCCTCGCGGGACTGAAGGAGCTGTTCGTGATCTCCCGCGGTTCCACCCTGCGCTACGATCCCGATCACGCCGATCTCACAACCGTCGCCCGCGACCTGGGCGTCGGCTACATCCTGCATGGCAGCGTCCGCCGCGCGTCGCAGGGGCTTCGTATCCGGACCGAACTCGCCGATGCGTCCGACCTGCGCATCATCCGCTCCGACCATTACGACGGCGAGGCCGCGGGCCTGTTCGAGCTGCAGGAGCGGATCGCGCTGCAGGTCGCGGCGACGATCGTGCCGCACGTGCTCGAGCGGGAGATGCGCCGCGCCATGCGCAAGCCGCCGTCGAGCCTGACCGCGTATGAACTCGTGCTGCAGGCGGTCGATGCGCTGTTCCGCATCACCTACAAGCCGTTCCTGCGCGCCCGCGCGCTGCTGCAGCAGGCGATTGCGATCGACCCCGATTATGCGCCCGCCTACAGCTACGCAGCCTATGCCTGCATCTTCCTCGTGGGCGAGGGCTGGTCCGTGGACCCCGAGGCCGATGCGCGCGCCGCCGCGGAGCTGGCCGCCCAGGCGATCGAGCGGGACCCGCACGACGCGGTGGCGCTCGCGATCTCCGGCCACGTGCATGCCTTCCTGCGCCACCGGTTCGATGACGCGGTGCAGGCCCTGGATCGCGCCATCGAGGTCGGCCCGAACTGCCCGATCGCCTGGACGATGAGCAGCGCCACCTGCGGCTATCTCGGGCAGGGGCGGCTCGCGGTGGAGCGCGCGGAACGCGGCCTGCGCCTCTCGCCGCTCGACGTGCGGGTGTTCTGGCCGCAGGCCATCCTGGCGCAGGCGCACTATGTCGACGGCGACTATCCGCAGGCAGTCGAATGGGCGCGCAAGGCCCTGGGCAACTGTCCAACTGCGATCTTCAACCTTCGCACGCTGGCCGTGAGCCTGGTTGCGCAAGGCGCGGTCCAGGAGGCGCGTGCGATCGCCGCACGCCTGCTGGAAATCCGGCCGGATTTTCGGCTGGCCACCTACGCCGCGCATTGTCCATTCCGCGGCGAGCACCTCACACGCTGGATCGAACGGCTGCGCGAGGCCGGGCTGCCGGAGTGAGCCGACCCTCGCGACGGCCACCTGCAACAGGGGACGTCGATGACTGGGAACACAGGCAATACCGGAAACACGGGAAACACCGGGAACACCGGCAACACCGGCAACGCGGGTGACCCGGGCAGCGGCGTGGTGTTCGCCGACCGCGCGGGACGGCCGCTGGTGAACGCGCTGGATCCGCCCGGAACGCAGCCGCTGCCGATCATCGCGCCGACGCCGCAGGGCTATGCCGACCGGTCATGGGCAGCGATCTGGTATGGCTGGCGGCTGATGGTGGAGTTCGCCCAGGCCGGGCTGATCGTGCGCAATGTCGGGACGATCACCATGCCGGATCCCCCCGCCGATGCGCAGGCGGACATGGACGCGCTGTTCGCCCTGGCGCGGCAGGAGCGGACCGACGCGCTGGACGAGATCGTCGCGCAGAAGGACGAGTTCATCAGCCTGTTCATGGCGCTGCTGAACGCCGCGCCGCATTCGCGTCCGAACACACATCGCGTCATCACCGGGGCGAGCAACATCGCCCTCTATGCCGCGATGCACTTCAAGGGGTTGTTCAAACGGCAGCGGCCGTTCGAGCTCTATCCGCTGCTGCTGTCCCCGGTGCTCTCGCCAGGTCACGCGTCCTATCCCAGCGGCCATGCCACGCAGGCCCACCTGATCGCCCACCTCGTCGGAGACCTGGTGCTGGTCAACCTGCCGGCCGCGGCGCGCAACGTCATGACCCGGCATCTCGACCGGCTTGCGGAGCGGATCGCGCGCAACCGGGAAATCGCCGGCCTGCACCATCCGTCCGACACGGCGGGCGGGCGGACGCTGGCACGGAACATCTTCGCCGCAATCGACCAGACGATGCAGGCCGATCTCGGCCTGGCGCCCGATCAGCGGAAATTGCCGACCCTTCGTGCCGCGATCGCGGCCGCGCAGGAGGAATGGCCATGATCGAGGACGCGAACGAGCCGCTGCGCCCGGCCCTGATCGACCTGGCCAGTCTTCAACTCGCGCAGGCTCCGGCGGATTTCGGCTTCACGCGGCCGAGTGACGCCGACCTCGAGCGATATCTGCTGCCACCGCGGCCGGATCCTCGCGCGCGGCAGGCCACCGCAAACTGGGAACGGGCTCTGGCGCCTCCGTTGCGGCTGCTGAGCGGTGCGGTCGGCTCGCTGTTCCAGGCGACCACCGCGCTTCGGATCGGCGCGGCTCACCCGGTCGGCGGTCCCACCCAGGAGAGCAGCCGGAACTGGTCCGGCGGCATGGTGCGGCCGCCGCATGGGCGTTTCGTGTCCGTCGAGGCGGAATGGGTGGTGACGCCACCGGCACCACCCCCGCGCGCGGCCGCCGACGGGGAGTACCGCGCATCGACCTGGATCGGGCTGGATGGGCACGATCCGGCGAGCCCGACCCTCGCGCAGATCGGCACGTTGCAGCGGGTGACCGTGGCGCGCGGAGGGCCGCCGCAGGTCGAGGTGTCGGCGTGGTGGCAGTGGTGGCTGCGCGACGTGCCCGGCCAGCACCCGGTCGTCATCACCGGCCTGCCGCTCGCCATCGATGACCACGTCTATGCCAAGATCACCCTGCGCGGACCCAGCACTGCGCGGTTTTTCATGCGGAACCTGACGAACGGGGTGGGGGTCGGGTTCGAATGGAACGACCCGGACCCGTTGCATAGCGTGCTGGAGGGGCTGACCGCGGAATGGATCGTCGAGCGGCCGACCCGCGTCGGCACCACGCTGCCCTACACCTTGCCCAACTACCGTCGAGTGACGATGACGGGCTGCGTCGCAACGCTGGATGCCGCGGGCGGCGGCGGGGAACACGACCTTCGCGGCGCCAGCCTGATCCGCCTGGTGGACTGGGAGGACGACAGCAGCCCCGGTGCGATCGTCTCGACGCCGATCGTCGGCGCCGATACCACCCGGCTCGCCCTGCAGTACGGTGACCTGGGACCATAGGCCCATGGCGGAGACCAGCGCCGATCTGCGCGGAATCCACGCCTTCGCGGCGATGGCCGCGCCCGACCTCGCGCGGCTGGAACGCGGCGCCGTGCGGCTCGACCTGCGTGACGGCGCCACCGTGTTCCAGCAGGGTGATCCCTCCGACTCGGTCTATGCCGTGATCGGTGGTCCGGGCTGCGTGCGGGCCGGCGTGCTCGATCGCCTCAGCAAGGGCCTGATGATCGTATTGCTTGCAGCCGGTGACATCTTCGGCGAGATCGCGGTGATCGACGGCGCCCCGCGCACGGCGACCGCGGTCGCCGTCGGCAACGTGCGTCTCGCCCGTATCCGCGCCGCCAGCTTCCGCGATGCGCTGGCGCACAGTGCGCCGCTGGGGGAGGCGCTGTGTGGTCTGCTGGCGCGCCGCCTGCGCCGTACGTTCGGCCTGCTGCAGGACGCCACGTTCGAGACGCTCGAGGTCCGCCTGGCGCGGCAGGTGCTCTACCTCCTGGATCGGGAGGGGCGCCGCACGGCGGAGGGCATGCGCCTTGGCCGCCGCCTGCGCCAGGGTGACCTCGCCGATCTCCTCGGCGGAACCACGCGAAGCATCATCACCATCCTGAACGCGTGGCGTAGTGACGGCATCGTCGCCTATGACGGGGAGCGCGCCCTCCTGACCGTGCGCGACCTCGGCCGGCTCCGCCTCGTGGTCGAACCGGACGACGGCCCGTCCGTGCTCTGAAACGCTTCAGCGCGCCGGGGTGCTCGCTCCGGCATGTTGCCGGGGCCAGCGCGGTTGCACGAAGACCTCCCGCCCTGGTGCCTCGCTCACCCTCACATCCCCTCTTTCACCAGGAGAATTCCGATGAAGTCCTTCACCTTCGCCGTCCTCACCGCGCTGACCCTGCTGGCCGGCACGCCACTGCTCCCCGCCGCCGCCAATGCGCAGACCTTCCCGTCGGCGCCGGGCGGCGTGCAGGGCGGCACCCACGGGTAAGGCAGCCAGCTGCCCGATGGAGGCTCCGATGACGGCCCTCGTCGTTCTGGGAGCCCTGATCCTCGCGGTGGTCGGTCGTGCCCTGCTGCACCCGCCTCCAGGGCGGTACGGGGCCGACCGGATGCCGGGAGGCTGACGAGTTCCCCGAGAGGACCGGTCCGCGAGGGCCGGTCCTTTTTTCCATTCCTTTGGGTCATTCCGCTGGACAGACCCCTGGGGCCATTCCGCCCCTTGCTCATCGATGGGAAATCGCGCCCCATCGGCCGTCACAGCGGGACGGAGGGTGCGGATGGCCGAGGTCGAATGGCGGAAGTTGCGGGCAGAGCAACTGCGGGAGAAGGCGCGCGAGGATGCCATCGTGATCCTGCCGGTCGCGTCACTGGAACAGCACGGCCCGCATCTGCCGGTCGAGGTCGATTCCATCCTGGGTGAGACCGTCGCGCGGCGCACTGCGGATGCCGTGGCGGCCCGCGGCCAGCCGGTGCTGGTGCTGCCGGTCCTGTGGACCGGTCTCTCCGAACATCACATGAGCTTCGGCGGCACGGTGACGCTGGACAACGCAACCTTCGCCGCGCTGGTCGAAGGCGTCGTTCGGTCCGTGCTGCGGCATGGGTTCCGGCGGATCGTGCTGCTCAACGCGCATGGCGGGAACGAGAACGCGCTGCGCACCATCACCGACGACCTGACGCCGAAGCTGCGCGTGCCGATCGTGCAGTTCACCTACTGGTACGCGGCGGCGGTCGCGATCGCGAAGATCCTGGAGACGCAGGGCGGCCTGCAGCACGCCTGTGAGGCGGAGACTGCGATGATGATGGCGGTGCGGCCGGAGCTGGTGGCCACCGACCGCATTCCGCTCGCCCGCGCGAACACCACACCCGACCTGCAGGATGTCGTGGGCGGCGGCGTCTACATGTGGCGCTCGATCGGCAGCCGGTCGGGATCCGGCGTGATCGGCAATCCGGAGGCGGCCTCGGCCGAGAAGGGGGAGCGCCTGTTCGCGGCGATCGCCACGGCCCTGGCCGACAAGCTGTGCAATCCGGAGCTGTGGGCGCTGCCCTGGGAGTCCGAGACGCTGCGCTGACGCGGGCCCGCGGACGCTGGGAGCTTGATCGCGTGATTCACGGCGGTGGCGAACACGCCTCCGCCGATCACGCGATAACAGTCTGTCTGATCGCGTGATTCACGGCTCCGGCGCACGCCTCCGCCGATCACGCGATAGGACGTCCGCGCGGTGCCTGGTCGATCCGCGCCGTTTATTCCCATCGCCCGACGCATCGATGATCTGCGATTCGTGGCAATTATCTGGCGATCCGGTGGCGCCATATGGGTGATCACCGAGGCAGCCATGGTGACGGTCTCGGCAAGCAATTCACCCCAAGCGAATTTGGGGGATGGAGATAGAGACCATGCGCAAGACCTTTGCCATCGCGGCCGTGCTGCTGACCCTGGGGAGCGGAGCGGCCTTTGCCGGAGACGGCGACGTGGACGTGCCGCAGCTGCAGGGCGCGGCGGCCGGTCAGGTCGTCCAGCCCGCGAGCCAGGCTGCCCCGGCGCACCGCCTGTTCGCGACCCAGGGCCACAGCGAAACCTGGGTGTATCCGGCATTCGGGTACGCGGGTCAGGGTGGCGGCCGGAACTGAGCCTGCCGTCCCGATCTGCCGCGAAGGGGCCGGTCCGCAAGGGCCGGCCCCTTCGGCATGTACGACCCCGGTTGTGGTAGCGCGCGACATCTGCTTGAACGATCGCTGAAGGCGCTGCACCAACATCGACGGCGCCCGATGTGGGAGAGAGATGGGCCATGCAGCCGATCAGCCGTCGCGCCATGCTCGCCGGAACGGCGGGCGCTCTCGTCGCACCGGCCGCCGCGCGCGCCGAAGTGCAGCCGAAGATCACCATCATCTCGCAATGGAGCGCCGGAAGCGACGGCGCCGCGATGGTTGCACTCGGCAAGGAGTTCACGCGCCAGGGCGGCATCTGGGAGCATAATCCGGTTCCCGGCTTCACCACCGAGATGATGAACAAGCTGCGCGCACAGATCATCGCCGGCGACCCGCCTGCCGCCTCGCAGCTCAAGGGTCCCGAGATCGCCGCCTGGTCGAAAGTGGGCGCGGTGGTCAACCTCGATCCGCTGGTCAAGGACGCCGGGTATGAGGCGGTGGTGCCGGCCGAACTCGCGCGCGTCAGCAAGCCCACCGGGCATTGGATCGCGCTGCCGGTGCAGGCCTATCGCATCAACACGCTGTTCGTCTCGAAGAAGGCCGCGGACAAGGTCGGGCTGACCGCGCTGCCGAAGACCTGGGACGAGTTCAACGCGGTGGCCGAGAAGATGAAGGCCGCCGGCATCACGCCCGTCGCGAATGGCGGCATCAAGTGGGACGACGGCATGAAGTGGGAGATCGCGCTGTGCGGGATCAGCCCCGATGCCTATCGCAAGGCGGTGATGGAGCTCGACGACAAGGCGCTGAAGGGGCCGGAGGTGCTCGCCGCCTTCCGTCAGTTCCGCAAGCTCTCCGCCTGGTCCGATCCGGGCGCGGCGGGCCAGCACTACAGCAGCTTCATCCCGCGCTACATGAAAGGCGAGATGGGCCTGCTGCTGATGGGCGGCTGGGCCCAGGGCGTGTTCAAGAATGCGGGTTTCAGCTTCGACGACTACCTGATCGGGCCCGCGCCGCAGGACGACGGCAAGGTCGCCTTCGACCTCAACGCCGACGAGTTCATCTTCTGGCAGAAGAAGCAACCCGAATTCGTCGAGGGCCAGAAGCTCCTTGCGAAGATCGTCATGAGCAAGGACTTCGGGCCGATGTATTCGCAGATCACCGGCTCGATCCCGGTGCGGACCGACACCGACCTCGCCGCGCCCGGCTTCAGCGACGGGCAGCGGGAGGCCGCGCACGCCCTGGGCGAGGCGGTCAAGGCCAAGCGCGTGGTGGCGAGCCTCGCGCACAACATGGCGCAGACGAACCAGATCACGGCGGCGATGCTCGACGTGCTGACCGAGTTCGCGCATGACGACCGCATCACCCCGGAGAAGGGCCAGCAGCGCCTGGCTGATGCGGTGGACGGCGTGCGCTGAGCATGCCGCCGCGGCGCCTGCTGGGGGAGGGGATCCGTTCGATCGTGATGTGGGCGCCGCTCGTGGTGAGCTGCGCCTATGTCGTCCTGTTCAGCCTGTGGACCACGGCGGTGTCGCTGACGCGCTCCACCCTGCTGCCCGACTACAGCTGGGCCGGCTGGCGCAACTACACGGTCGTGCTGAACAGCCGCAACTGGCAGGTGGCCTACGCCAACCTGGCGATCTACGGCACGCTGTTCGTCGTGCTGGCGACCGCGGTCGGCCTGCTGCTCGCGGTGTTGATCGACCAGCGCATCCGCGGGGAGAACGTGTTCCGCACGATCTTCCTCTACCCGATCGCCGTGTCGTTCGTGGTGACGGGCACGGTCTGGGGCTGGCTGTTCAATCCCTCGATCGGGCTGCAGAAACTGGTGCAGGGCTGGGGCTGGACCGGGTTCCGCTTCGGCTGGACCATCGACCGCGACCTGGCGATCTACGCGATCGTCGTCGCCGCAATCTGGCACGGATCGGGGTTCGCCATGGCGCTGTTCCTGGCGGGCTTGCGTTCGGTCGACGCGGACCTCCTGAAGGCGGCGCAGATCGACGGCGCCGGTCCCTGGCGCACCTATACGCGGGTCGTGCTGCCGACCATCGGACCGATCTTCGTCTCCGTGCTGGTGATGCTGCTGCAGTTCGCCATCAAGACCTACGACCTCGTGGTCGCACTCACCGCCGGCGGTCCCGGCATCTCCTCCACGTTGCCTGCCCTCGTGGTCTACGACTTCATGTTCCAGCGGGGCGAACTCGGGCGGGGGTCCGCCGCCGCGGTGATGCTGCTCGCCTCCCTCGCCGTGGTGGTGCTGCCCTATTCCGCCTTCCGCCTGTGGCAGAACCGCCGGAGGTTCGCGCGTGTCTGAAAGCCGCCTCGCGCGTGGGCTGATCTACGGCACGCTGCTGGTCTTCAGCCTGTTCTACCTGCTGCCGCTGGTGGTCGTCATGCTGAACGCGGTGCGCAGCACGGCGGACATCAACCACAACTCGGTCATTGCCTGGCCGGCGGCGGTCGTCTGGGGCAACTTCGCCGAGACCTGGAGCCGCTACTGCATCGCCGAACACTGCACCGGGATCCGGCCATACCTGATCAACTCGCTGCTGATGGTGATCCCGGCCACCATCATCTCCACCCTGCTGGGCGCGCTGAACGGCTACTCGCTCGCGCTGTGGCGGTTCCGCGGCGACGGCATCATCTTCTTCGTCATGACGCTGGGCGTGTTCCTGCCGCAGCAGATGAACCTGGTGCCGTGGGCGATCGTGCTGCGCGACCTCGGGCTGTTCAACACGATCAGCGGCCTCGTGCTGATCCACGTCGTGCAGGGCATGAGCTTCACGACCCTGTTCTGCCGCAACTACTACGTCAGCATCCCGCCCGATCTGCTCAAGGCGGCACGGATCGACGGTGCCGGCTTCTTCCGCATCTTCTGGCGCATCGTGCTGCCCCTCTCGCCGCCGATCCTGGTGGTCACGGCGATCTGGCAGTTCACCGGCATCTGGAACGAGTTCCTGTTCGGCGTGACGTTCTCGGCCGGGCAGAACCAGCCGATCACCGCCGCGCTGATCGCCCTCGCGGTGCATGTCAGCGAGGCGCCGCAATATGGGCTGCAGAGCGCCGCCGTCCTGATGGCCGCCGCGCCCACCCTGCTCGTGTACCTGTTCGGCGGCCGCTACTTCGTGCGCGGCCTGACCTCTGGAGCGGTGAAGTAGATGTCCGCGCTGACCATCCGCAACGTCTCGAAACGCTTCGGCCCCGTGCAGGTCCTGCACGACATCGACCTGGACATCGACAGCGGCGCGTTCCTGATCCTGGTCGGCCCCTCCGGCTGCCGCAAGTCGACGCTGCTGTCGATCATCGCGGGACTCGAAAGCGCGACCGAGGGCAGCATCGAGATCGGCGGCAAGCCGATGAACGGGGTGCCGGCGAAGGATCGCAACATCGCCATGGTGTTCCAGTCCTACGCGCTCTACCCGTCGATGACGGTGCGGCAGAACATGACCTTCGGCATGGAGTGCCGCGGCGTGCCCAAACGCGAGCAGGGCGCGATCCTCGACCGCGTCGCGCGCCTGCTGCAGATCGAGGCGCTGCTCGACCGCAAACCGTCCCAGCTCTCGGGCGGGCAGCGGCAGCGCGTCGCGATGGGCCGCGCGCTGGTGCGCGATCCGCTGCTGTTCCTGTTCGACGAGCCGCTGTCCAACCTGGACGCCAAGCTGCGGCTCGAAATGCGCATGGAGATCAAGCGGCTGCATCAGCGGCTGGGCTCCACGATCGTCTACGTCACGCACGACCAGATCGAGGCGATGACGCTGGCGACCCGCATCGCGGTGATGCATCGCGGCGTGGTGCAGCAATTCGCCGACCCCGACACGGTCTACAACCGGCCCGCCAACCTGTTCGTGGCGCGCTTCATGGGCGCGCCGCCGATGAACACGGTGCCGGCGCGGCTCGATCGCGACGGCGACGCAATGGTCGCGACGATCGGCGTGGGCGAGGCCGCCGTGCGCCTGCCCGTCCCGGACCTTCCCGCCGCCTGGGCCGGCCGCGCCGTCGTGCTCGGACTGCGCCCGGAATGCATTGCCGAACCCACCCGGCATTTCAGCGACATGGAAGGAACGACGATCACGCTGGACGCCCCGGTCGAAGTGATCGAGCCGACCGGCGCGGAGACCATCGTGCTGCTGCGGCTTGGTGGCGAGCAGGTGCTGGGCCGCGTCGCGCCGGATCTGCGGCTGACGCCCGGCACGCATGCCCGCTTCGCCATCGACACGCGGAAGATCTGCCTGTTCGATCCACAGACGGAAGCACGGATCGCATAGCCGCTCGCCGTCCACGCCACGCACCGACGGCCCCCGCCGCCGTTCGCGACACGGCCGTCAGCCGCTACCCGGCGGCGCATCTCATCCCGGCCAGGCCTTCAACGCCAGGTCCGCGACCTGCCGCAACTCCGGCCGCTTGGCGCCCGACGTGGCCTGCACCGCGATCCCGTTGCACACCGCCACGAAATAGCGCGCCAGGGCCCCGAGATCCGCGTTCGGCGGCAGATCTCCCTCCGCCACCCCGCGGGCGAGCCGCGCCTGCAGACCTTCCTCCATCTGCGCGCGTCGCCGCGCCAGTTCCTGCGGAATGTCCTGCGTGTCGGCGCCACAGGTCAGGCCGCCCTGCAGCAGCAGGCAGCCGGGCGGCTCCGACGGGTCGGTGACGAGGTCGATCATGCCGTAGAGTAGTTGCTCCACGGCTTCCCGCGCGGTCCGCGCGCTGAGCATCGCGGCCTTGTACCCGAGTCGGCGGGCCTCATAGTGGTCGAGGACCGCCTTGAACAGGCCTTCCTTGCTGCCGAACGCGGCGTACAGGCTGGGCGACGCGATGCCCATCGCCTTGGTCAACTCCGCGATCGAGGCGCCTTCGTAGCCGAGGCGCCAAAACACTTGCATCGCACGCTCGAGGGCCTGGTCCAGATCGAACGAACGTGGACGTCCCATCGCCATGGGAACCTCCGGTTGCTTTTTTGCTGAACGCTACATAAGAAGCTTGAAACCTCGGGTCCAGTCCCACATCTGTGCTGCTCGATACAAAAATACCGAGCAGCCGATGAACGACGCATCCGACCTTCCCTCTCCGCGACCGCGCCCACGCCGCCTGCGCCGCCGCCTGGCCTGGACGGCCGGCGTCCTGGTGCTTGCGGCGGGCGCCATCGCGGTCTGGCAGCACGGGGACGCGGCGCCCGCCGCCGCGCAAAGCGCGCCGCCGCCGCCCAGCGTCACCGTGAGCAATCCGCTCGAGCGCGAGGTGTCCGCCTGGACCCGCTTCACCGGCCAGTTCTCGGCGGTGGACGAAGTCGACCTGCGCGCCCAGGTCAGCGGCTATCTCAGCGAGATTCATTTCACCGACGGTCAGATCGTGCACAAGGGCGACCTGCTGTTCGTGATCGACCCGCGGCCGTTCGAGATCCAGTTGCAGGAGGCGACGGCGCAATACCAGACCGCCGCCGCCTCGCTCGATCTCGCGCAGCGGCAGTTGCAGCGCACGAGCGAACTGCAGCGCAGCGACTTCGCGTCCCGCGACGTGCTCGACCAGCGCGTGCAGGCGCAAAAATCCGCGATCGCCGCGATGGAGCAGGCGAAGGCCGCCATCCGGTCGGCGCAGCTCAACATCGAGTTCTCGCGCATCACCGCCCCGTTCACGGGCCGGATCGGCGCCCACCAGGTGTCGATCGGCAGCCTCGTGAACGGCGGCACCGGGGCGAACTCGACGCTGCTCGCCACGGTGGTTTCGCTCGATCCGATCCACGTCGACTTCGACATGAGCGAGAGCGACTACCTGAGCTGGCGCCGCTACCAGCAGGAGGCCGGCAACGACGCCGACAAGACGGTCGAGCTCGCGCTGACCGACGAGCAGGGCTGGCCGCGCCGCGGCGTGCTCGACTTCGTCGACAACAAGCTCGATCGCGGCAGCGGCACGATGCACGCCCGCGCCACGGTGCCAAATCCAGACCTGCTGGTGGCGCCCGGCCAGTTCGCGCGGGTGCGCCTGCCGACCCAGGCGGCGCGGGTGGCGTTGCTGGTGCCGGACGCGGCGGTCGCGACCGACCAGTCGAACAAGCTGGTCATGACCGTCGCCGAGGACGGCACCGTCGTCCCGAAGCGCGTGCAGCTCGGTGGGCTGCATGGCGGGCTGCGGGTGGTGACCGGCGGCCTCGAAAAGACCGACCGCGTGGTGATCAACGGCCTGATGCGGGCCCGGCCCGGCGGCAAGGTCACGCCGCAGCCGGGCGCCATCGCCGTGGCCGTCAACTAGTCCTCCACGCGAGCCCTTCGCCGAAGACCTTCACAGCGCCCGGACGCCCACGCGTCCGGGACGCCGGAGCCACGCCATGCGCCTGTCGCACTTCTTCATCGACCGGCCGGTCTTCGCGACCGTGCTCAGTGTCTTCCTGACGATCGTGGGCGGGATCGCGTATTTCGCCCTGCCGATCGCCCGCTACCCGGAGATCGCGCCGCCCACCATCGTGGTGAGCGCCAGCTATCCGGGCGCCTCCGCCGAGGTCGTCAGCCAGACCGTCGCCACGCCGCTCGAGCAGCAGATCAACGGCGTCGAGAACATGCTGTTCATGAACAGCCAGGCAACCGGCGACGGCAAGCTCACGCTCACCGTCACCTTCAAGCTGGGCACCGATCTCGACACCGCGCAGGTGCTCACGCAGAACCGCGTCGCCGTCGCGACGCCGCGCCTGCCCGAGACCGTGCAGCGCCTCGGCGTCACGGTGAAGAAGAACTCGCCCGACATGCTGCTGGTCGTGCACCTGCTCTCGCCCGACCGCTCGCGCGACCAGCTCTACATGTCGAACTACGCGACGCTGCGCGTGAAGGACGTGCTCGCGCGATTGGAAGGCGTGGGCGACGTGCAGATCTTCGGCGGCCGCGACTACGCGATGCGGATCTGGCTCGATCCGGACAAGGTCGCGGCACACGACCTGACCGCCGGCGAGGTGGTCGCCGCGCTGCAGGCGCAGAACGTGCAGGTCTCGGCCGGCGTGCTCAACCAGCCGCCGATCAAGCAGCCCGGCGCCTTCCAGCTCAACGTCCAGACGCTCGGGCGGCTCAGCGATCCGGCCCAGTTCGACGACATCATCATCAAGTCCGACAACGCCGGCCGCGTGACGCGCCTGCGCGATATCGGCCGCGCGGAGCTCGGCGCGCAGGATTACGGCGCGAACGGCTACCTCAACACGCAGGAAGCGGTGCCGCTGCTGATCTACCAGCAGCCCGGTTCCAACGCGCTGGCGACCGCGCTGCGCGTGCGCGCCGCCATGCAGGAGCTGTCCCAGCAATTCCCGCCCGGACTGCGCTACGACATCATCTACGACACCACGACCTTCATCTCGCAGTCGGTGCATGAGGTGGTGAAGACCATCATCGAGGCGATCGCTCTCGTCGTGGTCGTCGTCATCCTGTTCCTGCAGACCTGGCGCGCCTCGCTGATCCCGATCGTGGCGATCCCGATCTCGCTGATCGGCACCTTCGCCGTGCTCGCCGCGATGGGGTTCTCCTTGAACAACCTGTCGCTGTTCGGGCTGGTCCTCGCCGTCGGCATCGTGGTGGACGACGCGATCGTCGTGGTGGAGAACGTGGAACGCAATCTGCGCCGCGGCCTCACGCCACGCGAGGCGGCGCATCGCACGATGGACGAGGTCGGCGGCGCCCTGATCGCGATCGCGCTGACGCTGTGCGCGGTGTTCGTGCCGGCGGCGTTCATCTCCGGCATCTCCGGCCAGTTCTTCCGCCAGTTCGCGGTGACGATCGCGGCCTCCACCGTGATCTCCTGCTTCGTCTCGCTGACCCTGAGCCCCGCGCTCTGCGCGCTGCTGTTCCGCCCGCATGAGGAACATGCAGAGCGTCGGCGCGGCCCGATCGGCTGGGTGGCGGCAGCGTTCGGTGGCTTCAACCGTGGCTTCGAGTGGCTGTCGGACCGCTACGGCCGGCTCACCGCCCGCCTGGTTCGCGCGAGTGTCCTCATGCTCGCGCTCTACGCGGCGCTGATCGGCCTCACGGGCTGGCAGTTCATGCGGGCGCCCACCGGCTTCATCCCGGAACAGGACCAGGGATACCTGATCACCGTGCTGCAGTTGCCGCCGGGCGCCTCGCTCGACCGGACCGACGCGGCGGTGCGCAAGGCCACCGACATCATCCTGGCCACGCCCGGCGTGAAATACGCCGTGCCGTTCGCCGGCTTCGATGGCGCCACCTTCACCAACGCCTCGAATGCCGGCGCGATCTTCGTCGGACTGAAGCCGTTCGAGGAGCGTGGGCCGAAGGGCGACAGCGCCAATGAGGTGCTGTCCGCGCTGCGCCAGCGGCTCGACGCCGTGCAGGAGGCGTTCGTCATCACCATCCCGCCGCCGCCGGTGAACGGCATCGGCACCGCCGGTGGCTTCAAGATGATGGTGCAGGACCGCCAGGGGCAGGGCCCCGCGGCGCTGGAGGCCGCGGTCGCCAACCTGGCCGCGGCGGCGAACCGGACGCCCGGACTCGTGGGCGTGTTCTCCCTGTTCAGCACGCGCACGCCGAACGTCTACGCCGATATCGACCGTGAGAAGGCCGAGAAGCTGGGCGTCACGCCGGAACAGGTGTTCGAGGCATTGCAGGTCTTCGTGGGCTCCGCCTACGTCAACGACTTCAACTATCTCGGTCGCACCTATCAGGTGATGGCACAGGCGGATGGCGCGTTCCGGCGCGACACCAGCGACATCTCGCGGCTCGAGACCCGCAACGCCGCCGGCGTGATGGTGCCGCTCGGATCCGTGGCGCAGTTCCACGACCGCACCGGCCCGTATCGCGTGCCGCGCTACAACCTGTACCCGGCCGCCGAACTGCAGGGCAACGTGTTGCCGGGCATGTCCTCGGGTGCGGCGCTCACGGCCATGGAGACGCTGGCGAAGGAACATCTGCCGGCCGGATTCGGGTTCGAATGGACCGATCTCGCGTTCCAGCAGCGCATCGCGGGAACCTCGACGCTGCTGATCTTCGGTGCATCGGTGCTGTTCGTGTTCCTGGTGCTGGCGGCCCAGTACGAGAGCTGGAGCCTGCCGCTGTCGGTCGTGCTGATCGTGCCGATGTGCTTGCTGGCCGCGGTCACCGGGCTCGGCTTGCGCGGCATGCCGGTGGACGTGCTGGCGCAGATCGGGTTCGTGGTGCTGGTCGGCCTGGCCGCGAAGAACGCGATCCTGATCGTGGAGTTCGCCAAGCAGGCCGAGGATCAGGGCGAGTCACCCACCGTCGCGGCGGCGCAGGCGGCCCGCACCCGGCTGCGGCCCATCCTGATGACGTCGTTCGCCTTCATCCTGGGTGTCGTCCCCCTCGTCACCGCCACCGGCGCCGGCGCCGAGATGCGCCAGTCGCTCGGAACCGCGGTGTTCTTCGGGATGCTGGGCGTGACGGTGTTCGGCCTGGTCTTCACCCCGGTGTTCTACGCGGTGATCCGCCGCCTGGTGGGGCGGCGGCGGTCGCGTCAGGTCGCCGTCCCGGCGGAGTGATCCGCGTCCCCCTCCCCTTGCGGGAGGGGGATCGGGTTCGGGAGGGGGCGATGCGCCGGTTCGCAGGAACGCGGCGATCGCCCCCTCATCCTTTCCCGCGAGCGGAGAGCGAGGTCAGGCGCGAGCGGAGAGCGAGGTCAGGCGGCGAGCAGTCCTTCGCCGAGATAATGGTTCGGGCCCGGCACGCCGGGCAGCGCGAAGAAATACCCGCCGCCGAACGGCTTGATGTATTCCTCCAGCGGCTCGCCATCGAGGCGCTTCTGCACGGTCAGGAACCCGGCCGTCAGGTCGGATTGGAAGCAGACGAACAGCAGCCCCATGTCGAGCTGCCCCGCCCCGGTGAGACCACGGCTGTAGTTGTAGCCGCGGCGCAGGATCAGGCTCGAGGCGGTGTCCGCGGTGCGCGGGTTGGCGAGCCGGATATGCGCATCGAGCGGGATCTGCTTGCCCTCCGGATCGGCGGCGTAGTCCGGGGCATCGTGTTCGCGCGCCATGCCGAGTGGCGCGCCTTCCATCTTGTCGCGCCCGAAGATCGTCTCCTGCTCCTGCAGCGGGGTGCGATCCCAGCGTTCCACCATCATGCGGATCAGCCGCACGACCTGGTAGCTGCCGCCCACCGTCCAGGCGGGCTCATTGGCGCCCGGCTGCACCCAGACGTTGCGATCCATCAGCGCGCCGTCGCGCACGTCCAGGTTGGCGGTGCCGTCCTTGAACCCCAGCAGGTTGCGCACCGTGTCGCGCCCCTGGGTCTTGATCGTGTGCGGCGGCAGGAAGCCGTCGAGCTTCCAGCGCAGCGCGATCAGGTCCGGCATCATCTTCACCAGGTCGCGCAGCGCGTGGATGTTCGTCTCGGCGGTGTTGGAGCAGATCTGCACCAGCAGGTCACCGTGGCAGAACGCCGCGTCCAGCGCATCATTGGGAAAGCGGCGCATGGAGACGAGCTCGCGCGGCTTGCGGTCCGCCAGGCCGAACCGGTCCTGGTCGAACAGCGAGGAGCCGACCGCGACCGTCATCGTCAGGTTGTCCGGGAACACGCGCGGCCCCATCAGGCCGGAATCGAGCGGCGGCAGTTTCGGATCCACCGAGGGGATCTCGCCGCCGGTGGTCAGGAAGGCGACCCGCTGCGTCAGGGTGCGGAACATGCGCTCGAGATCGGCGCGCGTCTCGGCCAGCACGTCGAAGCTGGCGACCAGCGCCGCGGCGGGCTGCGGGGTCACGATCCCCGCCTGGTGGGCGCCGAAGAAGGGCTGCCGCTGTTCGGTCGATTCTTCCTCGACCGCGCGATCGTCGGGCAGGGTGTCCGCGCGTGCCGTCGCGATCAGTGCCGCCGGCGTGGCGGCGAGGCCGCGCAGCAACAGCCGGCGGCCGGGGCAGGAAGCAGTCATCAGTCGACTCCCAGGACGCCGCGAAGTTGCGAGAGGTCCTCGGCCAGTTGCGTGATCGGCGCCTTCATCGCGTTGCGGTCGGCGGTCGAGACCTTGTCGTAGGAAAGGAACCCCTCCTTGCCGTGATACTTGGCGAGCAGCTTGTCGACCTTCGCGAAATTCGCGTCGATCTTGGCCAGCAGCGCGGGGTTCCGCGGCGCGATCAGCGGGCGCAGCAGCGAGACGATCTTCTGCGCGCCGTCGACGTTCGCCTGGAAGTCCCATAGGTCGGTGCGGCTGTAGCGCTCTTCCTCGCCGCTGATCTTGGTGGCGGCGACCTCCTCGATCAGCGCGGCGGCGCCGCCCACCATGGCCTTGGGCGGGATCGGCAGCTTGGCCACGCGCTCCTGTAGTGCGCTCACGTCCGTCAGCAGCTTGTCCGCGACCGGGGCGAGCCCGTCGGTGGTCTTGTCCGCGAACAGACCCTTCTCCAGCCGATGGAAGCCGGTCCAGGTCGGATCGTCCTCCTTCTTCTCGAAGTCGTCGGCCCGCGCGTCGATCGCGCTGTCGAGGTCGTTGAACAGCTCGGCGATCGGTTCGATCCGCTCATAGTGCTGGCGGGTCGGCGCGTAGAGGTGCTGCGCCTCCTCGAGCTTGCCGGCCTTCACCGCGGCGACGAAGGTCTTGGTCTCGGCGGCGAGCGCGTCGACCTCCTTGCTGACATACAGCTTGTATTCGGCGATCGGCCCAACGAGGTCGATCGCCGCGGGCGCGGCGATGCTGCCGGTGCCGGCGCTGACCGTCAGCGTGCCTTTCGGGTTGCTGAGCAGGCCGCAGGTCATCTGGTAGTCGCCGGGCTGCAGGGTCGCGGTCAGGTTCTGGCTGAAGCCGGGCAGGATGTTCTCCCGCTCCTCCACCACCATCACCCCCTGCAGGATCTCCCATTCCAGCGAGCGCTTGCTCGCGTTCTTGATGCGGAACGTGGTCTTGCCGGCGGGAACGGTCAGCGTCGCCGGCTCGCATCCCTTGTCCGTCACGGTGACGTTCACCGGATCGGCGGCGTGGGCGGCGGCGATCGGGCAGGCGAGGGCGGCCAGCATCAAGGCCGGAACTGAGACGCGCGACATGGGGGTCCTTCAGGCGGGATGCGCGACGGCGGCGCGGGGACGGTCCAGGGCGAAGACCAGCAGGGAGGGGATGAGGTAGAGCAGCCAGACGAGACCTTCGCCCAGCGTCGGCGTGTCGTTGTACCCGAGCAGCCCGGCCAGCACGGCGCCGACCGGGCTGTCGGTGGGCAGGACGTGGCTCAGGTCGAACAGGGTCTGCTGCAGCCCGTTCCACAACCCGGCCTCATGGAAGGCGCGGACCGCGGAGGCGAGCAGCCCGGCGGCGACGAAGACGATGAACATGCCGGTCCAGCGGAAGAAGCGGCGCAGGTCGAGCCGCACGCCGCCGGCATAGATCGCCGCGCCGACCGCGGCCGCGCCGGCCAGGCCGAGCAGCGCCCCGGCCGGGACCGCGGGCCCGACACCCTGCTGGAAGGTGGCGAGCAGGAAGAACACGGATTCCAGCCCCTCACGCCCGACCGCGAGGAAGACCATGGCGACCAAAGCGAGGCCGGCTTGCCGGCCGGGCCGCACCGCGTCGTCCACCGCATGCTGCAGCGTGGCCTTGATGGAGCGGGCCGCCTTGCGCATCCAGAACACCATCGAGGTGAGCATGCCGACGGCGATCAGCGCGACGATGCCCTCGAACAGCTCCTGCTCCTTTTGCGGGAACTCGGCACTGACCGCATCCAGGCCGATGCCCAGGGCGAGGCAGATGACGCAGGCGAGCACCACGCCCCCCCACACCGCGGGCAGCAAGCCCTGGCGGCCGGTCTGGCGGAGGTAGGAAGCCACGATGCCGACGATCAGTGCGGCCTCGATACCTTCTCGGAGCATGATCAGGAAGGCGATCAGCATGCGCGCGGCCTCTGGAAGCGATGCGGTGGCGGAGATTGAACCCTTGTCCCACGCGATTGCAAATGAATCTCATGTAGGGGAGAGATGTGTTCCGCGGGGGGCTCGCGTCCTCGGCTCGGCCCATGCGCGCGGGCCCGGAGCAGTGGCGCGGGTCACGGGATCGATGGCGTCGCGGCTTGGCGCGCCCGGTTGTGCGGGACCGCGGGGCGCGCGACCCTCCCGCCGGAGATCGGGGGGACGAGAACGATGCCGAAAGTACGTGTCGCCGGGTTCGGCGTATCCGCCGACGGGTTCGGCGCCGGCCCGGACCAGTCCCTCGAGAATCCGCTGGGCCGGGGCGGGGGCGACGTGTTCCGCTGGTTCTTCCCGACCCGCACCTTCCGCGCGATGCAAGGGGCGCCGGGCGGCACCGAGGGAGTCGACGACGAGTTCGCCCGCGCCGCGATGGACGGGTTCGGCGCCTTCATCCTGGGGCGCAACATGTTCGGCCCGATCCGGGGGGAATGGCCCGACGACGCCTGGAAGGGCTGGTGGGGCGACACGCCGCCCTACCACGCGCCGACCTTCATCCTCACCCACCACCCGCGCGCGCCGATCGTCATGCAGGGCGGCACCACGTTCCATTTCGTGACGGAGGGCGCCGAGGCGGCGCTGGCCGAGGCCAAGGCGGCGGCCGGCGACCGCGACGTGAAGATCGGCGGCGGGGTGGCGACCGTGCGGCAGTATCTGCGTGCCGGGGCGGTCGACGAGATGCATCTCGCGCTCTCGCCCGTCATGCTGGGCCGCGGAGAGGCGCTGTTCGCGGGCCTCGACCTGCCCGCCCTCGGCTACCGGGTGACGCGGACGGTGCCGACGGAGACGGCGACCCACCTCGTGCTGACCCGCTGAGCGCGTGCTGACGCGCTGAGACCGAGGCACCGCGTCGCTCTCGGTCTCCGCCGCGGTTGCCGTCGCGGCCTGGCGGTCAGTCGGCGGTGGGCTGGCCGAAGGAGTCCACCAGGGCCTGGATCCGCTCCGGGTCCGACTGGTCCATCACGCGGCGGGCGAAGCGGGCGCAGTCGTCGATCTCGACCGCGCGCACGGCCTGCTTCACACGCGGAACGGCGCCGGCGTTCATCGAGAAGCTGCGCAGGCCGAGACCCAGGAGCAGGGGGGTGAGACGCGGATTGCCCGCCATCTCGCCGCAAACCGAGACGGGCATTCGCATCCGTAGCGCCGCCTCGGTCGCGAACTGCACGAGGCGCAGCACCGCCGGATGGATCGGGTCGTAGAGGTCGGCGACGTCCGACTCGCCCCGGTCGACCGCCAGCGTATAGGCGGTGAGGTCGTTGGTGCCGATGGCGAAGAAATCCGCCTCGAGCGCCAGCGCGTCGGCGGACAGCGCGGCGCCCGGCGTCTCGATCATGATGCCCAGCGGCGGCGCCTTCTCGGCCAGGCGCTCGCCGCGGCGGCGCAAGCGGCGGGACACGCGGTCGTAAATGTCCCGCGCGGCGCGGACCTCGGCGACGGTGGTCACCATCGGCAGCATCACCCGCACCGGGCCGAATGCGGCGGCGCGCAGCACGGCGGCGAACTGGGTCTCCAGCAGCTCGGGGCGGCGCAGCAGCAGGCGGATGCCGCGCAGGCCGAGGGCAGGGTTGGTGTCGGCGACCTCGGGGACGATGCCGGCGCTGGACAGCGCCTCGATCTCCTTCTCGCCGCCCCAGTCGAGCACCCGGATCGTCACCGGGTCGCCGTTCATCGCCTCGACGATGCTGCGATAGGTCTCGAACTGGGTCTGCTCGTCGGGCACCGTCTCCCGGTTCATGAACAGGAACTCGGTGCGCAGCAGCCCGATGCCGACCGCACCGGACTGCACGATCAGCGGCAGCTCGACCGGCAGCTCGAGATTGGCCTGCAGCTCCACCGCCTCGCCGTCGTCGGTCTCGGCGGGCAGGCGGCGCAGGCGCGCGAGCTTCTGCCGCTCCCGCGCATAGGCGGTCAGCGCGCGGCGCGCCGCGGCGAGTCGGGGCGGGCTGGGGTTGAGCACGATGGTGCCGGCGGTGCCGTCCAGCACCGCGGTGTCGCCGGGACGGATCGCGTGGGCCAACCCGGCGACGCCGAGGACGGCAGGCACGCCAAGTGCACGCAACATGACGGCGGTATGCCCGTCCGCCCCCCCTTCCTCGGTGGCGACGCCGGCCAGCCGCGCCGGGTCGAGCAGTGCGGCGTCGGCCGGTCGGAGCGACTCGCTGACCAGGATCGCGCCTTCGGGCAGGCCGGCGAAGCTGCGGAACGGGGCGCGGGTCAGGTTGCGCACCAGGCGGCGGCCGATCTCCAGCACCTCGTCGGCGCGGCGCCGCAGGCTGGCGACGTCTTCGGCGGAGAGGCCCGGCTCCGCCTGGTCCATGATCGCGTCCGCGATCGCCTCGGACTCCGCGACCACGGCGCTTTCGGCCGAGAGCAGCGTGTCCTCGATGCGCCGCCGCACGCCGCGGATCAGCCGGGACGGACCCAGCATTCGGATATATGCCTCGATCAGCGGGGCGATCTCGGCCCGGCTCTCGTCGGGAAGAACGTTCAGCCGCGCGCGGAGCTTGGCGAGCTGCGTCCGTGACTGGGCGATGGCCGCGTCGAGGCGGGCGCCCTCGGAGGCGATATCGGCAGCCTGGATCTTGTGCCGGGCGATTTCCGGATCGGGTTCGGACGTGCCGAACACCGGCCCGATCGCGACGCCGGGGGACACGGCGATGCCTTCGAAGGCGCGTTCCGCTCGGATGTCGGTGCTGGCCGTGCGGCGCAGCCGCTGATGCTGCGGCGGGGGTGGGTCAGTCCTGCTCATGGAAGCCGGCCTCGACCAGGGCGGCGAGTGCCTCCAGCGCCTCCTTCGCATCCCAGCCGTCGGCGCGCAGCTCGATCTGGGCGCCGCGGCCGGCGCCCAGCATCATCAGGCCCATGATCGAGCGGGCCGAGACGCACTGCCCATCCCGCAGCACGTCGACGGAGGCGCCGAAGGTTTCGGCCAGGGTGACGAACTTGGCGGCGGCGCGGGCATGCAGGCCGCGCTTGTTGGGGATCGTCACGGTCCGGGTGAGCGCGGACGGGCCGAGCGGCGGCGTCTCCCCGGAGAAGGGCCCTGCGGGCGGCATGGTCAGCAGCAGGATCCGGTCGGGCGGCAGCCGTGCAGGACGTGGGAGGCGGCGGCGATGTATTTGCGTCCGGCTTCCTCGGCGCAGGTGACCGCGTCGGCCAGCGGCTGCTTGGAGCGGACCTTCGCGAGCTTCACCAGCATCGGCAGGTTCACGCCGGCGATCACTTCCACGCCTTTCCGTTCCATCATGGAGATGGCGAGGTTGGAGGGGGTGCCGCCGAACATGTCGGTCAGCAGCACGACGCCGTCCCCGGTGTCGCAGCGGCTGATGCAGGCCTCGATCTCTGCGCGGCGGTTGTCCATGTCGTCCTCCGGTCCGATACAGACCGTGTCGACGTTCCGTTGCGTGCCCACGACGTGTTCCATGGCGGAGCGAAGTTCCTCCGCCAGACGGCCGTGGGTGACGAGAACCATGCCGATCATGGGAGCGAGGCGATGTCCCGGCCGGGCCGGAGCGTGAGAGCTCTTGTGGCGTGATGGATGGTCATGGGGTCGTCTCAGGCCTCCTGTGCCTGAACCGGCGCGGACCGCGGGGCCGCGCCATGGGCGGTGCCGTCTCGGTGCGGAACCGAGCGGTCTGTTGGGTCATGTTCGGCGGTCGGTGTCTCGCGCGCGAGTTCGCGATGCAAGACATGCAACCGCCACGGAGTGTCCACGATGTCGCTGCCCCCCTGACCGGCGGTTCGGCTCCGCAGGTGTGCCGCCAACCTTTCGATCAGATAAACCGAACGGTGTCGACCGCCGGTACACCCAATCGTGATGGTAGCGTATTTTTTGCCTTCTTGCACGAATCTCGGAACCACCAAGTCGACGAGGTCCGCGATACGTTCGAAGTAGCCGGCGCAGTCGGGATCGGCTTCCACGTAGTCGCCGACCGCCGGATCCAACCCGGTCTGGTGACGCAATATGGGATCGTAGTGCGGATTACGCAAAAAGCGTGCGTCGAATACCAGATCCGCTTCCCGCGGCAAGCCACGCGGAAACGCAAAAGAGATCAGGGTCAGCACCAGGCCGGCCTGCGCCGGCTCGCCGTCCCCGAAATGCTGTTCGACGAGACGCCGCAGCGTGCCGATCGGCAGGTCGGAGGTGTCGAGCACGAGGTCCGCGGCCTCACGCAAGGGCGCCGTCAGGCTCTGTTCCGCGGCGATCCCCGTGACCACGGGCTCGTCGGGCGCCAGCGGATGGCGGCGCCGGCTCTCGGTATAGCGGCGAAGCAGGGTCGTCTCGTCTGCCCAGGCATAGACGAGGTCCGGCTGCAATGTCGCGTCGGCGCTCAGGCGGCCGAGGATGGCGAGCACGTCGGCGGCGTCGAACCCGCGGCTGCGCGCGTCGATGCCGATCGCCATGGCGCGGTCGGAGCGGGCGACCGTCTCCTCCAGCAGCGGCAACGGCAGGTTGTCGATCGCGTCGTAGCCCAGGTCTTCCAAGGCGCGCAGCGTGCTGGCCTTGCCCGCCCCCGAGAGGCCGGTCACCAGCACGACCCGCCGTTTCGGGACGTCGATGGTCATGCCGCGAAGGCTCCGGCCACCTGCGTCACCCGACCGATCGCGCAGTCCAGAGCCAGCGCAACCCGCTCGGGGGCACTCGGAGCGGCCGGATCGAGGCGCAGCAAGGGCAACCCGAACACCGGGTGGGTGGCCGGCGCGGGCAGCCGGTCGGGGCGGTCGCCGAGTTCGATCACCAGGCGCAGCCGCGCCGGATGGGTCGCCGGCAGGCGCAGGATCCCGAGTCCGCGCACCTCCAGCAGCCCCGCAAGCGGGACTGGCGGACTTGCCATCCCGTCCGTCACGTCCACCTGATCGTCTGCCACCAAGGAGAACCCACGCGCTAGGAGCCGCACCACGAGATCGGACTTCCCCGATCCCGATGGCCCGAGGATCAACACCGCGTCGCCGCCCCTGCTGGCGCAGCTTCCGTGCACTCGTTGCCGGTCGTGCATGCGGCGGCACTCTGGCCGGAAGCTTAAAAGAAAGAAAGCACCCTATGGTTGCGCTGGCGCGGACACATTGATGCCCGCCAACCGGTACCGCCCGTCCGGGTTGCTCCGGGGCACCGGCCGTGCCAGCTTCCGGCCCCGCATGACAGACCGATCCGCCATCGCCGCCGCTGCTGTCCGCCTCTGCGGTCATGTCCGGCACACGCCCCTGTTGCGCCTGGACGGAGAGGAGTTCGGCGTAGCCTGTCCCGTGGCGCTCAAACTGGAATTGTTGCAGCACGCGGGCAGCTTCAAGCCGCGCGGCGCGTTCAACCGGCTGTTGTCGGCGCACATTCCGGGTAGTGGTGTGATCGCCGCGTCCGGCGGCAATCACGGCGCCGCGGTCGCCTACGCCGCCCGCGCGCTGGGTGTGACGGCGGAGATCTTCGTGCCCGCGCTCACCCCGCCGGCCAAGGTGCAGCGCATCGCGAGCTATGGCGCGCGCGTGGTGCAGGGAGGCGAGACCTATGCCGAGGCTCTCGCCGCATCCCGCGCACGCCAGGCGGAGACCGGCGCGCTCGAGGTGCATGCCTACGATCACCCGGACGTGCTGGCCGGCCAGGGGACGGTGGCGCGCGAGTTCGAGATGGACGCGCCGGACCTGACCCATGTGCTGGTCGCGACCGGCGGCGGCGGGCTGATCGGTGGCATGGCCGCCTGGTACGCCGGCAGCGCGCGGGTCGTCAGCGTCGAGCCGGAAGGCTGCCCCACGCTGCATGCCGCGCTGCAGGCCGGCCGCCCGGTGGAGGCGCCGGTCGGCGGCCTCGCGTCCGACAGCCTGGGCGCGCGCCAGGTGGGCGCGCTGATGTTTCCCGTCGCGCAGTCCTACGTGGCCGAAACAGTGCTGGTCACGGACGAGGCGATCGCGGCCGCGCAGCGCTTCCTGTGGGACCGGTTCCGGCTGGTTGCCGAACCGGGCGGCGCGACGGCGCTGGCGGCGCTGTCGTCGCGGCGATTCGTACCGCCGGCCGGCGCGCGCGTCGGCGTGCTGGTCTGCGGCGGCAACACCGATCCTGCAAAGGTCACCTCATGAGCGATCTGGTCCTGTGTGAGGTCGACGCACGCGGCGTCGCGACGGTCACGCTGAACCGGCCCGAGGTCGGCAATGCCTATAATGGGGCGCTGCTGGATGCGCTGATCGCCGGATTGGAACGGCTCGCGCCGGATCCGGCCGTGCGCTGCCTGGTGATCCGCGGGGCGGGCAAGCACTTCCAGGCGGGCGCCGACATCAACTGGCTGAACGAGGCGACGGACTATCCGCCGGAGCGCAACTTCGCCGCCTCCCTCGCGACCACGCGGGCGATGACGCTGCTGAACGAGTTTCCGAAGCCGACCATCGCGATCGTGCACGGCGCCTGCTTCGGCGGCGGCTGCGGCATCGTCTGCTGCGTCGACGTGGCGCTGGCCACGCCCGCGGCCCAGTTCGGCATCACGGAGATCCGGGTGGGCGTCTCGCCCACGCCGATTTCCACGCACATGGTGAATGCGATCGGGCTGCGGAACACGCGCCGGTATGCATTGACCGGAGAGCGTTTCGGCGCCGAGGACGCGGCGCGGGTCGGCCTCGTGCACGAGGTCGTGCCGGCGGACGCGATCGAGGCCAAGCTCGCGGACGTGCTGGACGCGATCTTCCTGGGCGGTCCGGAAGCGATCGCGATGACCAAGCGCAGCTTCCTCGGCGCCAACGGATTCACGCTGGACGAGCGGCAGATGACCTTGCTCGCGCATGAGGGCTGGACGCAGCGCGCCTCGGCCGAAGGGCACGAGGGTACGGCTGCATTCCGCGAGAAGCGCAAACCGTCCTGGTATCGCCCGCCCTCCGCGTGAGCGGATTGGCCGGCGTCGGCAGCGGATGGGGCTGAACCCAGAGTCTCCGCTCGCGCGGCTGATGGCCGCGCCGATGCGGGCGGGGACGGTGACGTGGATCGGCGTGCGGCCCGCGCGCCGGGTACCGCTGCACGCGGTCGACAGCGTCGCCGCGGATCCTGACTCCGGGCTTGCGGGGGATCACGCCCGCAGCCGCGGGCAGCGGACCCGGCAGGTCACGCTGGTGCAGGCGGAACATCTGCCGGCGATCGCCTCGTATCTTTCGGTTCGCGACGTTGCTCCGGAGTCGCTGCGTCGAAACCTCGTGGTCAGCGGCATCAATCTGCTGGCGCTGGTGGGACGGCGGTTTCGCGTGGGTGACGCGGTGCTGGAGGGCACCGGCGCCTGCCATCCGTGCTCCCGCATGGAGGAGACGTTCGGTCCGGGTGGCTACAACGCGGTGCGCGGCCATGGCGGAATCACCGCGCGGATCGTCGGCGCCGGGCTGATCCGTGTCGGCGATGCGGTGATCGCGGACGACGGGGTGGCGTAGCGTTCGGCTGCCGCCCGGGTGTCCGGCGTCACGGTGGGCGCAGGCGGCCGCGGTCCCGTGTCATGGCCGCGACAAGCGCGGCCATGACACGGGAGGCAGAAGGCCGGTCATGACACGGGAGTACAGGGCCGGCCATGACGCGGGGGCACACGGGCGGCCATGGCACGGGAGCGACGAGGCCCGGCCATGACACGGTCGGTCTCCGGTCAGCTCTTGCCGGCGTAGCTCTTCGCCATCCCCTCGGCCGGTTCCGCTTGCGGGCCGAACGGCATGATCGGATAGCGCAGGCCGGCCTTGGACAGGCCCTGCAGCCCGATCACCGCGCGTTGCAGGTCCGCCGGGGCGCACGCCATCAGCATCTCGTCGTCCGCCACGCCGCCATAGCGACGCTCCGCGAAGCACGGGATGGACAGGCTCACCTCCCGCGTCTTCAGCGCGTGGCCCCAGCTATCCGCGCAGGCGCTCTCACCCGTGATCGAGAAATCGTAGCGCCGGTAGTTCCGCCACTGCAGCCCGTTGATGAACAGGATCATCTGCGCCGGATTGCCGTAGAACAGGCACACGTCCGGCGGATCCAGCCGCGCGCTGCGCAACGGCGAGATTGCCAGCCCCGCATATTTCGGCTCCACCCGCGGCATCTGCGCCTGATGCGCCGCGGCCGCTTCCCGGTTCTCGAACCACACGCCCTCCATCTTGCGGCCCGAGGTGTAGATGTCGCCCGGACTGTCGAGCCCGATCACGCTCGAGCAGGAGGAGAAGGCCGGCACGTTCTCGGTCGTGATGCCCAGCGTGAACCCGGCCATGCGCGACTGCGTCACGAGCTGGCAGGTGGAGAACGTCTTGCCGGCCGTCGGCCGCCGCAGGCCGGGCACCGCCTCCATCGCCGCCTTGTCCTCGAACAGCTTCATGCCGATCGGCAGGGTGCGGAGTTTCAGCAGGCGATCGAGCTGTGTCGCGAGTTCCGCGATGGCCTTCGCGTCGAGCGCAGGGACTTCTGCCGCAATGGGGGCATCGTTCATTGGGGATCTCCTTGGGACGCTTCCAGGCTTTCCGCCATCGTGCCACTACTCGACGCAAACGCGAAGCGACGGGGGAAACGCATGGAACGTCGGATCGGGCCGCTCGCGCCCGGCAGCGGCTCGAGGCGCCGCCACACGGCCGGCGCCTGTCCCACGTGGATCCCGCCGCGCCGCGCCGGGGACACGTGCCGCACGTGAACGACGCCGCGCTCCCGCCGCCGCATCTGCAGCCACGCCGCAGCCTGTTCCTGACGGTCGTGCCGCCAATCATCCTGCCGGTGTTCCTCTCGGCCGGGGACGGCACGGTGGTCGCCACCGCGCTGCCGGCCATCGCGGCCAGCTTCGGCGAGGTGGAGCTGCTGTCCTGGGTCGTCGTCGCCAACCTGATCGCCGGCACGGTCGCCGCGCCGGCCTATGGGCGGCTCGCGGATCTGTTCGGCCGCAAGCCGATGATGATCGTGGCGCTGCTGGTGTTCATGGCCGCCTCCGTCGTCTGCGCGCTGTCGCCGAATTTCTGGTGGCTGCTCGCCGGTCGCGTGCTGCAGGGCCTGGGCGGCGGCGGGCTGATGACGCTGGCCCAGGCGCTGATCGGGGAGCTGGTGCCGCCGCGGGAACGGGGGAGCTACCAGGGCTACCTCTCGGCCAACATCGTCGCCGGCACCACGATCGGGCCGGTGGCCGGCGGCTTCGTCACCCAGGTCTGGGGCTGGCACAGCGTGTTCCTGTGCTACCTGCCACTCGGCCTGATCGCGATCCTGCTCGTCCTGCGCCTGCCGCCCACGGCGAAACGCACGGGCCGCGCCAGTTTCGACGTGTCGGGCATGCTGCTGCTGACCGGTTTCATCGTGCCCCTGCTGGTCGCCGTGACCCAGTTGCAGCGGCTCTCCGTGGACATGCTGCCGCGGCTCGTCCTGCTGCTTGCCATCGCGGCGGTCGTGCTGGCCGCGCTGGTCCGCCAGCAGCGCCGCGCGGCCTCTCCCCTGCTGCCGCTGCCGCTGCTGCGCGAGCCGTCCTTCTGGCGGGCCGACCTGATGGGCGCCTGTTCCGGCGCCTCGCTGGTCGCGATGATCACCTTCCTGCCGATCTACTTCCAGGTCGTGACCGGCGCCTCCCCGGCCGAGACCGGGATGCTGCTGATCCCGCTGACCGGCGCCGTGAGCTTCGGCGCGGTCGTGACCGGCTGGCTGATCTCGCGCACTGGACGCACCGCGATCTTCCCGACCTTTGGGCTGATGGTGACCGGGCTGAGCCTGATCGGGCTCGCGCTGTGGGGCCCGTCGCTGAGCCGGACCGCGCTGTCCTGGGTGCTCGCGATCGGCGGGTTGTGCCAGGGCACCTCGATGATCACGGCGCAGATCACCGCGCAGGCGGTGGGCGGCGCGCGTCACTGGGGGCCGCGGCGGCGTCCGTGCAGCTCTCCCGCTCGCTGGGATCCGCGTTCGGCACCGCGGCGGCGGGGGCGGTGCTGTTCGGCCTGCTGTCGGTGATGGACTCGGAGACCGCGACGCTGTTCCTGGACATGGTCAAGCGCGGCCCGTCGGTGCTGGCGGGCCTGCCGCCCGAACGCCAGATCCTGGTGCAAAACGAGATCGGCGATGCGTTCCGCGGCGTGTTCCTGCTGGTGGCGTGCTTCTCCGGCACGATCGTGTTCGCGGCTTCCACGCTGCCGCTGCGGCGGCTGTAGCCGGTTGTTCGCTCGCGCGCTGACGAATTGTTTGATCGCGCGATTCACGGCTCCGGCGAATACGCCTCCGCCGATCGCGCTCTAGGCGCCGCGGTCGCGCAGGCGCAGCACCGCCTCGATCACCGGCCGGGGCGTCTCGCGCGGCAGGAAGTGCCCGGCGACCGGGACGACATGCCGTTCATAGGCCCCGGTGAAGTGGCGTGCCGCGTGCTCCGATTGCGCCGCCGGGCCGACCCCGTCCGCCGCGCCATGCAACACGATGCTGGGCGCGGCGATCGCGGGCTGTGCGGCCAGCCGCGCCTCCAGCGCGTCCAACGCCGGATCGCCGGGCGCCTGCCGGTAGCGGTGGCGATACGACTGGATCGTGACGTCGACGAAATCCGGGTTGTCGAAGCTCGCCGCGGTGGCGTCGAAGGTCGCGTCGTCGAAGCCCCAGTTCGGCGACCAGAGCTGCCATAGCAGGCGGCACAGCTCGCGCCGGTTCTGCTGCAGGCCGGCGCGTCCGCGCTCCGTGTGGAAATACCACTGGTACCAGTAGCGGTGTTCCTGCGCGGGATCGGCGGGGCGGTGCGAGGCCGGGATATTCTGGATGTTGTACCCGGTAATCGAGACCAGCGCGCGGGTCCGCTCCGGCCAGAGCGCGGTGCTGACGCAGGCGGCGCGACCGCCCCAATCGTAGCCGACCAGGATCGCCGGCGGCAGCGCGAGCACGCTCATGAAGTCGTGCAGGTCGGCCCCGAGCGCGGCCTGTTGGCCGGAGCGGGGGGTGGCGGGGTCGAGGAAACGTGTGGGGCCGAAGCCGCGCAGCCACGGCACCAGCACGCGGCAGCCCGCCTCGGCCAAGGCCGGCGCGACCGCGTCCCAATCGTGCACGTCCGAGGGCCAGCCATGCAGCAGGATCACCGGCACGCCATCCGGCGGCCCGGACTCGAGATAGGCGATCTCCAGCGCGTGGGTGCGGATGGTCTTGTGCATGGCAGCGCCTCAGGACGTGGCGGCGAGAGCCGCCAGAGTGAAGCTGAACAGCCGGTCCTTGCCCAGCAGGAAGACGCGCCCGCCGCGGGGGAACAGGCGGGCGATCGCGCGATCGCGCACGTCGAGCCCGCCGGTATAGGCGCCGAAGGCCGGCATCATCACCCGGCGGTCGCCGACCACGAAACACGGGCGGCAGACCGATCCGCCGCGCGCCGGCACCGCCGCCTTGGGGTGATGATGGCCGACCACTTCCCCGGGATCGGCCGCCGCGATCGCCTGGTGGCGGAAGACCAGCGGCGTGGTGACGAATTCCTCCACCCACTCGCCGCCCACGCCGGCAGGCGGCGTGGGGTCGTGGTTGCCCTGCACCCAGATGAAGCGATGCGCCTCGGTCATCGCGTTCAACCGCCGGAGTTCCGCGTGCGGCAGTCGTGCGGCGCCCTGTGCGTCATGGAAGGAATCGCCCAGCGTCACGACGGTGCGTGGCTGCCAGCGACGCAGCAGGTGGGCGAGCCGGTCCAGCGTCGCCTGCGTGTCCCAGGGCGGCAGCAGCATGCCCCGCCGCGCGAAGGCGGTGCCCTTCTCCAGATGCAGGTCGGAGACGACGAGCAGGCCGGTCGCCGGCCAGAACAGGGCGCCGGCAGGGTCGAGCATCAGGCGCTCGCCGGCGAAGTGGATGGGCGCGGGGGTCATGGGGAGGCTATAGAACGGCGGACCGTGTCGGGGAACAGCCAGCGAACAGATCCTCGCCACGCGGGCCGGCGCGGCGTGCGGGACGCCTAGTCGAGCCACCGGAATCGCTCGAGGTCGAACCGGTTCCTGTCGTCGAATTCGATGCCTTCCTGCTCCAGCAATTCCTGCTGAATGCGGTCGCTGCCGTTGCGCGACAGCGTGTAGGACACCTCCCCTCTGGCATTGACCACACGGTGCCAGGGCACGTCGCTGCTCGGATCGAGGCGCTGGAGCACCTGGCCGACGAGCCGGGCGCGTCGCGGCAGGCCGGCCATCGCGGCGACCTGGCCATAGGTGGCCACCCAGCCCTTCGGGATGCGGCGGATCACCGCGCAAATCGCCGCCTCGGCCGTATCGCCCTGCGGCACGGCGGCCCGGATCGGCCGGGACTTCGGTGCAGGTTTGCGCCGCATGGCCATCCTAGAACCGAAGCACCCCTTGGGTGTCCTTCCGCCGCGCGATGTTCTTGCGGTGGATCGTCTTCACGCCTGACCGGTCCGGCGTGCCGCGATGCGGCGGTTCGGCCTCGCCCGTCGCTTCGGCGATGCTCGCCTCCGCCTCGGCCAGCAGCTTCTCCTCGTCCTCGCCCGCCCGCACGCTCTCCCGCCCGATCTCCAGCAGCACGGGCACGGCCAGCGGGGAGACGCGCGACAGCGCCATGTGCACGATCCGGCCCTTCACACGCCCGAGCATGCCGGCGATGCGGCCGACGTCGATCAGGCCGCCGGCGGCGTCGGCACGGGTCGCGCGCAACAGGATGTGGTCGGGCTGGTGGCGGCGCAGCACGTCGTAGATCAGGTCCGAGTTCACGGTGACCTGGCGCCGCGTCTTTTCCGCCCCGGGATGATGCCGCTCGATCAGCCCGGCGATCACCGCCACGTTGCGAAACGTGCGCTTCAGCATGGAGCTTTCGGCCAGCCAGTCTTCCAGGTCGTCGCCCAGCATGTCCTGATCGAACAGCGCCGCGATGTCGGTCGGCTGGTGCGCCGACCACACGCCCAGCACGTAGTCGGTGGCGACGAAGCCCAGCGGGGCGATGCCGGCGCGCTGCATGCGGCGGGTCAGCAGCATGCCGAGCGTCTGGTGCGCGTTCCGGCCCTCGAAGCAATAGGCGACCATGTACCAGCGGTCGCCGCGCGGGAACGTCTCCACCAGCAGGTCGCTGCGGCCCGGCATCCGTGACGCTTTCCCTTGCAGGCGCAACCACTCCTGCACCGGTTCGGGGAACAGGTCCCAGCGCCGCGGATCCTGCAGCAGCGCGCGCACGCGGTCCGCGAGATTGGTGGTGAGCGGCAGCCGCCCGCCCTCATAGGCGGGCACCATCGGCTCGCCGCTGCCGCCTTCGGCGCATTCCACCGCGGTCTCGTGCAGCCGCAGGAACGTCAGCAGCCGGCCGGCGAACATGAACGTGTCGCCGGGCCGCAGCAGGTTGACGAAATACTCCTCGATCTCGCCCAGCACCGGGCCGAATCGCTTCTTGCCGACCAGCCGCACCTTCAGCAGCGGCGCCTCCACGATCGTGCCGATGTTCATCCGGTGCTGCGCGGCGATCCGCGCGCTGCGCACGTGCAGGCGCCCCTCGCTGTCGCGGAACAGCTTGCGCCAGCGTTCGTAGGCGGCGAGCGCGTAGCCGCCATCCTCGACGAAGCGCAGCACGTCGTCGAAATCCTGCCGGGACAGGGCGGCGTAGGGCGCCGCGCGGGTCACCTCGGCATAGACCTCGTCCGGATGGAACGGCGCGCTGCAGGCCAGCCCCAGCAGATGCTGCGCCAGCACGTCCAGCCCGCCCGGTCGTGGCGGGTCGCCGTCCAGTTCGCGCGCGGCCACGCCCAGCATGGCGGCTTCGCATTCCAGCACCTCGAACCGGTTGGCCGGCACCAGGATCGCGCGCGAGGCCTCGTCCATCCGATGGTTGGCGCGGCCGACGCGCTGCAACAGGCGTGAGATACCCTTGGGTGCGCCCACCTGGATCACCTGGTCCACTCCGCCCCAGTCGATCCCGAGATCCAGCGAGGAGGTCGCGACCACCGCGCGCAGCTTGCCCTCCGCCATTGCCGCTTCCACGCGGCGGCGCTGCTCCACCTCGAGCGAGCCATGATGCAGCGCGATCGGCAGCGTGGTCTCGTTCAGCTTCCACAGCGCCTGGAACATCAGCTCCGCCTGGGCGCGGGTGTTGACGAACACGATCGTCAGGCCGGCGTCGCGGATGCGCGCCATCACCTCGGGCGCGGCTTCCAGCCCCATATGGCCGGACCAGGACAGGCGGCCGGCAGGCAGCGTCATGGACAAGTCGGGCGGGGCGCCGTCCCGCACCTCGATCCTTCGGTCCGCGCCCACATAGGCGGCGATCGCGTCCGGATGCGCGACGGTCGCCGACAGCCCGACCCGGCGCAGCCCCGGCGCGAGCGTCTGCAGCCGCGCGACTCCGAGCGCCAGCTGGTCGCCGCGCTTGGTGCCGGCGAGCGCGTGGACCTCGTCCATCACCACGCAGTTCAGGGAGCGGAAGAACACCGGCGCGTCCGGCAGCGACAGCAGCACGGCCAGGCTCTCGGGTGTCGTCAGCAGCAGGTTCGGCGGCGCCTGCTTCTGGCGCGCGCGGCGGTTGGCGGGGGTGTCGCCGGTGCGCGTCTCGATGCTGACGGGCAGGTCCATCTCGGTGACCGGCCGCATCAGGTTGCGTGCGATGTCGGTGGCGAGCGCCTTCAGCGGGCTGAGATACAGCGTGTGCAACCCCTCCCGCGGCGCCCCCGCCAAGTCGACCAGGCTCGGGAGGAACCCGGCCAGCGTCTTGCCGCCGCCGGTCGGTGCGATCAGCAGCGCGCTTTCGCCCGCCTCGGCCGCCTGCAGCATCGCGAGCTGGTGCGACCGCGGCGCCCAGCCCTGGCGCGCGAACCAGCCGGCAAAGGGTTCCGGGAATGTTCCGTCCACCGCGGCAGATAAGCATGCGCCGTTTCGCGGCACCAGACGGGTTGCGGGCGGCAGGGTCGGGGGTCCGCCCTGTGCTGCGTCGCTCGGTCAGGACACAAGGCCGTTACGTCCCCGGAGTCTGTTCGAGCTGTGATCGAGGCTTTGATCTGGATCAAAACGACCGATTGGTGGTGCCGACAAGGTGGCGCGCGCCGGCGCACCAGGGCCGCGCGCCATCCGCCACGAGGCTTCAGCATGGACATCACGAGCACGATTCACATCCCATTCCCGGACGCGCTATGGGCGCGCATCACCGACACGCCCTTTGCCGTGTTCACCGATCCCGATCGGCTGGGCCTGCTGCTGGTCTGGGTGACGGTCGCCTTCGCCGCGGGCGTGACCTGGTGGCAGGCCGGACGTCCCCGGAACTTCCTGCGGCACTGCCTGCCGCCGGGCACGCTCTCTCACCCCTCGGCGCGCGCCGACGTGCTGTTCTGGCTGTCCCGCCGCGTGTTCATGCCGCTGCTGGTCATTCCGCTGGGCCTGTCCACCGTCGCGGCGGGATATGCCGCCCATTCGCTGCTGGCGCTGGTGTTCGGACCATCGCACCACACCGAACCGGCGAGCGTTCCGCTGCTGTGCGCGTTCACGCTGTCGATGGTGATCGCCTACGACCTTTCCTATTACATCTATCATTATCTCTGCCATCGGGTGCCCCTGTTGTGGGAACTGCACAAGGTGCATCACTCCGCCGAGGTCATGGTCGGCGTCACCAAGGACCGCGTGCATCCGCTGGATGAGATCCTGAACCGCTGGTGGAACGGGCTGATCCCCGGCGTCACCTACGGCGTGTGGCTGTTCTTCGCGCTCGATCCCGTCGAACTCACGGTGTTCGGGCTCAGTGCTTACATGCTGCGCGCGTTGCTGATGATGGACGTGGTGCGGCACACGCACCTGGAGATGTCTTACGGTCCCTGGCTCAACCGCGTGTTCCTGTGTCCGTACTACCACCAGCTTCATCACAGCAATCAGCCACGTCATTACAATCGCAACTATGGGCTGCTGCTGTCGGTGTGGGACCGCATGTTCGGCACGCTGGCCGAACCGCAACCGGGCGAGCATTTCACCTTCGGACTCGGCGGTGGCGAGGACGCCGAATACCAGTCGCTCGCGCGCCTGCATGTCGTTCCCCTGCAGAAGATGTGGCGACTGAGCCGCGACTGGTTGCGGGACAGCAGTCCGATCCGGACGCGGCGGCACTCCGCGCCGCCCGGGCTCCTGCCGAGAGAGCAGCCCTGAGCCGACCGTAAGCCGGCTGCCCGCCGGCCATCCATACTCGTCATCGCATTGGAGACGACCATGTCCACGACGATCGACCTCGCGATCATCGGCGCGGGGCCCTACGGCCTGTCGCTCGCCGCCCATCTGTCCGGCACCGGCCTGGACGTGACGGTGTTCGGCCAGCCCATGCAGTTCTGGCGCGACAGCATGCCGAACGGGATGGTGCTCAAGTCGGAGGGATTTGCCTCCGATCTCTGGCATCCGGATGATGCCCTGACGCTGCGGGACTTCTGCCGCTCCGAGGGCCTGCCGTACCAGCATGCCGGCCTGCCGGTTCCGTTGGAGACGTTCTGCCACTACGGGCTCGAATTCCAGCGGCGCTTCGTGCCGAACCTCGATCCGCGCCTCGTCGCGCAACTCGACCATGAGCGCGGCAGGTTCGTGCTGCGGTTCCACACCGGGCAGACGGTCGTGGCGCGACAGGTGGTGCTTGCCGTCGGGATCGGGCTGTTCCCGGAGGTGCCGGCCGCGCTGGACGCGATCGGCGGTCCGTGCTGCGGGCACAGCAGCAAGTATCGCGACCTCGACCGGTTCGCCGGACAGGAGGTGCTGGTGATCGGCGGCGGCGCGTCGGGCGTGGAGATGGCGGCGCTGATCAGCCAGGCTGGCGGCCGCGCCACGGTCGCCGCGCGGCACGAGCGCATCGGCTTCTGTGGCGCACCGGCGCCGCGTAGCCTGCTCGATCGCCTCCGCGCCCCGCAATCCGGGCTGGGAACCGGATGGCGGTCCTGGGCCTGCGTCACCGCGCCGTGGCTGTTCCATCGCATGCCGCGCGATTTTCGCCACATGATCGTCCGCCGGCACCTCGGCCCCGCGCCCGGCTGGACGGCGCGCGCCGAGATCGAACGCAACGTGACGGTCGTCCTGCGGGCGGAACCCACCGCCTCCCGGATGTTCGGGGCGCGGCCCTCCGTGACCTTCAGCGTCGCGGGCGAGGGGACGCGCACCATCACGGCGGATCACGTGATCGCGGCAACCGGCTATCAGGCGGAGGTTGCGCGGTTGGGCTTCATCGGTCCGCAGCTCCGCGACGCCATTCGCTGCGAGGGGCCCACCCCGTTCCTGTCCCAGGCGTTCGAAAGCTCCGTGCCCGGGCTGTTCATGACCGGCCCGATCGCAGCGAACAGCTTCGGGCCGCTGCTGCGCTTCGCCTATGGCGCGGGCTTCGCCTCCCGCAGGCTGTCCCGTCACCTTGCACGGAAGAGCCTCCGCCGCCCGGTGCCGGCCGAACCCGAACTCGCCATGGCCTGAGCGTCGGCACCGCGCGGCCAGCCGGCTTGCCGGCCCCGCGCGGTGCGGTGCATGGCGCCAGGGCCGCGAGATCGGCCCGTGCCGATCGGGCGCATCCGTCGCGTGCCCCTCCGCAGGGCGGCCGCATGGGCCTATGCTCCTGCCATGCCCACCTCGTCCGCCCCCCGCGATGCGATCGAGCTTGCCCGCGATCACACGAGCGGCGTGGAGACGATCCGCGCGCGGTTTTCCGGCCACGCCTACGACCTGCACCGCCATGACGAGTGGCTGGTCGGCGTCACCGATCGCGGCGTGCAGGACTTCTTCTGCCGCGGCGCGCGCCGGCGGAGCACGCCGGGACGCGTCATCCTGCTGGAACCGCAGGAGGCGCATGACGGGCACGCCGGCGCGGAAGGCGGTTTCGCCTATCGCATGCTCTATTTGCCGCAGGCCTGGTTGCGGCAGGCGCTTCCGGAAGGCGGCACCATCGCCGGGTTCCGCGAGAGCCTGACCGACGATCCGCGGCTCGCGGGCGCCATCCGGAATGCCTGGGGGGCGATCGCCGCATCCGCCCCGCGCCTCGCGCGCGACCTGACCCAGTCGGCCGTCGCCGCGCGCCTCGCACGGCATTCCGGTCAGCCGACCCGGCCGGCGGGCGGCGGGCGCGACCTGGGCGTCGCCCGGCGTGCGCGCGATTGTCTGCACGACACCTGGACGGAGGAGATCGGCGCCGACGCGCTCGCCCGTGCGGCAGGGGCAGCCGACCGGTTCCAGCTCGCGCGGGCCTTCCGCGCCGCCTATGGCACGGCGCCGCACGCCTATCTCGTGCAGCTCCGCCTGGTGCGCGCCCGCGCCCTGCTGACCGAAGGGGAGGGACCGGCGGCGGTGGCGGCGGCCTGCGGCTTCGCCGACCAGAGCCATCTCGGCCGCTGGTTCCGCCGCGCCTACGGCATCACGCCCGGCGCCTATCGCGCCTGCTGCACGGGCGTTCCAGACCATGGACCCGGTTCGCGCTGAACTCCCGCCAAACGGTGGGAGACATTCATGTTCGACACGAAAGTGGCGGTCCTGGTGCAGGAGGACCTGGCGGTCTGGCAGAAGCTGAACGTCACGGCGTTCCTTGCCAGCGGCATCGCCGGCGCGGCGCCCGAGGCGATGGGCGAGCCCTATGTCGACGCCGCGGGTCGCAGCTACGCCCGCCTGCTGGGACAGCCGATCCTGGTGTTCGCCGCCGATGCCGGCCAGCTCCTGCAGGCCTGGCGCAGCGGCATCGCGCGGGGGCTGACCCAGGCAGTCTATGTGCGGGCGATGTTCTCGACCGGGCACGATGCCGCCAATCGCGCGGCCTTCCTCGCGGAACCGACGGACGCGCCCGATCTGGTGGGCGTCGCGTTGCGCGGTCCGAAGAAGGACGTCGATCGGGCCACCAAGGGGGCGCGGCTGCATCCCTGAGCCGCGCCGCTCATCGCGGGGTGGTCGCCACCGGCAGCCAGAGCCGCACCGACGTCCCGTGCCCCAGCGTGCTCTCGAGCAGCAGGTTGCCGCCGCTCTGTTCGGCGAAGCCCTTCGCCATCGACAGGCCGAGACCGGCGCCCTTGTCGAGTGGCTTCGTCGTGAAGAACGGCTCCATCGCCCGCGCCAGCGTGGCCGCATCCATGCCGGTGCCGGTGTCCGTCAGCCGCAGGCAGACATAGCGCCCGGGCGCCAGCGAGACCGGTGAGATCGTGCCGGGCGCGATCTCCTCCAGCACCGCGGTGATCTCGATCCGGCCGCCCTCCGGCATCGCATCGCGGGCATTGCTCGCGAGATTCACCAGCACCGTCTCGAGCTGTCCGCGATCGGTGCGCACCGGCGGCAGCTCCGCCATGGAGGCGATTGCGAGCGTGACGCGCGGCTCCAGCGCCGGTCGGAGCAGGTCTGCCATGGACGGCAGGAGCTCCTGCAGCGCCACCGGCTCGACCCGGAGTTGTCCCTGGCGCCCGAAGGCGAGCAGGCGCCGCGTCACGTTGGCGCCGCGCGCCACCGCCTCGGAGATCAGCCCGGACAGCCGCATCACCAGGGCCTGGTTCGCCGGCTGGCGCTGGATCAGCGAGGCGCCGCCCTGGATCGCCTGGAGCACGTTGTTGATGTCGTGCGCGACGCCCGCGGCGAGTTGACCCAGTGCCTGCAGTCGTTCGGCGCGGGCCGCGCGCACATTGGCTTCGTTGCGGGCTTCCACCTCCTGCGCGACCCGCAGCTCCAGCTCGAGGTTGAGCCGATACAGCTCCCGCTCGCTGCGGATCAGGGCGTGGGCCAGCTCGTCCGCTTCGCGCAAGCCAGTGCCGCGGATCGCGGCCTGCGGCGATCGGGCGCTGGTGCGGACCAGGTCGGGCACCCGGCTGAACGCCGAGACGATCCAACGCGCGACGGCGAGTGAGAGCAGCAGCGCCATCAGCAAGGTCGCCATGCCGATCATCGCGGTGCGGAACAGGCCTTCGTGCAGCGGCGCGAGGAAGGTGCGTTCCGGGACCGAGAGCTGCACCAGGAACCCGCTGTCGGAGGCACGGGCGAAGGCGATGCGCTGCGGTTCGTTGTTCCGGCCGAGGATCGTCTCGGGCAGCAGGCCGGCATCGGTCCGTGCGGCGGCGGTCTCCAGCGCGGCTGGCAGGGGCTGGCCGGCGGCGGCATCGTCCGGCACCGACCGTGCGACCGTGTGTCCCAGCCGGTCGTGGATCGAGGCGATGCTGCCGCGCGGCAGTCCGGCCTCGGAGAGGATGGCGCGCAAGGCGGCCGTGGGCACGCCGGCGGCGACGGCTCCGGGCGGCGCGCGCTGCGCCCAGCCGGCGGCGAGCGTGCTGGTTTTCGGCACCGGCACGATGGCGATGACGAAGGGCCGCCGCGTCAGCGGACCGATGGTGAGATCGGAGATCTGCGGTCTGCCGGTGCGGATGGCCGCGAGGACGGCCGCGCTGGGCTGCGCCGAGACGGTGCCGAGCGTTCCGTTGCTCAGGCCGGTGTCGAGCACGAGGTGGCCGTCGGTATCCAGCAGTCGCACCCGGATGGCTTCGTTCGTCTGCAGGTCGGGATCGACGAGGGTCGAGCGGGCCGCGAGCAGTTCGGCGGCGACCTGGTCGAGGTCGCCGCGGGCCAGCGACGCCGAGTGCGCGAGGATGGACAACGCCGAGACCGTGCGGGCGAACTCGCCGTCGACGAGACGGCCCAGGCTGCGCGCCTGTTCGACGAGCTGGCGTTCGGCTCCGGCGCGCTGGGTGCGGTATTCGTCCCACAGCGTCCATACCCCGAGGGCCAGGAGCGGCACGGCCACGGCACCGACGAGCAGGAGCAGCCGGTTGGCGAGCGCTCCGCTGCGAGCGGGGCGCGCCGAACGGTCGACAGTTTCGTCCTGTCGCGGCGCGCTGAAGGCGGCCGAGTGCTGTAGACCGATCGACAAGAATGCTCCGGGATAGGTGGCGGTGGCGCGTGGAGTGCGCCGGCGTGCACTACCAGGTGACGGGGCGAAATGGTTGTCACACAAGAACGCACTTGTTCGCGTTCGTGAACACACGATCCCGCGACGGCTCGCGCACGATTCAGCCGATTACGGTATTATATCGCAACAAGCGGGTGGCGGCGCCGTGATCCGGGGGCGGTTTCCCTTGCCGATGCCGTCGGCGGTTCGCTCCGTGGGGAGAGGCGGCGGGCGGATCAGGCGGCCGCTCAGCGGCGGCGGTCGAGCCTCGGTTCGGCGCGGATCACCCGCGGAGGGGCCTCGGCGCGCCCACGGACCGGTCGCATATGCGGCGGTGGCGCGGGGCGGTCGTCATACATGTCCTCCTCGTCCTCCTCCTCGGGCAGCTCGTGGGGCGCCGGCGGGATCGGCGGCCGGACGGCACTGGGCTCGACCTGGCGCGGGGCGACCGGCTGCGCCACATACCCGCTGTCGAAGTCCGCCGAACGGCTGGGGGCGGGCAGGCGCAGGGAGAGGTGGCGGATTTCGTTCTGGATTTCGTCCAGTCGCGCCTCGACCACTTCCAACCGGCTCTTCACCCCGAAGACGCTGAACGGCATCAGGATGAACGCCAGTCCGTAGAGTGCGCCGACGACCAGCAGCAGCAGCGGCACCCACCAGGGCACCCAATCCGGGAAGGTAATGGGCAAGGTCATGAAGCGAGCCTAGCACCGCAGCGACGCGCGCTTCCATGCATTCCACGACGCACCGGACCGTTCGCCTCGCGGGTGGATTTTGCCGCCGGTCCGTGCGACTGCTGCGCCTCTCCGCGCCCGCGTCGCCGTGATCAGGACACCCCATGCTGCTGTTGATCCCCGGTCCCGTTGCCACCCGCCCCGAGGTCCGCGCCGCGATGGCGCAGGACGTCGCGCCCTGGGACAATGATTTCCGCGCCATCTACGCCCGCCTGCGGGAGCGTGTGCTCGCCGTCGCGCATGGCGTGCCGGGCGAGCACGCCACGCTGCCGCTGCAAGGCTGCGGGCACTTCATCACCGAAGCCGCGATCCGCACCTTCATCCCGCCCGGCGGCAAGCTGCTGATCCCGGGCTCCGGCGCCTATGCCGACCGGATGACTCGCCTGGCGCGGGAAGCCGGCCGCGTGCCGGTGGTGATGCCGATCGATCCGGACCGGCCCACGGATCCCGCCGCCGTCGGCGCCGCGCTCGCGGCGGATCCCTCGATCGGCCATGTCGGCGTGATCTACTCCGAGACGGGCAGCGGCGTGATCCATGACGCGCCGGCGATCGGCGCCGTCGTGCGCCAGGCCGGCCGCCGCATGATCGTCGACGCGGTCTCGGCGTTCGGTGCGCTGCCGCTCGACATGTCCGCCCAGCCCGAGATCGACGCCGCGCTGTTCACCTCGAACAAGTGCCTCGAGGGCCTGCCGGGCATGGGATTCGCGGTCGCGCGGGTGGACCGGCTGCAGGCCAGCGTCGGCCAGGCGGGAAGCTGGTCGTTCGACCTCGAGAGCATCTACACGCATGCGCTGAAAGCCGGCTGGGGCAGCTTCCGCTTCACGCCGCCGGCGCAGGTGCTGATGGCGTTCGACAAGGCGCTCGACTTCTACGAGGCCGAGGGCGGCCAGCCGGCCCGTCTGGCCCGCTATGTCGCGAACATGCGCGCCTTCTACGACGGGATCCGCGGTCTCGGGTTGAGCCCCTATCTGCCGCGCGAGCAGCAGGGCCCGATCATCGTCAACGTCCACGCGCCGGCCGATCCGGCCTGGGACCTGCAGCGCTTCGTCGATGCGCTGAAGGCGCGCGGCGTGCTGATCAGCAATTTCTACAATACCGCCACGCCCACGTTCCGGGTCGGCTGCATCGGGGCGGTCACGCCCGACGACATGCGGCGGGCGGTCGGAGCCATGGCCGAAGCTCTCAACGAGCTCGGCATCACGCGGAGGGAGGCCGCCTGACATGAATCCAGACCTGGAGATCGCCCGCGCCGCCACGCTGCGCCCCATCGCCGAGATCGCCCGCAAGCTGCAGATCCCGGACGACGCGGTGGAGCCCTATGGCCGGCACAAGGCGAAGATCGGTCTGGACTATGTCGGTTCGCTGGAGGACCGCCGCGACGGCGCGCTGGTGCTGGTGACCGGCATCAGCCCCACCCCCGCGGGCGAAGGCAAGACCACCACCACTGTCGGGCTCGGCGATGCGCTGACGCGCCTCGGCAAACGCGCGGCGATCTGCCTGCGCGAACCCAGCCTGGGGCCGAGCTTCGGGATGAAGGGGGGCGCGGCCGGCGGCGGACATGCGCAGGTCGTGCCGATGGAGCAGATCAACCTGCACTTCAACGGCGACTTCCACGCCATCACCTCCGCCAACAACCTGCTCGCCGCCATGGTCGACAACTCGATCTACTGGGGCAATCCGCTCGGCATCGACGCGCGGCGGGTGTCCTGGCGGCGCTGCCTCGACATGAACGACCGCGCGTTGCGCAGCATCGTCGGCAGCCTGGGTGGCGTCGCCAACGGCTTCCCGCGCGAGGACGGGTTCGACATCACCGTCGCCTCCGAGGTGATGGCGGTGTTCTGCCTCGCCCGCGACCTCGACGACCTGCAGGCGCGGCTTGGCCGCATGATCGTCGGGCAGACGCGGGACGGCACCAACGTCACCGCCCGCGACCTGAAGGCGGACGGGGCCATGTCGGTGCTGCTGAAGGACGCGATCGCGCCCAACCTCGTGCAGACGCTTGAGGGCACGCCCGCCTTCGTGCATGGCGGCCCGTTCGCCAACATCGCGCATGGCTGCAACTCGGTCATGGCCACCCGCCTCGGCCTCAAGCTGGCGGACGTGGTGGTGACCGAGGCAGGGTTCGGCGCCGACCTGGGCGCCGAGAAATTCCTCGACATCAAGTGCCGGTCCGCCGGCCTCACGCCCTCCTGCGCGGTGATCGTGGCGACGGTGCGCGCGCTCAAGATGCATGGCGGCGTGCCGCGCAACGCGCTGGGGGCGGAGAACGTGGACGCGGTGCGGCGCGGCACCGCCAACCTCGCGCGCCACGTGGAGAACATGGGCAAATTCGGGTTGCCGGTGGTGGTCGCGGTGAATCACTTCACCAGCGACACCGCGGCCGAATTCGACGCCATCCGCGACGCCATGGCCGCGCTCGGCGTCGAGGCGATCTCCTGCACGCACTGGGCGGATGGCGGCGCGGGCGCGGAGGCGCTGGGTCGCGCGGTCCTGGCGCGGATCGAGGCCGGCACGGCCCGCTTCGCGCCGCTCTACCCGCTCGACCTGCCGCTCGCCGAGAAGATCCGCCGCATCGCGCGCGAGATCTACCGCGCCGACGACATCGCATTGCCCGAGGCGGTGGCGAAACGGCTGGCCGCGTTCGAGGCGGCCGGGTTCGGCGACGTGCCGGTCTGCATCGCCAAGACGCAATACAGCTTCACCGCCGATCCGACGGCGCTCGGCGCGCCCACCGGGCACGTGCTGCCGGTGCGGGAAGTGCGGCTGTCGGCCGGGGCGGGGTTCGTGGTGGCGATCTGCGGCGACATCATGACGATGCCCGGCCTGCCGCGGGTTCCGGCGGCGGAGGCGATCCATCTTCGCGCGGACGGGGCGGTCGAAGGGCTGTTCTGACTGCGGGGGCGATGCGGATTCCGACCTCGTCGACGGCGCGAACTCCGCTTCGGGTTCGACGGAACACGGCGGCTGCATCGCGCCGCCGCGCGCCGGGCATGGTGAGGTGCGCGACCACCGCGTCGAGCGCGCCCGAGGCTACTTCAGCACGGCGATCAACTCGGATGCGGAGCCGGGGAAATACGCGACGTTGTGCCACGGGCGTGTCGCCAATGCCTCCGCCACGCGGCGTGCCTGCGCACCGTCCCGCCCGAACAGGATGATGCGTCGGTTGAAGTCGTCCTCGGGCAGGGGCAACGGCGTCGCGGTTCCGCCAAGGAGCGCCTCGACCGGCAGGTTCGCCGCCGTCGGCACGCTGCCGGCGGCGAATTCGTCAGGCGGACGGGTGTCGATGAAGACCGCCGAGCGATCGACACCGAACACACGCACGATGCCAGGCAACTCGATTTCAGTGGGCCCACCGAGTGCGCGCCAGACCGGGATCCCGAGCTGGTACCGATGCACCTGGGTAAATCCCGCTTTCGCCAACTGATCGCCGAGACGCCGGCTCGCCTGGCAGAAAGGCCCATTGCAGTACAGAACCACGCTGGCGGCCCGGTTGCCGTTCAGCATGCGGTCGACCGCGGCGACCGGGCCATCCGCCCCAGCCTCGACACGGCGGGCCCCGGGGATGTGTCCAGCGTCGAACTCGGCGCGCGAGCGTGTATCGATCACGACCATCTGGTTGGTCGCCAGGATGCGGCGAAGTTCGGCGGTGCTGATCTGCGGCGTCGAAGCGGACGCGGCTTCGGCGAAGGTCGCATCGAGGATGCTGAGCGAGTCGGCGCGCGCGCCCGCACTGAGGAGAAAGGTGCCGAGCAGCGCAAGCCAAAGCCCGGCGCGGCGGAGACGGGTCGGCATCGCGATGCGCCCTCCCTTGAATTGGGATCGACGCTAACGACAATTCGGTTGCAGAGAGGTAACAGTGTGGTGACGCGCTGCCCGGCGCGCGGTGCGTCAACCTGCCGGCAGTCTCGGGACTTCGGGTAGCGGCCAGCGCGAACCGGCCCGGTCTTCGGCGACGGGTTCCGGTCCAGCGAGCGCCGCCCTGGTCACACCACGTATTCCATCCGCCACGCCGTCTCCCCCGCCGGCGGCGGTTCGCACCACATCGGCACGGCATTGCGGGTGCGCTCGTTGGGCGGCACGCCCATGGCCGCCCGCAGCGCGCGGAACAGCGCGCCATGCGCCACCACCAGCAGGGGCGCCGGCCGATCCAGCGCGCGGGTGACGCTCGCGACCGCTCGGTGGCGCAGCGCGGCGAAGGTCTCCGCCCCCTCCGGCGTGTAGTCCCCGGCGATCCAGCTATCGTACCAGGTGCCCATCGGCAGGCCTTCCTGCTCGCCGAAGGCGACTTCCCGCAGGTCGTCGTCGAACAGGATTGGGACGCCGATCGCCTCGGAGACGATCTCCGCCGTGACCCGTGCCCGGGAGAGCGGAGAGGCGACGATGGTCGCGATGTTCCGTCCACGCAGCGAGGCGGCCGCCGCGCGGGCCTGGGCCAAGCCCGTGGCGTTCAGCGGAATGTCCACGTTGCCCTGCGAGAGGCCCTGTGCGTTCCAGTCGGTTTCGCCGTGGCGCAGGTACCAGAACGGGCGCAGCGGCAGGCTGTCGGGGGGCGGCGTGGTCATGCGCTCAGGCCAGTCCTTCCTGTTGCAGCACGCGCTGCACGGCCGGCCGTGCCAGCATGCGCTCGAGATGTGCCGCACAGTTCGGCGGCAGCGGCACACCGATGCGCGTGGCCCAGAACTCCACGTAGAAGATGGCGCTGTCGGCGATGGAGAACGGGCCTGCCGCGTACTCCTTGCCCGCGAGCGCCTTGTCGAGCGTCGCGAACCCCTTCTCGGCCAGCTCCTTGCCGCGCGCCTTCACGACATCCTCGTCGGCCGGATTGGGGGAGAAGTTGGACGGGCGGAACAGGCGCCCGAACCCCTGCATGTGGATCGTGGCGACCGCGTAGTCCATGAGCGACAACACCTCCGCCTGGCGATCGATATCGTCCGGCAGCAGGTTGGCGAACGGGTTCGTGCGCGCCAGCCAGAAGGCGATGGCCGGGTATTCGGTCAGCACCTTGCCGTCGTCCAGCACCAGGGTGGGCACCTTGGATTTCGGGTTCACCGCCGTGAACTCCGGCTTGTGCTGCGCACCTTCTCTCAGATTGAGGGTCTCGGTGTCATAGGGCTTGCCGATCTCCTCGAGCAGAACATGGATGCCGATCGAGCACGCGCCGGGCGCGTAGTACAGCTTCATGGCTCTGGCTCCTCTTGGGTGGCCGGATGATGGCGGTATCACCGCGCGGCAGCAAGCCGCGACCGGCCCGCCTGCGGCCATGACGGGCGGCCGGACGCGGCCATTCCGCGGGGCGACGCGCGGCCGGGCATGCCTGCGCCCGTATGGATGCGCGAGGATCGGTGCTGGTGGGGATGGCCGGGTCGAGCCCACTGCTGTCCGGGATGAAAAGCTCTGGACGCGGTGCATGGCTCTGATTCGAATGGGTTTTGCGACGACCTGTCCGAATCGAAGCTCGAAGGGAGCTAGAGCCATGCGGTTTCAGTCGAGCGTAGT
>JAFKLG010000055.1 GCA_017304945.1 Rhodospirillales bacterium
GGGCCAAGCGGCAGCCAGGCCGCGCAGGCGGCCGCGGCCAGGGCCGCGAGCGCATAGCCGCCGGCCACCGCGGCCAGCACCCGCGCCCCGACCGCGGCGGCATTCGCCCGACGCGGCGCCGGGCGCGCGCGCGTCGGAGGGCCCGCTTGTGTCACCACTTGTAGCTCAGTGTCGCGAACACGGCGCGACCGGCGCCGAAGCTGCAGGAGGTCACGCCGCTGCACACGGCCACGTAGGTCGCATTGGTGAGGTTGGTGGCGTTCACCTGCAGCCGCCAGCGCTCCCAGTCCAGCCGCGCCTGCAGGTCGAGCAGGGTGAAGCCAGGCACGTCGAACGTGTTGGCCGGATCGCCGGCCGTCGATCCGGTGTAGCGCACGCCGCCGCCGAAGCCGGCGGTGATCGTCTCCGTGATCGGCTGGGTGTAGTCCAGCCAGATCGATGCCAGCTGGCTGGGAATGCTGGATGGCCGCTTGCCCAGTTGGGACGGCGTGTTGGTCTGGGTCACCTCCGGCACCTGGTAGGTGAGCGCGCCGATCAGGTTGAGCCGTGGCAGGATCTCGCCCGTCGCTTCGAACTCGATGCCGCGGGTCCGCACCTGGCCGGTCTGGATCGTGTTGAGCGGATTGGCCGGATCGACCGTCTGCACGTTCTGCTGCTGCAGGTCGTACAGCGCCGTGGTCAGCAGCAGGGAACTGCCCGGCGGCTGGTATTTGACGCCGACCTCCACTTGCCGCCCGGTCTGCGGCTGATACGGCTGGCCGTACAGATTCGTGCCGGTCAGCGGCAGGAAGGACGTGCTGTAGGCGACGTAGGGGGAGACGCCGGCGGCGAAGGCATAGAGCAGCGCGACACGGCCGGTGAAGGCCTGATCGTCGTTCAGGGTGCGCACGCCGGTCTTGGTGTTCAGCGTGTCCGCGTTGGCGAAGTCCTCCCGCCCGGTAAGCGTCAGGCGCCACCCCTCCCAGGAGAGCTGGTCCTGCGCATAGAGCCCGACCTGGCTCTGCACCTGGTTGGTGCCGATCGCCGTGCGTGCGCCCAGCGACGGCCAGGTGACCGGCAGATAGACCGGGTTCGCCAGGTTGAGCGGCGGCGCGGCACCCGAGGCGGTGCGGTTCACCAGCACGTTGTTGCGGAAGTCGACGCCGAGCAGCAGGTCATGGCCGATCGGGCCGGTGGTGAACCGGGTTTCCGACTGGTTGTCGAGCGTCACCGTGTTGATCGTGGGCTGCTGCAGCGCCGCCACCCGGTTCAGCAGCACGTCGCTGCCGGGCACCAGGCCCGCGCCATAGGCCGACCGGTAGTTCAGGTCGATATGCGCGAAGCGCACCGATTGCCGCAGCGTCCAGGCATCCGACATGCGCCGTTCGGCCAGGTAGCCGACCGAGACCTGCCGCTTCGAATACACGTCATAGGTTTCGTCGCCGTTCAGGAAGCTGGGCGAGAGGTGGACCGAAGGGTTGTACAGCGCCGTGCCGCGCGCCGGCAGGAACTGCGCGCTCGACCCCGCATCGTCCTGCATGTAGCTGGCGAGCAGCGTCACCTTGGTGTCGGCGTCCGGCAGCCAGGCGATGGAGGGCGCCACGTAGATGCGGTTGTTCAGGATGTTGTCGTAGCTGGTGCCGGAATCGCGGGCGAGCGCGTTCAGCCGCCACAGCAAGGTGCCGTCCTCGATGACGCGGCCACCGACATCGACCGCGCCCTGGATCCGGCCGAAGGAGCCGGACTGGATCGCCGCCGTGTTCACCTGGTCGAGCCGGGGCGTCTTGCTGACGCCGTTCACCAGCCCGCCCAGATTGCCGCCGCCATACAGCGCGGAGGCGGCGCCGCGGATCACGTCGATCCGCTCGAGCCCCCAAGGCTCCAACTGGAAGCTCTGCGCCGTCACCGTCTGCGGCAGCCGCATCCCGTCCAGGTAGATGTCGGGGGTGAACCCGCGGATCGTGCCATAGAAGCCGCGCACGTCCGCGCCGTACGGATCGGCCGCGACGCCCGCCGAGTAGCGCAGCGCGTCGGTGATGCTGCGCACGTTCTGGTCGTCCATGCGCTGGCGCGTGATGACGCTGATCGATTGCGGCGTCTCGAGGATCGGCGTGTCGGTCTTGGTGCCGGTGGCGGCCACCGGGGCGCTGTAGCCGATGCCGGGGCTGCGCCCGGTCTGCTGCTGGCCGGCCTCGACGCTGACCGGATCGAGGGTGACGGGGGCGGCATCCTGGGCGCGGGCCGTATCTGGTTCAGGCAGGAAGCCCGCGACTGTGAGCAGCGCGCAGAGGCGCCAACGAGGACCCGGCATTCGTCTTTTTCCCCATCCGTTTCGTGGCGGGATGGGTAATGCCAATGCGAGTCATTTGCAACTTGGGACGTGCGCGATTTCAGCCGCCCCTTGGTCGCCGCCTCCCTCCGGTGCGCGCACTCTCCCAGTGCGCCAGGCACTGCCCCGACGCGCCCTTCACCCCCAACCGTGTATGTAAGAAATGAGCGGGCGCCAACCCGGAGGCCTCAGGGCGACGCGACCTTCACGCGGGCCGCGAGCGCGGTCCAGCGCAGGGTGCCATCCGCGCCGCGCACCAGCAGCGGCGCATATTCCTTGTTCGCCATCTGCGCGGAATCGAGCGCGCGCATCACGTCGAGCGGCCCGCTGACGCCGCCGCGTTCCGTCATGACGATCACGTCGCCCGCCTTGAGCCCGGCCTGCGCGGCCGCGCCGCCCGGCTCCACGCGGCTGACACGCGCCCCGTCCATCTGGGTCCGCCCCGCGAGCGGGTTGGTCGCCGGCTGGGTGCCGCCATCGGGGCCGCTGGGGGTGGTCGCCGGCTTCGCCGCGGTGGCCGTTGCGGCGCTGGCGGACGGCGTGACGGGCTCGAGGGTGAGCCCGAGACCGGTCGCCATGGACTGGGCAGCGTCGCGCGGATAGCTGGCGCCGGCCGGGCCGGAGGGCATCGCCTCCGGCGCCTGGGTGACCGCCACATCGAATTTCTGCACCGCGCCGTCGCGCCAGACCTCCATCGGTGCCTTGGCGCCCACGCGGGAGGAGGCGATGGCGCGCGCCAGGGCGCGGGCATCGGTGATGCGCTCGTTGCGCACCCGCAGCACCACGTCGCCCACATGGATCCCGGCCTTGGCGGCGGTGTCGGCCGGATCGACTTCCACCACGATGGCGCCCCCGGCGTCGATCGGCAGGCCCAGGCTCTCCCGCAGCGTGTCGCTCACGTCCTGGAACTGCATGCCGACATGGCCGGCGCGGACGAAGCCGTAGCGGCGGATCTGATCCACGACGAAGCGAACATCATTCGACGGAATGGCGAAGCCGAGACCGATGAACCCGCCATTGCTCGGGGCGAAGATCACGCTGTTCATGCCGATGACCTCCCCCTTCAGGTTGAACAGGGGGCCGCCGGAGTTGCCGTGATTGATGGCCGCGTCGGTCTGGATGTAGTCGTCGAACGGGCTTTCCATGATGTTGCGGTTCAGCGCGCTGACGATCCCGGCGCTGACGCTGTTGTCGAAGCCGAGTGGGTTGCCGATCGCGATCACGGTGTCGCCCACCCGCACCTTGTTGCTGTCGCCCCAGCGCGCGGTGGGCAGCGCGCGTTTCGGCTGCACCTGCAGCACCGCGATATCGGCCTTGGACACCTCGCCCACGATGGTGGCGGGCAGCACCGTTCCCTTGTTCAGCGTGACGCTGACGTCGGTGGCGCCGGTCACCACGTGCTTGTTGGTGACGATGAGGCCGGCGGGGTCGACGATGAAGCCGGAGCCGCGCTCATGCGTGATCTTCGGCTGGTCGCCGGGCTTGCCCTGCGTCTCGACGGTGGTGGCGACGATCGCGACCGCGGTCGGCATGACCCGGGCGACGATGTCGGCGAGGTTCGGGTCGGGCGCGCGGGCGTCGGCCGCGCGGGGTGGCGCGATCGCAACGAGCGCGCAGAACAGGACGAGCGCGGCGCGTCCCGCCAGGGTCCTTGCCCCCACAGGCGCCCCGGCCGGCGGCGCGTCGTGGCGCCGCTGGCCGTGGGGCGTCCTGCTTCGGGTCAGGCGTTCCGGGGTTGGCAGCCACACGCGCAGCCGAGAAGGCATTCCTTGCTCCATCCCGACATGCGTGGCCGCCAACCGTGTCGTCGCTGCTTACTGCTTCTTCATCGGGCCGCTGCCCAGCGGCGACGGGGCGCGATCGCCGGCGCCGGTGTCGCCGTCGCCCGTGCGCTGCTTGGTGATCTGCATCGAGGACGGGCGGTCCCCGGCGCCAGTGTCACCGTCGCCGGTGCGCTGCTTGCCGAACGGGGACGGACGATCGCCGGCACCGGTGTCGCCGTCACCGGTCTTCTGCTTCGTCGTCGTCGTCTGCTGGGCATGCGCCGGGGTGGCGGCCACGAAGCCGATTCCGAGCAGCGCGGCGAGAGCCGTGGTCGCGAGAATGCGGGTCATGATGGAACTCCTTTGTCCGAGGCCACTTAAACGTGGAGCGACGACGACCGTCTGGCAGAGAAGTGCTGTGGCGTGGAGCCCATCCCCAGGGCGGATGCCGAGTGCGAAACGGTCGGATTCGCGCGGCGATCAAGCGGCTAAGCAGCACCATTGTATACATTCCGGCATGGATACGCAAGAAGGTCGCCCTGAATGCGCTGCGCTTCGCGATAAACGAATGAGTTCCGCGCACACCATGGTCGCAATCCAGCACTCTGGAGCGACCGGACCCTCGATCACTTACGCGCGAGATCGCTGCGCGATTGAACGAAACCGCTTTCGCGACGAGCCGCCCGAGGGCAGTCGGCGACAGGCTGCGCCGCGCCCCGGCTTGATCGCAAGGGAACCCTGAGGCAACGCCGGCTTCCCCTTGAAATGCCACACTTCTATATACCGCGAATGGCCGGTGCCGACCGATGGCAACGGCGTTGTGAAAGGCATGGAACCGGCGATGAAGCATTGGCGCATCGACGAGGTGGCCTGGGACCGGTTCGACGCGGCGAAGGTCGACCCCGCCCTGGTTCCACTCGTCAAGGCGGCCGCGATGGTCGAGCGGAACGGCCGGGACTACGCCGTCTATCTCGGCCGCGTGTTCCACGACGACCCCGATTTCAGCCAGGCCGCCGACTACTGGGCCGACGAGGAAGTCCAGCACGGCGACGCGCTCGGGCGCTGGGCCATGCTGGCCGACCCCGGCTGGGACTACGAGCAGGCGTTCACCCGCTACCGCAACGGCTACAAGCTGCCGCTGGACGCCGAGGCCTCGATCCGCGGCTCCCGCACCGGCGAGCTGATCGCGCGCTGCATGGTGGAGACCGGCACCTCGTCCTATTACACCGCGCTCGCCGAGGCGACCGAGGAGCCGGTGCTCAAGCAGGTCTGCAAGCTGATCGCCGCGGACGAGTACCGGCACTTCAAGCTGTTCTACGACCACATGCGCCGCTATCTCGGGCGCGAGAACATCGGCCTCTGGAAGCGGCTGCGCATCGCGCTGGGCCGGATCGGCGAGTCGGAGGATGACGAACTCGCCTACGCCTATCACTGCGGCAACGAGTCCGAATCGACTCCCTACGAGCACAAGCGCTGCACCGCCGCCTATATGGGCCGCGCCATGAGCTTCTATCGCTACCGCCACATCGAGCGGGGCACCGGCATGATCCTGAAGGCGGTCGGGCTGCCGCCGCGCGGCCGGATCTCCGACCTCGCGACCCGCCTCGCTTGGCGCCTGCTGCGCTGGCGCCAGCAGCGCTTCGCCCAGCAGCTCGCGGCGTGAGCGAGCCTGCCGACCCCGCCGATCGCGGCGAGCGCATCGCCAAATGGCTGGCGCGAGCGGGGGTGGCGAGCCGGCGCGACGCGGAACGCATGCTGGCCGAGCGGCGGGTGGTGCTGAACAACGTGGCGGTGACCCACCCCGCGACTTTCGTCGCCGCCGGCGACATCGTGCAGGTGGACGGCAAGGTCATCGACAACCCGGACCGTACGCGGCTGTGGCGCTACCACAAGCCGGCCGGCCTGGTGACCACGCATCGCGATCCGGAAGGCCGGCCCACCGTGTTCGACAAGCTGCGCAGCCAGTTGCCGCGGGTGATCAGCATCGGCCGCCTCGACCTCACCAGCGAGGGCCTGCTGCTGCTGACCAACGATGGCGGCCTGGCGCGCCGGCTGGCGCTGCCCGCCACCGGCTGGGTGCGCCGCTACCGCGTGCGGGCGAACGGACAAGGGCGACAACGCCTGGCTCACCATCAGCCTGAAGGAAGGCCGCAACCGAGAGGTCCGACGGATCATGGCGCATCTCGGCCTGCCGGTGTCGCGGCTGATCCGCGTCGCCTACGGACCGTTCCAGCTGGGGACGCTGCCGCGCGGCGGCGTGGAGGAGGTGCCGGCCCGCATCCTGCGCGAGCAACTGCCGGCCGACGTCGCGCCCGCGCCGCCCACCCGCGCCAAGCGGGGCTGAGATGCGGATCGTGGCCGGGGCGTGGCGCGGCCGCGCGCTGACCGCCCCCGCCGGCGCGACCACGCGACCCACCGCCGACCGAGTGCGGCAGGCGCTGTTCGACATGCTCTTGCACGCACCTTGGGGGGGCCGCGCGGCGATCGAGGGGGTGGTGGTGCTCGACCTGTTCGCCGGCACCGGCGCCTTCGGGCTGGAGGCGCTGTCCCGCGGGGCCGCGCGGGCGACGTTCGTGGAGCAGGACCGCGCCGCGATCCTCGCGCTGCGGCACAACGTCGCCGCCTGCCGCGCCGAGGACCGCTGCCGGATCGTGGCGGGCGACGTGCTGGCGCTGGCGCCCGGCGAGCCGGCGGGGCTGGTGTTCCTCGATCCCCCCTACGGGCAGGATCTGGTCCCGCGCGCGGTGACGCATCTGGCGCGGACCGGCCGGATCGCCGCGGGCGCGCTGGTGGTGGCGGAGACGGGTCGGGACGAGGCCCCGTCCCTCGCGGAGGCCACGGCGGAGCTCCTGGCCGAACGGGCGCACGGCGCGGCGCGGCTCTGGATCTGGCGGATCGCCGCGCCCGCCCCGGCCTGACGCGGGGCCCCACGGCACTGCCCCGGCCTCGCCGAGTTGGCCCGGGCCGCGGCACTGCCGCTCGGCAGGATCCCGATCAGGCCGGCAGGTCGAAGATTCGCCCCCAGCCGCGCACCTGCCGTGGATCGACCCCGGCGCAGCGTAGCGAGTCCCACACCGCGGTCGCGATCGTGTCGTAGATCGGCAGCCCGAGTTCCTGTTCCAGCCCGGCGACCAGCGGAGCGGCATGGAGATTGGTGCAGGTGACCGCGATCGCCTGCGGCCGCGCCGCCGCCACCGCCCGTATCTCGTTGGCGAGCGTCTCGGGCGCGACCTCGGCGAAGGCGAAGTTGTCGCGGATGCCGAGATGCCGCTCCGCCACCGTCTCGATGCCGATCGCCCGGTAGTTGGCGACGATGCGGGCCTGCACGTCGTCCACATAGGGCGTGACGAGTCCCAGCCGGGTCACGCCCGTCCGGGCGAGCACCGTGTTGAGCGCCAGGATGGAGGTCGCGGCCGGGATGCCGGTGGCGGCGGTGATCCGCGCGCAGAGGCGCTGGTCGGACTCGAACCCCAGCCAGCTCGCGGAGGTGCCGTTCCATGCGATCGCATGCACCTTGGCGTGCGACAGCAGCTCAGCCGCGGCGAGGATCGGGGTGTCGTCGAACTGGGCGAGCGCGTCGGGGGAGAGCGCGATCTCGGTCACCCGAAAGCGTGCGAAATGCACGCTGATCGCGTGCATTCCGGAGAGCATGGCGGTGGTGATCGGCTCCAGCGCCGTGTTGGAGGAGGGGGTGAGCATCCCCAGCCGGATCGCGGTCTGCATCGGGCGAGCTTGGCATCGCGTGTCGGCCGGCGGAAGCCGGATCCTGCTCGGCATGCATGCGCATGCGAGGCCGAGCAGTGCGCTGGGGAACGGTGGGTGCATCTGGGTGCGCGAGGGACGGTCGGTATGCCCGCTCGACGGGGATCACACGGCGCACCCCGCAACGGCCGGCAGGGCGGGTCAGCGCCGGCCGAACAGCAGCTCGATCTCGGCCTTGGAGAGCTTCAGCACGGTGGGGCGGCCATGGCTGCAGGTGGCGGCGCGCGGGGTGGCCTCCATCTGGCGCAGCAGCGCGTCCATCTCGGGCTGGGTGAGGCGCCGCCCGGCGCGGATGCTGCCATGGCAGGCCATGCGCGCGATCACCGCGTCGAGCCGTGCCTCGAGCGTGGTGGTCTCCTCGAACTCGGCCAGCTCGTCGGCGAGGTCGCGCAGCAGCGGCGCCGGGTCGGGGGCGCCGAGTGCGGCGGGGAGGGCGCGCACCAGGACGGCGCCGGGGCCGAAGGCCTCGAGCTCCAGGCCGAGCCGCGCGAGATCGGGGGCGCGGGCGAGCAGCCGCGCGACGCCGCCGCCGGGCAGGTCGACCACCGCGGGCAGCAGCAGCGCCTGGCTGCGCACGCCGCCGTCCAGCATCTGCGCGCGGATCGCCTCGTGGGTGAGGCGCTCATGCGCCGCGTGCTGGTCCACCAGCACGAGCGACCCGTCCGCGGCGACCGCGATCACGTAGGTGTCCAGCACCTGGGCGACCGGGGCGCCCAGCGGGTGCGCGGGGTCGGGCTGCGGCGTCGGCAGCACGCGCGCAGCCGGGCCGGCCTGCAGCGGGAGCTGGCGTTCGGCGACCGCGGACGCGGCCTGGCCCAAGCCAGCCGCCGGCGGAAGGCCCGGTCCCTGGGGAAAGCCGGGGTCCTGGGGGACGCCGAACGCCTGGGCGGCGCCCGGCGCGGCGTGCGGGAAGCCGGGCAGCGGCAGGGCGCGGATGCCGCCGGCGGCGGGCGGGCGCGACCACGCGAGATGCAGGGCCGGCCGATGCTCGGTCAGCGCCGGGGCGGGCACGCCAGTGCCGGCGCCGGCGGCGAGCGCGCGGCCGATGCCGCCGATCACCAGGGAGCGGATCGCGGTCGCGTCGCGGAACCGCAGCTCCGTCTTGGCGGGGTGGACGTTGACGTCCAGCTCCTCGGGCGGGAGGTCGAGCCACAGCGCCACCACTGCGTGGCGGTTGCTGGCGATCACGTCGCGATAGGCGACACGCACGGCGGTCTTCAGCACCGGGTCGGCGACCGGCCGGTCGTTCACGGTCATCGCCTGCGTGGCCGAGGTGGCACGGTTGATCGCCGGGGAGCAGATGAAGCCGCTGAGCCGGTACGGGCCGCGCGATGCCTCGAGCGGCAGCAGCGCCGCCGCGGCCTCGGGCCCGAACAGCGCGGCGACGCGGGCGGCGCGGTCCTGCGCCGGCAGGTCGAAGCAGACCCGCCCGTCGCATTCGAGCCGGAACGCGACCTGCGGCGCCGCCAAGGCGAGGCGGCGCACCGCGGCCTCCGCGTGGTCGCCCTCGGTGCGCGGATGCTTGAGGAACTTGCGGCGGGCGGGCGTGGCGAAGAACAGGTCACGCACCACCACGCGGGTGCCGGGGGCGCCGGCGGCGGGTGCCGGGTCGGTCACCGCGCCGCCCTCGACGCTGATCACCGCCGCATGGGCGGCGTCGCGTGGGCGGGAGGTGATCGCGAGCCGCGCCGCCGCGCCGATCGAGGGCAGCGCCTCGCCGCGGAAGCCGAGGGTGGTGATGCGGACCAGCGTCTCGTCGTCGAGCTTGGAGGTGGCGTGGCGGAGCACCGCGAGGGTGAGCTCCTCCGGGGTCATGCCGATCCCGTCGTCGGTGACCTCGATCCGGTCGATGCCGCCGGTGTCGAGCGCGACCGCGATCCGGCCGGCGCCCGCGTCGAGCGCGTTCTCGACGAGTTCCTTCACCGCGGCGGCCGGGCGCTCGATCACCTCACCGGCGGCGATGCGGTTCACGGTGGTCGGGGACAGGAGGCGGATGCGGGACACGATGGGTCAGGTATGGGGGATTTGGCGCGCGGGGTGCAACTGGGGAACGCGGGCGGGAGCGAGCACATGGGGGGAGCGAATGGCGCGCGCGGGAAGCGGCCGCGGGTCGCGGGACCGGCACCACGGCGGTGCGGCGGTGCGGCGGTGCGGCGGTGCGGCGGTGCGGCGGAGGGTGGCGCGGCCGGGCGCGGCGGCGCAAAGTGCCGGCGTTGCCGCAGGAGACCCGCATGACCCTCGATCCCGCGATCATCGACGCGCTGTCGGGCGTTTCGACCGCCACGCTGACCACCGTGCTGCTCAAGAAGGGGCTGCGCAACGTGTGGATGCGCGGGCCGGCGCCGCTGCGCGCGGGCCAGAAGCGGCTGGTGGGCCGCGCCTTCACCCTGCGCTTCGTGCCGGCGCGGGAGGATCTGGCGACGCCGGAATCCTGGTCCTCCCCGATCTCCACCCGCGCCGCGATCGAGGCGATGGAGCCGGGCGTGATCACGGTGGTGGACGCGATGGGCGTGACCGATGCCGGCATCTTCGGTGACATCCTGTGCGCGCGGATGGCCAAGCGGGGCGTCGCGGCGCTGGTGACCGATGGCGTGGTGCGTGATCTCGCGGGCGTGCTGGGCACCGGCCTGCCGGTCTGGTGCCGGGGGGCCGCGGCGCCGCCCTCGGTCGCCGGCCTGACCTTCGTCGCCTGGCAGCAGCCGATCGGCTGCGGCGGCGTCGCGGTGTTTCCCGAGGACGTGATCGTGGTGGACGACGACGGCGCGGTGGTGATTCCACAGAAGCTGGTGGACGACGTGGTGGCCGCGGCCGTCGAGCAGGAGCGGCAGGAAACCTGGATCATGCAGGAGGTGGAGGCCGGTGCGTCGCTGCCTGGGCTGTATCCGCCGAACGCCGAAAACAAGGCGCGCTACGAGGCGTCGAAGCAGAAACGGTAGTATTTCCGGTTCACAACGACCCGAGACGAACCGGACCATCGCAAGGACTTGTTCCGGGAGTGCGACCACCACGATTGTGGAACCCGTCGCGATAACCGATCATTCGTCAGACGCACCGGCCACCTCACGGCCGGGGATCGGAAGGGGACGGCGCGGCGATGCGACTCTCGGATGAGCAATTGTTGGCGCAGTTCACCCAACGCATGCCGCGTTGGCAATGGCACGCGATGTGCATGCTGGCGGCGACGATGCAGGTCGTCTTCGCCGTGTACGCGCGGATGCTGCGGGAGCAGCAGCCCGTGCCGGCAGCCCGGACGAGGGCGCGCGCGGTCCCGGACTCCATCACGCGCGGGCCTGTCCGCTCGTCGGTCGGGCCGGCGCTCATACCGTGACGCCGGCGGGCGCGGCCTGGCCATAGTCTTCGGCCGCGCGGTCGCAGGCGGGCCTGACTCGCGCCGCGAAGGCCACCCATAGCGCGATCGACACCAGGGCGAAGCCGCCCAGGATCGTGAACATGGTGGGATAGCCGAGGCCCTGCGCGATCCAGCCGCCGAGCGCGGGGCTGAGCGAGGCGCCGAGACCCTGGACGGTCATGACGGCGCCCTGGCCGACATTGACCCGGCCGGTGCCGTTGAGGATGCGCGCGACCAGGCCCGGCACGGCGACGCTCTGCAGGCCGGCGCCGATGCCGTCCAGCATCTGCACCGGGTAGACGCCCCAGGCGGTGATCAGATGCGCCGCCACCAGGCCGCGGATCGGCAGCGCGACGAAGGAGATCAGCAGCACGAGCCAGTAGCCCTGGCGTTCGGCCAGGCGCATCGCCACGATCGCCGCGCCGATCATCACCGCCTGCGCGATCACGATCGTCTCCGCCACGAAGACGGCCGGGTCGCCCTGCTTCGCCCCGACCACGGCCAGGCCGTAGAGCGGCAGCATGGCGCCGTTGCCGAGATGGAAGAAGGCGAGGCAGGCGGCGAGGATCAGCAGCGGCCGCGACTGCAGCAGCACCCGCAGGCCGTTCGCCTTTTCGTCGCCGCCCTCGGTGTGCTTCAGGCCGCGCGCCGCCCGGTCGTCGATCGCGTCGCCGGGGATCAGCAGCACCGACAGGATGGACAGCACGCCGAACAGCGCCGCCAGCAGGAACACGGCGGTGAAGCCGAACCGCCAGCCGAGATAGCCGGACAGGCCGGCGCCGATCATGTTGCCGGCGTGGTTGAGCGCCTGGTTGCGGCCGTTCTGCCGGTTGAACCCGGCCTGGCGGACCATGCCCAGGGTGATGCCGCTCACCGCCGGGCCGATCGCCGCGCCGGCCACGGCGGTTGCGACCTGGGACACGGCGACCATCCAGAATTCCTGCGTCACCAGGACGATGCCCGAGGCCAGCACGGTGCAGATCCCGGGGATGACGACGTAGAGCTTCTTGCGCGAGGTGCCGTCGACCAGCGCTCCCGCGGGCGCCGTCATCACCATGCCGGCGACGCCGCCCAGCGTCATCACCGTGCCGATCAGCCCGCTCGCCCATCCGTGGGCCAGCAGGAAGACCCCGAGGAACGGGCCGATGCCGGCCTGCATGTCGGCCATGAAGAAGTTGAGCGCTTCGAGGGCTCTCAACCCGCGCGGCCTGGCCGCCGCGCCGGTGCCGGCTTGTACCATTCGTGCACCCCTCACCCGCTGGCCACTGCGGCGCGCCGTCTCGTGCGCGCGGCGCTGCAGTGTCGGGGTGCTGAATGGCAAGGCGCGTGCCAGGGAGGGAGGCACGCGAGGTCAAGGACTTGGCGGGCAGGATGGGGCGGGGACGTCCGTGAAGCCGACGGATGCGTCCGGCTTCCGGACGCGGGGCGAGGCGGGCGGGGTGGGGTCCGATGTGAGGGGACGCGAGTCCGCCTAGGGGCACCGCACTCGCACCGACGGATGGTGGCGCGCCTATCCGGGTCGCGCGTCTCCCGGCAGGCGCGAGCGCTCCGTTCCGCGCGCGATTGAAGAGGCGCCGGCTGATGCCGATCCCCTGGAGGAGAGCCCCCCTTTTCCGCCCGCCGACGAGCAATGCGTCTTCATGTGCGTGCTGTCGATCAGGACCTCGGTCGGCGGCCCGCCTGCCGCCGCAAGGGTCATGAACAGCGCGTGCCTCGCGCCATGGCGAATGGATGACGTCTACGCTGACGCGAAGGCCGGCTTTCGTCGGACCGAGGTTTGACGGGCCGGCGTCGAGGTAGGTGGCCGACATCGCCGAAGGTCCGGCTCGTCGACGGGTGGCGTGAGGTCCGCATCGACGAACTCATCCTCAGGATGAACAGTCCCGCCTCGCAACGAAGGCGAGATCGCTCATGGGTTCACCCTTTGCAGACGATGTGAATTGACGAGTCGAGACGAGGCGCACTCGGCCTCATGCTATGGCGTGCACATAGGGGAAGGCGTGGGACGGCTTGTTGCTGACGGAATCCCTGCCGATCCCGAGCCTCACAGGTGCGTTTGCCGCGAAGCTGAACATCACGTCCGGTGCATTGTCGATCAGGGACCGGCCGTTCCATTCGGCGAAGCCAAACGTGGCCTTCGATCCGAGTTTATAGGGCAGCATATTCGGAAAGAGACGATGTGCGACCAGAGTCCCATATCCCTCAGGGTCGTCAGAGGTGCCGGTCGCCCTGACAACGCGGGCCACAGCCTTCGCCACCTGGCTGCCATAGATATTGAAGTCCTCGGAAGGTTTGCCGGCGTTGAGCCGATTCCCCAGGTCTTCGTTGTATTGGGTGAACAGCGGGTGAATCATCGGCAACCCGATGCGATTGATCGATCGCCATCCGCCGGCATCGGTCGCCAGCGTTGCGACGGCCCACACCCCGACACGCCGTCCCGTCTGCGCGAAGGGCAGAAGTCGTGAGTCTCGCACCTCTAGAACCAGCGAGTATACGGTATGCCCATCGAACAGGTTCTTTGCTTTGGAAGGATCCCAGTCGCCAAGCTCGATCGGAGTCCCGTCCTGGAAGGCGTGGCCGACTGCATGGAGAACGTCTGGCTCGATCCAGAAGGGGTCGTACGCCTTACCAGCCCACACCCGCAGGCCTCCGGCATCCTGGCCAAGCGCACCGGTCGTTCCACTGAGTAAGGCGGTCCCCATAGCCATCTGGTCCGGCGCATCTGGTCCGGTGACCTCCGTGACGTGGAAGCGTTGGCGCCCGGAAGAGTCCAGCTCTTCGAACTTGAAGCGGTAGGTGATTTCCTCCACCGCATCGTCATTGATGTCGATCTTGAATTCATACATCCCTTCCGGGTGAAAGCCGGGCGTAGGGATTTGGCCAAATATCGAGTGGCATACATTGATGATGAAGACTGTGCCGACCTCACCACGAAAGACGAACAAGTCGGTGATATCGAGGCGGATATCCTGCCGGGCGATCGGCGAATCGAGATGGTGAGCCATGTTCAGGTCCATTGCATGATGAGGAAATGGCGGGAGTTGCTCATGGCAGATTGCATCCGCGGTCAGGCGGCCGTCGGCTGCAAGGTCCTTGGCGCAGCTTTCATTTTGTAAGGTCTCGACCAAGGAACGTACGTGCCCTGGCCGAAGGCTCAGCGCCGGGTAAAGGCGGGAATATCCGGGTCAATTACATTGGCATTCACCCTACGCATTCCGTGGGGATACCCGGATAACCCTTCAAGGTCGCGATAGCCGCGTTGGAAGAAGAACAGGATCTGGGTATCCCAGTCATCGGAGCTCAATGGCCAGACGTGATGGGCCACGATGGGCTGACCTTCGCCCCAATCCTTGTAGAAAATCTGCATTCCGTGCTTGGTCGTAGCGAAAAGCCACATCGCTCTCCACCGCACGACAGTGAGCGCCTTACACTCCGAACCACGCTGAATGTCTTGAGGGGCACGTCAACCCGCAGGCGCGCTGCCGTCCAAGCGCGGCTCACCACCAGCCTCAATGGCTGGAGCCAGGTGGCCGGTGGGAGGCCTCATACAGGAACCAGGTTCGACCCTCCGTCTCGTCGATCCATACCTCCAGCAGGCTTGCGGTTGCGACGTCGTGATAGGTGTCACACACCTCGTGGACGCGGCGCATTTCGGAAGTCAGCCGGAGATTGTCTTCGCGCAGCTCGGCAAGCATGTCCTGGGGGTCCACATACTGCGCATCATTGTCAGTGAGTCGCTTGATGCGGCTTATCTCGCCGATCGAGCGCAGCGTGGTTCCTCCGAGTTTTCGTGCCCGCTCGGCCATGGGATCGGTCATCGCGAAGATCTGCGCGCCCTGCTCGTCGAGCAGGAGGTGATAGTCGCGGAAAAGAGGGCCGCTCATGTGCCAGTGAAAGTTCTTGGTCTTTAAGTACAGCGTGAAAACGTCAGCGAGGAGCGTCTTGAGCGCGGCGCTGATATCACGAGTTGCCTCGGAAGGCAGATCGGTCTGCTGCGGTGCGGGAGTTTGTGACGGCCGCCCTTTACCGGTTGTCGAACTCAACGCCATTCTCCTTCAGTCGTAGGAATCTCGTACCCGGCGTGTCGTGCGCGAAGGTCTCTTCGGCAGCCCGTATCTGATCCGGCCGGGCAGTGCTTCCGGATTCCGATGCTAGATATCTCGTCTGCACGACGTGCGGTGCCCACACCGCTGCGATGGCAAGATCCCTTGCGAAACGCGCCACGGGCATGGGTGCTGCCTAGGAGAAGGCCGGGCTCCCCTATTTGACTTCTGCTGGCGAAAGCCTGTCGTTCTAAACGGTGCTTCTCCACCGAGCGGGCGGCTCGCCCTTAAGCCGCCGGAATGCTTCAGTGAAATGCTGTTGGCTGCTGAAGCCGAGACGAAGCGCGATTTCCACGATTGGTAGATCCGTGTTCAGCAAGAGCTGCTCAGCGACGGCAATGCGCCGCTTGAGAATATAGCGATATGGCGGCATTCCCGTAGCTAGACGGAATTGCGTCGAGAAATAGGCCTGGCTCAATCCCACCAACTTGCTCAGCTCGCCGAGGCGAATCGGCTTGGCTAAATGTGCCCCGATGTAGTCACTCACCCGCTCGAGGCGCCATGGGACCAACGGCTCGGTTCTCTGCTCCACTCCATGCAATCTTCCGGCATTTTGAAGCCATAGTAACCGTGATGCGAATGAGAGCCCAAGTGCATCAAGAAAGCTGGGACCGAGAGTGTGGCTGTTGTCAGCATATTCCTTGATCGCTGTACCGAGATGCGCAAGCGCCGGATCTTCCGAGACGCAACTCTGCAACACGCAGATGCTCGACTGTGCTGTCCGCCCGAATGCGTACCCATAACAATCAGCCATCACGGACTGATCCACGTATAAGCGGAGGTGATCGAAGCTCTCGGTGTAGACCGCTCTCCAG
>JAFKLG010000071.1 GCA_017304945.1 Rhodospirillales bacterium
ATCACCAGCGGTGGCCAGGTGGCCGTGAACGGTGTGGTGGACGCCACCACCGCCCGCGTGACCGTGCTCGCCTATGAGAAGGGCCTGGTCTGGCAGGAGAACGCCGACAAGCTGTGGTGGAGCAAGAGCAAGCCGACCGACGCCTGGGGCCCGGCCGCGGGCACCACGACCAGCCCGATCCCGCCGACCGTCACCCCGGTCCCCACGCCCGCACCGACTCCCGTGCCCTCGGGCGCCATCGTCGTGGGCAGCGGCTCCGACAGCATCGTGCTGATGATGTCGGAGGATGCGGATGGCCCGATCGGGGCCGCCGGCCGCGATGCGCAGTTCACGGTGAACGTGGACGGCAAGCAGATCGGCGGACTGCAGACCGTGACCGCCTCCCACGCGGCGGGGCAGAAGCAGGCCTTCGAGTTCCGCGGCAACTACGGCCCCGGCACGCATACCGTGACGGTGACGTTCGCCAACAACTCGATGACCCAGGGCGACAAGGCGGCGTTCAACGACGGCGGAGACCGCAACCTCTACGTCGACAGCGTCACCTATGACGGCACCGTGGTGAAGACGACCACGACGCCGATCTACACCTCGCCACTGTTCCCGCCGAACGGCCCGCTCGACCTCGGCAACGCGGTGTTCACCGTGACCGACAAGACGGCGGTGCCGGCCGGGGCGCCGTCCACCCCCACCACCACGCCGGCCGCGGTCAGCGTGGGCAGCGGGGCGGACACGCTGGTGCTGAAGATGTCGGAGGATCCCTACCAGGGCGACGGGCAGTTCACCGTCGCGGTGGACGGCAAGCAGGTGGGCGGCACCCTGACGACGACGGCGGTGAGCTGGCAGGGCCAGACGCAGGAATTCGACCTGCATGGCAACTGGGGCACCGGCGCGCACCAGGTGACGATCACCTACCTGAACGACGCCTCCGGCCAGAAGGACGCTGCCGGCAACACCTACGACGCCCAGGACCGCAATCTCTACGTCAACGCGATGTCGTATGACGGAAAGGCGGTGTCCGGCACGCCGTGGGAGCTGTTCAGCAACGGGTCGAAGACGTTCACGGTCCCGGCGACCACCACGACCACCTCGACCTCGGCGGCCCAGGCGCAGCCGACGATCACCCAGACCCTCGCTTCGGGCCAGGTGAGCACGGTGGACGCGAGCAAGGCGGGCACGACGCAGGCGAACGGCGACACCTTCTCCCTCACCGCCAGCGGCGTCGGCAAGGCCGTGCTCGGGGCGGCGACCGAGACGCTGCGCTTCGCCGGCATGTCGAACCTGAGCCTGACGGGTGGCACGGGCAAAGCGACGGTGATCGCGGATCGCGGCACCCACACCTTCACGGCGGGCAAGGGTGCGCTCGACGTGACGGGTGGGACGGGCGCCGACACCTACGTGGTGAACGCCGGAGCGGGCGCACTGACCGTGCAGGACTTCTCGCGGGCCCAGGGCGACGTGCTGTCGATCGACCGCCGCCTGCAGGCGGGCGCCGTGATCGGCTCCGACGGGCATGGCGGCACCGCCATCAGCTTCCATGCCGCCGGTCCTGTCACGGGAACGATCGACCTGAAGAACGTGGCGGCGCTGCCGACCGACTCGATCCGCTGGGTCTGACGGCCGTCACAGCGACGACGGATGGGGAGCCGCTCCTTCGGGGGCGGCTCTTCGTCGTTGCGGGTCAGCCCTGGTGCAGGGACGCGACCTCCCGCACCTTGCGCGCCATCGAGGCGATGCCGTTGCCGCGGTTGGTGGAGAGCGCTTCCAGCAGGCCGAGGTCCTTGAGGAACACCGGGTCGGTCGCCAGGATCTCCTGCGGCGAGCGGCCGGAATAGACGCGCAGCAGCAACGCGACGAGACCAGAGACGATCGCCGCGTCGGAGGCGCCGGCGAAGAACAACGCCCCGTCGCGCATCACCGCCTCCATCCAGACCCGGCTCTGGCAACCGGGAACGCGGTGCGCGTCGTTGGCCCACTCGTCCGGGAAGGGCGGCAGCTTCTGGCCCATCTCGATGATGAACTGGTAGCGCTCCATCCAGTCGTCGAAGAGGCCGAGTTCCTCGGCGATCGCGGCGATGGCGGCGGCGGCGGTGGGTTCTTCCGGGGTGACGAAGGGGTCGGTCATGCCGACAGTCTAACGGGGAAACCCCGCACCGGTTGAGGGGGGCCGCGGCGCCAGGCCGTTCGCCTGAATCCGTTGCGCGGCGGCGCACTTGATCCGTTGCGCGAAGGCGCACGTGATCCATCGCGCGGCGGCGCACTTGATCCGTTGCGCGGCGGTCCACCTGATCCGTTGCGTCGCCGCGGGCGGAATGGCAGCTTGCGCGCCGAACGGAGGACGGGCAGCGATGGCGGTCAACAAGGTGTTTCCCGATGCGACGGCGGCACTCGCCGACGTGCTGCGCGACGGGATGATGGTCATGTCGGGCGGTTTCGGCCTGTGCGGCATCCCCTCGGTGCTGATCGAGGCGATCCGCGCCAGCGGCGTGAAGGACCTGACGATCGTCTCCAACAACGCCGGCATCGACGATGCGGGCCTCGGCCTGCTGCTGCAGACGCGGCAGGTGCGCAAGATGATCAGCTCCTATGTCGGCGAGAACGCGACCTTCGCGAAGCAGTACCTGGCCGGGGAGCTGGAGATCGAGTTCAACCCGCAGGGCACGCTGGCGGAGCGCATCCGCGCCGGCGGCGCCGGCATCCCGGCCTTCTACACGGCGACCGGCGCCGGCACCCAGATCGCCGAGGGCAAGGAGACCAAGGTCTTCGACGGCCGTACCTATATAATGGAGCGCGGGCTGCGCGCGGACCTCGCCATCGTGCATGCATGGCGCGCCGACCCCGAGGGGAACCTCGTCTATCGAAAGACCGCGCGGAACTTCAACCCGATCATGGCGACCGCCGCGGAGATGGTGGTGGCCGAGATCGAGGAGCTGGTGCCGGCCGGCACGATCGACCCCGACCACATCATCACGCCGGGGATCTTCGTGAACCGGATGGTGGTGCTGGACCACGTCGAGAAGCGGATCGAACAGCGCACCGTGCGCAAGCGCGCCTGAGGGAGGTACAGCAATGCCCTGGACCCGTGACCAGATGGCGGCCCGCGCCGCCCAGGAACTGCAGGACGGCTTCTACGTGAACCTGGGGATCGGCATCCCGACCCTGGTCGCGAACCACATCCCCGACGGCATGTCGATCCAGCTCCATTCGGAGAACGGCATGCTGGGCATGGGCCCGTTCCCGTTCGAGGGCGAGGAAGACGCCGACCTGATCAACGCCGGCAAGCAGACCGTGACGGAGCTGCCGACCACCAGCTTCTTCGACAGTTCGGCGAGCTTCGCAATGGTGCGCGGCGGCCATATCGACATCTCCATCCTGGGCGCGCTGCAGGTGGCGGAGAACGGCGACCTCGCGAACTGGATGATCCCCGGCAAGATGGTGAAGGGGATGGGCGGCGCGATGGACCTGGTGGCCGGCGTGCGCCGCGTCGTCGTGCTGATGGAGCACACCGCCGGCGGCAAGCCCAAGCTGCTGAAATCCTGCACCCTGCCGCTGACAGGCGCCGGGGTGGTCGACCTGGTGATCACCGATCTCGGCGTGTTCGAGGTGCTGGAGAAGGGCGGATCGGCCGGGCTGCGGCTGATCGACCTCGCGCCGGAGGTCACGCTCGAGGAAATCCGCGCCAAGACCGAGGCGGCGTTCCAGGTGGCGCCGGGGCTGGCCGTCGCGGCATGAGCCGCGCGGGGGCATTCGCGGCATAAGCCGCGCGGAGGACAGGCGACGTAAGCCGCGCGGGGGCTAGCCCGGCGTAAGCCGCGCGGAGGCATTCGCGGCGTAGGCCGCGCGGAGGCGGGCGCGGCCTCTTCTCCCCGATTCGCTTGCGATGGACGCCGTCCCTCTGTCACATCGGGGGACAAGACCAACAGGAGGGCGTCCATGCTGAGCCAGGACCAGGTCCGGCAGTTCCACGAGGAAGGCTATCTCTTCCTGCCGGAGACGTTCACGCCGGAAGAGATCGCGGTGCTCCGCGAGGAAGCGGAGCTGATCTATCGCGAGACCCGGCCCGAGGTGTGGCGCGAGAAGTCCGGCGCGCCCCGCACGGCCTTTGCCGCACACTTATATAATGAGGCGTTCGGCCTGCTGGCCCGCCATCCCCGCATGATCCGCCCGATCGAGCAGGTGTTCGGCGAGCAGGTCTACATGCATCAGTTCAAGATCAACGCGAAGGCGTCGTTCACCGGCGACGTCTGGCAATGGCACCAGGACTACGGCACCTGGGCGCGCGACGACGGCATGCCGGAACCGCGGGCGATGAATATCGCGGTGTTCCTCGACGAGGTGATGCCGATCAACGGGCCGCTGATGCTGGTGCCGCGCAGCCACACGCAGGGCGTGCTCGCCGCGGGGCACGACACCAGCACCACCTCCTATCCGCTGTGGACGCTCGACGAGGCAACGGTGACCCGGCTGGTCGACCAGGGCGGGATCGTGGCGCCCACCGGGAAACCGGGCGGCCTGCTGATGTTCCATGGCAACCTGGTGCATGGATCGGCGGGCAACATCACGCCGTATCCGCGCAAGATCGTCTACCTGACGCTGAACGCCGTCTCCAACGCGATCCGCAAGCCGACCCGGCCGGAATGGATCGCGCATACCGACTTCACGCCGATCGAGCCGACGGACGACCAGGCCCTGACCCGCTACGCGCGACGCAGCCGCCAGCAGGCCGCCGAGTAGCCCTCGCTCGCGGTGCGGCGTCCCTCCTCCCCTTGCGGGAGGGGGCCAGGGGGAGAGGGTCATCACGGGTTCGCACCCACGTGCCTCGCTCCCACCGCCCCCTCACCCCATCCCTCTCCCGCAAGGGGAGAGGGGGCAGTGCGTGCTCCGTCCTCCGGTGGCGCTCGGCCGTCCCGGCGGCCATAACGGCGGCATGAAGCAACGGGCCGACGTGATGCTGGTGGAGCGCGGGCTGGCAGAGAGCCGGACGCGCGCCCAGGCGCTGATCCTGGCGGGCAAGGTGTTCTCGGGCGACCGGCGCGTCGCCAAAGCGGGCGACCTGTTGCCCGAGGAGGCCGCGCTGTCGGTGCGCGGGCAGGATCATCCCTGGGTGTCGCGCGGCGGGCTGAAGCTGGATCACGGGCTCGCCGCATTCGGCCTCTCGCCCGCCGGCCGCATCTGCCTGGATGTCGGCGCGTCCACCGGCGGGTTCACCGACGTCCTGCTCGCGCACGGCGCGGCGCGGGTGCATGCGGTGGATGTCGGGCACGGGCAGCTCGCCTGGAAGCTGCGCAGCGATCCCCGGGTCGTGGTGCACGAGAAGACCAACGCGCGCCATCTCACCGCGGCCGCGATCGGGGAGCCGATCAACGCCCTGGTCTGCGACGCGAGCTTCATCGGTCTCGCAACGCTGCTTCCGGCCCCGCTGTCGCTCTGCGCACCGGGCGCCTGGGCGATCGCGCTGATCAAGCCGCAATTCGAGGCGGGGCCCGAGGCGGTCGGCAGCAAGGGCGTGGTGCGTGACCCCGCCGTTCATGCGGCGGTGTGTGAGCGCGTCGCGAACTGGTGGGCCGCGCTGCCCGGCTGGCGGGTCCTGGGCGTGACGGAGAGCCCGATCACCGGGCCGGAAGGCAACCGGGAGTTCCTGATCGCGGCGCTCCGCGACGGCGGCTGATCAAGCCGGCTCCGGCGCGTGCACCCACCGCCCACCGCCCACCGTGCGCGAGCCCCGCGGCGCGCGGCGCAGCGATCGACCGCGCAAACCGGGCCAGGCGCGGCGGGCAAGCCGCGCGCGCCGACCCAGGCGGGTCAGGGGCGCGGCGATTCGCGCAGGACGCGCGCCAGCACGTTCTTGATGCCCAGCAATCCGAACGGCTTCGGCAGCACCAGATGCGGATCGTCGTCCAGCACCTGCACCGCGGCCGGATCGCCGGTGATCCAGATCATGGGGATGCCGCTCTCGTCCGCCTGGGTCGCCACCTCCTGGCCGCTGCCATCGGGCAGTCGGTAATCCAGCAGCACCACGTCCACGCGCTGCTGACCCAGGATGTCCAGCGCCGCCTCCGCGCCGGTGGCGCGCAGCACCGTGTAATCATCATCCAGGATGTCGCCCAGAAGATCGCCGATCGCCTCGTCGTCCTCGACGACGAGCACGCGCCGCGACGGCACCCGATCCATTCCGGTCACTCCCTGCCCCCTTCCCAACACTGAACCGAGCATATCTGCGAGCATCCGACGGGACGCAAGCCGAGCTTCCGAGCGGAAAAGCGTTGATTTCGGCTGTTTCCGGCAACTTATTACGGAAGTCAGCGCCTTTTCCAAACGAACTCTAACACGGCGCGTGCTTCTGACGAATCACGTCTCGGACAGGGATGGAGGTCGGCAGCGAAGCGGGGGCGCCCCACCGCTTCGTCATCGCGCGGCGCCGGCTCACTCGGCGAGGGAGACGCCTTGCAGCCGGATCAGGCCGTCGGGGATCGGCACGAAGCCGCGCACCCGCGCGGACATGCCGACGATGTTGCGCCAGCTCCACAGGTAAGTGACGGCGAGGTCCTGCGTCTCCTGCGCCCACATCTTTTCGTAGATGGCGCGCCGCGCCTCCACCCCCGCGGTTCCGCGCCCCGCGTCCAGCAGCGAGTCGACCACCGGGCTGCTGTAGTGGCCCTCGTTGAACGGGCCGCCGGTGTGCAGGAAGCTGTAGAGATTGCCGTCCGGATCGGGGCGGCCGGACCAGTAGAGGAAGCCGGCCTCGAAGTTTCCGGCGATCATGGCGTCGAGCGCGGACCCGGCCTCCATGGCGCGGATCTTCACCGCGAACCCCGCTTCGGCGGCCATGGACTGGATCACCTCGGCGACCTGCAGCATGTCGGGGCTGTTCGGCACCAGCAGCTCGAGCGGGAACGGCGTCGGCACGCCGGCTTCCTTCAGCAGCGCGCGGGCACGGGCGACGTCACGGGCGGGTGGGCGGACCGAGGCGACGTAGTAGGGCGAGGTGGGCGGCACGGCCTGGGCGGTCGCCGGGTACATGCCGTCATACACGACCTGCAGCAGCGCGGTGCGATCGAGCGACAGCTCGAAGGCGTGTCGCACGCGCGGGTCCTTGCCGTACGGGCCCTGGGCGCGCGGCCCGTTGGCGACGTTGTTGGTGATCCCCTGATAGCCGAGGGCATCGGAGACGACGACGCGCAGCTTCGGGTTGGCCTGGGCGGTCTTCACGTCGGTCGGCACGATCTGTTCGGACAGGTCGATCGCGCCCGCCTGCAGGTTGGCGAGGCGGACCGAGGAATCCGGCATGGTCAGGTAGACGACGCGCGCGAGGTGGATCGACTCCGGGTCCCAGTAGCCGGGGAAGCGATCGAGCACGATCCGATCCTGGGCGATGCGTTCGGTGAACTGGAACGGCCCGTTGCAGACAGGGTGATTGCCGAAGTCCTTGCCCAGCTTCGCCACGGCCTCGGGCGCCACGATCATGCCGGCACGGTCGGTGAGCTGCGCCAGGAACGGAGCGGACGGATATTTCAGGACGATGCGGACGGTGGCGGGATCGACCACTTCCACGTGGTCGATCTCGCTGATCTCGAGCCGGCGGAAGCTGCCGGGGGCGGTGAGGTGCCGGTCGAGCGAGGCCTTCACCGCGGCGGCATCCATGATCTCCCCGTCGTGGAAGCGGACGCCGGGGCGGAGATGGATCAGCAGGGTCTTGCTGTCGCTCCATTCGTAGCCGCTGGCGAGCTTGGGGACGATCGTGAGCTTCTGGTCGATATCGAACAGCTTGTCGCAGAGCCCGGCGAAGACGATGCGACCGGTGTAGGTGCGCGAGAAGGTCGGATCGAGCACGTCGGGATCGTCGCGCAGGGCGATGCGCAGTGTGGGGCCGGTTTGCGCGGCGACGACGGAGGGCAGCAGGGCGAGAGCCGCGGCGCCGAGCAGGGCGAGCCAACGGCGGCAGGAGGTGTGTGGCATGGAATCCCCCGAGTGAGGGGGATAGTGCACAATGAATGTGCGCCACCGACAACCACAATATCGCATCGGCACGCCATTCATGCATGTTGCTCTAATTTTGCGCTGCGAAGCGGGTGATTGATTGGGAGACTGCGATCGATCGCGCCAGACGTCGCGCCGCGCGTGCACCCGGGACCGCGCGCGATCACCGGACGCAGGCCGCGTCCGGTCCCGAGTGGCCGCTCCCCTCCGGGGCGCGACACGGTTGCCGCGCGCGTGGTGTGATACGGATGCGCTTCCTCGCCTGCTTCCTCGCCGGAGCCAGCATGCCGCCGCAGCCGTCATGAACGCCGGAGACGCCATGCGCCGCGCCCTGCGCCAGGCCGAAGCCGCGGCCGCGCGCGGCGAGGTGCCGGTGGGGGCGGTCGTGCTCGATGCGCATGGGACCGTGCTGGCCGAAGCCGGCAACCAGGTCGAAGCCGACCATGATGCCGCCGCGCATGCCGAACTGCTGGCGCTGCGCCGCGCTGCGGCCCGTCTCGGCAGCCCCCGCCTGCCCGAATGCGACCTGGTGGTGACCCTGGAGCCGTGCCCGATGTGCGCCCAGGCGATCAGCTTCTTCCGCATCCGCCGGCTCATCTTTGGCGCCTACGACCCGAAAGGCGGTGGGGTGGAGCACGGGGCGCGGATCTTCGAGGCCTCCTCCTGCCACCACCGGCCCGAGATCGTCGGCGGGGTGCGGGAGACCGACGCCGCGGCGCTGCTCCGCGCCTTCTTCGCCGAACGCCGTGGCGACAGCGACGGCCTGGGCACCTTATAACCGAAGCGGTGCGCCGCGCGCGCCCGCAGCCAGGAACCGCCATGCCGCCGCATCTCGGAATTGGCCTGATCACCTACGACCGGTGCGACGTCCTGCGGGAGACGATCGCCGAGGTCCGGCGGCTGACCCAGCATACCCGCACCAGCCTGGTCGTCGCCGATGACGGTTCGACCGACGGCACGATCGCGATGCTCGACTCGCTGGGCGTCGGCCGGGTGTCGGGGGCCAATGCCGGGGTGGCCTGGAACAAGAACCGCGCGCTGTTCCTGCTGGCGGACGTCCTCGCCTGCGACGTGGTGGTGTTGCTGGAGGACGACACGCGCCCGACGCGGCTGGGATGGGAAGCGCCGTGGATGGAGGTCGCCACGCGGATCGGGCACGTGAACGTCGCGATGGAGCACCTGCGCGAACATTTCCTCTATGGCAGCGGCACGCCCGCCGACCCGATCGGCTCCAGCGTCATCACCGCGCAATGCACCGCCTTCTCGCGGGAGGCGCTGCGCTGGGGCGGCTACTTCGATTCCCGCTTCCGCGGTTTCGGGCACGAGCATGTGGAGCACAGCATCCGCCTCGCGCGGCTGGGGTATGGCGGCGGCGAGGAGGAGATCGCCGGCGAACGCCGCACCGTGTTCAAGCTGATCTGGGGCGAGCTGGACTTCGCGGCGGTGCCGTCGTTCACCGATGCCGCGCAGGTGGACCAGAACCTCACCTTGGCGCAGACGCTGACCGGAGAGCAGCGGTATCGCGCCCCCTGGATCGACGATGCGGAGGCGCGTCGCTTCCGTGCCGAGATCTCGGCGGCGCTGGCGCGACATCGGGGCGGGTTCCCGCTGCATACCGGCGGCTCGGCGATCAGCCCGCCCGACGGCACGCCCCCGTGGGAGATCGCCGGCACCCGCCTGCCACGCTGACGCGGCGGCGGCGTCAGGGAACCTGCGCGCCCTCGGCGTTCACGTACAGCGCATAGACCGACGTGCTCGCGCACATGAACAGCCGGTCCTTCTTCGGGCCGCCGAAGCACAGGTTGGCGCAGCCCTCGGGCAGGTGCACCTTGCCGATCAGCGCACCGTCGGGCGCGTAGCAGCGCACCCCGTCCTCCGCCGGGTCGCCCCAGCCCATGCTGCACCACACATTGCCCTGCGTGTCGCAGCGCAGCCCATCGGTCATGCCCGGCGCGAAGTCCTCGGCGAACACCCGCCCGTTGCTCAGCCGGCCGGCCGCGACGTCAAACACCCGGATATGCGCCGGCCCGCCATGCGAGATGCCGCTATCGACCACGTAGAGACGCTGCTCGTCGGGGGAGAAGCACAGCCCGTTCGGCCGCACGAAATCGTCCGCCACCACGGTTGCGGTCCCGCTCGCCGGATCGAGCCGGTAGACGTTGCGGGGCAGTTCGGCCGCCGCCGCGTGGCCCTCGTAGGGGCCGTCGATGCCGTAGCCCGGATCGGTGAACCAGACGGCGCCGTCGGACGCGACCACTACGTCGTTCGGGGCGTTCAGGGGCCGGCCGTCGAACCGGTCGATCAGCACGGTGATCCGCCCATCATGCTCCGTCCGCGTCACCCGCCGGCTGTCGTGCTCGCAGGAAACCAGCCGCCCGGCGCGGTCACGCGTGTTGCCGTTGGTGTAGTGCGAGGGCGCGCGGAACACCGAGAGGTGCCCGTCCTCCTCGTTCCAGCGCAGCATCCGGTTGTTGGGGATGTCGCTGAACACGAGGCAGCGCAGGTCGCGGAAATAGACCGGGCCCTCGGCCCAGCGGAACCCGCTCGCGATGCGCTCGATCCCGGCATTGCCCTGGCGCGCCGTGAAGCGGCGGTCCAGCACCTCGATCCGCGGGTCGGGATAGCGTGTGTCGGGCAGCAGCCCCAGCGGCAGGCCGCGGAAGGATTGGGTCGGACGCATGGAAGGCGTTCCTCCACTCGGGTCGACGTCAGTGCCGCGGGACGACGACCTTGTTCTCTCCCTCATAGGCCGGGTTCGCGACCGGCAGGAAGACCCAGCCGAACCCGTACGCTTCCGGCCGGTCGGCGACGCCGACGCGCGGCGTGATCATGCCGAGACCCGCGAGCCCGCGATGCATGCGCCCGGCACTGCGGCACAGCCGCTCCATCGCCTCGACCAGCGGCGCATCGATCTGTTCGGGCACCAGGCCGGCCGAGAGGATCAGCAGGCCCGGATGCAATGCGTTCACCCGCCCGCGCGCCCCGGCGATCGCCGCCTGCACGGCATGCCGCAGCGACGCGGCGCTGAACGGCTTGCCGTCGGGCCAGGCGAAGCCGGGGAAGGCTACGGTCTCCACTGCCAGCAGCCGGTCCTGGGTCTGCAGCGACCATTCGCGCACCCGGGTGTCCGGCCCGGCCATCAGCAGGCCGACGCGATTTCCCGCGGCAAACAGCGTCTGCACGGTCGCGAACACCGCGAGCTCGTGCAGCCCGAACCCGGTCGCTGCTGCGAAGCCGGCCATCTGCGGAAACAGCGGATGCGCGCCCCAGACGGAGAGGAACTGGCGGAACGCCGCCACATGCACCGCCGCGACCGTGGTTTCGGTCGGTCCCAACAGCGGCGGCCGCGGCGAGGCCGCCAGCCAGGCCTGCAGATGCAGGCAGCTCCACGCCAGCGGATACCGCCGAACGCCGGTCCAATGCAGCGGCTGCGATGCCGCGGCATGCGCGGCGAAGGCGCCGCCGGTGATCTCGTCGTAGGCGGCGATCACCGCCTGCAGCAGTTCGGGGGAGACGACGACCGGATCGCGCGACGCGGGTTGCGGTCGCAGCGGCCCCTCCTCCCGATCCACGATGGCGCGGTCGGCGAAGCGCAGGCCGGCCCGCAGCACGCCGGGGGACGGCAGCTCCGCGGCGTCGCGGGCGAGCGGCACCACATGGCCCAGCAGGCGCTCTCCCTCGGCGAGATCCGGCGTGGTGGTGACGGCGCTGCACGCGGCGCAGCGGAACGCGATACCGACCAACTGCCCCGGACGGGTGCCTTGCACCAGCACCTGGCCGCACTCGCAGGCGAGGGTATCGGGCCCGTCGCCGACCAGCACCGGGCCGGTGCCGGTCTGCAGGAAATGCGGGGCGAGGTCCATGGGCGGCGCGCCGCTCAATGCCTCACCAGTTGAACAGGCTCTGGAACCAGCCCTTGCGCGTCGGCTGGATGATCGGCGTCTCGCCGTTCTCCTGCGTGTCGCCCAGCGCCGCGTTGGTGCGGATGCGCTGCGACTCCTTGGTCGGATCGACCAGCACCGCCGTCGTGTCCTTCGGCTTGCGCCAGAACAGCAGCCGGTTCACGAAGCTTGGATCCCCGGAATCCATGCTCGCGTCCTGGTTCACCTCCCGCCTGATGTCGTTCGACACCGGCGGTCCGGCCTGCTCCAGCAGCACCTGATCGCCCGGCGAGGCCGAACTCTGCGGGCCGCCCAGCGCCACCTGCGGCACCAGCGTCTCCTCCGCCTGGCGACGCATCGACTGCTCCTGCGGCCGCGGCGCGCCAGGGCGGGGCGGCCGCAGCGTGTAATCCGGCGGCATCGAGAGCGGCGCGCGCGTGGTGACCGTGAACTCGTCCGGCGCATCGCGCGTCATGCCGAAGGTGCGGGTCAGGCTGCCGCTGTCGCAGCCGGCCAGCAGCATGGCGCAGGCGCCCAGTGCGGCCGCCGCGGCGGTACGTTGACGAAATCCGGAGCAGATCATGGGCCTGTTCCTTAGCCGCGCAACCACGCGAGCCGCAAGGGCAGGCGCGCCGCAACGCCCGATGAATCTCGCGGCGCGCAACCGCGGCCGCCCGTTCGCCTGGTTCGCGCGGCAATCCGCCGGCTCGCCCCGACGGCACCCCGCGGCGCCGGAGCGCCACCAGCGGCAACGGCGACGGCCGGACTCATGCCAGCGCGGCCGCCACGGCGGTGCGCAGCGCCGGTAGTACCTCGGCCGCGAACCAGGGATGACGCCGCATCCAGCCGACCACGCGCCAGGACGGATGCGGCAGCGGGAACCCGACCGGCAGGGCGGCGGCGAACGAGCGCACCCGCTCCGTCATCGGCCCGGGCCCGAACGCCGCCCGCTGCGCATGCTGGCCGACCAGCAGCGTGAGCCGGGTCGCCGGCATGCGGGCGCGCAGCCGGGCGTGCCAGAGCGGGGCGCATTCCGGCCGCGGCGGCGCATCCCCGCCGGTCGGCAGGCGGCCCGGATAGCACAGCCCCATCGGCAGCAGGGCGACCCGCGCCGCGTCGTAGAACGTCGCCGGATCGAGCGCCGTCCAGGCCCGCAGGCGCTCGCCCGAGGGATCGTCCCACGGCACGCCGCTCGCGTGGACCGCGGACCCCGGCGCCTGGCCGATGATCAGCAGCCGCGCCGTGGCGGAGACCTGCAGCACCGGGCGCGGTCCGAACGGAAGCTCTGCCGCACAGACGGTGCAGGCCCGCGCCGCCGCCGCGACCGCATCGAGCGTGTCGGCCGCCGCCTCCGCGCCCGAGGGACAGGCGCGCCGGTTCAGACGATCAGCCCCCGCTCCCGCAGCGCCTGCACCACCTGTTCGGCGAGGGCATCCGGCGCGGCGGCCAGCGTCTGCAGCCGGATCTCGGGGTTCTCCGGCGGCTCGTAAGGCGCGTCCACCCCGGTGAAGTTGCGGATCTGCCCCGCATCCGCCTTGCGATACAGCCCCTTCGGGTCGCGCCGCCGGCATTCGGCCACCGGCGTGTCGACGAAGATCTCCAGGAACTCTCCCGCCTCCACGCTGTCGCGCGCCAGCATCCGCTCCGTCCGATACGGCGAGATGAACGACACCAGCACGATCAGGCCCGCCTCGACGAACAGCTTCGAGACTTCCGCCACCCGGCGGATGTTCTCCACCCGGTCGGCCTCCGAGAACCCCAGGTCCTTGTTCAGGCCGTGCCGCACGTTGTCGCCGTCCAGGATCATCGTATGACGGCCCATCGCGTGCAGCCGCTTCTCCACCAGGTTCGCGATCGTCGACTTGCCCGCCCCGGACAGGCCGGTGAACCACAGCACCGCCGGGCGCTGCCCCATCAGCGCGCCGCGCGCCGCCTTGTCGACGTCCAGCCGCTGCCAGTGCACCTCGTTGCGCGCCGCCCCCAGCGCGGTCACCAGCCCCGCCCCCACCGTGCCGCGCGTCAGCCGGTCCACCAGGATGAACCCGCCCAGCGTCCGGCTCTCCGCATAGGTCTCGCAAACCACCGGATGCGACAGCGAGATCGACACCCGGCCGATCTCGTTCAGCGCCAGCTCGCGCACCGGCGTCTCCGTCAGGCTGTCCACGTCCAGCCGCGTCGTGATCTCCGTCACCGTCCCGATCACCGACCGCGTGCCCAGCAGGAAGTGGTAGGCGCGGCCGCGGAACAGCGGCGTCTCGTCCATCCACACCACCCAGGCGTCCACGCTCTCCGCCCGCTTCGGCAGCGGCGCCGCGGCCAGCACGTCCCCGCGCGAGACGTCGATCTCCCGGTCCAGCACCAGCGTCACCGGATCGCCGCAGCCCGCCTCCGCGCGGTCCCCGTCCATCGAGACGATGCGCGTCACCCGCGCCTCCAGCCCCGAGGCGCTGTTGGCGATCAGGTCTCCCGGCCGCAGCCGGCCACCGGCTAGCGTGCCCGCATAGCCGCGGAACACGTGGTCCGGCCGGTTCACCCATTGCACCGGCATGCGGAACGCCGGCGGCACCGCCGGGCGCGGCTCCGCCTCCTCCAGCGCCGCCAGCACCGACGGACCCGCATACCAAGGCATGCGCGCACTCGGGCCGGTCACGTTGTCCCCGTCCCGCGCCACCACCGGGATCGCGGTCAGCCGCACCTCGCCCAGCCGGTCCAGCAGCGCCGTGAACGCCGCCGTGATCTCCTCGAATACGGCAGGGTCGAACCCCACCAGGTCCATCTTGTTCACCGCCAGCACGATGTCGCGGATGCCGAGCAGGGAGGCGATCGCGGCGTGCCGGCGGGTCTGCGCCAGCAGGCCCTTGCGCGCATCCACCAGCAGCACCGCGAGGTCCGAGGTCGAGGCCCCGGTCACCATGTTCCGCGTGTATTGCTGGTGCCCCGGCGCGTCGGCCAGGATGAACCGCCGCCGCGGCGTCTCGAAGTAGCGGTAGGCCACGTCGATCGTGACCCCCTGCTCGCGTTCGGCGGCGAGCCCGTCCACCAGCAGCGCGTAGTCGAGCTGGCCCTCGCCCACCGTGCCCCAGCGGCGCGAGTCACGCTCAAGCCCGGCCAGCACGTCCTCCGGCACCGCACCGCATTCCGCCAGCAGCCGTCCCAGCAGCGTGGACTTGCCGTCGTCGACGCTGCCGCAGGTCAGCACCCGCAGGAGGGAGTCGGGCATCAGAAATATCCCTCGCGCTTCTTGCGTTCCATCGACGCGTCCTCGTCCCGGTCGATCAGCCGGCCGGCGCGCTCCGACTGCCGGGTCGCGCGCATCTCGGCCAGCAACGCGTCGAGCGTCGTGGCGTCCGACTCCACCGCCGCCGACAGCGGGTAGCAGCCCAGCGACCGGAACCGCACCTGCCGCATCACCGGCGCCTCGCCGGGTTCGAAGCGCATGCGCTCGTCGTCGACCACGATGATCTGCCCGTCGCGCATCACCGTCGGGCGTTCGGCCGCGAAATACAGCGGCACCACGTCGATGCCTTCCGCCGCGATGTAGGTCCACACGTCCAGTTCGGTCCAGTTGGACAGCGGGAATACCCGCAGCGTCTCACCCGGCGCGAGCATGCCGTTGTAGAGCGTCCACAACTCCGGCCGCTGCCGCTTCGGCTCCCAGGAATGGCCGGGCCCGCGCACCGAGAACACCCGCTCCTTCGCGCGCGAGCGTTCCTCGTCACGCCGCGCGCCGCCGATCGCCGCGTCGTACTTGCCCTCCGTCAAGACCTGCTTGAGCGTGTCCGTCTTCATCACCTGCGTGTAGGTGCTGCCGTGGTCGAACGGGTTGATGCCCTGCCGCAGCCCTTCCTGGTTCGTGTGCACACGCAGGTCGAGCCCGAACCGCGCCGCCGTCGCGTCCCGGAACGTGATCATGTCCCGGAACTTCCAGGTCGTGTCGACATGCACCAGGGGAAACGGCAGACGCCCGGGGAAGAACGCCTTGCGCGCCAGATGCAGCAGAACCGACGAATCCTTGCCGATCGAATACAGCATCACCGGACGCGCCGACTGCGCCGCAACCTCACGCAGGATCTGGATGCTCTCCGCCTCGAGCGCACGCAAATGCGCAGGACGATCGTCCATGCCGATTCTCTCCGTCGGGGCGGTCGCATGCCGCCAGGCCGCCACGGCCTGACGCCGCGCGCGGCTGTGTGGCATCGAGCGCGACAGACCGCAAAGCTGAATTGAACGCGTCTGCGTTACCCGAGGGACACGTCACGTCCCGGCGGCGATACGCGGCAGCGAGGTCACTCCGCCGCGTTGTGCGTCGCGGGGGCATGCCGCCGTTCCCGCTCGCGGGCGGTCTCCGGGACACCGGCGCGGCGGAGCCCTTCGACGTAATGCTCCCGGTCGCTGGCCCGTTCCAGCGGCGTGGTGGCGATGAAGCGGGCCACGGTGAAGCCCGGTTCCACGCGTTCCAACCGGCGCAGCACGTCCCGCGCCTCCTCATGCCGCCCGAGATGGCCGAGGGCGGCCAGGTACGGCTTGTAGGTGGCCGAGAAGCCGGGGTTCATCTGGGACACGGCGCGGCCGGCACTGGCGGCGGCCTCGTGCTCGCGCTTCAGCAGGTGGATCAGCACGAAGAACCCGTCGAAGAAGAACGCGTGCGGGTCGAGCGGCGAGAGCCGGCGGTAGCGGTTGGCCCGACGCTCCGCCTCGGTGAGGTCGCCCATATAGGCGAAGGCGATGGCGGACAGCGCCCAGGCCATCGGCAGGTTCGGGTTGAGCGACAGCGCGCGGTCGTGCAGCGAGACCGCCTCGCGCAGCCGGCGGTTCATGAAGGCCCGGACATGGCCGGCGATGGTCAGGGCGCGCGCATCGTACGGATCGAGCACGATCGCCCGTTCGGCGAGGTCGCCCGCCAGTTCCATCGCGGCGCGCGGATCGTCCGCCCAATCCTGGCCGACCAGGAACATCTGCCAATAGGCATACCAGGCGAAGGCCGTGGCGTCCTCGGGCTCGAGCGCCACGGCGCGTTCCAGATACTCGCCCGCCTGCATGAACGGCCCGCGCTCGAGCCGGCCGATCAGCGGGATGGCGCGCAGCACGAGGTCGTAGGCGGTCGCGTCGGTGGCCGGGCGGCGCGCGATGCGGCTGGCCTCGATGCGCAGGATCTCGGGGTCGATCTGCGCCACCACCTCGGCCGCGATCTCGTCCTGCAGGCTGAGCAGGTCGTTGGACTGGCGGTCGAAGCGCCGCGCCCAGACCACCTGGTTGCCGTCCTGCAGGTCGAGCAGGCGGACCGTGATGCGCAACCGCGCGCCGACCCGCTGGATGGTGCCGTCGAGCAGCAGGTCGAGGCCGAACGCGTCGCGGATCGCCGCCTCGTCGCGGTGGTCGCCGGCAAACCGGGCGAGCGAGTTGGAGGAGACGACGAACATCCAGCGGAACCGCGCCAGCGCGGTGGTGATCTCCTCGGCGAGGCCGGGGGCGAGATGCGCCTCCTCCTCGGTCGTGCCGATCAACTGCATGGGCAGCACGCCCACGCGCGCGCCGCTCCGCGCCCGATGCTCCTTGCGGGGTTCGGGACGCGGCGGCACGTCGGCGGCCGGAGGTTCGGCCTCCGACCGGGGGACGGAGCGGCCACGGATCGCCTGCAGCGCCGCCTGGGTCTCCGGGGAGGGCGCCACGTCCAGCATGTCGTCCAGCGCGGCGCGGCAACGCTCATAGGCCTCGATCGCCATGCCGTGTTCGCCGCGGGCGGCATGGGCGCGCATCAGCGCCCGCCAGGCCCCCTCATGCGCGCGGTCGATCTGCAGCATGCGCTGCGCCGCCTGGATGGCCGCGTCCGGGTCGGTGTCCTGGCGCAGCAGCGACTCGGCGACGGTCCGGGCGCGGTCACGCACCCGCTCCCGCTCGCCGGCGAGCCAGGCATCGAAGGCCGGGTCGACGCCGTCCAGATCCTCGAGCAGGTCGCCGTCGAGCAGCGCCAGGGAGGCCGGGTGCTCGCTGGACGCCTGCATCACCTCGTCGACGTCCAGCCAGACCGTGCCGGGGCGGAGCGAGAGGTGGTCGCGCGTCACGTGCAGCACCTCGACGCCCACCGGACTGAGGGCATCGAGCAGGCGATGGATTTCCTGGCGGAGGGAGGCGCGGGCCTGCTCCTCGAGCCGGCGGCTCCAGAGCAGTTCGGCGAGTCGGCCACGCAGGACGGGCCGCGGCCGCGAGAGCGCCACGATCGCGAGGAGGGCGCGAGTCTTGCGGCCTGACGGGAGCACGCGTTGGCTCGCCACCGTCCAGGCGTCCATTTGCCCAATCAATCGAAGCCGTATCACCGGCTGCGCCGCCTGGAGTGGCGCCAAGTGGCTCGCCGATCGCTGATGGGTCCCTGCCATTCGCCGAACCGTGACGTTGAATACTGTTTCTAAGCCGTCAACCTCATTCACGCCAACTGCAAAGGATCATGTTCAGATTGCGGCTTCGCTGAAAATTTGTCTGGCGTGGCCAAACCACACGTCACGATAGCGTGCCAGCCAGTGTTCTGCCTGCGTCGGTGCCCCTTCGACGATCGTCTGCAACGGCTCGAGGAAGCGACTCTCGTCGCGTCCCTGGGCGTCCAGCCGCCCCCGCGCGCGCAATCCGTCCGCCGCGATCGCGACCGCGTCCCGCGCGAGGTCGCGCAGCGTGCCGCCGCGGAACGGGGTCGCGAGCCCCTGGCGCGGCACGGCGCTGCGCAGGGCGACCGCGTCCTCCCACCGCATCTCCCGGAGCAGGGACTCGGCTGCGGCGAGCGCCGCCTCGTCGTAGAGCAGCCCGACCCAGAGCGCCGATTGCGCGATCATCATGTCGAGCCGGCCGGCATCGGCGCCGCGCATCTCCAGGAAGCGCTTCAACCGCACGTCGGTGAACACCGTGGTCAGGTGGTCGGCGAAGTCCCCGACGGTCGGGGTCGCCTGCACCAGGTTGTGCAGCTTGCCGTCCATGAAGTGGCGGAACGACTGGCCGGCCACGTCGATATACCGCCCGTCGCGGTAGACGAAGTACATCGGCACTTCGTCGACCACCCAGCGCACGTAGCGCTCGAAGCCGAAGCCCGGCTCGAACATCACCTTCGGGATCCCGGACCGCTGGTTGTCGGTGTCGGTCCAGACCTGGGCGCGGTAGGAGAGGTAGCCGTTGGGCTTGCCCTCGGTGAATGGCGAGTTGGCGAACAGCGCCGTGGCGACGGGTTGCAGCAGCAACGACACCCGCAGCTTGCGAACCATATCGGTTTCGCTCGCGTAATCCAGGTTCACCTGCACGGTGCAGGTCCGGGTCATCATGTCGAGGCCGAGTGTGCCGACCAGCGGCATGTAGCGGCGCATGATGGCGTAGCGGCCCTTCGGCATCCACGGCATCGCCGCGCGGGTGGCGAGCGGGTGAAACCCGAGCGGGGCGAAGCCGACGCGGAGGTCGGCCGAGACCGCGCGGACCTGCTCGTAATGGGCGAGGAACTCGGCTTCCGTGTCGTGCAGGGTCTCGAGCGGCCCGCCTGAGAGCTCGAGCTGGCCGGCCGGCTCGAGCGAGACCGAGGCGCCGCCGTCGAGCTTCAGGCCGATGATCGCGTCCCGGTCGAGGATCGGCGTGCCGCCGAATCGGGCGAGGCCGGTCAACAGGTCGCGGATGCTGCCGGGCTGCCCGTCCGCCGGCAGATATGGGGGCGTGGCAAGGTCGTCCAGCCGGAACCCGAACTTCTCGTGTTCGGTGCCGATCCGGAAGGCGGCGGCGGGTTTGCAGCCGGCCGCGATATGGTCCGCCAGTTGGCGGACCGACGTGATCGGCGTGGAGTCGGCGTCGCCCGGATTGGACATGTCGGTCCCGGTCTTGGATTGATGACGATCGTACTAGCCGCAACCGGGCGCCTGCAACAAGGCCAGCCCGGCAAGGCATGCCGTCTCTGCCCGCAGGACGCGTGGGCCGATCTGCACCGGTGTCACAATTGGGTGGGATCGCAGGGCGTCAAGTTCCGCAGGTGCGAAGCCGCCCTCGGGCCCGACCAGCAGGCCGGCGCGGGCATGCGGGCGCAGGGGCGCCGCCGCGGGACTGCGCTCCAGCGCGGCGAACAGCGGACGGTCGGCCGGCCAGTCGGCCAGCACCGCCGCCAATGTCTGGGGCGGCCGCAGCTCCGGCAGGGTGAGCCGCTCACACTGCTCCGCGGCCTCGATCGCGATCGCCCGCAGCCGGTCCTCGTTCACCCGGTGCGCGTTGGTGCGCGCGGTGATCACCGGCAGCAGCACGGCCGCCCCGAGTTCGGTCGCCTTCTGCACGACCAGGTCGGTCGCGTCCCGCTTCAGCAGCGCGAAGGCGAGCCAGAGATCGGTGTCCCCCTGTTGCGGCCGGGTCTGCCTCTCCACCACCGCGTCCGCGCGGTCGCGCTTCAGGCTGGCGAGGCGGGCCAGCCACTCCCCGTCGCGCCCGTTGAACAGGTGCAGCGCGCTGCCGGGTGCGCGGCGGAGCACGGTGCCGAGGTAATGGGCCTGAGCCGGCGCGAGCGGCAGCGTGGCGCCCGCGGCAAGCGGCGCGTCGACGAAGAGGCGCGGGTCGGTGCTCACAGGCGGATTGACCGGGGCATGGCGGCGGGCACAGTAGCAGCCATGCACCCGCAGACCGAACCCGCCCTGGCTCGAGCGGCAGCCGACCCGCGCCTGGCCGACGCCGCCTCGGCGTCCGGCCACACCGACATCGTCGCCACCGGCTGGGTGGCGCGGCTGCCGCCGTCCTGGGTGCCCTATGTGCTGCTCGCCCGCGCTGACCGGCCGATCGGCACCTGGCTGCTGTTCCTGCCGGGCCTGTGGGGCATCCTGCTGGCGCGGCCCGGCGGCTGGGAGGTGGTGCGCCTCGTCCTGCTGTTCGCGGTCGGCAGCCTGGCGATGCGGGCGGCGGGCTGCGTGGTGAACGATCTCTGGGACCGCGACATCGACCGCAAGGTGGCGCGCACCGCGGGCCGGCCGCTCGCTTCGGGCGCGCTGCGGCCGCGCCAGGCCTTCGCCTTCCTGGCGGTGCTGCTGGTCGTCGGCCTGGGCGTGCTGCTGCAGCTTCCGCCGCTGTGCTGGGCGCTGGGGGTGAGTTCGCTGGTGCTGGTCGCGCTCTACCCGCTGGCCAAGCGCGTGACGTGGTGGCCGCAGCTGGTGATGGGCTTCACCTTCGGGTTCGGCGCGCCGATGGGCTACGCGGCCGGCGCCGACCGGATCGATGCCGCCGGCCTCGTGCTCTACCTCGCCGCGATCCTGTGGGACCTCGGCTTCGACACCATCTACGCCCACCAGGACCGGGAGGACGACGCGCTGGTCGGGGTGAAGTCGACCGCGCGGCTGTTCGGGGAGCGCACGCGCCCGTTCCTCGCTGCCTGCTACGCCGGATGCATCCTGGTGCTGGCCGCTGCCGGCTGGTGCGCGGGTCTGGGCCCCTGGTTCTACCCCGCGCTCGTCCTGCCCGCCGCGCTGCTGGGCTGGCAGGTGCTGCGGCTCGACATCCACCACCCGGCACTGTGCCTGCGGCTGTTCCGCGCCAACCGGGAGGCCGGGCTCGCGGTCGGGCTCGCGATCCTGGCCGGCTGGGTGTGACCGAGGACCCGGCGGCCTTCGTCCGCGCCCAGACGGTGGCGGGCCGCGCGCCGCTGGTGCCGGAGATCGCGCTCCATCTGGCGACCGAGATCACGCCGATCTGGCAGGCGACGGAAACCTGGCTGGCCGAACGCAACGTGGAGCCGCCGTTCTGGGCCTTTGCCTGGCCGGGCGGGCAGGCGCTGGCCCGCCACGTTCTGGATCATCCCGGTTCGGTGGCCGGCAAGCGGGTGCTGGATTTCGCGGCCGGCGGCGGCATCGCCGCGATCGCCTGCGCGATGGCGGGGGCGGCGCTGGTGGAGGCGGCGGAGATCGACCCGCTGGCGGTGGCGGCGATCGCCCTGAACGCCGCCGGCAACGCGGTGGCGGTGACCGCCACCGGCGGCGACGTGGTGGGCGACGCATGCCGCTGGGACCTGATCCTGTGCGGCGACGTCTGCTACGAGGCGCCGATGACCGGACACATCCTGCCCTGGCTGCGCGGTTTGGCGCGGCAGGCGGAGGTGTGGGTGGCGGACCCCGGTCGCGCCTACCTGCCGCGTGACGGGATGACGCCGTTCGCCGAGTACCGCGTGCCCACGACGCTGGAGCTCGAGGACCGGACGGAGCGGCTGGTCCGGCTGTTCCGGATGTCCGCCGAGGGGGGCTGAGCGACCCGAGGCATCGATCCGGCACCGCCCGCCGGCCGCCTCATGCGGACAGCGCCACACCGGCGCCCCCTCGCAACCGCGCGCGCCTCACCGCTCGGGCAGGGCCGCCGCGGCCTCGTGGGGTGCGGGGGCATGGGGCAGCAGCTTCGGCCTCGCGAGCCATTCCCGGCCCCGCAACATCACGTCGAAATACAGCGTCGGCAGCAGCTTCGTCTTCAGCACCCAGGCGCTGCGCCGTGGCCTGGTCGAGTCCCAGGGCACCGTCGGCAACAGCTTGCCGCCATAGCCGAACTCGGCCAGCACGACCTTGCCGCGCTCCACCGTGAGCGGACAGGATCCGTATCCGTCGTACACGGCGCGGGGGTCGCGGCCCTCCAGCACGGCAATCAGGTTTTCCGCCACCACGGGGGCCTGCTTGCGGATTGCCGCCGCGGTCTTGGCGTTGGGCGCCGAACAGGCATCGCCCAGGGAGAACACGTTGCCGAATCGGGGATGCCGCAACGTCTCCGGGCTGACGTCGACCCAGCCGGCGGCATCTGCGAAGGGGGAGGCGCGGACGATATCGGGCGCGACCTGCGGCGGGACCACGTGCAGCATGTCGAAGCTGCGGGTCTCCTCGGCCACGCTCCCGTCCGGCTGCCGGGTCGCGAAAACGGCGGTGCGGTTCGGGCCATCCACCGACGTCAACACGGACTGGAGCGCCAGCTGGGCGCCATACCGCTCCACGTAGCGCATCAGCGGCGGCACGTAGGCGGCCACGCCGAACAGCGTCGGTGCGGCGGTGTGGAAGCGCACGTCGATGTTCCGCAGCACGCCCTTCCGTCGCCACGCGTCGCAGGAGAGATACATCGCCTTCTGCGGCGCCCCGGCGCACTTGATCGGCATCGACGGCTGGGTGAACAGCGCCGTTCCGCGCTGCAGCCCCTCCACCAGGTCCCATGTGTACGCGGACAGGTCGAACCGGTAGTTCGACGTCACCCCGTTGGAGCCCAGGGTCTCCTCGAGACCGGGAATCGCCGCCCAGTCCAGCTTGAGGCCGGGCGCCACGACCAGGGCGCGGTACCCGAGGCGGGTGCCGTCTTCCAGGATCACCGCATTGCCTTCGGGTTCGAACGCGGCGACCGCGGCCCGCACCCATTGCACGCCGGGCGGCAGCGCCCGCTGCATCGGCCGGCTGGTGCGGGCGCGGTCGAAGACACCGCCGCCGACCAGCGTCCAGCCGGGCTGATAGTAATGCGTCTCACGCGGCTCCACGATCGCGACGTGCAGCGTCCGCCGCCGGCGCAGCAGGCTGGCGGCTGCGGCGGCACCGGCAGCCCCACCGCCCACGATCAGCACGTCCACCCGTGCCGAGGGAGCAGGCGGGCCGGCCTCCTCCGCCGGCTGCGCCGAGTCCCAGGCGGCATCGAGCCGCGGCCGGATGCCCGCCAGGTCGTAGCCGGCTTGCTTCGCCGTGCTCAGGATCGCGGCCGGGTCGAGATGTGCCGCCTGCGACAAGGCCCAGAGCGTGGTGGAACGGGTGCCGGTCCGGCAGAACGCCAGGACCGGTCCGCGCAGTTCGGCCAGCGCGGTCGCGAAGGCCTGCACGTCGCCGTCCGTGACCTTCCCCGACACCACGGGGATGTGCCGGTACGCGAGCCCCAACCGGCGGGCGGTGGCTTCCAGCAGGGCGGAGGGAGGCTGGCCCTCGGCCTCGCCGTCCGGCCGGTTGTTGACGACCGCGCGGAAGCCGAGGGCGGATAGCCCGCCCAGGTCCGCGGCCGAGATCTGCGGCGCGACTGAGAGCGCCGGGGTCAGACGGCGGAGCGTCTCCATGATCGGCCTCTCAGAACAGGTTGACGGGAAGCTTCAGATATCGCGTGCCGTTGCTCTCGGGCGGGGGGAACTCGCCGGCCCGCATGTTCACCTGCACGCTGGGCAGGATCAGGCGCGGCATGGAGAGCGTCGCATCGCGCTCGGTGCGCATCTTCACGAACGCATCCTCCGTCACGCCGTCATGCACGTGCCGATTCTTCGCGCGCTCCTCGGCAACCGTCGTTTCCCAGCGGTACTCGTCGCGGCCGGGCGCCTTGTAGTCGTGGCACATGAACAGCCGCGTTTCCGGCGGCAGAGCGAAGATGCGCTGGATCGACCGGTAGAGGGTCCGCGCATCGCCGCCGGGGAAATCGCAGCGAGCGGTGCCGTAATCCGGCATGAACAGCGTGTCGCCGACGAAGGCGGCGTCGCCGATCACGTACGTCACGCAGGCCGGCGTGTGCCCTGGCGTGTGCAGGACCTGCGCCGGAACGTTGCCGACCTGGAAGCGCTCGCCGTCCTGGAACAGGTGGTCGAACTGCGATCCGTCCCGGGCGAACGTCGGTTCGGCATTGAACGCCCGGCCGAACGTCTCCTGCACCGTGCGGATCTCGCTGCCGATCGCGAGCCGGCCGCCGAGATGCTGGCGGACATGGGGAGCTGCCGACAGGTGGTCGGCGTGGACATGCGTCTCGAGCAGCCAATCGACGGTCAACCCGGCCTGCCGGACGAACGCGATCACCGCGTCGGCGGAGGCGGTGCTGGTCCGCCCCGATGCGGGATCGAAATCCAGCACCGTGTCGATGACGGCGGCACGACGGGTTTCCGGGTCGGCGACGACATAGCTGACGGTGAAAGTGGCTTCATCGAAGAAGGCGTGCACGTCCGGCTGCATGACGGAGTCCTCCGACAGGGACCGCCGCAGTCTTCCTCCGCGGGCGGATAGTTAGCGATTTCTCTTAACTGACTTGCAGAATTGCACGATGTTGATAAGTGACTTGGCCAACGCGGTTCAACCCCCCGCGGCCTCACGTCCTCGGTCAGCGACCGTCGACCAGGCCAGGGCGCGGATCAGGAGGAACGTCACGTGCCGGTCGGCCCCAGCACCGCCCCCGCCAGCGCCAACGCGCAGCCTGAGCCGACGGCCGACGCCGCGCCGTCCCAGCCGCGCCCGCCCTGCCCCCCGATGCTCCACGACCCCGCGCCCGCGTTCCGGGCGCGCACCACCGCCGGCGAGGTCAGCCTTGCGGATTATCGCGGCCGCTGGGTGCTGTTCTTCTCCCACCCGGCCGACTTCACCCCGGTCTGCACCAGCGAATTCATCGCCCTCGCCCATGCCGCGGACCGGTTCGCCGCGCTGGGATGCGACCTGCTGGCGCTTTCGGTCGACAGCCTGTTCGCGCACCTTGCCTGGGTACGCAGCATCCGCGCCCAGTTCGGGGTCGAGATCCGCTTCCCGATCATCGAGGACCCCTCGATGGCGATCGCCCGAGCCTATGGGATGATCCATCCCCGCGCGCCCGATGCCGCGACCGTGCGGGCCGTCTTCGTCATCGACCCGGCCGGAGTCATCCGGGCGATCACCTGGTACCCGATGAACGTGGGCCGCAGTGTCGAGGAGCTGCTGCGCCTGGTCGCCGCGTTGCAGACGGCGGACCGGCATGACGTCTCCACACCCGAAGGCTGGCGGCCGGGCGCGCCGGTCCTGCTGCCGCCCACGCTCGAGGCGGGCGCCGGCGCCGATGCCGGCGGCGACTGGTACTATCGCATCATCCCGCTGCCCGACACTTCGTCGAGCGAGACGGCCGAATGACGCCGGACTCCGCCGATCTCGCCCGCGCCCCGCAGCTGACGGAACCCGCATGACGACGATGCTGGCGACCGGTGTTCTGGCCGTGCTCTGCGGCGGGGCCGTGGGATTCGTGCTCGGGCTGATCGGCGGCGGGGGGTCGATTCTCGCCACCCCGCTGCTGCTGTATGTCGTCGGGCTCGAGCCGCATGCGGCCATCGGCACCGGTGCGTTGGCGGTGTCGGTGAACGCTTTTGCCAATTTCGCCGGCTACGCCCGCGCCGGGCGGGTCCGCTGGCGACCGGCCATCCTGTTCGCGGTGATCGGGATCGTCGGGGCCGCGCTGGGATCCTCACTCGGGAAGGTGTTCGACGGGCAGCGTCTGTTGCTGCTGTTCGCGCTGCTGATGATCGTGGTGGGGGTGCTGATGCTGCGCCGCAAGCCGCCGCCGCAGGAGGCACCGCACATCATCGTCGGCGGGCGGATCAGCATGCCCAAGGTGACCGGCGCGGCATTGTCGGTCGGCCTGCTGTCCGGCTTCTTCGGGATCGGCGGCGGCTTTCTGATCGTGCCGGGCCTGCTGTTCTCGACCGGCATGCCGATGATCGCGGCGGTGGCATCCTCGCTGCTGTCGGTCGGCACGTTCGGGCTGACGACGGCGGTGAACTACGCGCTGTCCGGCCTCGTGGCCTGGGGGATCGCGGCGGAATACATCCTGGGCGGGCTGGCGGGCGGCTTCCTGGGCATGCGACTGGCCGGTCACCTCTCGAGCCGCAAGGCGGCGCTCACGCGGGTCTTCGCCGGGATCATCTTCGTCGTCGCCGCCTACATGCTGTGGCGGACGGCGGCCACGATGGGACTGCGCTGACCCGAGGGACGGCGGGGCGGCCCCGCCGTCCAACCCCCCGGCCCTGCCTCCAGGCTGCTCCGACCGAGCCGACCCGGTCGCGATCAGGCTTCGCCGCGCAGCTCCAGGAATCGCGCGATCAGGCCGTTGGTGGAGCCGTCGTGGTGGCCCGGCTTCGCACCCGGCTGCAGCTCCGGGATGATCCCGCCGGCGAGCTGCTTGCCCAGCTCCACGCCCCATTGGTCGAAGCTGTCGATCCCCCACAGGCAGCCTTGCACCGCGACCTTGTGCTCATACAGCGCGATCAGCCGCCCCAGCGTGAAGGCGTCGAGATGCCGGACCAGGATCGTGTTGGACGGGCGCTCGCCCTGCGCCACGCGGGCCGGGGCGACCAGGTCCATCTCGGCAGCGCTGGCGCCCTTGGCCTGCATCTCGGCGCGGATCTCCGCCTCCGAGCGGCCACGCAGCAGCGCTTCCGCCTGGGCGAAGGCGTTCGCGGCGAGAATCCGGTGCGCCTGCGGCCGATCGTGGTCGGGCACCGCGGCCAGGATGAAGTCGACCGGCACCGGCCGCGTCCCCTGGTGCACCAACTGCATGAAACTGTGCTGCGCGTTGGTTCCCGGCTCCCCGAACACCACCGGGCAGGTGTCCCACCCGGTCGGATCGCCGGCCAGGGTCACGTGCTTGCCGTTGCTCTCCATCTCGAGCTGCTGGAGGAACGCCGGGAAGCGCTTCAGCCGCTCGTCATAGGCCAGCACGCAATGCGTCGCGCAGCCCAGCGCGTTGATGTTCCAGATCCCCGCCATGGCCAGCAGCACCGGCAGGTTCTGCCGCACCGGGGTGTCGCGGAAATGACAGTCCATGCTCCAGGCGCCGTCCAGCAGGGCCTGGAACTTGTCCCAGCCGACCGCCAGCGGGATGGAGAGCCCGATCGGCGACCACAGCGAGTAGCGGCCGCCCACCCAGTCGCGGAAACCGAACACGTGCTCCGGCGCGATGCCGAAGGCGGCGGTCGCCTTCAGGTTGGTCGACAGCGCGGCGAAATGCGCCGTCACCGCCTTCTCCCCGAGTGTCGCCACGATCCAGTCGCGCATGGCGGCGGCGTTGGTCATGGTCTCGAGCGTGGTGAAGGTCTTGGAGGCGACCAGGATCAGCGTGCGGGCGGGGTCGAGCCCCTTCAGCACCTCGACCGCGTCGTGCCCGTCGACGTTCGACAGGAACCGCGCCTCCATCTTCGCGTCGTTGCGCGCCCAGGTCAGCGCCTGGGTCACCATGCGCGGGCCGAGATCCGACCCGCCGATGCCCACGTTGACCACGGCCTCGAAGGCCTCGCCGGTGGCGCCACGAATCTCGCCCGAATGCACCGCCGCCACGAATTTCTGCATGCGGTCGCGTTCATGGCGCGCCAGCGCCGCGGCCTCGTCCACGCCGCCGGGCAGGGCGGCCTTCAGCTCCACCCCCGCGGGCGCCCGCAGCGCCATGTGCATCGCGGCGCGGTGTTCGGTGACGTTGACCGGCTCGCCCGCGAACAGGCGGCGGCGGAACCCCTCGAGGTCGGCCGTCTCGGCCAGGGCGAACAGCGTCTCCAGCGCCGCCTCGTCGATGGCGGTCTTGGAGATATCCAGCGTGAGGTCGTCGAACCGCGCCGTGAATCGCTCCGCGCGGCCGGAGTCCGCGGCGAAGAGCGGGGTGATGCGGCGCCCGTCGGGACGGGCGGCGAGGTCGCGCAGCCGCGCAAACGCGGCCTGGCGATCCGGGAAACGGGTCTGGGTCGCTGACATGCCCCGACGATAACGCAGCCGGGAACCAGCGCACAGCACGGGATCGTGACAAGGTTGCGAGGACTTCGGCCTCCGCAACGTCGGGGCAGGACGGCTCAACTCGTCCTTGGGCCATAGGGAGGAGACCGATGCTCTACGCCATTCTCTGCTATCACGACGAGGACGTGGTGAACGCCTGGAGCCAGGCGGAGGACGATGCCGTCCTCGCCAAACGGTCGCAGGTCACGGATCCACTCGCCGCCGCGGCGCGGCTGGGCCCGGCGGTGCGGCTGATGCCGACCACCGCCGCCGTCACGGTGCGTTCCGGCGCCGACCCGGTGGTGATCGACGGCCCGTTCGCCGAGACCAAGGAGCAGCTCCTCGGCTTCTACATCGTGGACTGCGCCACGCTGGAGGAGGCGGTGGAGGTCGCCCGCCGCATGGGCGTCGGCGAAACCGGCGCGTTCGAGATCCGGCCGGTGAAGCTGCATCTGCCCAGCCGGCTGGACGCGAGCGGGGCGTGACCGAGATCGGGTGGATCGATGGAATGCTGCGCGCGGCTCGGCCGGCCGCCATGGCCGCGCTGCTGCGCCGGTTCCGCGATCTCGACCGCGCCGAGGAAGCGTTCCAGGAGGCGTGCCTCCGCGCGCTCAGGCACTGGCCCGCCAAGGGGCCGCCGCGCGATCCCGCCGCCTGGCTGATCATGGTGGGACGCAACGTCGCGCTGGACGAGGTTCGCCGCCGCGCCCGCGACGTGCCGCTGCCCGAGGAGGACGCCCTGTCCGACCTCTCGGACGCGGAGGACGGGGCGGCCGAACGGCTGGATGCGGCGGACTACCGGGACGACATCCTGCGGCTGCTGTTCACCTGCTGCCATCCCGCGCTGCCGGCGACGCAGCAGGTGGCACTGGCGTTGCGGATCGTCTGCGGGCTCGCGGTGACGGAGGTCGCGAGCGCCTTCCTGGTGAGCGCGGCGGCGATGGAGCAGCGCCTCACCCGCGCCAAGCGGCGGATCGCCACGGCCGACCTGCCCTATGCGACACCCGGCGCGGTGGAGCGGTCGGAGCGGTTGGGCGCCGTCAGCGCGATGGTCTACCTGCTGTTCAACGAGGGATACTCCGCAAGCGGCGGCACCGCGCATGTGCGCGCGCCGCTCTGCGCGGAAGCGATCCGGCTGGCGCGGCTGCTGCTGAAGCTCTTCCCGGCCGAACCGGAACTGATGGGGCTGCTGGCGCTGCTGCTGCTGCAGCATGCGCGGACGCCGGCGCGGCTGGATGCCGCCGGCGACATCGTGCTGCTGGACGACCAGGACCGCGCGGCGTGGCATCGCGGGGCGATCGCCGAGGGGCTCGCGCTGCTGGACAAGGCGCGGCGGCACCGGCGGCCGGGGCCATACCAGGTGCAGGCGGCGCTCGCGGCCGTGCATGCGCGGGCGGCGCGGGCGGCGGACACCGACTGGGCCGAGATGGACCGGCTCTACGCCCTGCTGGAACGCATGCAGCCCTCCCCGGTCGTCACCCTCAACCGCGCCGTCGCGGTCTCCAAAGCCGCCGGGCCGGACAGCGCACTGGCCATGATCGCGCCGCTCGCCGCACCGCTCGGCAACTACTTCCATTTCCACGGCCTGCGCGGGGCGCTGCTGCTGCAATGCGGCAGGCCGGACGAGGCGCGGGAGGCGTTCGGCCGCGCCATCGCCCTGGCCCGCACGCCGGCCGAGGCCGCCCACATCCGCGCGCATCTCGACCGGCTGGCCGGTGGGTGACGAAAAAATCCCGCGCCGCCTGTCGGAGCGGCGGGATCGGCCGCGTCCTTGGGACGGATGCCTGCAACAGGCCGGCGATCCGGCCGATCGAGGAGAGGAGGAGACACGATGCGCTGCATGGTCCTGCTGAAGGCCAACGCCGAGAGCGAGTCGGGTGCACTGCCCAGCCAGGAGCTGCTCGAGGCGATGGGACGCTACAACGAGGAGTTGGTGAAGGCCGGCGTGATGCACGCCGGCGAAGGGCTGAAGCCCACCTCCGCGGGCGCGCGCGTCCGCCTGGCGGGCGAGGCGCGCAGCGTCGAGCGCGGCCCCTTCCCGCTCGACCAGGGCGTGATCTGCGGCTTCTGGATGTTCGAGGTGGCCTCGCTCGACGACGCGATCGCCTGGGTGAAGCGCTGCCCGCAGCCGCTCACCGGCGAGGCCGAGATCGAGATCCGGCCGCTGTACGAGATGGAGGATTTCGGCGACGCGATGACGCCGGAGCTGCGTGCGCAGGAAGACCGGCTGCGCACCGGGATCGAGTCGAAGAGCTGAAAGGAAACCGTGCGATGAAAATGAGCCCGCATCTCGCGTTCCTCGGCAATTGCGAGGAGGCGTTCCGTTTCTACCACCAGGCGTTCGGGGGCGAGTTGGTCGCCCTGATCCGCTACGGCGACACCCCGGCCGGCGAGAACGAACCCGCGCTGCGCGACAAGATCGTGCATGCGCGGCTCGAGGTGGGCGAGGCGACGCTGATGGGGTCCGACTGCGGCCCCGACCGCTACGCGGCCCCCGGCGGGACGGTGACCATGATCCGCGTCGACACGCCGGAGGAGGCGGAGCGCGTGTTCGCGGCACTGTCGGAAGGCGGCGCGGCCTCCATGCCGATGATGGAGACGTTCTTCGCCCGCCGCTTCGGCGCCGTGTCCGACCGGTTCGGGATCCCGTGGATGGTGATCTGCGAGAACCCGATGCAGGACGCCTGCACCGCACGCTGAGCCGCCGCTCCGGCGGCGCTGGGGCGCCCCTCTGGACAGGACCGGCGATTGCTCGTCACGTTCGGGTCAAACAGAGGAGCGTCCCACCGATGCCGATCATCGACTCCCAGGTTCACGCCTATGAGGCGAACACGCCGCAGCGTCCGTGGCAGAGCGTGCCGAACTGGCCCGACCACGTGACCGGCGACGAGATGGTCGCCGCGATGGACAAGGTCGGCGTGGACGGCGCGATCTTCATCTCCGCCTTCTCCCTGTATGGCTGGGACGCCAGCTACGCGACGGAGGTGCAGCGCGCGCATGGCGACCGGCTGGCGATCGTGAAGCCGGTCAACCCGGACGATCCGGCGGTTGCCGACGTGATCGCCGAGTGGAAGCGCACGCCCGGCACGGTCGGCGTGCGGATCATGATGTACAAGGAGGGCGGACGGTCGGCGGACGATCCCGGCATCACCCGGATCGCGCGCGCCGCCACCCAGCACGGATTCCCGGTGAACATCCTGTGCTGGGACAATCTGGAGGTCGGCACCGCGATCATCGACCGCCACCCGGAGACGCGGTTCATCATCGACCATCTCGGGCTGCTGCAGCCGCGCGTGCCCCCCGCGCCGGCCGAACCCTGGGCCGCCTTGCCGAAAGTGCTGGACCTGGCGCGCCGGCCCAATGCGGTGATCAAGGTGAGCGGCGCCTGCACGCTGTCGCGCGTGTCCTACCCGTTCCCGGATATCTGGGACCCGCTGGCGCGGATCTTCGACGCCTGGGGGTTCGAGCGCTGTCTGTGGGGCACCGACTGGACCCGCGCCTTCGCGGTGGTGAATTACGAGCAGGCGGTGGAGCCGTTCCTTCGCACCGACCGGCTGAGCGAGAGCGAGCGCGCCATGCTGATGGGGGGCGCCTGCGCGAAGGCCTATGGCTGGGAGCCGACTGGCCGCGCGCCTCGCTGACGCGTTGGTCCGCGCGGGGCGTGCGCGGCGGCGTGTGCACGCCGGCGTGCCCGGCCTCGTGCCGTTGCCTGGGTCATGACCGGCCTCGTGCCGCCGCTTGTGTCATGACCGGCCTCGTGCCGGTCATCCACGACGCCGCCCATGAGGCACTGAAAGTCGTGGATGGTCGCCCTTCGGCGACCATGACACCGGAGGGGCGCAGCACCGGCCGTCATGGCCCACACGCCCTCCGCGAGCGTGGCACGGGGGACGCAACCGCCTGCGATCACTGCCCGCCTCCGTGCGGCGACCGTGACACGGGGCGCCCCCCGCCATTACCTCCCACTTAATCGACGCAGCCCCGCCGACCCGTCTCTCCTCCCGCGACCGCACCAGGAGGAGACACGATGAGCGCCGCCCTCGCCGACTCTGCCCCTGCCCTCACCCGCCGCTGGTGGGTTCTCGGCGTCATGGTCGCCGCGCAGTTCATGTTCGTGGTCGACGCCTTCATCGTGAACGTCGCCATCCCCTCCATCCGCAGCGACCTCCACGCCGGCAGCGGCGCCGTGCAGGCGGTCATCTCGCTCTACCAGATCGCCTACGCCGCCCTGGTCATCACCGGCGGGCGGTTGGGCGACATCCATGGCCGCAAGCGTGTCTTTCTGGCCGGCCTGGTCGGCTTCACCACCGCCTCCCTGGCCTGCGGCGCCGCCGCGACTCCCGAGGCCCTGGTGCTCGCCCGCATCGCCCAGGGCGCCAGCGCCGCGCTGATGTCCCCGCAAGTGCTCGCCACCATCCACACGCTGTTCACCGGGACCGATCGCGCCAAGGCGTTCGGCCTGTTCGGCGTCGCCCTCGGCCTGGGTGGCGGGGCCGGCTTCGTGCTGGGCGGCTGGCTGATCACGCTCGATCTCGCGGGCACCGGCTGGCGGATGATCTTCTTCGTCAACGGCCCGGTCGGCCTCGCCATCGCCGCCGCGGCCTGGCGCCTGATGCCCGACACCCGCCCGCAACCCGGCCTGCGGCTGGACGTCGCGGGCGCGGTGCTGCTGTTCCTGGCGCTCGCGCTGCTGATCGGGCCGGTGCTGGTCGGGCAGGACACCGGCTGGCCCTGGCCCCTGCTGCTGGTTGCCGCATTGGGCCTGGCGCTCCTCGCCGCCTTCATCCGCCACGAGGCGCGCGTGGCGCAACGCGGCGGACTGCCGCTGATCGATCTCGACCTGCTGCGCGACGCGGTGTTCCGCCGCGGCCTGATTGCGGCGGCCTTCCTGTTCGGCGGCAACATTTCCTTCTACCTGCTGGTCACCCTGTATCTGCAGGGCGGGCTGGGCGCGTCCCCGCTGCAGTCGGGCCTGTGCATGCTGCCGCTCGCGCTCGCCTTCGTGGTGGCGTCGCGACGCGGCGCGGCACAGGTGGCCAGGCACGGGCCGAGCGCGCTGATCCGTGGCTGCGGCGTGCAGCTCGCCGGGCTCGCCGTCGTGGCGCTGGTCGTCATCGCCACGCCGGCCCCGCCGCTGCCCGCGCTGGCGCTCGCCCTGGCGGTGTTCGGCGCCGGCCAGGGCCTGGTGATGGCGCCGCTGTTCGGCACCATCCTGGGCGGCGTGCGGCACGCTCATGCCGGCGCCGGCGCGGGCATCCTGACCACCGCCCAGCAGGTCGCCAACGGCGCCGGCGTGGCGGTGCTGGGCGCGGTCTACGGCCTGGTGCAGGCCGCCGGAGGGGACCGCATCGCCCTACTCGCCGGCCTCGCCCTGCTCGCCGACGCGGTGCTCGCGACCGCGGCCGCGCTGTGGGTCATGCGGCGCGCCGGAACGTCAGGTTGAACCGGTATCCGGCGGTCAGCGGATGGTCGCCGTCGGGCAGCTTGTCGACGCCATGGAACACGAGGCGCGACGGCCCGCCCCACACCACCACGTCGCCACTCTCCAGGCGCAGCCGGCGGGGCCGGTCCGCGCGGCGCAGCCCGCCCCACAGGAACACCGCCGGAAGGCCGATCGAGACGGAGACGATGGGCGCGCCGAGATCGCCCTCGTCCCGATCCTGATGCAGCGTCAGCCGTGCACCCGGCTGGTAACGGTTCACCAGGCAGGCGTCCGGCGCGAAATCCGGGAACCCGCCAGCCGCCGCCGCCGATTCGGCCAGGGCCCGGAACGCCGCCGGCATCGGCGGCCAAGGGCGGCCGGTCTCAGGATCCTGCGGCGCGTAGCGATAGCCGCGCCGGTCGCTCACCCACCCAAGCTGCCCGCAATTGGTCATGGCGACCGACATCGTATGCCCGCCCGGCGTGACCAGGTGCCGGAACGGCGCCGCCGCCGCGACCTCCTGCACCAGCGGCAGCAACGCGGCCGCATCGGCGAAGCCGCGCAACAGGACGGCGCCGTCTCCGAGCGGGAGGCGGGACGGGGGGGAGGGGAGGGACAGGGAGGATTGGGCGGCCATACGGCGTCCTCGAACATCTGCGGCGGAGGCATCCGCGCCCCAGCCATGGGTCATACGTGAATGGGCGAATGGCCGGCAGGCGCATGCCGGCAGGGGCGCGCGAACCGGTGACGCCTATCGCCAGCCACGCGGTCGCGTCCCGACCGGATCGTGCGGCCACCGCCGGCGTGGACAGGCGGTGCCCCGCTGCGCCAACCTGACATGGCATGGAGACCGGCCCCGTCCAACCGTCCGGCGAACGCGAACGTCCGCCCCTCGGCGCGCGCAGCCTGGCGATCCGCATCGGCTCCGTGTGGCCGGACAGCGAGCGACTGCGGCGCCTGGCCTGGCGGCCGCCCGTCACCGCGCTGCGCCACACCGCACGAACCGTGGCCGCCGCCCTCCTCGCCTATGTCGTGGCGGAGGGCGCCGGCCTGCCGCAGGCCTATTGGGCGGTGATCTCCGCCGTCGTGGTCATGCAGGGCAGCTTGGGCGGGACCCTCTCCGCCAGCATCGACCGCCTGCTGGCGACCGTCGCCGGGGCGGTCGCGGGCGCAGCCTGCTTCCTGCTCGCCACCGAGATCCCCCTCACCCCGCTCGGCCGCCTCACCGTGGCGATCACCCCCATGGCGCTGCTGGCCGCGCTGCGGCCGAACTTCCGCCTCGCCCCGATCACCGCGACCATCGTCGTGCTGGCCGCCCCGCCCCACGCCGGCCTGCTGTTCGCCTTCGAACGCGTCGCCGAGATCGGGCTGGGATGCGTGATCGGCGGACTGACCGCCCAGTTCGTGCTGCCCGATCGCGCCCGCCGCGCCATCGAGACCAACGCCACGGCGATCCTCGACGCGCTGGGGCAGCTTGCCGAGGCGCATCTGTGCGGCGGTCCGGCGGCGCGGATCGATGCCCTGAACGATTCGGTGAACCGCGCCCTGAACGCCATCGCCACCGCGGCGAGCGAGGAAGCGCGGGAACGTGCGCTGCACCTGCGCACCGGCCCCCCGGCGGCCCCGATGCTGCGGACCCTGCGCCGGGTGCGCAGCGATGTCGCCATCCTGGGCCGCGCCATGCTGGTCGATCCGCAGCCCAATGCCGCCTCCGCGGCCGGGGCGATACGCGGCTGCTTCGACTCGGCCGCGAGCTTCCTGCGAAAGGGCGCCCCGCTGCCGGCGTTGGACGCGATCGACCGGGTCCTGGAGTCGTTCCCCCCGGCCACCCCGCTCGCTTTCGGCATCGCCACGCTGCGCCGCGACCTGGCGGAGTTGAACGACCGGCTGGCCGAACAGCGCAGCGGATGAGACGCCCGGCAGGCCGGCCGGTTCGGTGGGCCCGCGGAATTCTGTAATGTCCGATATTGACGGTCGGGAATTTTTGGCGGTGAATGCGCCGCCTCGCTGTCGTGATCGTGTGCCGTGATGAGTGTACCCACCCTCGCCCGCCGTCTTGACGCTTTCGTCTCTCTCGTTGGTCGCAAGACCTGGGATCGCCGGATCACGTGGATCCGCGACCAGGCCGGCGGTGGCCGGCGGGCGGGGCTCGCCATCCGTGAACACCACGCGGCGGAGCTGGCCATCGCCCGCATGCGAGGTGCCGGCGCCCGCGCGCCCAGCACGGCCGAAGCCCAGCTCGCGGACCTCGCCAGCCAGGCGGTCACGCTGCACCGCAGCCTGTCGCCGCAAGGAAAGGCGCGGCTGGTGGCGCTGATCGAGGCCGGGCTGGCCGGCGACGGCACCCTGATTCCCCTGCTGCATCTGCTGCGCACCGCCGCGCTGCAGACCTCCCGCGGGTTCCGTGTCCGCTTCTCCGGCCTCGAGGACGGGGCGCCGTTCGACCTGCTGCTGGATCGCGAACACAGCCAGGCCGAGGTCGCCTGTGAGGTCGTCTCGGCCGAACACGGGCGCGGCGTGCACCGGGGCGCCTGGTTCCGCCTCGCCGATCTGGTCGACCCCGACCTGCAGACCTGGCTCGCCGCCCATCCTGGCCGCTATCTGCTGAAGATGACCCTGCCGCAGGGCTTACAGGGCGGGCTTGGCGCGGACCCCGCGACGCTCGCCGAACTGCACCGCCGCATCCGCGGCCTGCTCGAATCGCAGCGGCGCCAGGACCATGACGAGGCGATGGTGCTGCGCCTCGACCCGCTGCTGCTCAGCGCCGCGCAGGCGGACGAGCTGGGGCTGATGTCCTCCCTCCGCCAGCATTTCGGGCCGGAGGCGCATCTGTCGGTCACCGCCGGGGGCGCCGGCGTGTTCGTCATGGCCGCGCGGGCCGGGCGGGAGAACGAGATCGCGGTCTCGATTCGCCGCCACATGGCGACCGCCGCGCCGGCCCGCCTCACCGGCCGCCATCCCGGCATCCTGGCGATGTTCGTCGAGGACACGCACCGCACCGAGTGGCGCGGCCTGCGCGACCGGCTGGAGCTGGAAGGCGAGGCGCGGCAGTTCCTGACCGATCCGGCGGCGCGGCCGGTGGTCGCGGTCACCTTCGCCTCCCGCATCGAGCTGTTCGGCTTCAAGGGCCCGGACGCGGCGCCCGAGGGTGAACTGCGCTTCCGCAACCCCGGCCACCCGGCGGCGCGGCTGCCGGCGCTGTCGCCCGCGGTGATGTCCTCGGTCTGATCACGCCAGCGCGGCGAGCACCTGACGCAGGCGCGCTGCGGGATCGGCTTCGGCGATCGGCAGGATCACCCGGTCCTCCCGCCGCATTGCGCCGGGGAGGCTCTCCAGCCGCGCGACGGCGCCTGGGCGCGGCGTCAGCGCCACCGCGGCGGGGCCGGCCTGCACCCGCGCGATCCCCAGCCGCAGGCAGGCCAGCCGCAATCGGGCGAGATCGAGCAGCAGGCGCACCTGGATCGGCAGGTCGCCGAACCGGTCGTCCAGTTCGGCCGCCGCCTCATCCACCGCGGCCGGCGTCTCCAGCCGCGCCAGCTCGCGGTAGATCGCGAGCCGCGCATCGGCTTCCGGCACGAAGTCGGCCGGCACGAAAGCCGGCACGTCGCACACGAGATCCGGCCGCCAGGGGTCCGGCACGTCCTCGCCGCGGGCGCGCGCCAGTTCGCGGCGCAGGACGTCGCGATACAGGTCGGTGCCGATCAGCCGGACATGGCCGGCCTGCGTGTCCCCCAGCAGATCCCCCGCGCCGCGCTGGTCGAGATCGGCCAGGCTCACCGCGAACCCGGCCCCCAGGCTGTCCAGGGTCGCGATGGTCTCCAGCCGCTTGCGCGCGCTCGCCGAGGGCGGGTGCGCCGGCTCCGTGAGCAGGTAGGCGCTGGCCCGCGCCCGCCCGCGCCCCACCCGGCCACGAAGCTGGTGCAACTGCGCCAGCCCGAACCGGTCCGCCCGCCAGATCAGCATCGTGTTGGCGTTCGGCACGTCGAGACCGGCCTCGATGATGCTCGTCGCGAGCAGCACGTCCGCGCCGCCATCGGCGAAGTCGAGCATCGCCGCGTCCAGCACCTCGCCGCGCATGCGGCCATGCACGACGGTGACCGCGAGTTCCGGCACCAGCTCGCGCAACTGCGCGGCCATCGGGGCGACGTCCTCGATGCGCGGCACGACGAAGAAGCTCTGCCCGCCGCGCCGCGATTCGTGCAGCAGCGCGGCGCGAACCACGACCGGGTCGAACGCGGTGACGAAGCCCCGCACGCTCTGCCGCGCGGCCGGCGGCGTGGCGAGCAGGCTGACGCTGACCAGCCCGACCAGCGCGCCCTGCAGGCTGCGCGGCAGCGGCGTCGCGGTCATCACCAGCGCATGCACGCGATCCTGCAGGCTGCGCAGCCGCTGCTTCTGCGCCTCCCCGAACCGCTGCTCCTCGTCGATCACGACCAGGCCGAGGTCGTGGAAGCGCGCGCTGCCGACCGCATGCGTGCCCACCAGGATGTCCACCTTGCCGGCTGCGACCTCGCGCAGCACCTCGCGCGCCTCGGGCGACCGCGCCGAACGGATCAGGCCCTCGATGCGCAGGCCGGTGCCGGCCAGGCGGCGGCGGAACGTCTCCAGGTGCTGGCCGGCGAGCAGCGTGGTCGGCGCCACCACCGCGACCTGCTTGCCGGCCAATGCCACCTGGGCGGCGGCATGCAGCGCGACCTCGGTCTTGCCGAAACCGACATCCCCGCAGAGCAGCCGCAGCATGGGCCGGCCGCTGGCGAGATCCTGCTGCACCGCGCGGATGGCGCGCACCTGGTCCGCCGTCGGGGCGAACGGCATGCGGCGCACGAAGCGGGCATAGGCCGGCGTCGGAGCGAGCACCGGCGCCGCCAGCGTGGCGCGCTGCTTCATCCGCGCGACCAGGGTACGGGCGACGGCGGCGATGTCGCGCTCGACCTCGGCGCGCGCGGCCTGCCAGGCGTCGCTGTCGAGCCGGTTGGGCTTGAGCGTCGTGGAGGCGCCGTAGCGCCAGATCCGATCCGCCTCGGTTGCCGGCAGCAACAGGCCGGTGCCGCCGAGGAAAGCGAGGCGCAGGCACTCGACCGGCGCGCCCGCCTGCTCCTCCATCAGGAGGCCGGTCAGTCGCGCCAGCCCACGTGAGGGCTCCACCACCAGGTCGCCGATGCGCAGTGTGCCGGCCAGCCGGTCGAGCGCCGTTTCGTCCGGCCGCGCCGCATCGGGCGAACGCAGCACCAGCACCGAACGCCCCACCGCGGTGAAGCCGCCAGCGAACCGCGCCGGCAACAGGCCCACCTCACCGGGCGCCAGCGCCTCGGCGGACGCCCAATCGGCAAGCCGAATCAACTGATCTGGCGGCGTCCCGAGTCGCCGCGCCAAGGCGGGGGCGACCCGGTCGAGCGGGGAGTCGGTGGCGATCACCACGGCCTGCCCCGCGGCTTGCAGTTCGCCGATGCGACGCACCAGGGCGGCCGGCGCGAGCGGCGGCGTCCCGGCGTCCTCGGGCTGCCCGATCGTGACCGGCCGGCGGCCGGCGAGTTCCGCCGTGATCTCCGCCGCGGTGAGGAACAGGCGCTCCGGCGGGTCCGGCGGCGGCGCGCCGGCGCGCATCGCGGTGGTGGCGACCTGCCAGGCATCGCGCACCAGGGCGAGCCAGGTATCGAACCGCTCCGCCGCATCCTCGGTCAAGGCAAACGCGGCGTCCTGGAAATACGCGAACACGCTCGCGAGCGGGCCCTCCGGCAGCAGCTTCTCCCGCCCGCGTGCCGGCAGCGCCTCGCCGGGGAGGGTGAACGCCTCCGTTGCCGGCAACAGCACGGCGTGTGGGATCGTCTCCGAACTGCGCTGCGTCAGCGGATCGTAGCGGCGGATCTCGGCGATCCGCCCTTCATGCAGTTCCAGCCGGATCGGTGCGGCCTCGCCCGACAGGTGCACGTCCACCGTGCCGCCGCGGATCGCCGCCTCTCCTGGCTCGTCCACGCGATCGTCGAAGGCGTAGCCGAAGCCGAGGAGCGTGTCGTGCAGCCAGGTCGGATCGAGCGGCTGGCCGGCGGCGAGCGGCACCGCGCGTTCCCGCACGCGGGAGGGTGGCGGCACGCGTTGCAACAGCGCCTCGGGCGTCGTCACCACGATGGCGCGGCGATCGGCATGCGTCGCGTCCGCGAGCCAGGCGAGCGTGCCGATACGCTGGCCGGTGACCGCGCGGGAGGGGCGGGCGCGGTCATAGGGCAGGCTGTCCCAGGCAGGCAGCCGCAGGATGGTGGCATCCGGCGCGAAACTCGGCAGCGCGGCCGCGATGCGGTCGAGCGCTGCGTGATCGCGCACCGCGGCCACCGCGAGGGGCGCCGACCCGGCCGCCCAACGCGCGATCGCGCAGGGCAGCGCCGCGTCGGACTCGGCGTCGATCCGATGAGAAATGGGGGCGTCCATGTGGCGGGCGAAACGGCCTGACAGGCAATGCGGTTGCCCGCGATGACGCGAACGGGCCCGAATCCGCACAGGATCCGGGCCCGCGGGGCGTTACTTGTCGCCCTTGTGCTGGTCCATGTAGGCGCGGGTGTGGTGATGCACCTCGCCCTTGTCGTCCTTGTATTCGCGCGACTTCAGGTCGTCCGACCCGCCACCCTGCTGGTTGACGTTGCCGGATTGGCCGCCCGAATGGCTGCTCGCCGCACTGGAGTGGCCGCCACCGCTGGCGGCGTGGCTGCCGCCGGAATGGCTGCCCGATCCGCCACTGGCCGAATGGCTGCCGCCGCCTTGGCTCGCGCTCTGGCTGCGGCTGCCGCCCGGCTCCTTGCCGTGCTCCTGCGCCCGCGCCTCGCTGCCGGGCGTGGTTCCCTTGGTCCGCCCAGCTTCGCGGTTCTCCTTCAGGCGCCCGTCATGCGCCGGATCCTTCACGGAGCCACGATGTTCCTGCCCGGAGGCCATGTTGTTCTCCTTCGCTGTGCTTTCCAACGGCTTGCGCCGTCGCTGCAAGAACGCCTCCGCCACCCCGGAAGTGGCATGCCTCGCATTTGGTTGTTCGCGAAAGATCGAGTTCTATACTAAGAGAAATCCATCCAATCCGGCTTCTGAAGGACAAAGCCGCTTGCGTCCCAGTGGCGGAACGGCGCGTCTCCGAGCAGGCGGGGGACGAAATGGAATCGCTCGCACCAGGCGGTCGCGGTGGCGATTTCAGCCTCTCTCGGCCAGCCATAGGCGAGATTGAGAATGACCCAGACGCCGTTCGGGCGCAGCACCCGCGCGATCTCCGCCGCGTGCAGGTCGGCGACCCCGGCCTGCACGAGATACGGCACGCTGTCGACCGCGAGCACGAGATCCTGGCTCGCGTTCGCGAGTTCCGCCAGGTCGTGTCCGGATCCCACCAGCAGCCGCACGTTCGTCCATCCGGCGCAGCGCCGTGTAGCTTCCGCGATCATGCGCGCCGAGACGTCGAGCCCGGTCACCGACCGCGCTTGCGACGCGAGCTCCGCGATCAGGCGACCGATGCCGCACCCGAGATCCAGCACGTCCATGTCCGGGCGCAACCAGCGCGCGGACCGCAGCCACGCGATCACCTCCTGCGTCGCCGTGGCGAGCCGATCGGGATCGCCCAGCGAGTAGAGTGCGACACTCGCTTCCGGCGACACCGCGACCGCGCGGTCGAACATGGCCGCGACGGCGGCTGGATCGCGGGGGCCCGCGTGATCGACGGAGGCGGCGGCGATCATGTGCTGCAACCGCTCGAGCAGGCCGGCCTCGGCGCAGAGCCGATCGAGCGCATGCCATGCCGCGCTGTCCGTGCGCGCCTGCGCTATGCGCGCCCGCAGCGTGGCGGCGGATTCCCCCTGCAGCAGGCAGCGCGCGATGGCGAGGTCCGCGGACAAGGCGCCGGCCAGGCAGGCGGCGATGGCGTCGCTCATCGGCGCACGAGGCTGCGGCCGATGCTGTGGCGGTCGATGGCGCCCCAGCGGTATTTGTACGCTTCGCCGCCGCGCAGGAAGTGCGCCGCGGTGAGACGCTCGTCGATCGCCTGCTCGAGCATATGGCCGATCAGCAGCGTGCCGGGGCTCTCGTAGCGGCGCGCCGGATCGAAGGCTCCGAGATAGAAATACAGACGCTCCCGGTCGCGCAACGCGAGCACGACACCGGCGGGCCGCCCGTCCAGCTCCACCGCGACGAGTCGCAGCAATCCGGCCTCCAACAGGGCTGGCGCCGCCAGGGCATGGAAGCGGCGCACGGCGGGGTCGGCGAGCACACCGGTTTCGCCCCGCCCCTCCCAGCGCGCGCCATGCAAGGTGGCGAGCGTGTCGAGCCAGTGCGGCAGCGTGGCGCGGTCCGCCGTCACATAGCGTGCCCCACCGGCGCGCTCCGCCCGATGCCGCGCCTGGCGGAGGTCGCGCAGCATCGACTTCGGCACCGTCAGCGCGAGCGTTTCCCGCAGCGTCAGTTCGGGGCACGGGGCGCCGGACCACGTGTCGTCGGCCCAGCCAGCCGGCGGTGGCGTCAACCGCAGGGCCGCACCGACGGGTAAATCCGGGAGATCGCAGCGCGTGACCCTGCTCGCCTGCAGCGCCGCGGCAAGCAGCGCGGCCGCCGCCTCGGGCGGTGCGTCCGGCGTGAGCAGCAGGTCGAGATAGTCGGTGATGCCGACCCCCATCGGCAGCAGCTTGTCCTGATACCGATAGAGTGGCAGCAACCCGCACGCGCCACTGGAGGTCGTTGCAATGGCAACGATGGGATGAGGCGAACCGAACACCTGCCACCAGGCACGCATCCAGGCCGGTGACTGGAACGGTGTCGCGCCGGGTACGCGGGCCCAGATCCTGTCCCACTCCGGCCAGAAGGACGCGAGGTCGTCGTCCTGCGTGATGACGTGCACCTTCATGCGATCAGTGCCGCATGGAGGGCGAGATAGGTGTCCGTCATGCGCCGAGCGGAGAAGCGTTCCAGCGCCTCCTGCCGGCAGAGCGCGCGGTCGATGCGGTCGGTCGCATGGATCGCCGCGGCCATCGCCGCTGCATCCGCCACGAGGAATCCGGTGCGGCCATGCGTCACGATCTCCGGCAAGGCGCCGCGCGGTGTGGCAATCACCGGCGTGCCGCAAGCCATCGCCTCCATCGCCACCAGCGAACTCGTCTCCGCCGCCAGGCTCGGCAGCAACAGGCAACGGGCCGCTGCCAGCAGCCGACGCTTTCGTACGAAACCAACCGGACCGATCCACCGCCGCTTCGCATCGAGCAAGGGTCGGACCTGGGTGTCGAAATAGGTGCGGTGTTCGGCATAGGGGAACACCGCACCGCCGATCAGCAGTGGAACACCGGCTTCATGCGCCGCTTCGAGCGCGAGACGCTGGCCCTTCTCGGGACAGATGCGCCCGAGCGTCAGGGCGTAGCCGCGGCATGCATGGCGCGCGGCACCGAGCGCCTCCAGCGGCACGCCGTTGGGAACGGGACCCAGCAGCGGGACACCTGGCGGACAGGCGCGCTGCTGCGCCTCCGACACGCAGTTGAACCACAGCCGGGGCCGGGTCGCGTGCAACGCGTCGGGCGGATACCAGTCGGGGGGCAGGTGCAGCGTGACCAGTGCCGGCGGGCCTGCTTCGGGCAGGTAGGCCGGGAAGTCGATGCCGTGCAGATGCACGAGATCGACCTGCGGCAGCACGCGCGCGATCGCGGCTCGGACCGCCGCATAGGTGCGCTCGCGGGCGGCGGCATCGATGTCGTGCGCCGGGGGCGGCGGGATCGGCACCAGCTCGCCCGCCACCGCGGAGCCTTCGCAAGCGATCACCAGGGAGCGATGGCCGGCGGCGACCAGCGCCTGGTCGACCATCGAGAGCACCTGCTCCGCACCACCGACGGCATCGGGCCCCACCGGTGCGAACGGATAGGCGACGCTCAGGACCGCGCGCATGCCAGCGCCTCGGTGGCGTGGGCGCACCAGCGCTCGCTCGTCATCCCCCAGGGGAAGCCGTCGTAATAGGCGCGCGGCGCCGGCGGCCGTGAGAAGTCGTACTCCGGCGCAGGGCGGAACCGCTCGGCTCGCGCGCCGCGGAACGCCTCCAGCGTGCGGTGTTGGGTGGCGAAGCAGTCGAGCATGGCCTCGCGCCGCATGCGCTCCTCCGAAGTGAGCGGCACGACCAGGCCTTCATCGTCGAGGAACCGGCCGACACGCAGGCCGCCCTCCGGCGTCGCATGGTAGCTGGCCATCTCGATGCGCGGCCGGCCGGCCGCCTGCACCGCGAACGCGACGGCATCGTGGTCGGGATGGCCCCCTTCATAGGGATGCGTCAGCACGACGGCGACGTCGCGGAGCGCACCGCGCAGCGTGGCGACGAGGGTCGCGAGATGCAGCGTCGCCGCCTGATCGGGCACCGGGAGATCCGGCAAAAAGGGCGGCGGGTCCGTGTGCACGTCGCCGACCTGCATGGCCGCTGCCAGCTCCCGCCGTCGCGCCGCCGCGTACTCCGCCGCGTTCTCGAACCCGGCGGCGCGCGCGTCGTCCAGGCTGCGTGGCGCACCATCGGTGACGTGCACCAGCATCAGGTGGCGGAACAGATGCAGCGACGCGCCGGCGCCGATCGTCTCGTCGTCGGGATGGGCCACCACCACGGCGACCGGCACGTCGATCGGGCGCCGGTCGTGCAACCCGTTCAGGACGTGCTCAATCGGAGGCGGCGACATCCGCGCGCTCGAACGTGTCGGAGCGCTCCGCACCGACGGGATGACGCGGCGCGTCCACCGTTCCGCCGGCATAGCGACGGATCATACGCGCGCAGAAATCCGCGAACTCGGCGGGCTCCTTCGGCGGCGCGGTGTAGTGCGGCCAGACGCCCTTGTCTTCCGGCGTGAAGCAGAAGGTCACCGTGACCGCGAAATCCTCCAGCGCACGCATCTGCCGGTCGAACCAGGCCTCGGCATTGGGGCGGTAGAAATCCGCCCAGCTCAGGCCGGTGCGCAGATAGGTGACGCCGAGATCCTTCATCGCGCGCACGGCGTCGTCGAGCCGATGATCCTCGAAATGGAACCATTGGCAGATGCCGAGTTCGGGCGTGAACTCGTGGAAGATCCTGGCGGCGCGCTTCGGGTGACCGTGCTCGTCCAGCAGGCCCATGTGGAAATGCCGGTAATAGGACGAGCCCTCAGCCTCCTTGTGGCGCGTGGTGGCGGGCCAGGCGGCGGGCAGGTCGTAGAGGCTGTACCAATGGATCCGCGGCGCGCGGCCGCGCAGCAGTTCGGCGCTGCGGCGCAGGCCCCATTCCTGCACCTCCTCCGCGCCAAAGGTCGAGACGCCGACTTCCGACACCCAGACCGGCAACCGGGTGGCCCCGCCGATCAGCTTCAGCTTCTCGGGCCACTCGTCGATCAGCCAGTGATTCCAGTCGAGCGGAAACCCGTGCACGGCGACCGCATCCACCGCATCTAGTGCGCCTTGCGAGGCCAGGAGCTTGAGGAACTCCGGATCGATCGGCGACATGCCGCCCAGCACGCGCGGCAGGCGGGGCGCCTCGGCCGCGATCGCCTCCCCCGCCAGCTTCGCCATCTGCGCGAAGATCGCCCAGTTCGGGTCGGCCTCGAGATCCCAATGCGACTTGTTGTTGGGCTCGTTCCAGATCATCGCCGCTTCGATCATGCGTGCATCCCCTGTGCCGGATAGACCGCACCGTACTCCTTGTCCGACCGCGCGACGCGGCGGCACAGATAGGTTTCCTCTTCGGGGCGGTTCAGGATCTCGAAGCCGGCACTGCGCAGCATCGCCTCCGTGCAGGCGCGGTTGGGCGCCCACCAGTTCGTGGGATCATGGGCGTAGCGGTGCTCGATGAAGTGCATCCTGGGATATCCGGGATCGTCGAAATGCGCCGTTTCCGAGAAGTCGTAATCCGCGGCAACCGGGGCGATCTCCGTCGTGCCGCGCTGCAACGATTGAAACACCACCAGGTCGCGTGCCACGTGTTCGTGCACTAGGTCGAGCGCGAGCAGCGGGTGGCGCAGATGGTAGAAGACGCCGATGAAGAAGACGATGTCGAAGCGCTCCCCGAGGCGCGCGACGTCGTAGACGGACAGCCGGCGGAACTCGATATCGAGCCCCTCGACATCGGCGGCGAAGCGCGCCTGCGCGAGGTAGTCTTCGTCGAAGTCGATCCCCAGCACGCGATCGGCGCCGCGGCGCTTCATCTCGAGGGAGAAGAAGCCGCCATTGCAGCCGATATCGAGCACGGTCTTGCCGCGCAGATCATGCGGCAGCGCATCGGCGTAGCAACGCCACTTCGCCGCGGGGTAGTCGCCCAGGAAGTGGTCGGGTGCGGTCCACACGCCCTTGAGCTGCATGTTGTGGAACCACGGTCCCAGTTCGGCGGCGCGGCGCCGGATCTGATCCGGCGTCCACTCGCTAGGATGCGAGTCGGGAGTCATGGGTCCGTCCATTCGCAGGCCTCCTGGCAGCCGGTCGATGTAGCGTGTCCTCGGTGGACGGCTCGTTGCCGAGCAGCCCGATCGCTTCGCGGTAGCCGCCGAGGGTGCCGACATCCACGTAGCGTTCGCCGGCTTGGATACCGCTGGCGAGACCACCTTCCGCGATCCAGGCATTGACCAGCGTGCCGACATATTCGTCCTGCCGCCCACGTCGCAGCCATAGCGCATGCAGCGCATGGAGGACATGACCCGGCATCTTGAACGCGCCCCACACCCAGTCGGAGCGCGGATCGTGCGCCTTCACCTCGATTTCGCGCACCGTTCCATCGGCCTCGGTCAGCACCGCATCGAACAGGTCGGGCCGCTCGACCCGGAACAGCAGGAACGACAGGCGATCGTCGGGCAGATGGGACAGCGCGTGTTCGGGGAACCATACGGTGTCGGGCAAGCCGATCAGCACCGGCTCATCGGGCGGGATCAGCGGCAGGGCGCGGAAGATCGCGTCGCACAGGCCGCAGGCCCGGTCCTGGATGACGTAGGCGACATCCATGTCGGCGACCCTGCCGCCGTAGTATTGCAGGATGTCGGACTTCCAGGGCGAGATCACGAAGCAGATCTTGGTCGCCCCGCCTTTTGCCATGCGCTCGACCAGGTACTCGCTGACCGCCTTGGGCCGTTCGATGCCGCTCGCATCGACGCGGGAGCCGACGGGCAGCAGCTCCTTCGAGAAGGCGAGCGGCTGGATGCGCATGCCGTTTCCGGCCGCGGGAATGATGCCCCACATCAGGTGACCTCCGAGGTGACGGCGGACTCGAAGGCCGCGATCATCTGCCGCGCGCGGCGCTGCGCCGTGTGCTCGTCGAGCGTGCGTTCCCGCGCCCGACGCGCGATCGCGTCGAGCTCCGTCTCCGGCAATGCCATCGCGTCCAGCGTGTCCTGGGTGCGATCCGCGACCAGGATCTCGCGGCCGGGGGTGAAGAACGCATCCAGTCCCGGCCAGCGGTCGGTCAGGATCGGCGCGCCGGACGCCGCGGCCTCGAACAGCCGGCCCGACGGGCACCAGCCGGCCTCGGCCATCGCCTTGCGGGTGACGTTCAGCGTCAAGCGGGAGGACGCATAGAAATCGGCGTGCTCACCCGGCGGCAGGTGGCGCACGAAATACACGTTGTCGGTCCACGGAAAATCCTTCGGATACATCGCGCCGGCAATGACGAAGCGGTCGTCCGGGCGTTCTCGCGCCGGTGCCATGAGCAGCCGCTCGAGCGTCGGCTGCCGGTCGGCGGCATAGGTGCCGATATAGGAGAGCGCGGCGCGGTAGTGCGGCTGCGGCGTGCCGGGATGATACAGGTCGGGATCGACCGAACCGTAGAGCGGCACGACGTGGCGGGCGCGGAGCTGCGTGCGCACTGCATCCAGCGTGTCGCCGCCGGTATAGCTGAGCACGAGGTCGAACGCATCGAAGCCGTCCGGCGGCACGTAGTCCACGTCCTCTCCCACGGCGAGCCGCGCGAGCGTGACCGGCGTGTCCAGGTCGTAGAAGCAGCGCAGGCCGGCGCGGCTGTGCAGCGCGACCGTGGTGGCGGCGCGGGCGTCGGGGCAGTAGGACGTGACCATCACGACGTCGGCCTCGTCGGCCGCGTGCTGCGCTTTCGCCGCGTCCCAGTCGCGATACAGCACCAGCGCGCCGCCGCCCGGCAGCGCGGTGAGATCGCGATGCTCCGCGTAATACGGCACGTCGCGTTCGAAGAACGTCACGTGGTGACCATCCGCATGCAAGGCCCGAATCAGGCCGCGCCACAGCGCCGCGTGGCCGTTGCCCCACGACGAACTGACGGCCAGCCCGAAGATGACGATCCTCATACGCAACGCGCCATCCGCTGGCCCCCGGCTCAACCGGGGTGAAAACGTATGACCGTTGGGCTTGGTTCCGTCAGGCGGCCGGGATTGCGGGGGCGCACAGCACCTCGCGCCCTGCATGCAGGTCGGGAACGACGGCGAGGCAGCGCCGGCGGGCCTCGGCCGGGGGATCGGCCGCGACCATCAGCACCTGAAGGCCGGCGGCGCAGGCGGCGGCGACCCCGGTCGGAGAGTCCTCGACCGCCAGGCACCGCTGCGGCCGCGCGCCCAGCAAGGCGGCGGCCCGCAGGAACGAGTCGGGCGCCGGCTTCCCCCGCGGCACGTCGTCGCGGGTGACGACATGGGCGAAGTGCCCCGCCAGGCGCGTTGCCGCGAGATGGCGCAGCGCGGTCCGGCGGCTCGCGGAGGTGGCGATCGCCTTCGGCTGCGGCAGCGCGTGCAGGAGCTCGACCGCACCGGGGCAGAGCGACGGGCCGGCCGGCATGATCGCGGCCCGATGCGCGTAGTACGCCGCGAGGAACTCGGCGACCGGGAAGTCGGCCCCGAACGCCTGGCGCAGCAATGCGGCGCGGTCGGGCGTCGCCACCCCCAGCAGCGTCGCGTAGAAGCCGGGCGGCACCGGCAACGCGAACGCCGCGGCGGTGGCGAAGAACGCGCGCCGATAGCTCGTCTCGGTGTCGATCAGCGTGCCGTCGAGGTCGAACACCACGGCGTCGAACCACCCGCCCGTCACGTTCGCTCCAGGGTCCGTGTGTCGGCCTTCGCGGGCGACGCGATGGTGGCGAGGAAGGCGATGCCCAGCGCGGCCGCCAGCAGGGAGCCGGCAAACACGCCGAGCTTCACCTCCTCATGATGATGCGAGCCGCGGAAGCTGAGGTCGGCGATGAACAGGCTCATGGTGAAGCCGATGCCGCACAGCACGGCGCCGCCGTACAGGTGCCGGTAGGTGACGCCGGCCGGGAGCCGCGCGAGTCCCAGGCGCAGGGCCAGCAGCGTCGCCCCGAACACGCCGACCTGCTTGCCGATCACGAGCCCGATCACGGTGCCCAGGATGAGCGTGCCGCCCAGGTCGCCCAGGGTGAAATCGCCGAAATGCAGCCCCGCATTGGCAAGCCCGAACAGCGGCAGCACCGCCCAGGTGACCCAGCTGCTCAGCCGCGCCTCGATGCGGTGGCCGACGCAATCGGGCTCCGGTCCCAGCGGCACCAGGAAGGCGAGCATCACGCCCGCGAGCGTCGCGTGGATTCCCGAATGCAGCACGCACAGCCACAGCACGGCCCCGCCGATCAGGTAGGGCGGCATGGCGCGCACGTTCAGGCGGTTCAGCACGTAGAGCAGGGCCGCGACGATCAGCGCCCCAAGCAGTGCGGTCCAGGTGAGGCTGGCGGTGTAGAACAGCGCGATCACCAGGATCGCACCCAGATCGTCGATGATCGCAACCGCGGTGAGGAACACTTTCAGGCCGGTCGGCACGCGGCGACCGAGCACGGAAAGAGCGGCGAGCGCGAAGGCGATGTCGGTGGCGACCGGAACCGCCCAGCCATGCAGCTTGCTCGGATCGCTCCAGTTGAACGCCGTGAACACCAGCGCGGGCACGATCATGCCGCCCAGCGCGGCCAGGCCAGGCGCGGCCACCTGACGGAGCGAGGCGAGCTGCCCGTCCGTCATCTCGCGCCGGATCTCCAGCCCGACCACGAGGAAGAACAGCGTCATCAGCCCGTCATTCACCCAACGCTCGAACGACATGGCGAGCGTGCTGCCGCCGACGCCGATGCTGATCGGCAGCTCCAGCAGGTGATGGTAGCTCTCGGCCGACGGGCTGTTCGACCAGACGAGTGCCACCAGGGCGGTGACGATCAGGGCGACGCCGCCGGCACTCTCGCTGCGCAGGAACCCGAGCAGCGCGACGAAACGCCGCGGGTTGCGCATGATGGGGAAGCGTACGTCTGCCATACTGTCCTCGATCGCCTGTGGCAACGCAGGGTCGCGCCGCCGCGTTTCCCTCATCCTGTCGGCAATCCAGAGCACATGCGAGACATTCAGGCAGAGTGGATGGCGGCCATGCGGGCGGGCGACTGGGATCGCGCCTGGGCCGTGAACGATGCGGTTCTCGCCGCGCGCGATCCGGACAGCCGCGACGACCCGCGGCTGCCCTATCATCTGCGCTGGGTGTGGGATGGGCGGCCGTTCGAGCAGCGCGACGTGCTGGTGCGCTGCTATCACGGCCTGGGCGACACGCTGCAGTTCGCCCGCTACCTGGCGCCGCTGCGCGCCCGCGCCGCTTCGGTCACGCTGGAGGCACAGCCCGCGCTGGTCCCGCTGCTGCAGGGCCTCGCCGGCATCGACCGCCTGGTGCCGTTCGCGGTCGCCGCGCCGCTGCCGCCCGCGGCGTGCGATTTCGAGATCATGGAGCTCGCCCACGCGCTTCGCCTGCCGCCGCGCGCAGTGCCGCCCGCCGCGCTGCGGGTCGAAGCGGCCACCGAACCGGGCGATGCGATCGGGCTCTGCTGGACCGGCGGCGACTGGGATGCGGAACGGTCCGTCCCGGCGCCGCTGCTGGAGCCGCTGTGTCACGGCCGCCGCATCGTCAGCCTGCAGCCCGGCGCGACGCCGCTGCCCGTCATCAATCCAAACGGCTGCCCTGGCGCCCTGCACGAGACGGCCGCGCTGGTGGCCGGACTCGGGCTGGTCATCACCATCGACACCATGATCGCCCACCTCGCCGCTACGCTCGGTCGTCCCACCTGGTTGCTGCTGAAACGGGATGCGGATTGGCGCTGGATGGAGGGGCGAGAGGACTCGCCCTGGTACCCGTCCATGCGGCTGTTCCGGCAACCACGGCCCGGCGACTGGCCCAGCGTCATCGCGTCGGTTGCGGCGGCGTTGCGGGAGCGGGAGGCGTCGCACGGGCCGGTCAGGGCGGCTGGTTGATCATGCGCACACGCACGTCGCGGTCCGCGAGCACGATCTCGCTGGTCGAGGCCGGCGCGATCTCCAGCCGCTGCATCAGGTCGAGCGGCATCCCCAGCACGTGGCACAGCGCGGCCTTGATCACGTCGGCATGGCTGACCACCACGATCGCGGCGTCCGGGTGCCGCTGATGCCACCGCCACAGCCCGGCACTCACCCGCGCCTGCACCGCCAGCATGGCTTCGCCCGGCGCCGGCGCGACGCTGCGGAACGTGTTCCAGGCCAGCCAGGCCGAATCATCCTGCAGCGCGGCAAACCTCGCGCCCTCCCACGCGCCGAAATCGATTTCGTTGAAGGCCGCGTCGCGCTCCAGCGCCAGGCCCGACCGCGCGGCGATCGGCGCCGCCGTCTCCTCCGCACGGCGAACGGGGGAAGTCACCACCGCCGCCAGCGCGCACGCGGCGAAGCGCGTCGCGAGCGCCTCGGCCTGCGCGCGTCCCCGCTCCGACAGCGCGTGTGGCGCGCGTCCGCCCAATGCATGATCGATGAAGCCGTAGTCGCCGTGGCGCACCAGATGGATCGTGGTCGGCATCAGCCGCGGATGAAGGCTTCGGTGCGCTCCCGCGCTTCCTGGTCGGTGAACTGCTCAGGCGGGCTCTTCATGAAATAGCTCGAGGGCCCGACCAGCGCACCGCCGACGCCGCGATCCAATGCCAGACGGGCGCAGCGGATCGCATCGATCACCACGCCCGCCGAGTTGGGCGAATCCCAGACCTCCAGCTTCAGCTCACAGGTCAGCGGGACATTGCCGAACGTGGTGCCCTCCACCCGGATATGCGCCCACTTCCGGTCCGTCAGCCACGGCACATGATCGCTCGGTCCGACATGCACGGAGTCGGACGGCAGCGGCTCCCCGAGCAGGCTGGTGACGGCCTGGGTCTTGGAGATCTTCTTCGACTCGAGGCGTTCGCGTTCCAGCATGTTGGCGAAGTCGGTGTTGCCGCCGAAGTTGAGCTGGTAGGTGCGATCGACGCGCACCCCCCGCTCGCGAAACAGCGTCACCAGGCTGCGATGCAGGATGGTGGCGCCAAGCTGGGACTTGATGTCGTCGCCGACGATCGGCAGGCCGCGCGCTTCGAACCGCGCACGCCAGGCGGGATCGGACGCGATGAACACGGGGATGCAGTTCACGAAGGCGCATCCGGCGGCCAGCGCCTGTTCGGCGTACCAGCGGGTCGCCTGCTCGGAGCCGACCGGCAGGTAGGACACCAGCACCTCCGCCTCGGCGCGGCGCAAGGCGGCGGCCACGTCGACGACCGGCGCATCGCTCTCGGCCACGATGTCGCGCAGGTAGCGGCCGATGCCGTCCATCGTGGGGCCGCGTTGCACCGTCACGCCGCTACGCGGCACCTGCGCAAAGACCTGCGTATTGTTGGGTGCGGCGACGATCGCGTCCGCGAGGTCGTGCCCGACCTTCGTGCGGGCGACGTCGAACGCGGCCACCACCTCCATGTCGCCGACATGGTAGCCGCCGAGACTGACATGCATCAGGCCGGGCACCGGCTCGTGCTCTGGGGCGTCACGATAGAACGTGAGTCCCTGCACGAGGGACGACGCACAGTTGCCGACACCTACGATAGCCACCCGGATCTTCCGCACGCGTGTCTCCTCCGCCGGAAGGAACAAACCCCGGACCTAACACCCGGGAGCCAGGAAAGTTGCTCCCGGCGCCGGGGGTAAATGGTTGCATCCTTGCCCACACGAAATCGTGAGCGCTCCTGGGCGCGAAACGCCGGTTGGATGGGGCCGAAAGCCGGAAGAACGCGACAGTTCCGCATCGTCATTACGCTCTCGGGTCGGGTAACATTCCCGCGACTCCGGGGGGAAGACGATGACCACGCGCATCTACAATGGCGGAACGGCCGACTGGTTCAGCACGACGAGCTGGAGCCCGTCCGGTGTTCCGGAGCCGGGGGACGTCCTCTCCGTCGCATCGGGGCAGGTCCAGATCACCGCCGCCGACGTGATCGATTTCGGAACGCTGGATGCTGAGGTGCTCACCCTCGGGGGGAGCGCGGGCACGATCGCGGTGCTGGACGGCACGCAGGTCACCTTCGGCAGCGGCTTCACGCTGCTCAGCACCGGCACCCAGGCCTTCTCGGTGATGGAGCTGGCCGGCACCTCCGTGTTCGACGGCACGATGCTGTTCGATGCGGCCGGGGGCAACGCCGTGATCGCGCTGCAGCAGACGCTGACGCCGAGCCGGCTGCTGCTGCGTGGCAGCACGACGGTGACCAACGGCGACACGCTCACACTCGACGGCGGCGCGGTGCTCGCGCAGGGGTCGGTGGTGACCGATGGCGGCACGTTCTATGCGGATGGCACGCTGCTGGTGGATGGCGGAACGCTGGTGATCGACGCGGGCACCACGCTGTCGGGCGTCGGCACGATCGAGATCGCCAATGGCGGCGTGGTGCAGATCGACGGTCCCACCAAGTCCAGCGTCACCATCGCCTTCCTGGATGCGACCGGCACGCTCGACCTGACCCAGCCGCAGACGTTCCACTCTCCGGTGGTCGGCTTCCAGAAGGGCGATGGGCTGGTGTTCGACGGATGGCCGGCGCGCAACGTCTTCTACGCCGCGGGCACCATCTCCTCCGGCGACAGCGCGTCGGCGCTCGGCACGGTCAGCGTGTTCGAGGCGGGCACCAAGAATCCGGTCGCCACCTTCCCGATCGGATTCGCCACGCCGTCCTTGCCGATCCTGACGATGGCGGAGGACGGCGCCGGCAGCTCGTTCCTGGCGATCAGCGCCTCTCGCACGTGGTTCGGCGGCACCGGCTCCTGGTACGACACCGCACACTGGTCCACCGCGGGGACCGTGTATCCGAATTCCTATCCGCTGGCCGGGGACATCGTGCAGATCGGTGGCGGCACCGCGGAGGTCAGCAACGACCTGGCCCCGCCCGGCCCGCTCGATAACGCGACGATCCGGCTGCTCGGCACCAGCGTGCTCGACGTCACCGATCTCGATCTCGGCGCCTATCTCACCATCACCACGGCGGGGACCGCAGATCAGTCGACGCTGCGGCTGCACGGCACGTCGACCTTGACCGGCAGCCTCACCGCCGCGGCGCAGAACGGCGCGTTCACGCTGGATGCGCGCGACGGGCACCTGACGGTCGCCGCCACCGGCACGATCACCGACACGACCGAGTCGTCCGCCATCCTCGAAGGCGTGATCACCAACGACGGCCAGATCGTCATCGACGGCCAGACGTCGCAGCAGAGCGGCACGATCGATGGATCGGGCGTGATCGCGCTGGGCGGGACGCTGGTGCTCTACGGCTCCGTCGCCGCCACCCAGCAGCTCGACTTCACCCGCGGCAATGCGCGTCTGACGATCGCACCGGGGGCACGGGTTGCCGGCAGCATCGAGGGATTTTCCGCCGGGGACACGATCGACCTGGCCGGCGTGACCGCGGACGCGGCGGTGTTCGATCCCGATAGCGGCCTGCTGTCGATCAGCAACGCGGGGACGGTGGTGGCGACGCTGCACCTCGCCGGCGTCTATGGCGCGGACGACTTCGCCGTCGCCGCGGACGGGTCCGGCGGTGCGCTGGTCACCAGCCAGTCGCCGGGCGGCATCTCGACCACGCCCTATACGCTTCCGGTGCCCGCGCTGGCGGCAACGGGCGGCACGGTCAGCCTCGGGAGCCTGCTGACGGCGGCCTTCGGCGCGGATTTCCTCACGCGCGCTCCGCAGATCACGCTGACGAGTGTCGGGCCGTCCGACATGACCTCGTTCTCCTACTGGGATCCGCACGACCCGTCCTTGTCGGCCTGGGTGGTGAACGGGCAGACCGTCGCCCCGGACACGCCGCGCGCCCTGTCCCCGGCGGAGATCGCCGATACGGTCGCGGTGATGGGCGATCAGATCCGCGATGGTCTGACGCTGAACGTCGCGAACGCCTTCGACAGCCTCGGCAACGCGATCGGCTACGCGAGTTACGCGCTGCAGAATTTCGATCCGTCCTTCTCCACCGCGCCGGTGGGACGCGCCCCGGTCGCGCAGGACATCCTGAATGCCGCGAGCGCCTTCTCGGCGGCCTATACCGGGGTGCCGAACGACAACGACTGCTACTTCATCGCGCATGCGGTCGCCGCGGCGGCGGGCGCGCCCTTGTCGCCGCTGACGGGCAGCACCAACCCGGCGCAGAACGTCGCCGGCGGCTTCTGGCGGATTGCCTATGCCGCCGGGATCACGCAGCCGGCGGAGGCGAACTGGAGCGGGCTGGTGGAAGCGGGGGACAGTGTCCGCGTGGGATGGACCAGCGGCGGTCAGCATTCCTTCACCATCCTGTCCCCGCTCGACCCGGACACCGGCAAGATCACCGTGTTCGACAATGCCGACTGGGAGCAGGGGTACGAGGCGATCGGCACCCACCCCGCCTCCTACTGGACCGCCACCTCGCCGGACATGGTCACGATCTACCGGCTGGACGCCGAGGGGCTGTATCTCGTGAACGGCGTCACCCTGGATGGCGCCCGCATCCAGGGCACCACCAACAACGACCTGATCCTGCCGGGTGGTCCCGACCAGGTGGTCACCACCGGGGTCGGGTCCGATCTCGTGGCAGGCAACGCCGCCATCCTGAACGGGGCCACCATCACCGATTTCAGCGCCGGCGACACGATCGACGTGACCGGCTACGCGCTGGCCGACGCCAGCGTGCAGTACGACGCGGACACCGGCATCCTGGCGCTCACCGGCGCCGGCGGTTCGGTGGCGATCACGCTGCCCACCGGCCTGGTGGGCACCTGGCAGATCAGCAACGACGGCGGCACCGCCGGTCTCGATGGCGGCAGCCTCGGCACGCTCTACACTGACCTCTACATGGGGGTGAACAGTGGCGCCGAACTGACGCTGGTCACCTGCTTCGCCGCCGGCACGCGGATCGCAACGCCGGACGGCGATCGCGCCGTCGAGCAGTTGCGGGTGGGCGAGAGCGTGTGCCTGGCGGATGGCCGCACACAGCCGATCCGCTGGATCGGGCACCGCCGGCTGGACGTCGCGCGGCACCCCGCCCCCGCCAGCGTGCGGCCGGTGCGCATCGAAGCGGGCGCGTTCGGCGCCGGACGGCCGCATCGCGACCTCGACCTCTCACCCGACCACGCGGTGTTCGTGGAGGGCGTGCTGGTGCCGATCAAGCACCTCATCGACGGCGCGGCGATCCGCCAGCTCACGGCGGCGGAGATGCCCGAAGTCACCTACTGGCATGTGGAGTTGCCGCGGCACGCCGTGCTGCTGGCCGAGGGGTTACCGGCGGAGAGCTATCTCGACACCGGCGACCGCGACCGGTTCGACAACGCACCGGTGACGCGGCTGCATCCCGACTTCGATCGCCGCACCTGCAGCGCGGTGTGGGAGGCGGAAGGCTGTGCGCCGCTGGTCGTCGCCGGTCCGGCGCTCGCCGGCATTCGCGCGCGGCTGGCGGCGGTCAGGCCGGCGGATTCCACACATAGCGCAAGCCCGGCAGCGGCACGTCCGGAGACCCCATCGACTCGCGGGCCGCGCGGAACCCCTGGCGGCGATAGAACCGCTGCGCGCTCGCGTTCCGCTGGCCGACATACAGCTCGAGCCGCCGAGGGCTGAGCCGCTTCGCGACGTCCAGCAAGGCCCGCCCGACCCCGCGATGCTGGGCGTCCGGCCGCACATACAGATGGTCGAGCGTGTCGTCCCGCACCACCATGTAGCCGAGGATCCGGCGCGCATCGCGCGCCACCCACCAGGCGCCGGCCGGCGAGCCCACATGGTTCGCGAACCAGGCGCGCAACTCGGCCTCGGTCAAGGCAAGCGGGCCACCGAACCGATGCGGCCCTTGCGCCGACATGTGCAGGGCGGCGATCTCCGCGGCATCGTCGGGACTGGCCGGCACGATGGAGAGCGGGGATGCTTGCATTCCTGACTTGTACCTCGTCCTGCTTACCGCGTCCTGAAGGAAGCGTGAACGAAAGAGCAGGGTCGCGCTGGACTTGTGGTGTTGATGCCAAGATAATGCGTGACGCGCACAGGAAGGAGGGGCCGTGAGCACGATCATTGTACAACCGCGTGCCTTCCTCGCATTCGCGGCTCCGGCGCTGCGGCCGTGACCCCGCCCAAGCGCCTCCTCACCGCCGTCGCCCGCCTCCTGCCGCTCGGCGCCGTCGGGGTTTCCGTTGCGCTTGCCGCGGCACCGGCCACGGCCGCGAACGCAGCTGCCGCGCAGGACGTGTCCGTCGCGCAGCGCCTGCAGGCGATCCGCAGCGCGGTGTCGCAGGCGACCGCGGCCGAGACGGGGCTGCAGCCGGGCGACCCGGCGATCCAGAAGGCCTGGTGGGGCAATTGGCACCCCGGGTTCTGGGGCAATGGCGGTTGGCGCAACTGGCACAACGGCTGGGGCAACGGCGGCTGGCACAACTGGCACAATGGCTGGGGCAACGGCGGCTGGCACAACTGGCATAATTTCTGGCGCAACTGGTGACGCCGGCACGCGAGCGGGCGCAGGCCTCTCCGGTGCTGGAAACCCTCGTGCTGCAACCGACCCCGTTCTGCAACATCGCCTGCACTTATTGCTACCTGCCCAGCCGCGACGACCGGCGCACGATGTCGCCGCAGACGCTGGACGCCAGCTTCACGCGTGTGTTCGAATCGGGCTGGGCGGCGCCGCACCTGACGGTGATCTGGCACGCCGGGGAGCCGCTGGTGCTGCCGGTCGCCTGGTATGAGAACGCCTTCGCGATCGTGGAGCGGCTGCGGCCGCCCGAGTTGCGGGTGCGGCATTCGATCCAGACCAACGGGATGCTGCTGACCGAGGCGTGGTGCGCCTTCCTGCGCCGCCACGACGTCGGGATCGGCGTCAGCCTCGACGGCCCCCGCGCGCTGCACGATGCGCATCGCGTGGCGCGCAACGGCGCCGGCACCTTCGATCGCACCATGGCCGGCATCCGCCTGCTGCAGGCCCACGAGGTCCCCTTCCACGTCATCACGGTGCTGTCGCGCGACAGCCTGGACGATCCGGAGGGGCTGGTGGCGTTCTACCTGCGGGAGGGCATCGACCAGGTCTGCTTCAACGTGGAGGAGTCGGAGGGAGACCACGTCTCCGGCCTGTTCGGGGCCCCCGATCTGCGGCAGCGGTTCACGCGCTTCCTCGATCGGTTCTGGCGATGCGCACGCGAGAGTGGCCGCTTCCGCTACATCCGCGAGATCGACGGCATGCTGCCGCGCATCCTCCGCCCGGAGGAGGCCACGCTGCGCAACGAACAGGTGGTGCCGTTCGGCATGCTGACGATCGGCTGCACCGGAGACGTCGCGACCTTCTCTCCGGAATTGCTGGGGCTGCGTAACGCGACCTACGGCGACTTCGTGATCGGCAACGTGCACACGCACAGTCTGGCGGAGATGCAGGAAGGCGCGGTGCTGCAGGCGATGGCGCGCGACATCGGCGCCGGCGTCGCGCTGTGCCACGAGGAATGCGCGTATTTCTCGGTGTGCGGCGGCGGCGCGCCGGTCAACAAGCTCACCGAGAACGGGCGGTTCGCCAGCACCCGCACGCGGTTCTGCGAGCTGACGCAGATGGTGCCCACCGACCTGATCCTGGATGCGGTGGAGCGGATGGAACGGGCGGACCTGCCCGCGGCGGCGGGCGTCGGCTGAGGGAGAGAGCGACATGAGCGAGCGCGGCGGACTCACACGCGGGCGGTGGTGGAGCGGCGGACTCGGCATGACCGGGCTGCTGCTCGCCGGCGGCATGGCCCTGGCGCAGCCGGCACCTGCGCCGCCCGGGCCGGGCCCGAACGGGCCGCCGCGGGCGGGTGGCCAAGCGGGGCCGGGAGGGATGCACAACGGCATGCCCCACGGCATGCAGGCGGGACGCCCGCCGGGCATGATGCCGAACGACATGAGCGGCGGTCCGATGCCGATGGCCGGCGGGCCGATGCCTCCGTCGGGTGCTACGGGTCCGGGTCCGGGTCCGGCCGGGCCGCTGGGTCTCGGGCTCGCCGGCGCCCTGGCGCAAGCCCCGGGCGTGGTGGCCGCGGCGGAGGCAAGCGCCAACTACCCGGTCTTCGCGATCACCGGCGTCGAGGTGCTGCGCAGCGCCCATTCGCCTGGCGTGGACGTGGTGCTGGCGCAGGGCGTGACGAGTTCCGAGGGGTGGGAGCACGCCACCCTGGTTCCGCTGACCAGCGGTGCGCCGGCGGACGGGGTGCTGGACATGGTGATGGTGGCGGGGCCGCCTGAACGGACCATGGCTCCCTCGGGGTGGGCGCCGATCCAGGCGGTGCTGCCCGTGTCCGATCATCCATTCAAGGCGATCCGCGTGCGGGGCGCGACCAATGCGGTCACGCTGGAGACGGTGCCCGGCTATGCCGAGGGCAAGCCGCCGGTCGATCCGTGTGGGGCCTGTGTCGGGAAGCTCCTGGTCGCCAAGGGCGCCGCTCCACCGAGCGGCATGCCGGCGGCGGATGTGGTGCGTGAGGAGGACCTGCCGGCCGGAACGCGCATCATCCGCCCGACCGACGGGATCGGCGACATGCGCGGCAACCCGAACCGCCTGACCCTTGTGGTCGGCGCGGATGGCAAGATCGTCGACGCCGCCTGGGAGTAGGGCGGCCGACATCCCCCGCCCGCGTCACTCCGCCGACGCCACTCGCCGGCGTCACTCCGCCGCGGCGGCGAGCTTCGTTTCCGTCGCGGCTTCCATGTCCAGCGCCTGGGCCAGCCGGTCCAGGCGGCGCATCACGCTCTCACCGGCGAACACGCCGCTGTCCTCATGCAGCCGCAGCACGAGCTGCCGCCCACGCAGCCGCAGCGCGGTGCCCGCCAGCAGGTCCGGCGTGCCCGCGGACAGCGTGTAGGCCAGGCGCAGCGCGATCCCCAGGGTTTCGGCGCGGGTGATCGTGGCCGGGTCCAGCAGCAGGCGCGCGGGACGCAGGAACTCCGCGAAGGCCTCGGCCTCGTAGCGCATGGCGACCACCAGCGCGAGGAAGGCGCGGGCATTGTGGTCCAACCCGATGCCGGGCTGGCGCAGCACGCGCTGGAACGCCTGTTCGGCGCGGAACTCCGGGTGGTCGTGGCTGCCCACGTCCGACATCCAGCAGGCTGCCTCCCGCAGCCGGCGGGCCTGCACGGTCTCCTGCGGGAACAGCGCCGCGGTCCACAGGAACAGCGCGGGGGGCAGCGCCGGGTCGCGGCCGTGCCGCTGCGCCAGATCCTGGCCGGCGGCGAGGAGTGGATCCTGCGTGCGAATCGCGTACGGCATGCGGCGCATCAGCCAGCCCTCACGCAGCCCGCTGGCGCTGAACACCACCCGCCGCGCCCCGGTCACGCGGAGCAGGCGCCGCAGCGCGACGGCCGCGTAGGGCAGGTCGTCGATGCGCCGCCGCGGCACGCCGGGCAGGCGTTCCAGCGCGCGCCGGCCAGCTCCGGCGATCAGGCCGGCGAGGTCACGCGCCTCATCCCGGTCGATGCTGTAATGGTGCACCATCGCCAGCGGATAGCCGGTCTGCGCCATGTGGATGCGGGCCAGGGCGCGCCAGGCGCCGCCCACCAGGTACAATTCCTGCCCCGCCGCCTCGGTCAGCCACGGCACGGTCGCCATGTCGGCTTCCGCGATGGCGCGGGCGCGCACCGGATCGTTGCCCGCCCGTTCGGCCAGCCGGATGACGCCGAGCCGCAAGGTCTGGGAGGGGCCGCGGGTGCCGGAGTCCAGGCGGACCACCTCGAGCGAGCCGCCGCCGATATCGGCCAGGATCCCGTTGGCGTTGGGGATGCCGCACAGCATTCCCTCGGCGGAGAACTCGGCCTCCTCCACGCCCGAGAGCACGCGGATCGGCACGCCGGGCATGCGCTCCTGCAGCTTGGCGACGAAGGCCGGCCCGTTCTCGGCATCGCGGACCGCGGCGGTGGCGAGCACCTCGAACGGATCGGCGCCCATCGCGCGGGCGACGGCGCGATAGCGGTGCATGACCGTGAAGGCCTGCGCCATGCCCTCCTCGTCGAGCCGCCCGGTGCTCTGCAGGCCGCGGCCGAGCCGCAGCACCGCCTTCTCGTTGAATATGGCGATCGGGTTGCGGGTATGGCCCTCGTAGACGACGAGCCGGACCGAGTTGGAACCGAGATCCACCACGCCGCAGCGGGGGAGGTCGGCGGGTGGCGCATACGGCATCGGTTCAGTCCTGACTCACGCGATCCTGCCGGCGCGCCGGCCCGAGAAGCGGGGACGCGACCACTTGTCCATGCAACGCGGACCCTCGGCCGGAGAGTGATGGGTTGGTCATGAAGTAATCGTGAGCGGATACCGGTTTCTTGCCCGGGGCCACGCGATGCCAGGTCCCGTCCGGCCGCAGCTCCCAGGACTGCAGGCTGTCCTTGAGATTGGTGACCATGATCTGGTCGAGCACCTGGGCATGCACGGTCGGGTTGTGGATCGGTACCAGGGTCTCCACGCGCCAGTCCATGTTGCGCTCCATCCAATCGGCCGAACTGATGTAGACGCGCGCCTCGCGCGAGGGGAGAGCCTGGCCGTTGCCGAATACGATGATCCGGCTGTGCTCGAGGAACCTGCCGACGATCGACTTCACCCGTATGTTCTCCGACAGGCCGGGAACGCCGGGACGCAGGCAGCAGATGCCCCGTACCACCGCCATGATCTTCACGCCGACCGCCGAGGCCTCGTAGAGCGCATCAATCAGCCGCTTGTCTACCAGGCTGTTCAGCTTGAGCCAGATCGTCGCGGGCTTGCCGGCGGCGGCGAAGGCCATTTCCTTGTGGATCAGCTCCAGCAACACGTTGCGCGTGGTGAGCGGGGAGAAGGCCAGCTCCTCCATCGTCTCAGGCCGCGCATAGCCGGTCATGTAGTTGAACAGCCGCGCGGCGTCGCGGGTCAGCGCCGGGTCGGTCGTGAAGAAGCTGAGATCCGTGTAGATGCGCGCCGTGATCGGGTGGTAGTTGCCGGTCCCGAAATGCGCGTAGGAGCGGATGGCGCCGGTCTCCCGGCGGACCACCAGCGACAGCTTGGCGTGCGTCTTCAGCTCCGCGAAGCCGAACACGACCTGCACGCCGGCGGCTTCCAGGGTGCGGGCGAGCTGGATGTTGGCTTCCTCGTCGAAGCGGGCGCGCAGCTCGATCAGCGCGGTGACGAACTTGCCCGCCTCGGCCGCTTCGATCAGCGCCTTCACGATCAGGCTGTCGCGGCTGGTGCGATACAGCGTCTGCTTCACGGCGATCACCGCCGGGTCGCGCGCGGCCTGGCGCAGGAACTGCACCACCACGTCGAAGCTCTCATACGGGTGGTGGACGATGATGTCCTTGGCGCGGATGGCGGCGAAGCAGTCGCCCGCGAAGTCGCGGATGCGCTCCGGAAAGCGGGGGGTGTAGGGCGGGAACAGCAGGTCGGGGCGGTCGTCGACGATCAACTGCTTGACGTCGGCCACCGCCATGATCCCGTCATGCTCGTCCACCTCGTCGGGCGGCGCGTCGAGCTCGTCGGCCACCAGCTCGCGCAGATCGTCGGGCATGTCGCTCGCCAGGCTCAGATGGATCACGAGGCCGCGGCGGCGGCGCTTCAACGCGGTCTCGTAGGAGCGGACGAGGTCCTCCGCCTCTTCCTCGAACTCCACGTCGGTGTCGCGGATCAGCCGGAACAGGCCCTGGCCGATGACCCTGAACCCGGGGAAGACCCGGTCGAGGAACATCAGCACCAGGTCCTCCAGCAGGATGAAGCGGATGCTGCCATCCGGCGCCGGGCGCAGCCGGACGAACCGCTCGACCTGGCTGGGCAGCGGCAGCAGCCCGCGCATGCTCTGGCCGTCCTCCTCGCGCAGCAGCATCAGCGCCAGCACCAGCCCCATGTTGGGGATGAAGGGAAACGGGTGGGCCGGGTCGATGGCGAGCGGGGTCAGCACCGGGAAGACCCGTTCCATGAAGGCGCCGTCCAGCCAGACGCGATCTTCCGGACTGAGACTGGCGGGATCGCACACCTCGATCCCGGCGTCGCGCAGCAGCTCACGCAGGTCGCGCCAGACGCGCTGCTGGTCGGTGCGCAGCGCCTCGGCACGCTGGCGGATCTCCAGCAATTGCTGGGCGGGCGTGCGGCCGTCGGGAGAGACGTGCGTCACGCCCGCCTTGGCCTGGCCGATCAGGCCCGCGACACGGACGGAGTAGAATTCATCGAGGTTGGACGCGCTGATCGACAGGAAGCGCAGCCGCTCGAGCAGCGGATGGCGGGTGTTCTCCGCCTCCTCCACCACGCGATGATTGAAGTCGAGCCAGGACAGTTCGCGGTTGATGAACCGGTCCGCGCTGTCCCGCGCGATCGCGGGCACCGGGACGATCGGGGCGGCGACCGGTGAAGCGCGCTCGCTGCTTTCCGTGGCCTTGGCGATGATTTTCGGCGCGGTCTTGTTCATGTGGCGATCCTACACAGTCCGCGGCGCGGGCAAGGGGGGTTCGGCACGTGCAACAAAGGATTCATTGTGGCAGGCGGCCTGCGCGGGTCCAGGCCTCGGCGGCCGGGGTGCGAGGCACCAGAGCGGGGGAGCGGCGTGGCGCCGCTGACGTCATGCCTCCTCCGGCTGCGCGAGACCGGCCACCACGTCCGCGGCGAGCGCGCGGTCGATGCGGCTGCCGGCGGCGTCCAGCCGCGCCACCGCCTCCCGCAGCGCAGCGGGCGTGCGCGGCAGGCGCAGCAGCAGCCAGTCCTGCAGCGCCGCGGGCACGGCGAGCTGGCGATCGGCCAGCAGCCGCGCCAGCAACGCGCGCAACAGGCTCTCCTCCGGCGGCATGATCTCGATGGCGGTGACCGCCCGCAACCGGCTGGCGAGGTCGGGCAGGCCGATCGCCCAGCGCGCCGGCGGCGTGCGCGCCGAGAGCAGCACCGACCGACCGGCCTCCCGCGCCGCATTGAGCAGGTGGAACAGCGCGGCCTCCTCGGCGACGAGGTCGGCATCGTCCACGGCGATGTCGCCGGCTTCCGGCAGCATCGGCAGTCCGCGCAGCGTCGGGCCGGTCAGCAGGGTGCCGGCGACCCGGTCGGCCCAGAGATGCAGCAGGTGGGTCTTGCCGCAACCGGCCTGGCCCCAGAGCAGCAGCCGATGCTCCGGCCACTCCCTTGGGCGCGCGATCCAGGCCATGGCGGCCTCGTTGCTGGGTGCCACGAGGAAGTCGGCGGCGGCGAACCCCGGTGCATGGGGGAACGGCAGCATGAGTTGCCGCGCGAGCGGGGTCATCCGGGTCCGGTCGCGCGCCGCAGCATGGCGCAGATCGCCACCATCTTGGCGATGACCTCGCCGGTGAAGGGCGCGAGCGCCGCGGCGATGTGCCCGCGCAGCGGATCCGGCGGCGGCGCGGCACGGAGCGGCAGGTCGGCCGCGGCGGCCTGGGCCTGAACGCCGGCGATCGCGGCGTCGAGCCGCCCATCCTCCGCGAGCGGCGCGAGCAGCGCCCAGGCCAGCGCCAGATAAGGCGGCCAGGGCGCGAGGTGCCGGTACATGCTCGCCAGGATCGGCGTCGCGGACGTGGTGCCCCAGCGATTGAGCGCCAGCACCAGCCGCGCCGTGTCGGGCGCCAGCGCCGCGAGGTCCGGCAGCGGCGGCAAGGCGATCTCCTCCTCTTGGGGCGAGGAGAGAGCGGCGGGTGCCGGCGGGGCGGCCTCCGACGGAGGCGAGATGCCGTGGACGGCCGGGTCGATGCGGGTCGCGGGACCTGTCGCATCCGCGCCTTGCAACCGCCGCTGCAGCGACGACAGCGCCACCAGCGCCATCGCGTTGGTCCGGTCGTAGGCGGCCAGCACCCGCCGCACGCCCGCGACCGCCGCGTCGTCCAGGCCCGCGCTCGCCAGCACCTCGGGCGGGATCGCCGGCAGGGCGGGAAGCGCGAGCCGCGCCCGCAGCACGTCCGCCGCGGCGCCGGCCGATCCGTCCACATAGGCCGGCCGCAGCGCCCCCCAGGCCCAGGGCAGCGCGCCGTCGATCGTGGCGAGGTGGCGCCAGATCAGGTTCACCACGCCGACCCGGTACACCGCGCGGATATCGGCGAAGATCGCGGCGATCTCGCCGGTCGCCGCCGCTTCCGTGACCGCAGGGACCGGGTCGGCCATGCTCAGCCCTGCGCGACCGCGGCCGACCAGGGGGAGGCCGCGTCGCTGATCCCGATCCGGGTGCCGTCCGGCTGCTGCAGGATCACGTTGGGGCAGGCGAAGTTGATCGGCATCACCGCGTGATCCACGACCGTGGTCGGTCCGTCCGCCTCCAGCGCCGCGATCACCTGGGCACCGAGGCGCCGGTCGGCCGAGACACCTTCCGGGCCGGAGACGTCGATGCGCGGGAAATGCGCCGCGGTGTCGAGGTCCATGCCGAAATCCGCGAGGAAGGTCATCATCTGCGTCACGGCGGCCAGGATCCGCCGGCCACCCGAGGCGCCGGCCGCCATCCAGGGCCGGTCGCCGTCCTTGAGGATGATCGGCGACATGTTGGTGAGCGGCCGCTTGCCGGGCGCGATGGAGTTCGGCTGGCCGGGCCGCGGATCGAACCACATCACGCCGTTGTTCAGCAGCACGCCGGAGTCAGGCAGCACCACGCGGCTGCCCATCGAGGACAGCAGCGTCGTGGTCATCGCCACCATGGTGCCCTCGGCGTCGCACACCGTCAGGTGGGTGGTGCAGGTCTCGGCCGCCGCCTTGTCGGCATCACCCAGGCCGGACAGCCGCTCCGCATAGGCCGCCTTCATGGCGCGGCCGAACGCGACGTACCAGGCCGCGTCCGGCGCCGCGCCGTACGCAACCTCGGCCATCTGGTCGAGCACACGCATCATCGTCGGCGCCGCGGTCAGGCCGCCGGCGAGCTGCAGGGTGCGGCCGCGCCAGCGATACTCCGTCGCCGGCAACACGCGGGCCTGGCAACTGCGCAGATCCTCGGCCGAGAGCACCCCGCCCATCGCCTTCACGTCGGCGGCGATGCTGGCGGCGATCTCGCCTTCATAGAAGTCGCGCAGCCCGGCGCGGCCGAGTTGCGCGAGCGTCTCGGGCAGCGCGCCCAGGCGGAAGAAGCCGGGCGACCCCTGGTAGGGCGGCACCGGCGGCAGCCCGTTCGGCAGGTAGATGCGGGCGCTCTCGGGGTAGAGGCGCAGCACCGCGGCCGAGGAGGCGACCTTCAACGTGGTGTACCAATCCTGCGGCAGCCCGCGCTGCGCGAGCGCGACGGCCGGCGCGATCACCTCGGCGAGCGGCAGCTTGCCCCAGGTCTTGTGCATATGGGCGTAGCCGGCCGGCGCCGAGGGGATGGCGAAGGAGAGCGGACCATGGATGTTGGCGTCGCCCTCGACCTCCGGCCAGGCGAACAGGTCCTGCTTCATGCGGCCGGTGAGGCGGAAGGCGTCCGCGCTCAACCCGCTTGGCGCGACCGGGCCGAAATCCACCACCTCGGCGCGGGGCTGGCCGGCGCGGTGCACCAGGGCGAAGCCGATGCCGCCGAGGCCGGAATTCCACGGCTCCACCGCAGCCAGCGCGAGCGCGGTGGCCACCGCCGCATCCACCGCATTGCCGCCGGCATCGAGCACGGCGACGCCGGCCTCGGCCGCGCTCTTCGCCTGGGAGACGACCATGCCGCGGCGCCCGCTGGCGGAGGGCTTGGTCAGCGACCAATGCTGCGTGACATGCGGCGACGGCGTGTAGGACATGCGGGGCTCCACCCTGTCTCGGACCGGCGGGCAGGTTAGCCCGAGGCGGGTCCGCGGCATACCGGCACCGGCACGGAAAGATCACGGACGCAGCGGCCACCCCCGCCATCGTTCGCCGTTGCACCCTCGTGGGCGCATCCGCCCACGTGGGAGATGCACATGCGGGCGGTGTTGCTGGCCGGGGCGGCCGGGGTCGGACTGATGAGCGCCGGCCCGGCGCGCGGCAACATCTCCGATGGGCCGATCTCCGACGGGAGCCTCTCCAACCTCCCGCCGACATTTTCGCAGGGTCAGGTGCCGACCCGACCCGCGCCCGATCCCCCGGCGGGCGCCAACAACGGCAACAACCGGGCGGCGACGGCGCGGTCGGGGACGGTGCAGGCCCCCACGCCGGGCACCGTCGTGATCCACATCAACGGCCGCGTGCTGACCGAGCTGAACGGAACCTGGAGCAGCCTGGGGTCGGGCAGCTTCCCGGCCGTCACCGCGAACGGCGCGACCCTGGCGCCAGCGGGGCGATTCAAGCTGCAGCCGGCCAGCGTGACGACCTACGCGCGCATCTACACGGGCCTCGACGCGATGGCGGCGAACGGGATGCGCTACGGCGGCGCGATCGAGATCCGGCAGAACTTCACCGGCCAGACGAGTTCGGCGACCAGCACCGGCGCCTCCGGCTATTCCTCCTCGCAGACCGTGTTCGTCCGCCGCGCCTTCGCCTACGTCGCCGCGGATACGGCCGGCATCCTGCGCGCGGGCCAGGGCGACGGGTTGATCGGGCTGTACGACAGCGGCGTCACCACCTTCCAGTTCCTGCCGAGCATGAACTTGCAGAGCGGGGACATGCAGCAGGCGATGCCGATGAATTCGCTGGTGCCTTTCGCGTTCCTGAGCGGGTCGGGCAACGAATACGCCAACGCCAAGCTGGTCTATTTGTCGCCGCAGGTCGCCGGGGTCGATGTCGGCGTGCAGTGGGCGCCCAACACCGCGAACGGCTTCGGCAACGGCGCGGGCACCACGTACGGGTCGGTGCCGGGATGCCCCTACGCCTCCTCCGGCTGCCCGAGCCTGAGTTCCTCGAGCGTCGGCGGGGACGGCGCGCGCGTGATGAACCAGACCGCCGTCGGGGCGCGCTACCAGGGCAAGGCCGGTCCAGTCGGCGTCATGGCTTACGGCGTGTACGAGTTCAGTGGCCATGCGACCTACACCGGCCCCGCCGTGGCGGTCGGCAGTTCGGCGCAACGCGGCAGCAGCAATGGGACCGGTCGGTTCGATGGGCTGAGCTTCGGCAGTGCCGGCGTCGCGCTGTCCTATGCGGGCGTGACGGTGGGCGGCAACTGGATCGGCGGCGCGGTGAACGGGCAAGCGGCGCCGCGTCCGACGGGTGGTGCGAACCTGCAGGGCTGGCTGATCGGCGTGTCCTACAAGACGGGGCCGCTGACGATGGGCGGATCCTTCGAATCGATCGACTCGCAGGGCGCGCCACAGCTCGTCGGCATCAGCCAGCGGCATGAGATCGGGGTGGATGTGGGGGCGAGCTACGTCGTCGCCCCCGGCCTGGTCGGCTGGATCGAGTATCTCTACGAGCAGCGGCACCAGGGCGGGTTCAACTTCGCCTCGGGCTCCGCCTCCACCAATGCCGGTGCCTACAACGAAGTCAGGGGCCAGGGCATCCAGCTCGGCACCACCGTCTTCTGGTGAGGCCGCGCGGCGTCCGCGTGCGCCGGCGGGTCAGCCGAACCGCTCGAGCCGGAAGTGCGGGTCGATCGGGGTTCCGTGCAGGACGGCATCCGCGGTGAGCCGGCCGATGATCGGGCCCAGCGTGTAGCCGTTCGCGGAGACCGCGTTGAAGAAGCGGGGCAGGCCGGGCGCCTCGCCCAGGATGGGTGCGCGGTCGATCGCGGGGTTGATGCCGGTCCAGGCGCGCACCCACGACAGCGACCGCAGCGCGGGCAGCACCCGATGGCAGACCCAGAGATTGCCCTGGATGCTCTCGCGCAACGCCTGGGTGCGGCCGGTCGCCGGGTCGAAGCCGCCGAACCAGCCGCCGCCCACGAGGAAACTGCCGTTCGCCTGCTGCTTCAGCGAGAGATGGCGGTGCGCCAGCGCGATCAGGTGGTTGGTGAGGCGCGGCGCGGGTTCGGTCACGATCACCTGCTGCACCGTTCCGGTCACCGGCAGATCGAGGCCGACCATGCGGCCGATCACGCTCGACCAGGGGCCGGTCGCATTCACCACGGTGCCGGCGGTCACCGGTCCTTTCGAGGTCTGGACCACCCAGCCCGCCCCCTCCCGGGTGATCGCCTGCACCTCGGCGCCGCGCAGGAACCGCGCACCGGCCGCGGCCGCCTGGGTGCGCACCGCGAGCGTACCCCGCAGCGGGTCGCCGTAGCCCTCGGCGGGAACGAAGTCGGCGCCCACCAGCCGCGCGGAGAGCGCCGGGGCGAGGCTGCGCAGCTCGTTGGCCCCGAGGACGTGGCTCTCGATCCCCCAGCGGCGCTCCATCTCCGACTTGCGGCGCAGCCAGGCGAGCCCGGCCGCGTCCTCCGCCAGCATCAGCCCGCCTTCGGTGCGGATGCCGAGGTCGTCGCCGGCAGCGGCGGCGATCTCCTTCCAGAGCGCGATGCTGCGGGGCGCGAGCGGCAGGGTGTGCGCCGCGGTGCCGCCATCCGCGGGCGTGTCGTCGCCGAAATCGTAGGACAGAAGCTGGACGTGCAGGCTGCCGGCATTGGCGGTGCTGGCCGCCATGCCGAGTTCGTCGCGCTCGATCAGCAGGACATCGGCGCCACCCTGGGCGAGGTACAGGGCGGTGCACAGCCCGGCGAGCCCGCCGCCCAGCACCGCCACCTGGGCGCTGCGCTGTTCCGGCGCGAGGTCCGGCACGGCATGGCGGTGCACCGGGGGCGTCGGCGCGGTGAGCAGCGGAGCCTGGAACTCGGGCGCCTCGAACATCAACGGCGCGGCGGGCGTGGGGCGGATCGGCGCGCGGGGCGCGGCGAAGGACTGGTCGCCCGGCGCCTCCGGGCAGAGACGCGCGACGGTGGCGCCGCAGAACCGGCCCTGGCAGCGCCCCATCCCCGCGCGGGTCGCCTTCTTCAGCGCCGGGAGGGAGGTGAGTCCGGCCGCAAGGCCCTGACGCAGCCGGCCGGCGGTGACCTCCTCGCAGCGGCAGACGATGGTGGCGTCGTCGAGCGGAGCGGGCGTGACGGGCGGGTAGAGCCGCCACAGCGCGGCCTGGAAGCGCAGCGCCTGGTCGAGCGCTTGCGCTGTCGCTGGGTCCGGTGGGGCAGCGAAGCCGAGGTCGCGCGCCGCGGCCGCGCCGGCCAGCCGCCCACGCGCCTGGGCCACGCGGGACCCGCCCAGCGCCGCGCCGTCTCCCACCGCGAACACGGCCTCATGGCTGGTGCGCCCCTCGCGGTCGGTTTCGGTGACCAGCGCGCCGGCGCCGCGTGGGTCGAAGCGGTGGCGCAGGCCGAGGGCCCGCGCGAGGCCGGTCTCCGGCTGGAAGCCCTGATTGATCGCGACGGTGTCGACCGCGAGCCGCGTCGCACCGAAGCAGGCAACGGCGACGCGGTCGGTGCCTTCCAGCGCGGTGAGCCGCGTGTCCCAATGCACCGGCACGCCGGCGCGCTTGAGGCGCAGCAGCATGGCGACACCCTCGCGCAGCAGGTCCGGCGCGGCGCGCCCCATCTGCCACGCCTCCCGCCAGGACTGCGCGCCCGGACGCGGCGCCGCCTCGAGCACCGCCAGCGGGGTGACGCCGCCCTCCAGCAGTTCACAGGCGAGTTGCAGGTTGAGCGGGCCGGTGCCGGCGATCAGCACGCGCTCTCCCGGCACCACGCGCTGGGCGCGCACCAGCGTCTGCAGGCCGCCGGTGGTGAGCACGCCCGGCAGCGTCCAGCCGGGGAGCGGCACCGGCGCCTCGTGCGCGCCGGGGGCGAGGATCAGGCGGCGCATGTGGCACGTGACGGCGCGGCCGCGGATCAGCACCCCGAGCTCGTCGGGTGCGAAGCCGCCCCACACCAGCGCCTCGGTCTCGATCCGTACGCCGGCCCGCAGCGCCCGGTCGCGGAGCGTCGCGCCCAGCGCAAACTGCGCATCCGGCGCCGGATCCACGTGGCTCGGCGCGAGCGGCTTGGCGTATTGCCCGCCGGTCGCGGCGCGCTCGTCCAACAGCACGGTCGGCGCGCCGGCCTCCGCCGCGGCGATGGCGGCGGCGAGCCCGGCGGGACCACCGCCCACCACCAGGACGTCGGTGCAGAGTGTCTCCGGCGCCGGCTCCGTCGGGACGGGGCCCAACGGTGCGAGCGTGGTCGGGAACCCGCGCTGCACGACCATGCCGTCGGCGGCCTTGGTCATGCAGGCGCGTTGGCCGATCCGTCCGTCGATGGTGACGACGCAGTCCCAGCAGGCGCCCATGCCGCAATGCAGTCCGCGCGGCGCGCCTTCCGGCGTGTCGCGGAGCGCGACGATTCCGGCGGCGGAGAGGGCGGCGGCGACGCTCTCCCCCTCGAGCGCCGCGATCGGCGCGCCGTCGAAGCTGAAGGTGATCGGCTGACCGGCGGGGCGGATTCGCGGGTGGGGAAGGCGCATGGGTGCGAGCATGCCGCAGCGCAGCATCGAAGCGCCAGTCCCGGCGACGGCCGGCGCGTGCGCCCGATCGTTCCGCGCACGGTGGTGCTTTCGCGGGTGCTGACCGGATCGCCGCGCCTCCGATCCGACCGGCTGCTACATGAACGACACCGGGTCCACGTCCACCTCCACCCGTGCGCCGCGGGGCACCGGGACCTTGGCGAGCCAGTCCCGCAGGATCGGCTGCACCGCCATGTCCCGGCGCGTCTTCAGCAGCAGCCGCCTTCGATGGCGGCCGCGCAGGATCGACAGCGGCGCCGGCGCCGGCCCCAGCACCGTCACCCCGTCTCCGAACGGCGCGGCGCGGCCGAGGTCGCGCGCGAGCGCATCCGCCTCCGGCCCGGTATCGGCGCTGACGATCAGGGCGGCCAGGCGGCCATAGGGCGGCCAATGGCCGGGCCGGCGTTGCGCCGCCTCGCTGGCCATGAACGCCTCGAGGTCGCCGCGCACCAGCGCCTGCATCACCGGATGTTCGGGGGAGAAGGTCTGCAGCAGCACGCGACCGGGGGCCTCGGCGCGACCGGCGCGGCCGGCGACCTGGTGCAGCAACTGCACGGTGCGCTCCGCCGCGCGCAGGTCCCCGCCGGCCAGGCCGAGATCGGCATCGACCACCCCCACGAGTGTCAGATGCGGGAAGTGCCAGCCCTTGGCGACGATCTGCGTGCCGATGATCAGGTCGACCTCGCGCGCCTCGATCGCCCGCGCGGCGAGGGCGGCGGCATCGGGGCCGGGGATCGTGTCGCTCGCCATCACCAGGCGGCGGGCGTCGGGGAACCAGGCGGCGGCCTCCTCGGTGATGCGTTCGACGCCCGGCCCGACCGGGGTCAGGCTGTTGGCCGCGCCGCAGGCCGGGCATTCGGGCGGGATCGGGATGGTGTGGCCGCAGTGATGGCATTGCAGCTCGCGCCGTATGCGGTGCTCGACCAGCCAGGCGGTGCAGTTGGGGCACTGCATGCGATGGCCGCAATGCCGGCACAGGGTCAGCGGGGCATAGCCGCGACGATTGAGGAACAGCATCGCCTGCTCCCCGCGCGCCAGCGTCGCCTGCACCGCTTCCACCAGCGGGGGAGAGAGGAATTTCCCGCGCTCCGGCGGGGTGATGCGCAGGTCGATCGCCTCGACGCGCGGCAGCACCGCGCCGCCATGGCGGACCGGGAGGTGCAGGCGCGCGTAGCGACCCGCCTCCACGTTCGCGACCGTCTCCAGGCTGGGCGTGGCCGAGACCAGCACCGCCGGGGCCGAACAGAACCGCGCGCGGACCACCGCCATGTCGCGGGCGTGGTAGACGACCCCGTCCTCCTGCTTGAAGGCGGTCTCGTGCTCCTCGTCCACCACGATCAGGCCGAGGTCGGGGAACGGCAGGAACAGTGCCGAACGGGCGCCGACCACGACCGGAGCGCCGCCTTCGGCGACCGCGCGCCACGTGGTGCGGCGCACGCGTGAGGTCAGGTCGGAATGCCACACCGCCGGCGCGACGCCGAAGCGCCGCGTGAACCGCTCGAGCCACTGGGAGGACAGCGCGATCTCCGGCAGCAGCACCAGCGCCTGGCGTCCCTGGCGCAGGCACTCGGCCACGGCTTCCAGATAGACCTCGGTCTTGCCGGACCCGGTCACGCCGTCCAGCAGGGTGACCGAGAAGCTCCGCTCCGCCACCGCCTGCCGCAGCGTCGCCGCGGCCTGCTCCTGGTCCTCCGACAGCAACGGGCGGCCGGCGTCGAGGTCGGGCTGCGCGAAGGGAGGTGCGGCCGGAATGGGCACGCTGGCGAGCAGGCCGGCCTGCTCCATGCCGCGGATCACCGCGGTCCCGACCTCGGCCGCGCGCGCGAGCTCTCCGGTGCCGCGTGGTTCGGCGCGGGCCAGCACCGCCAGCACGCGCTCCCGCGCCGGGGTCATCCGCACGCCGACGGGCGCTGGCGCGATGCGCTGCCATCCGGAGGTCGGGAGCGGGGCGGGACGGGCCACCCGCAGCGCCATCGCCATCACCTCGCCGGGGGGCGACAGGGTGTAGGAGGCGATCCAGTCGATGAAGCGACGCAGGTCCTCCCGCATCGGCGGCGTATCCAGCACCCCGATCAGCGGTTTCAGCTTGTGGTCGGGCACGGCGCGGTCGGGCGGCGCATCCCAGACCACGCCCACCTCCTCCCGCCGGTTGAGCGGGACCAGCACCACGTCGCCGGGGGCGACCGTGAGTTCGGGCGGCACCAGATAGTCGAACGGACCAGGAAACGGGTAGGGCAGCATCACCGGCACGCGCCGGCTGTCGTTTTCGCTTCGCTTTTGGGGGCCGCCCGACATCCTATATAACCTGTCCCATCCTGACCGACCCCCAGGCGTAGCCGCAAACCGGAGCGATCGCATGAAGTTCTTCGTCGACACCGCAGAAATCGCGGACATCAAGTCGCTCGCTGCCAGCGGCCTGCTGGACGGCGTCACCACCAACCCCAGCCTGATCGCCAAGAGCGGGCGGCAGTTCAAGGAGGTGATCAAGGAGATCTGCGACATCGTCCCCGGCCCCGTCAGCGCCGAGGTCGCCTCGACCGACTTCGAGAACATGATGGCCGAGGCGAAGGTGCTGCGCCCGATCGCCAAGAACGTCACCATCAAGGTGCCGCTGACCCCGGACGGGCTGCGCGCCTGCCGTGCACTGACCGATGACGGCGCGATGGTGAACGTGACCCTGTGCTTCTCGCCCGCGCAGGCGCTGCTGGCCGCCAAGGCCGGCGCCACCTTCGTCAGCCCCTTCGTCGGCCGGCTGGACGACATCGGCTATGACGGCATGAAGCTGATCGCCGACATCGTGCAGATCTACAAGAACTACCCGTTCAAGACCGAGGTGCTGGTCGCCTCCGTCCGCCACCCGATCCATGTCGTGGAAGCCGCCAAGATCGGCGCGCATGTCGCGACCCTGCCGCCGCCGGTGCTGCGCTCCCTCTTCAACCACCCGCTGACGGAGAAGGGCCTCGCCAACTTCGTGGCGGACTGGAAGAAGACGGGCCAGTCGATCATCTGATCGATCCGATTTTGGCCGAACCGGACCGCCGGCCTCACGCAGAAGGGGATGCCGCCTTCGTGGCGGCGTTCCTGCGCGAGAACCCGAACTGGCTGGCGGAGAACCCGACGCTCTACTGCGTCCTGGCGCCCCCCGAACGCGTGCATGGGGAGGCGCTGGCCGATCACATGGCGGCCATGATCCGCGCCGAACGCGCCCATGCGGCGGCCATGACCGAACGCGCCGACGGCGTGCTGGCGGCCGGCCGCGCGGCGGCCAGCCTGGCGGGCCGGGTGCAGGAAGCGGTGCTGGCGCTGCTGCGCGCCGCCGACCCGCTGGACTGCATCGGCCAGGAAATGCCGGGGATCCTGGGAATGGACGCCGTCCATCTCTGCCTGGAGACGCCCCGCGCCGGCACCCAATTCCTTCCCCCCGGAACCGTCGCGCGCCTGCTGGAAGGACGCCAGGTGCTGTTCCGCGCCGTCGCGACCGACGGACGGCTGCTGCATGCCGAGGCTGCGGGACTGGCCGATCATGACGCGCTCGCGCTGGTACCGGGGGAAGGACCGCCCGCGTTGCTCGCACTGCTCGCGCGGGATCCGGCCGTGCTCGACCCGGCCCAGGGATCCGGGGCCCTCGGCTTCCTCGGCCGCGCCGTGGCCGCCGCGCTCGGCCGCGGATGACGGGCGAGGACGCCCGCGCGGCCTTTCTCGCGTGGTTCGCCGCCGAACGTCGGGCCGCCCCGCTGACCGTCGAGGCGTACGGGTCCGATCTCGCCCAGTTCCTGGGATTCCTGACGCAGCATCTCGGCGGTGAGCCGGACCTGGCTGCCCTGGGAGCGTTGCGGCAGGCGGATTTCCGCGCCTGGCTGGCGGCCATGGCCGCCGATGGAAGCGGCACCGCGACCCGCGCGCGGCACCTGTCGGCTGTCCGCAGCTTCTTTCGCTGGCTGGCGCGGCGGCAGGGCGTGGACAACCCCGCCGTCCGGCTGATCGCCACGCCGCGCAGCAAGCGGCCGGTGCCGCGCGCATTGCCGCCCCCGCAGGCGCGCGGGGTCGCGGAGGATGTCGCGGAGCTGTCCGACGACGCCGCCATCCAGGCCCGCGACACCGCGCTGTTCACGCTGCTCTATGGCTGCGGCCTGCGCATCGCCGAGGCCTTGTCGCTTGATGTGCGCGACGTGCCGCGCGCCGACGCGCCGCTGCGCGTGCTGGGCAAGGGCTCCAAGGAACGGATCGTGCCGGTGCTGCCCGCGGTGCGGGAGGCGATCGCGGCGTGGCTGCGGCTGCATCCGAACCCTGTCTCCGACGCGCCGCTGTTCCTGGGCGCGCGCGGCAAGCGCCTGGACCCGGGGGTCGCGCAACGGACGATGCGGATCTACCGGCAGCAGAACGGCCTGCCCGAACACGCGACGCCACATGCGCTGCGGCATTCGTTTGCGACTCATCTGCTGGCGGGTGGCGCGGATCTCCGCTCGATCCAGGAGCTGCTCGGGCATGCGAGCCTGTCGACCACCCAGCGCTATACGTCGGTGGACGAGGCGCATCTGCTGGAAGTCTGGCGGAAGGCGCACCCGCGGGCTTAGTGGGGGTGGGGTGGCTCGTCGCAGCCCCGTCGTCGGCAACGCGCTGCGTCTGCGGACGGTGCGCGCATGACGCGTGGCTCCCCCGGGCCCGGCGCGTGCAAACTGAGCGCGGGTCGATCGGCATTGTCCGGCTTCGGGCAAAACGATAGATTCGTCCGATGCTGCAGCTGGTGCGGAAAATTCTGCTCGTGATCTGCGCCCTCGCCTTTGTGGCGGCGCCCACGATCAGCTTTTCCCCGGCAGCCGCATCGGCCGGCGCACCTTGTACGCATGAACCCGCGACCGGCACCGAGAGCCATCACGCGAGTGCCCCTTCCTCTCATAACGACCATCACGGCGCCGCTTGCCTTGCCTGCTGCCTTGGTGCCTGCACCGCCCTTCCCGGGCTTCCGCCGCGCGTGACCGTCGGGTCTGCCGCGTTTACCGCGACACCGATTGCCTATTGGGAAGGCGCGAACACGCTCGCCAGCCGTTCGATCGCACCCGATCTCGGCCCTCCCAGACGGTGGATCTGATTTAGCCCCGACGCCGCAAGGCCCGGGGATGGGAACGCGCGCCAGCTGAGGCACCGCCTCCCTCCCTTTCTCCGATCGATCCAACGGATTCGCCGGGCTGCGCCATGTGCGCGGCGGCGAGCAGAAAGCGAATGCTCATGACCACCCGTCTCACCCGCCCCCTGGCTCTGGCCGGGCTCATTCTGTTGGCCGCTTGCGCGAATTCATCCGCAACACCGACCGCCGTCGAAGCCTCGCCTCTCATGGGCGTTGATCTTGGATCTTCCTCCCGCGTGCCGCGCACGCAACTTGCCATGGCCGGCACCGGCCATGAGGCGCATCGCATGGCGACGGATTCCGGCTCCGTTCAGCGCGTTCATGACGGCCGAAGCGACGCGCACGCGACCGGCACCGTCAATTCCGTCGATGCCGCCGCGCACAAGATCAACCTGAGCCACGGTCCCATTCCCGCGCTCGGCTGGCCGGCCATGACCATGGATTTTGCCGTCGCACCTTCGGTCGATCTCAGCCGCATCAAGCCTGGCGCCCGGGTCAATGTCTCGCTCGAGAAGGGCAAGGGTGGCATGTATGAAGTCCAGTCGGTGCAGCCGGCCGGCGGAGCGCGCTGATGAAAGGCACCCCGCTTGCCGAGAGCCCGGACGTAGGCCGCCGCCGCTTCGTCCAGGGCCTCGCCGCCGTGACCGCGGCGGCCGCTCTCCCCTTCCCGCTTCGCTCGGCGCTTGCGGCGCCCGGCCCGGCACCAATTCTGAGCGGGCGGGATTTTGCGCTCGAGATCGGGCCGGTTGCCGCCAACATGACCGGCCGGCCGCGCATGGCGATCGGCGTCAACGGCCAGGTGCCGGCGCCGATCCTGCACTGGCGCGAGGGTGATACGGTGACGCTTGCCGTCACCAATCGCCTCTCCGAACCGACCTCGATCCACTGGCACGGCATCCGCACGCCTGCCGATATGGATGGCGTGCCGGGGCTGAGCTTTCCCGGCATCGCGCCGGGCGAGACCTTCACCTATCGCTTCCGCGTGCCCCAAAGCGGCACCTACTGGTACCACAGCCATTCGGGCTTCCAGGAACAGAGCGGCCTTTACGGCGCGATCGTCATCGAGCCGCGCGGCGGCTACGCGCAGACTTTCGATCGCGATTACGTCGTGCTGCTTTCCGATTGGAGCGACGAAAATCCGGAGACCATCGTCAGCAATCTCAAGTTCCAGCCCGACTACTACAATTACGGGCAGAGAACCGTCGGCACGTTCTTTGCGGATGTACGCGAAAAGGGTCTCGGCGCGACGGTCTCGGATCGCCTCGAATGGGGCGAGATGCGCATGAGCCCGACCGACATCGCGGATGTCACGGGCGCCACTTACACCTATCTCGTGAACGGCAAGCCGCCGGCCGCCAACTGGACGGCGCTGTTCCGCCCCGGCGAACGCGTGCGTCTCCGCTTCATCAACGGCGCTTCGCAGAGCATCTTCGATGTCCGCATCCCGGGCCTGAAGCTCACCGTCGTGCAGGCGGACGGCAACGATGTCGAACCCGTCGTGGTGGACGAGATCCGCATCGGCACCGCCGAAACCTATGACGTCGTCGTGCAGCCGGCAGCGGAGCAGGCCTACACGATCTTCGCGCAAGCCGCCGACCGCAGCGGCTACGCGCGTGGCACGCTGGCACCGCGCGGCGGCATGTCAGGGCTTATTCCGCCGCTCGATCCGCGCCCCATCCGCGGCATGGCCGATATGGGTATGGCCGGCATGGATCACGGCTCGATGGGCGGCATGAGCGGAATGGACCAGGCAAGTATGCCCGGCATGGATCATGCCGCCATGGGGCATGGCACGATGGCTGACAGCGCGCCGAAGGCTCCCGGCATGGCGATGAGCGGCGAGACCGGCACGCTCACCCGCGGCGTCGAAGTCGATAACGTCGCCATGATGCCACAAGATCGGCTTGGCGAAGCCGGCACCGGCCTCGACAACAATGGCCGGCGCGTTCTCCGCTACACGGATCTTCGCGCGTTGAAACCCGGAGACGACAAGCGGCCGCCCTCGCGGGAGATCGTGCTGCATCTGACCGGCAACATGCAGCGCTTCATCTGGGGCTTCGACGGGAAGAAATTCTCGGAAGCGCAGCCCATTCATCTCGCGCGCAACGAGCGCGTGCGCTTCGTGCTCATCAACGACACCATGATGGAGCACCCGATCCATCTGCACGGGCTTTGGAGCGAGCTCGAAAACGGCGAGGGCGAATACCGGCCCTACAAGCACACCATTCTCGTCAAACCCGGCGAGCGGCTGAGCTATCTCGTCACGGCCGATGAGCCCGGGCGCTGGGCCTATCACTGCCATCTCCTCTACCACATGGAGATGGGCATGTTCCGCGAGGTGCGCGTAGCATGAGCACCTTGCGCATTCTCCTGATCGCGAGCCTTCTCGGCTTTGCGGTTTTTTCTGCCAAAGCCGAAACGCAGACCGAGCCGCAGATCATCTTGCCCGGGAGCATGATGGGTCATGGCGATGGCGACATGGCCGCCATGGACCGCAGCATTTTCTTTCATGGCATCCTGGACCAGGCCGAGGGCCGCATCGGCGGCGGGCAGAGCGGTTTCCGCTGGTCCGGCCAGGCGTGGATCGGCACCGATTACGACAAGCTCTGGCTCAAATCCGAGGGATTCGCGCTCGGCAAGGGCGGTGTCGAGGATGGTCAGAACGAAGTGCTCTACAGCCGAGCCGTCTCGACGTTTCTCGATCTTCAGGCTGGTCTGCGAACGGATTGGGATTCCGGAACCGGCCGCACGTGGGCGGCACTCGGTGTGCAAGGCCTGGCGCCGCTTTTCTTCGACTACGAGGTGACCGGTTATCTGAGCGATGGCGGGCACGCCGCGCTCAAGCTCGCCGGCTCCTATGATTTGCTCATCACGCAGCGCCTCATCCTGCAGCCGAATATCGAGATGAATTTCTACAGCAAGGCCGATCTCGGGCGCCGCGTGGGGGCCGGCCTTTCCGACATCGATGCCGGCTTGCGCCTTCGCTATGAGATCAGCCGGAAATTCGCGCCCTATGTCGGTGTCGCTTATGTGGGCCGCTTCGGCGAGACCGCGCGCTTCGCCCGGCAGGAAGGCGAAGGGGCAACGGCCGTGCAGTTCGTCTTCGGCATCCGGAGCTGGTTCTGATGCGGACCGTCCTGCTCACGCTCCTCGCCACGCTTGGGCTGATCACATTGGCCGGCACCGCGTTCGTCTACGTCGGTGCCTATGACGTGGCGGCCACACGGCCCCATTGGCCGGTAACGCACTGGGTCATGGAGACGATGCGCATCCGCGCGATCAAGGCCCAAGCCGCCGGCATCATGCCTCCGGCCGACCTCATGAGCCATTCGAACATTCTCAACGGCACCGAGCACTTCGCGGCGCATTGCGCGACCTGCCATGGTGCACCGGGGGTTCCGGCCGGCGATATCGCAGCCGGGCTCTATCCCAAGCCGCCCGATCTCAAAGACACCGCGCAGCGCTACACGCCGGGCGAGCTGTTCTGGATAGTGAAGAACGGCATCAAGATGACGGGAATGCCCGCGTGGAGCGATCACGACGATCAAGCGCTCTGGGGCACCGTCGCCTTCATCCAGAAGCTTCCCGGGCTGAGCGAGGCGGCTTATGCCCAGATGGTGATGGCCACCATCGCCCAAGGCGGACATCACCATGGTGGTGATCCCCCCGACACCGATGGCGGCGCCGGTCATCACTGATCATCGGCTGCTGTATAAGTCGGCCGCTTCGCGTCCTGCGCCATACGCGCGCTCGCAGATCTTCGGCCATGGCGGGCGCTGCAACCTGCACCCTGCCTCGAGCCGTGTAGCCGCTGCTCGAGGCTGGCTTGGCTGTTATCGGGATTGGCGCGCTGTGGGTCGTGCAACGGTCCGATGACGGTCATGGGGAGTGGTGGCCGACAACGCGAAAGCGCCCGCTCCTGATGCGGAGAGCGGGCGTTCTGACCGGGCTCTGGAAGTGTTGGGAACGTTGGTTGCGGGGACAGGATTTGAACCTGTGACCTTCAGGTTATGAGCCTGACGAGCTACCGGGCTGCTCCACCCCGCGTGGGTGCTGTTGTGAGTGAGGGGTGGATTGGAAGACCTGGCGGCGACCTACTCTCCCGTGCCTTGAGACA
>JAFKLG010000056.1 GCA_017304945.1 Rhodospirillales bacterium
GCTGGATCACGCAGGCTGTCGTACGTCCAAGAGAGCCCCACAGTTGGTCATATAGAACGCTGTCCTCAACGAGGTTCGGATCGATCTCAGCTTCTCCCCCCTGTCCTCTTGCTTAAATCTGCGAGCATCAGGACGATCAGATTTTCGGCAGACGTCATCTTTATTGGTGCGGTCCTTAGACAAATGGGTGTGGTTCTAATCAGCGATTGGACAAGCTAGTCGCCGGGGTCGACAGACTGAATTTTTTCGACGAAGGTGCTTAGGGCCTTCTCCGCTTGTTCGGCGAGACCGATGCACTCGACGGCAAGCTGTTTGAAAGGGGCGTTATCCTCCTCTTTGACGCACGTGGTCGGCGTTGGCTAGAAGCATGGCATGTGGTTCCTGCCGACGATTACTTTCCTTGGTTCGTGGCAGGAAATGTCGCTCGCTATGACCTCGCCGGCGAGTCGCTTCGAGGGTGGATGCAACGCCCGCCTCTCCCGGGCCCTCTCCGCCAAAAGCTGCGGGTTCGCGAGATTCATGGCCGGGTTGCGGTCTGGTGACAGGGACGCGGCAAGTGGGGCAAGAATCTGAATGTGGCCGATGAGCGAGCTGCCGCCCCTCAAGTCCAACGCTCTGCGCCGAAGCCAGACCACACTGTGCAAGAGCCACGAATGACGATAACGGGGCCATCGAAAGCAATGGGAAGTTCTGTAGTAATACTCGGCGACAGCCATGTTCAATACTTCAAATGCGCCGCGAGACACGGTCTCTTTGCCCCACGCGGGGTAGAGGCATGCGATGTCGGCGGCGCGACAGCCGTTGGGATGCGCAATCCAAATGCTATGACTAACGCGCTCGGCCAATTCCGCAGTTTCTTGCAAGGCAAGAGCCGGAAAGCGATCCTGGTTCTCCACCTTGGAGAAGTGGATTGCGGGTACGTGATCTGGTATCGAGCGGCCAAATACGGCGAGAGTGTCGAGGCGCAAATGGAGCAATCCATTAGCGCCTATTTCGGCTTTCTCGACGAGGTCGGGTTTGAGAAAGTGGTGGTCACCGGGGCTACACTGCCGACCATCACGGACACTGATCAGGATGGGGAGGTAGTGAAGGCAAGAAGCGCTGTCCGGATCTCCCAAACAGATCGCACCAAGCTGACCTTGGAATATAATTCGCGCCTAGCGAATGAAGCTGCGAGGCGGGGGTATTCGTACGCTGAAGTCACTCAAGACGTGATTGACCCAGTGTCTGGATTGACTCGGCCGTCATTCCGAAATCGAAATCCCTTCGACCATCACATGGATCAGGTCCTGGCCGCATCGGTTTGGGCTCGAAGGCTCAATGATTGCCTCGAAACGCTCGACCCGATCATGATGCCGCAGGTTGCGTTGGCTGCCTCAGCCGACACCTTTGTGAAAGGGATTGGTCTACACTCGAAGGACCTTCCGCACGAATTGAAGCATGGAGCAAGCAAGGGAGACACGTTGCGAGCGAAGGTTCACGCCGTGAGCGGGGAGTATTTCGTGATAAGCGAAGGAATGCTTAATGATCGGCCACTTAGCCCCTACATGCGACTAGCTCATCGAGCTCACTGGAGGGAAGCGTGAAATTGGCGGCGGCACGCCGAGGTAGCCCTCGGCGGCCGGTGGGTCAAACGATCTGATACCACTGCGTCATGCTGGTCAGCAGGAACACAGCGCGCGCACCCACCCCGAGCGTGACGGCTGCGTTCGTGGTGCCGCTCCTCACGCGTTCCCGATCGCTGCCTCGCTATGGAGGAATACGTTGGCCATGCTGGCATGATTCTCACTGAGACGCTATCGACTTGCGAGACAGTGTCGGCAGGATGGCTTGGCTCGTCAGAAGCCTTAAACATGCGTCCCGCGGAGTTTTGGAAACCGTTTTGGAAACTGGAAACTCCGCGCCATCTAACCCACTGAAATTGGCGCGCCCTGCTGGATTCGAACCAGCGACCCACAGCTTAGAAGGCTGTTGCTCTATCCAACTGAGCTAAGGGCGCCTCGCCTCAGGATACGCAAGCCACGCGCCGGCTCCAACCGGGGTGCGCCTCTCGCGCCCACCCCGCCGGTGCCCATCGACCCGCGCACACGATGGACCGCTCCGTTCGATGGCCACCACCAGCAGCCCCCACCCGAAGCGCCCCATTCCAACGACCCTGCCGATCAGCTCGGCAGGCGCTCGATCTCCGCGCCGCAGGCCGCGAGCTTCTGCTCCACCGCCTCGTAGCCGCGGTCGAGGTGGTAGACGCGGTTCACCACCGTCTCGCCCCGCGCCGCCAGCCCCGCCAGGATCAGCGAGACCGAGGCACGCAGGTCGGTCGCCATCACCGGCGCCCCCGACAGGGTCGGCACCCCGCGCACGATCGCCGAGGCGCCGTGCACGTTGATCCGCGCGCCCATGCGGTTCAGTTCGGGGACGTGCATGAAGCGGTTCTCGAAGATCGTCTCGGTCACCATCGCGGCGCCCTCGGCGACCGACATCAGCGCCATGAATTGCGCCTGCATGTCGGTCGGGAACCCCGGATAGGGCTCCGTCATCACGTCGACGCCGTGCAGCCCGTTCAGCCGGCGCACCATCAGCCCGTCGGCCTCCTGCGTCACGTCGACGCCGGCCTCGCGCAAGATGCGCATCGTGGCGCCCAGATGCTCGAGCTGGGCGTGGCGCAGGAACACCGACCCGCCGGAGATCGCGGCGGCGCAGGCATAGGTGCCGGTCTCGATCCGGTCGGGGATGATGGAATGGTGGGCGCCATGCAGCGCCTCCACCCCGTCGATGATCAGCCGGTCGGTGCCGATCCCCTCGATCCGCGCCCCCATCGCGACCAGGCAGGTGGCGAGATCGCCGATCTCCGGTTCCCGCGCGGCATTCGCGAGCACGGTCCGCCCATCCGCCAGCGCCGCCGCCATCAGCAGGTTCTCGGTCGCGCCCACCGAGATGAACGGGAACAGGATGGTCGCGCCGCGCAGCCGCCCCTCGACGCGGGCGTCGATGTAGCCGCCCTGCAGGTCGATCTGGGCGCCCATCTGCTCGAGCCCCTTCAGGTGCAGGTCGACCGGCCGCGTGCCGATCGAGCAGCCGCCCGGCAGCGACACGCGGGCGGCGCGGACGCGCGCGAGCAGCGGCCCCAGCACGAGGACGGAGGCGCGCATCTTGCGGACGATGTCGTACGGCGCCTCGGTGCTGCCGATCGCGCCGCCGATCGAGAGGGTGCGGCCGTCATTGTCGGCCGGGTCGACCGCGATCCCGTGCTGCTGCAGCAGCGCCGTCATGGTCTGGATGTCGGCCAGCCGGGGCACGTTGGACAGCAGCAGCCGCTCGTCCGTCAGCAGCCCGGCCGCCATCAGCGGGAGCGCGGCGTTCTTCGCCCCGCCGATCACGATTTCGCCCGCGAGCGGCCTACCGCCGCGGATCCGGATACGGTCCATGCGTGATTACATCCTCGGCAGCGCAACGCCGCGCTGGCCCATGTATTTGCCCGCCTTGTCGGCGTAGCTGGTTTCGCAGGGCTCGTTGCCCTGCAGGAAGAGGAACTGGCAGATCCCTTCATGCGCGTGGATCTTGGCCGGCAGCGGGGTCGTGTTGCTGATCTCGATCGTCACCTGGCCTTCCCATTCGGGCTCCAGCGGCGTGACGTTCACGATGATGCCGCAGCGCGCATAGGTGGACTTGCCGAGGCAGATCACCAGCACGTCGCGCGGGATGCGGAAATACTCCACCGTGTGGCCGAGCGCGAAGCTGTTCGGCGGGATGATGCAGGTGTCGGTCTTGCGGTCGACGAAGCTGGAGGCGGAGAACGCCTTGGGGTCGATCACCGCCGAGTCGATGTTGGTGAAGACCTTGAACTCGTCGGAGATGCGGGCGTCGTAGCCGTAGCTCGACAGGCCGTAGCTGATCACCCCGTCGCGCTTCTGCGCCTCGACGAAGGGGTCGATCATGCCGTGGTCCTTGGCCATCCGGCGGATCCAGCGATCGGACATGACGGCCATGGCGGGTGGGCTCTCCGGATGGGGTTGGCTGGTCTAGCGCAGCCACGGGCCGCGCCGCCAGGGTTGCGCGCCGCGCGACGGGGTGGCCTACGGGGTCACGGCTGCGCCGGGTCGGTGGGCGGATCCGAGGGCGCGGGCTCCGCCTCGGCGCGGGCGCGGGCCTGCTGCTTGCGGCGCAGCAGGTTGGCCCGCAGCGCCGCGGATTCGCGTTCCCGCCGCGCGGCGAGGGCGCTGGCGCCGGCGGGGCTGGTGCCGGGCAGGTTGGGGCCGGTGGGGCTCGTGGCCGGCGCCCGCCGAGCGGTGCGGTCTGCGGGGTCCTCGGCGTCGGGTGGGGGCATTCGGGTCATCGCGCGTGGTGCTGCTGGTGAGGATTGAACTCACGACCTCTCCCTTACCAAGGGAGTGCTCTACCACTGAGCTACAGCAGCGATGCGGTTGGGGCGTCTACAGGCCCTGGCGGATCGGCGCAACCCCAGTTTGCGGGAGGCAGGGTGGATCGGCCCGACCTGTCGCGCATCACCGACACGCGGATCGCTCGGGCGCTCCCGTCCCACCCTCCCCCGAACGGCCGTCCAAGGGTGGCAACGGCTCCCGCATAGCTCGTCCGGCGTGACGACATTCCAATGCGGGCACCGGCGACGACATTCCAACGCGGGCACGCGGCGGCGACCACCCGGCGCAGCGCCCGCAGGGGGAAGTCGGGCGCATGATCTGCCGACAGGCGGGAGGTCGAATGCCGGCCGCTCCGATCGCACCGCCGGCCGGTTAGGTCGGGGTGGGAGACCCGGTCCGCGACCCGGTCCAGGAGACTCACTCCGGAGGGGGCCACTCACTTCAGCCCCATGCGCTCGAAGAAGGCCGGCATGGACGGGATGGGCTCCCAGTCCGGGTCAGATGGCTCCGGCGCACCGCGGCGACGGGTGGTGGTCGGCGTGGCCATCTGGGCGGCCGGGGACGCCGAGGCGAGACCGACAACACCGTCAAGGCGCTCAGCAGCCATACGAGGCCGCTCGTGCCCGCAGGCCAGGGGACTTCACCTAACGCCGCCCCCTCCTCGACCGCCGAAGAACCGAGAAATGGTGGCAGCGGTGATTTCAGTCGGGAGAGCAGAAAAGACATCGAAATGGGCTCACACCTCATTTTGGTGTGATCGCGTAGCGTCGCATAGTGGTACAGTCGTCACTTCCACGTAACCGACTCGAAGTCACGAACTTTGAAGAAAATGGCCTCACTCTTCCGGTGAGGCCGTTTTGCTGTGGCATATCCCGAATCTTAGTCGTATCGTTCCGCTCAAAGTCGTGGGGGAGAAGATGGAAGCTCTATTAGGGCTAAATCCGGCGCTTGCAGTCACGGGATGTAGCGCTCAGGAGCAGTTCTCACGCGCCTGCGAAGGCGCTGGGTCCCTCAAAGGGGACCGACCGGTTCGCCAACGGCATGCTGTACCGGCAAGTGCTGGGCCAGCAGCGCACACGGACGATGCTGAGCGGTCTCGCCGTCGCCGGCGCTATCCAGGCCGCGTCACACCCCCCGCAGGTCTCCACCCAGTCCGCGCCGCAGACATGCCGGTTTATCGGCGACACGATGCATTGCCAGTGAGGGTGTCATGGCGGTGATCTCCGGCGCCGTTCTGGCTGGGCTTCTGATGGTGTGGGCGATCAGGCACTCGGAAGGCCTGACGCTGTGGTTCCTACGGGCTGTGCTGCTCGTGCTGTTCGTGACGGCAGCCGCGATCGGCGCCTGGGATTCTCAGCCTTGGCCGACGGGCTTCCGGGTTGCGGAGATGGGTCGGTAGGATCCGTCAGCGCGCAGCACGTCCTTGATCGTGAGGCCGCGGCTTCAACGCTGTCCGAACTCACATGCGTGCCCGCCCGCCTGGCGCCGCGGCGCGGCTCACCGGCCAGGCGGCAAACAGCGCCAGCAGGGCGGCCAGGCCGGAGGCAACCGCACGCCCCGCCCTGCGCATTCCCCGTTCCTCATGCGGGGGGCAGGGTGAAGCGGACCCGACCGACCGCCCGGCCGGTCACCCCGCGAGCTTGCGCTTCAGCGTCTCGTTGATCAGCGCCGGATTCCCCTTCCCGGCCATCGCCTTCATGGTCTGGCCGACGAAGAAGCCGAACAGCTTGTCCTTGCCGCCGCGATATTCCGCGACCTTGTCGGCGTTGGCGGCCAGGATCGCGTCCACCGCGGCGTCGATCGCGCCGGTGTCGGTGACCTGGCGCAGCCCCTTCTCGGCGACGATCGCGCCAGGATCCTTGCCGGTCTCGATCATCGCCTCGAACACGTCCTTGGCGATGCGCCCGTTGATCGTGCCGTCGGCCATCAGGTCGAGCAGTTGCCCCAGCGCCACCGCGCTCACCGGCGGATCCTCGATGCCACGCCCGGTCCGGTTCAGCGCGGCGAAGAAGTCGCCCGTCACCCAGTTCGCCGCGATCTTCGGATCGCGCCCGCGCGCCACCGTCTCGTAGAACAGCGCGGTCGCCTGTTCGGCCACCAGCACGCCGGCGTCATAGGCGCTCAGCCCATACTCCTGCATGAAGCGCGCCTTCTTGGCGTCCGGCAGCTCCGGCAGGCTGTCGCGCAGCGTCTCGATCCAGGCCTCGTCCAGCACCAGCAGCGGCAGGTCGGGGTCGGGGAAGTAGCGATAGTCGTGCGCATCCTCCTTGGAGCGCATGGAGCGCGTCTCGCCCCGGCCGGGATCGAACAGCCGGGTCTCCTGCATGACCGCACCGCCGTCTTCCCAGACCGCGACCTGGCGCGCCGCCTCCGCCTCGATCGCCTGCATGACGAAGCGGACCGAGTTGACGTTCTTCACCTCGCAGCGGGTGCGGTACGGCTCCCCATGCTTGCGCACCGAGACGTTGACGTCGGCGCGCATGGAGCCCTCCTCCATGTTGCCGTCGCAGGTGCCGAGATAGCGCAGGATCGAGCGCAGCTTGCGCAGATAGGCGCCCGCCTCCTCGGGGGAGCGGATGTCGGGCTCCGAGACGATCTCCATCAGCGCCACGCCGGCCCGGTTCAGGTCGATCAGCGACTTGGTCGGATGCTGGTCGTGGATCGACTTGCCGGCATCCTGTTCGAGATGCAGGCGGGTGACGCCGATCTCGCGCGTCGAGCCGTCGGCGAGCTCGATCTCGATCGACCCGGTGCCGACGATCGGATGCTCGTATTGGCTGATCTGATAGCCGGGGGGCAGGTCGGCGTAGAAGTAGTTCTTCCGGTCGAAGCGGCTGACCGGGTTGATGCGCGCCTGCAGGCCGAGACCGGTGCGCACCGCCTGCTCGACGCAGAAGCGGTTGAGCACGGGCAGCATGCCGGGGAAGGCGGCGTCGACGAAGCTGACCTGGCTGTTGGGCTCCGCGCCGAACGCGGTCGGGGCGCCGCTGAACAGCTTGGCCTGCGAGATGACCTGGGCGTGCACCTCAAGCCCGACCACCAGCTCCCACTCGCCCGTGCGGCCCTGGATCGTGTAGCTCATCCCTCACCTCCCGCCCGCAGCGTGGGCAGCGCATCGAACCCGGCCGCGCGTTCCAGCGCCGCGGCGACGGTGAACATGGTCGCCTCGTCGAACGGCTTGGCCAGCACCTGCAGGCCGAGGGGCAGCCCGTTGGGGTCGAGGCCGGCGGGGACGGAGATGCCGGGGACGCCCGCCAGGTTGGCCGGCACCGTGAACACGTCGTTCAGGTACATGGTGATCGGGTCGTCCATCTTCTCGCCCTGGCCGAACGCGGCCGAGGGCGCGGTCGGCGTCAGCAGCGCGTCGACCCGGCCGAACGCCTCGGTGAAGTCCTGCAGGATCAGCGCGCGGACCTTCTGCGCACGCAGGTAATAGGCGTCGTAGTAGCCGGCCGACAGCACGTAGGTGCCGATCATGATCCGCCGCCGCACCTCGGACCCGAAGCCGTTCGCACGCGTGCGCTCATAGAGGTCGCGCAGCTCCGCCCCGTCGGTGCGGGCGCCGAAGCGCACCCCGTCGTAGCGGGCGAGGTTGGAGGAGGCTTCGGCGGGCGCCACCACGTAATAGGCGGCGAGCCCGTATTTCGTGTGCGGCAGGGACACCTCGACGATCTCGGCCCCGGCGTCGCGCAGCCAGTCGAGGCCCTGGCGCCACAGCGCGTCGATCTCACTCGGCATCCCGTCCATGCGGTACTCGCGCGGCACGCCGATGCGCAGCCCCTGCACGGACCGGGTGCAGGCGGCCTCCCAGTCCGGCACGGGAACGTCCGCGCTGGTCGAATCCTTCGGGTCGTGGCCGGCCATGGACCCCAGCAGGATCGCCCCGTCCCGCACGGTGCGGGCGAACGGGCCGGGATGGTCGAGCGAGGAGGCGAAGGCGACCACACCCCAGCGCGAGCAGCGCCCATAGGTCGGCTTCACCCCCACCAGCCCGCAGAAGCTCGCCGGCTGCCGGATCGAGCCGCCGGTGTCGGTGCCGGTCGCACCCAGCGCGAGCCGCGCCGCGACCGCCGCGGCGGACCCGCCGGACGAGCCGCCCGGCACCAGCACGGCCGATTCGTCCTGCCGCCGCTTCCACGGGTTCTCCACCGGCCCGTAGGCCGAGGTCATGTTGGACGAGCCCATCGCGAACTCGTCCATGTTGGTCTTGCCCAGGAACACCGCGCCGTCCCGCAGCAGGTTGGCGGTGACGGTGCTCTCATAGGGCGGCACGAACGGCTCGAGGATCTTGCTGCCGGCCGTGGTGCGCACGCCCGCGGTGCAGAACAGGTCCTTGATCGCGAGCGGAATGCCGGTGAGCGCCCGCGCGTCCCCGGCCGCCAGCGCCGCATCCGCGGCCCGCGCCTGGTCGAGCGCGCGGTCGTGGCGCACGTCGAGATAGGCGTTGAGGCGGGGGTTCAGCACCTCGATCGCGTGCAGGTGGGCCATGGTCAGCTCGACCGCGGTGAAGTCGCCGGCGCGAAGCCCCGCGCGGGCCTGTTCGATCGTCAGGTCGGTCAGCATCACTCGACCACCTTCGGCACGGCGTAGAAGTCGCCGATCCGGTCGGGCGCGTTGCCCAGCACCTGGTCCGGGTAGCCGCCATCGGTCACCACGTCCTCACGCAGCTTGAGCGCCATCTGCGCGCCGCCGGTCAGCGGCGTGACGCCGTCGACGTTCACCTCGTTCAACTGCTCGATCCAGGCGAGGATGCCATTGAGCTCGTTCTGCAGCGTCGCGACCTCCGCCTCCTCCACCCGGATGCGGGCGAGACTTGCGATGCGGCGAACGGTCGCGGGATCGAGCGACATGAGCGGTCCTGTTTCTTGGCTGGGAGGGAGCGCGGGACCATAACGACCGGCATGGCGCTGTTCAACCTGACCGACCTGCGGGCCGGCCTTCCCCGTGGCGAGCGGCTGATCGGCCTGGACCCGGGCGCGAAGACCATCGGCGTCGCGCTGTCCGACGTGGGCCTGATGCTGGCCTCGCCCTATGGCAGCCTGCGGCGGGCGAAGCTGAAGGCGAACGCGGCCGAGGTGCTGGCGATCGCGCGCAAGGAAGGGGCGGGCGGCGTGGTGGTCGGGCTGCCGCTGTCGATGGACGGCACGATGGGGCCGGCGGCGCAGGCGGCGCGCGACTGGACGCTGGCGCTGTCGGCCGCGACCGGTCTGCCCGCCGCGCTGTGGGACGAGCGGCTGTCGAGCGCGGCGGTGAACCGGTTCCTGATCGGGGAAGCGGATCTGAGCCGCGGCAAGCGCGCCGAGGCGGTCGATCGCGCCGCCGCCGCCTGGATGCTGCAGGCGGCGCTGGACGCGACACGAAGCGGGTGAGCGGCGGCGGGCCGTCTGGGGCACGCCCCCGGTGTCATTGGCGGGGCCTGCCCCGTGTCATGGCCGGCGCCCGGCCCCGTGTCATGGCCGGCGCAGGCCGGCCATCCACGACTTCGGGCAGCAGCAGAAATTCATGGATGGCCGCGACAAGCGCGGCCATGACA
>JAFKLG010000072.1 GCA_017304945.1 Rhodospirillales bacterium
GGAAGGCCTTAGGACCGCTCTTGCCAGCGAGCGCTGCGCCCGTGCGGACCGCGGCAGTCGCATTTCAACACAGAGTTGAGACGAGTTCAGGCGAGCCACAGAGGATGTTAAAAACCTTCTCTGTGGCTCGTCTCAGCTCGCCTCAACTCCGTGTTGAATCAAAGCTCTGACCACCCGCACAGACGCCGGTGGCGTACGCTTGTCGAGCGGACGCTCATCAACCCGCCCCTCCCCCTCTCTCGGCAGCCTCCCGACTCACGGCCACTTAACCTCGGGCGGCAGGCTCATCAGGATGGCCTCCACGTTCCCCCCGGTCTTCAGCCCGAACAGCGTCCCCCGGTCGTGGATCAGGTTGAACTCCACATACCGCCCCCGCCGCACCAGCTGGTGCTCCCTCTCAGCCGCGGTCCATTTCTCCGCGAACCGGCGGCGCACGATTGCGCCGTAGGCGGACCGGAACGCCTCCCCCACGTCGCGCACGAAATCGAAGTCCGCCGCCACGTCCCCCGAGTCGAGGTGGTCGAAGAAGATCCCCCCCGCCCCGCGCGGCTCGTTCCGGTGCGGCAGGAAGAAGTACCGGTCGCACCAATCCTTGAAGCGCGGGTAGTACTCGGGGTCGTGCCGATCGCAGGCGGCGCGGAATGCGGCGTGGAAGCCGGCCGCGTCCTCCAGCGCCTCGGGCGCTTCGAGCCGCATCGGGGTCAGGTCCCCGCCCCCGCCGAACCACCCCTTGGTGGTGACCAGCATGCGCGTGTTGAAATGCGCCGCCGGCACGCGCGGGCTCTGCATGTGCGCGACCAGCGAAATGCCGGAGGCCCAGAACCGCGGATCCTCCGCGGCACCCGGGATCTGCGCGCGGAAATCGGGGCTGAACTCGCCCCAGACGGTGGAGACGTTCACCCCCACCTTCTCGAACACCCGGCCGCGCATCACGCTCATGACGCCGCCGCCGCCATCCGACCCGTCGGGCGTCGGACGCGACCAGGCGGTGCGTTCGAACCGGCCCGCCGGCCGGTCCGAAACCGGCGCCGCGGCATCCTCGATCGACTCGAAATCGGCGCAGAGGCGGTCGCGCAGACCCTCGAACCAGGCGCGCGCCGTTGGCTTCAAGGCATCATGCCGAAGGGAAGCGGCGGAATCGTGGGGAATCAGGGTCATCGGGGCTTGTTCCTGGGGCACAGAGAGGGTAGCCGGAGAACCAAGCCTGTTGGAGGGGGCGTGTTGCTTGGGGCGAACGCCGCCCCTAGACTGCGCGCCGCTTTCGCCTGGAACCTTCCGGCCCAGCATGGCACTCGCTTCGGGCGGATCCCAGGGTCCGTCCGCGGTTCGGCGCGCGTTGCGACGAGCCGTACCAGGTAACGACGTCCGCGTTCTTCGCGCGGGGAATTGAGGGGAAGATGGCCGATCCGTCCGCCGCACACGCTCAGCCTGGCCACCCGGCCGACCCCAGCAAACGCGACTTCCTGCAATTGGTTGCGGGCGCAGGCGCTGTCATTGGGGCCGGCGCGATCGCCTGGTCGCTGGTCGATTCGATGAACCCGTCCAAGGACGTGCTCGCACTGTCCTCGGTCGAGGTCGATTTGGCGCCCATCCCCGAAGGCCAGGGGATCACCGTGGTCTGGCAGGGCAAGCCGATCTTCGTGCGCCACCGCACCACCGCCGAGGTGAAGGAGGCGGAGGATACCCCGCTCTCGGCACTGATCGATCCGCAGACCGACCAGGCCCGCGTCAAGGCCGGCCACGCCATCTGGATCGTCGTGATCGGCATCTGCACCCATCTCGGCTGCGTGCCGCTGGGCAACAAGCCCTCGGATCCGCGCGGCGAGTACGGCGGCTGGTTCTGCCCCTGTCACGGCAGCCAGTACGACGTGTCGGGCCGCGTCCGCCACGGGCCGGCGCCGCTCAACCTGGCGTTGCCCCCCTACGCCTTCGAGAGCGACAGCAAGATCAAGATCGGCTGAGACGCGGTGCCCCGCAGTCTCGCCCGGATAGGGAACCCCTCATGGCCGGCCTGACCAAGAGCGACTTCAAGAATCCAGTGGTGAACTGGATCGACACCCGCCTGCCCATCTTCACGATGCTGCAGAAGGAATACGGGGTCTTTCCGACGCCACGGAACTTCAACTACCTGTGGAACTTCGGCGCCCTGGCCATGGTCAACCTGGTGATCATGATCGCCACGGGCATCTTCCTGGCGATGAACTACCAGCCGAACACGCTGCTGGCGTTCGACAGCGTGCAGCGCATCATGCGCGACGTGAACTTCGGCTGGCTGATCCGCTACGTGCACCAGAACGGTGCATCGATGTTCTTCATCGTCACCTACATCCACATCTTCCGCGGCATGTACTACGGCTCCTACAAGGCGCCGCGCGAACTGCTGTGGATGCTGGGCGTCGTGATCCTGCTGCTGATGATGGCGACCGCCTTCATGGGCTACGTGCTGCCTTGGGGCCAGATGTCCTACTGGGGCGCCACCGTCATCACCAACCTGTTCTCCGCCTTCCCCTGGATCGGCCCCAAGATCGTCACCCTGCTGTGGGGCGGCTTCGCGGTCGACCAGCCGACGCTGAACCGGTTCTTCTCGCTGCACTACCTGCTGCCGTTCGTCCTGGTCGGCGTGATCTTCCTCCACATCGCCGCGCTGCACATCACCGGGTCCAACAACCCGCTGGGCATCGACGTGAAGACCCCGCAGGACACGCTGCCGTTCCACCCGTACTACACGATCAAGGACAGCGTCGGGATCTGCGTCTACCTGATCGTGTTCGCCATCTTCGTGTTCTTCTACCCGAACATGCTGGGCGACCCGAACAACTTCATCCCGGCCAACCCGCTGCAGACGCCCGCCGACATCGTGCCGGAATGGTACTTCCTCCCCTACTACGCCATTCTCCGCTCGGTGCCGAACAAGCTGCTCGGCGTCTGCCTGATGTTCGCCTCGATCCTGGTGCTGCTGGTGCTGCCCTGGCTCGACACCTCGCGCGTCCGCTCCGCCCGCTTCCGGCCGATCTATCGTCAGCTCATCTGGCTGTGGGTGCTCGCGGTCGTGCTGCTGGGCGTCTGCGGCGCCAACAAGCCGGAAGGCATCTGGGTGGTGCTGAGCCGCGTGGCGACGCTGTACTACTTCCTGCACTTCCTGGTCATCCTGCCGCTGCTGGGCAAGATCGAGCGGCCGCTGCCGCTGCCCGAGAGCATCAGCCGCGCGGTCACCGGCAAAGGCGGAGGGCCCCTGCCGACGGGCGCCGCCGCGACGATGGAGAAGCCCTGATGCGCGCGCTGCGTACCCTCCTGGCGGCCGGGACCATGGCCGCCGCCCTCCTGGCGGCGCCCGCCCTCACCCCGGCCACGGCCGAGGAAAACGTCCCGACCCCGCCCCCGCAGAACTGGAGCTTCAACGGCATCTTCGGCAGCTACGATCTCGCCGCCGCCCAGCGCGGCCTGCAGGTCTATGCCGAGGTCTGCTCCAACTGCCACTCGCTCAACCTGCTGCACTATCGCGACCTGGCCGGCATCGGCCTGACGCCGGCGCAGGTGAAGGCGTTCGCCTCGCAGTTCACCGTGCCGCAGGGCCTCGACGACCAGGGCAACCCGAAGGACGGGCCGGCCACCCCGGCCGACAAGTTCCGCTCGCCCTTCCCCAACGAGAAGGCCGCCCGCGCCGCCAACAACGGCGCCCTGCCGCCCGACCTGTCGCTGATCGTCAACGCCCGTGAGGGCCATGCCGACTACATCGACGCCATCCTGAACGGCTACGCAGACCCGCCGGCCGGCTTCAAGATGCAGGACGGGATGAACTACAACAAATACTTCCCCGGCCATCAGATCGCGATGCCGCAGCCGCTGCACGACGGCCAGGTCACCTACACCGATGGTACGCCCACCAACATCAGCCAGATGGCGCATGACGTGGTGACGTTCCTCGAGTGGGCGGCCAACCCGGAAATGGTCGAACGGAAGCAGATGGGGATCCGCGTCGTCCTGTTCCTGGTGTTCATGACCGGCCTGACCTACGCGGTGAAGCGCAAGATCTGGAGCAACGTCCACTGAGCGCCTCGCATAGCGGAGCCGCCGTCGAGCCCGTGATCGGGATCATCGGCGGCTCCGGCCTCTACGATATCGACGGGCTGACCGAGAAGACCTGGCAACAGGTCGAGACTCCCTGGGGCACCCCCTCCGACGCCCTGCTGGTCGGCCGTCTCGGCGGGGTGCGCTGCGTGTTCCTGCCACGCCATGGCCGCGGCCACCCGCTCTCCCCCACCCATCTCAACTACCGCGCCAACATCGATGCGCTGAAGCGGCTCGGCGTCACCGACGTGCTGTCACTCTCCGCGGTCGGCTCGCTGAAGGCGGAGCTGCCGCCCGGCCACTTCGTGATCGTCGACCAGTTCATCGACCGCTCCTTCGCCCGCGAGAAGAGCTTCTTCGGCGAAGGCATCGTCGCCCATGTCTCCATGGCGCACCCGGTCTGCACCCGTCTCGGCGACGCGCTGGAATCCGCGGCCCGCAAGCTGGCGCTGCCGGTCACCCGCGGCGGCACCTACCTGGTGATGGAAGGCCCGCAATTCTCCACCAAGGCGGAGAGCGAGCTCTACCGCTCCTGGGGCTGCAGCGTGATCGGCATGACCAACATGCCGGAGGCCAAGCTCGCCCGCGAGGCGGAGCTCTGCTACGCGACCGTCGCCATGGTCACCGACTACGATTGCTGGCACCCCGACCACGACCACGTGACCGTCGAGGCGGTGGTGAAGGTGCTGCTCGAGAATGCCGACAAGGCGCGCGATCTGGTGCGCGCCGTGGTGCCCGGCCTCGGCGCGCCGCGCCCGCTCTGCACCAGCGGCTGCGACCGCGCGCTCGACAACGCCGTGATCACCGCGACCCATATGCGCGACCCGGCACTGGCCGCGAAACTGGACGCGGTGGCCGGCCGGGTGCTGTAGCCAGCCGCCCCCACCGCGGAGTACCAAGCGGCATGGCAGCCGCCCCCAAGACCAACGCCCCGGCGTTCTGGAAGACCAAGACGCTGGAGGAGATGACGCCGGACGAGTGGGAGTCGCTCTGCGACGGCTGTGGGCGCTGCTGCCTGCACAAGCTGCGCGACGACGACACCCAGGCGCTGTCCTTCACCAACGTCGCCTGCCGCCTGCTCGACCTCGAGAGCTGCGGGTGCTCGAAATACGAGCGGCGGCATCGCTACGTGCCCGACTGCGTCCGCCTCACCCCGGCGACCGTGCGCGAGATCGACTGGCTGCCGCCCAGTTGCGCCTATCGCCGCCTCGCCGAGGGCGGCGACCTCGCCTGGTGGCACCCGCTCGTCTCGGGCGATCCGAACACCGTGCACGCCGCCGGCATCTCGGTTCGCGGCCGCGTGGTGAGCGAGCGCAAGGCCGGCCCGCTCGAGCACCATATCGTCGACTGGCCCGGTCGCCTGCCGCGCGCCCGCCGCCCCCAGAAGGAGACCAAGGAATGAAGAACGCCCTGTTCGGCGGCGTGAATGCCGCCGTGCTGACCCCGATGCATGCCGATCTCTCGCCCGACCTGGACCGCATGGCGGCGCATTGCCGCTGGCTGCTCGCCAACGGCTGCAACGGGCTGGGCGTGCTGGGCACCACGGGCGAAGCCGCCAGCCTCGGGGTCGCCGAACGGATCGCCGTGGTGGACGGGCTGGTGGCGCGCGGCATTCCGGCCGCGAAGATGATGCCGGGCACCGGCACCGCGGCCCTCACCGACACGGTGGAGCTGACCCGCGCCGCCGAACGCGCCGGCTGCCGCGGCGCCCTGCTGCTGCCCCCCTTCTACTACAAGAACCCGTCCGACGACGGGCTGTTCGCCTATTTCTCCGAGGTCGTGCAGCGGGTCGGCGGCGAGATCGCCCTGTATCTCTACAACTTCCCGCAGCAATCCGCGGTGCCGTTCGGCGTTCCCCTGATCGAGCGGCTGTTGAAGGCGTATCCCGGCAAGTTCCGCGGCATCAAGGACAGCTCCGGCTCGTATGAGAACGGGCTGTCCTATGTGGAGGCGTTCGCGAAGGACGGGTTCGAGGTGTATGCCGGCGACGACACGCTGCTGAAGCCGCTGCTCGAGAAGGGCGCGGCCGGCTGCATCACCGCCGCCTCCAACGTCAACTGCAGCGTGGGCGCGCGGGTCTATGCGGGCTCGACCACCGCCGACGGCATCGCGGCGCACGCCGTGCTCTCCGCCACGCGCAAGGCGGTGATCTCGGTGCCGCTGATTTCGGGCCTGAAGGCGCTGGTCGCGCGCAACACCGGCGATCCGGCGTGGGAGACGATCCGGCCGCCGCACCTGAAGCTGACGGCGGCGCAGAAGGCGGCGCTGTTCGACGTGTTCGACGCGACGGGGATTGCGTTGCCCAAGGCTGCCTGAGAGTCGGGTCCACGCCGGGGGAACACTCCCGGCGCCGGTGGCGTTCGGGGCGCTTGGGGGCGTCCCGGCGACGGTGCCATCCGATGCGCTGGATGGAGCCGCACTGCTCCGGGGACATCCCGCCGACGCTGCCATCCGATGCGCTTGATGAAACCGCAGATGCCCGCGGATGAACGCAGATGGGCCGGTGGCGGCTGGCGGGCTGTTGCCAGGATCCGGTCGGTTTCAGCTAGAAATGCGCTTCGCGCGCTCGCCTGAACGCGGCTGAAGGGGGTACGGAGAGGCCGGCGGCAACGCCCTATCTGCGTTCATCCGCGTTCATCCGCGGTTTCGAACGTATGCGTGCCCCCTCTTGGCGGAGCGGCCCCGCGCCCCGCGTGCATCTGCAGTTTACGCTGCCTCCGGCGCGGACAGGGGTCGGTGGATCGCCGCGCCGCTCCGTCCCAGAGCCGTGAGGCCGCCGTGAAGGTGGAACGCCGTGGCGAGGCCGGCCTCGCGGGCCGCCTGCACCGCCATCGCCGACCGCTCCCCGAAGGCGCAGACGAAGACCAGCCGCCGCCCCGTCGCCGCGGCGAGTTCGTGCAGCATGCCGCCGGGCGCCAGCGCCTCGGACAGCGCGCCGTAGGGGGCATGCACCGCGCCCGGAAGACAGCCCGACTTGTCGCGCTCGCAGCGCTCCCGCAGATCGACCAGCACGGCGTTCGACAACGCGGCGAGTTGGTCCGGCATCACCGCCCAGCCGCGCGCCGCCACCTGGCTCTGGTCCAGGCCCTGGCGCATGTTGGCCGGCACCGCCACGTCCATCATCTTCGGATTGGCGAGGTTCAGTCCGTTCATCAGCGCCACGTACTCGTCGACCGACGTGACCTGCAGGCGCGGATTGCAGCGGCGCTCCTCCCCGATCGTGCTGACCATCTCGCCTTTGTAGTCGTGCGCCGGATAGACGAGCGTCTCCTCCGGCAGGCGCAACAGGCGACCGAACAGGGACTCGTACTGGGCGCGCGGATCGCCGTTCTGGAAATCGGTCCGCCCGGTGCCGCGGATCAGCAGCGTGTCGCCAGTGAACACCCGGTCCTGCATGCGGAAGCAGTACGAATCATCGGTGTGCCCCGGCGTGTAGAGCGCCTCGAGCTCGATCCCCTCGATCGCCAGCCGGTCGCCATCCGCCACGCGCATCGACACCACGTCCACGCTCGACTGCTCGCCCATCACCGTGACGCAGCGCGTCTGGTCGCGCAGCGCGCCTAGGCCGGTGACGTGGTCGGCATGCAGGTGCGTGTCCACGGCCTTCACCAGGCGCAGATCGAGGTCGCGAATCAGGCGCAGATACTGGTCCACGCGCTCCACCACCGGGTCGATGATCAGCGCCTCTCCTCCGCGACGGCTGGCAAGAACATAGGTGTAGGTGCCCGAGGTCGCATCGAACAACTGGCGGAAGATCATGATCGTCTCCTGGGAGTGTTCGGTAGAGTATACTATGCTTCCATTGAGGCCTCTGGTGCCAGAATATTCGATTGATCCTGCCGCTTCCGCCCGGCGCGGCGTCTGTTCCACCGCTGCGGTTGTCCCGGTCGGACGCGACGGCTAGCGTGACGGCAACGATCGGAGGAACACGCCGCCATGCCCTCGCCGCTGCCCGCGCTCAGCCTCGTTGCCGTTCCCGGCCGCCGGCGTCGCACCATCGAGATCGCGCAGGAGATCGAGCGCCGCGGCTTCGCCGGCATCTACTCCCCCTCCATGTTCGGCAACATGTCGCTCTGCGAGGCGTTGGCCTGGAACACGCACAGCATGCCGTTCGGCACCGCGATCGCGCCGATCTACCAGCGCACCGTCTCCGACTTCGCCCAGAGCGCCGCCGCGATGCACGAGATCTCCGGCGGCCGGTTCCGGCTCGGTATCGGCGTCGCGCACGGCCCCTCGCATGTGCGCATGGGCGTGACGCCTGGCAAGCCGCTGGGCGACATTCGCAGCTTCGTCGAGCGCTTCCGCGCGCAGGAGGGGTTGGGTCCGCTCCCCCCGGTCGTCATCGCGGCGCTGCGGCGCAAGATGGTGGCGCTGGCCGGCGAGATCGCCGAAGGCGTGGTGTTCGCCAATGCCTGCCGCTCCCACATGGCGGCCTCGCTCGCCGCCCTGCCGGCCGCCAAGCGGGACGACCCCGACTTCTTCATCGGCAACATGATCCCGACCTGCATCAGCGACGACGTGGAAGCAGCGAAGGCAGTCAACCGACGGACGCTGACCAGCTACGGGTTCCTGCCGAACTACCGCAACTACTGGAAGGAGGCGGGCTACGTGGAGGAAATGGAGGCGATCGAGCGCGCGATCGCCGAGGGCCGCAACGAGGACGTGCCCAAATGCTTCTCCGACCGCTGGCTCGCGGACAACACGCTGTTCGGCCCGGCGGCGAAGGTGCGCGAGGGCGTCGAGGCCTGGCGCGCGGCCGGCATCCGCACGCCGATCGTGGTCCCCTCCTCGGCCGCCGGAAATCAGCTCAAGGCGCTCGAGGAGGTGTTCGCGGCGTTCGGGTAGCCGACCCCGGGTGCCAGACGGCGTCTTGCCCCATCGGGGCGCGCCGGCAGTGCTGTCGTCCCGCCGGGGCGCGCCGGCGGGGCTCGCCCATCTGGGCGGCCGCCACGCTCCGGCGCTCTCCCGCGTGGGGAGAGCCGGCGTTCAGGGCATGATGTCCCAGAACGGCTTGGTTCCGTAGTAGCCGGCGAGGCGCTCGCCCCAGGCGCGGTCGCTCCAGGCGGCGGGTTCGTTCTCGGCGAAGGAGGGCGCTCCCTCCAGGGTCGCGCGGTCGATATCCACCACGTAGCCGCCGAGTTCCATGTCGTAGCGCAGCTTGTCCCATGGCAGGGGATAGAAGCGGTCGCCGATCCCCAGGAACCCGCCGAAGCTCAGCACGGCGTAGGCAACACGCCCGCTGAACTTGTCGAGCATCACGTCCTCCACGCGGCCCAGCTTTTCGCCGGCGGGGTCGTAGACGGTGGTGCCCTGGACCTGGGTCGCGCCGATCAGGCGGCCCGAGGGATCGTTGGTGTCGTCGAGGCTGGCCATCCGGAACGTCTCCGTGTTCGCTGCACGAAGAACGCCGCCGCCCCGACCGCGGTTTCCCACCCGCGAAATGGTTGTCCGTGAGGAGCACTCGAGTGGCGGGCGCGCGGGCGCTGTATCGTGGCCGGCCCTCTGTGTCATGGCCGGCGCAGGCCGGCCATGACACGGGGGGCCGTGCGCCGGCCCCGCCGGGGGGAACGTGGCGACCGAGTACCGCACGCCGTCCGGATGTCCGGCCGTCACCCCCGTGCCACGGGGGCGCCCTTCCCTCACCCGTGCGGGCGATTGCTCAGCAGCGTCGCCCAGCCATGCGGGTCGGGGGCCGTACCATACTGGATGCCCACGATGGTGTCGTAGAGCTTCTGGGTCAGCTCGCCCGTCTTGCCGCCGTTGATGACGTAGCGCTCGCCCTTGTAGCCCAGCTCACCCACCGGGGAGATCACCGCGGCGGTGCCGGTGCCCCACATCTCCAGCCGGCCGGACTTGGCGGCGTCCAGCACCTCGTCGATCGCGATCGGGCGTTCGGAGACTTTCATCCCCCAGTCGCGCAGCAGCGTCAGCACGGAATCCCGCGTGATGCCGGCCAGGATCGCGCCGTTGAGCGGGGGCGTCAGGATCTCGTCGTCGATGCGCAGCATGATGTTCATGGTGCCCACCTCGTCGAGGTAGCGGTGATGCACGCCGTCGAGCCACAGCACCTGGGTGTAGCCCTCGCGCTGCGCCTCCTCGGCGCCGTAGAGGCTCGCCGCATAGTTGCCGGCCGTCTTGGCGGCCCCGAGCCCGCCCTGCACGGCGCGGACGTAGCGGTCGGAGGCGAGGATGCGGACGGGGTTCATCCCTTCCTTGTAGTACGCGCCGACCGGGCCGGTGATCACGTAGTACAGGTAGCTGGAGGACGGATGCACGCCGAGGAACGTCTCGGTGGCGATCACCGTGGGCCGGATGTAGAGCGAGGTGCCGGGGGTCGACGGCACCCAGTTCTGGTCGACCTCGACCAGCGTGCGGATGGAATCGACGATCATGGCCTCGTCGATCGGCGGGATGCACAGGTAGTGGCCCGACTTGTTCACCCGGGCCGCGTGATCCTTCACGCGGAACAGGCGCACCTGGCCGTCCTGGCCACGGAACGCCTTCATGCCGTCGAAGATCGCCTGGCCGTAATGCAGCACGCAGGTCGCCGGATCGAGCGTGAAGGGCTGGTACGGTACGACGCGAGGGTCGTGCCAGCCCTTCCCGGCATCGTACTCCATCATGAACATGTGGTCCGTGAACACGCGGCCGAACTGCAACGTCTGGTCGGCGGGAGGCTGCCGCGGATGGGCCGTCCGGGTGATCGCGATCTTTGTCACTGTGCTGCTCTCGGCCATGCAATGAGGAAACGATTGGTCAATCTAGACCAGTGCGGGCGCGGCAGAAAGCGATGCGCCGCACGGCTGGGCTGTCCCCCGCGGGGGAAGGCTACTCGCCGGCGCGCGAGACCGGGGCAGGCGCCGCCGCGACCGGCGAGGCGGGTGCCGGCGCGCGGATGCGGCCGGTCAGGTCGTCTCCGGCATTGCGCGGCATCAGCAGCGCGATCGGCGCGGCGATCGCGGTCAGGCACGCGACCACCACGAAGGCGGCGCTGAAATCGGCATTGGTCGGTTCGGGATGGTGGGAGACGGCGCGCGCGACCTCCAGCGCCAGCGCCCCGGCGGACACGCCCATGGTCGCCGCGAGCTGCTGGCCGGTGGTGTAGAGGCTGGTCGCCGCGCTCATCCGTTCGCGCGGCACGTCGCCGTAGGAGAGCGTGTTGTAGGCGGTGAACTGCAGGGAGCGCAGGAAGCCCCCGGCCAGCAGGGCGGCGTAGATCGCGGCGACCGGCCAGGCTGGGCGGAACGCCGCGCACAGCGCCAGCAGCAGCGCCGAGACGATGCCGTTCCAGAACAGCGTGTCGCGAAAGCCGAACCGGCGCAGCGCCCGCTGGATCACCGGCTTCGAGACCAGCGCGCCGGCGGAGCTGGCGAAGGTGATCAGGCCGCTCTCCACCGCGGCCTTGCCGAAGCCGACCTGCAGCATCATCGGCAGCAGGAACGGGATGGCGCCGATGCCGATGCGGAAGAACATCATCGCGGTGAAGGCGACCCCGAAGCAGGGCAGCCGCATCAGCGTGAAGTCGAGCAGCGGCGCCGGGTGGCGGCGCGCATGCAGCGCGTAGGCGATGGCGGAGACGATGCCCACGCCCAGCATGGCGGCCACGAGTTCGCGGTCGAGCACGCCGCGCCCCGCGGTCTCCAGCCCGAACATCAGGCCCGACAGTGCGAGGCCGGAGAACAGCAGCCCCCAGCCGTCGAATTGGGCGCGTGGCGGCTCGCGCACCTCCTCGATGAACAGGGTCACGGCGAGCAGTCCGACCAGCCCGACCGGGATGTTGATGTAGAAGATCCAGCGCCAGTCGAAATAGGTGACGATGAACCCGCCGATCGGCGGGCCGAGCACCGGGCCGACCAGGGCGGGCATGGTGAGCCAGGCCATGGCGGAGACGAGTTCGTTCTTGGCCACGGTGCGCAGCAGCAGCAGCCGGCCGACCGGCACCATCATGGCGCCGCCGATGCCCTGCAGCACCCGGGCGGCGACCAGGAACGGCAGGCCGGGTGCCAGCCCGCACAGGATCGAGCCGATCGTGAACACCACGATCGCGGCGCGGAACACGTTGCGCGCGCCGTAACGGTCGGCGACCCAGCCGCTGGCCGGGATGAACACGGCGAGGCTGAGCAGATAGGAGGTCAGCGCGACGTTCATCCGCACCGGGTCGTAGCCGAAGGCACGGGCCATGGTGGGCAGCGCGGTCGCGATCACGGTGGAGTCGAGGTTCTGCATGAACAGCGCGCTCGCCACGATCACCGCCGTGGTGCGGGTGCGGCGCGAGGTCACGATGCGGGCGAGCTTGGGCGGAGACTCCTCCATGCGGGAAGTCTCCTCCCGTCCGCGGCCGGGGGGAAGTCCTCGAGCCGCCCGTCAGCCGGATGCCAGCCTTGCCGCGTGCGGCCTGGCTACGCGATGTCCTCGAGGCTGAACTGCTCCGCCTCCTCGTCGTAGCTGAACAGCTCCGCGTAGCGGCCCCAGCCGATCACCGTGCGCAGCGTGTCGTCGGCATAGTCGGGCGACATGTGGTCCTCGAGCTCCTCGCGGAACCGCACTGCCGAGGCGCGGTGGTTCCAGCGCTCGTCCAGCACCTGGCGGATCATCCGCACCAGCGGCACGTGCGTGCGCAGCGCCTCGGCGAAGATGCGCTTGCGCTCGTCGGTCTCCGCCTCGACGAAGCGCCGCCCCGTCTCGGTGATCTGGATGTCGCCCTCTTCGGTCACCGCGAGCTGCAGCATCTGCAGCGCCTCGGCCAGCGGCAGCAACTCGTCCGCCTCATACTGCAGCGCACCCGCCAGCGCGGGCAGGTCGGCGCGGCCGTGATAGGGCTCGCCCGCCAGGGTCTCGAGCAGGCCCGAGATCAGGTTGGTGCCGACGCGCGACGGCAGCGCGGTCGCCATCGGCGAGACCGGTTCGGCGGTCAGCGCGCGCGGCTCCGGCTTCGGCCGGCGGGTCATCAGCGCGTAGATGTCGTCCACCATCTGCCGGAATTCCGGGTTGAGACGGTTGCGCGGATGCGGGAACGGCACCGTCAGTTCGCTCGCGACCCGGCCGGGATTGGAGGAGAACACCAGGATGCGGTCGCACATCAGCACCGCCTCCTCGATGTTGTGCGTCACCATCAGCACGGACTTCACCGGCAGCCGTCCGTCCGACCACAGGTCGATCAGGTCGGTGCGCAGGGTCTCGGCGGTCAGCACGTCGAGCGCGCTGAACGGCTCGTCCATCAGCAGCAGGTCGGGATGCACGACCAGCGCGCGCGCCAGCCCGACCCGCTGGCGCATGCCGCCCGAGAGTTCCTTGGGATAGGCGCTCTCGAACCCGCCCAGCCCGATCAGGTCGATCGCGCCCTCGGCGCGGCGTTCGCGTTCGGCGCGCGCCACGCCACGTGCCTCGAGCCCCAGCTCCACGTTCTCCTGCACGGTCAGCCAGGGGAACAGCGCGAAGGACTGGAACACCATGGCGACGCCATCGGCCGGTCCGTCGAGCCGGCGGCCGCGCCACAGCACCTCTCCCGCGGTCGGGCGCAGCAGGCCGGAGACGATGCGGAGCAGGGTCGACTTGCCGGAGCCGGAGCGGCCGAGCAGCGCGACGATCTCGCCTTCGCGGAGCGAGAGGTTGACGTCGTCGAGCACCACGAGGTCGGTGTTGGCCTCCTTGTGGTAGGCCTGCCGGCAATGGCTGACGCGGACCAGGGACTCGACAGCGGCGTCCATCGGCAACTCCTCAGGTCAGGGTCAGGCGGCGCTGCGCGTAGGCGTAGAGCGGATGCCAGAGCAGCCGGTTGAACAGGATCACGAAGGCGGACATCACCGCGACGCCCAGCACGACGCGCGGCATGTCGCCCTTGTCGGTGGCGGCGGCGATGTAGGCGCCGAGCCCGTGCGCGGTGAGCTTGGTGTCGCCCCAGGAGGCGACCTCGGCCACGATCGCCGCGTTCCACGACCCGCCCGAGGCGGTGATCGCCCCGGTCACGTAGTAGGTGAAGATCCCCGGCACCATCACCTTGCGCCACCACAGCAGCCCGCCGATGCGGAAATTGGTCGCCGCCTCGCGCAGGTCGCCGGGGAAGGCCGCGGCGCCGGCCACCACGTTGAACAGGATGTACCACTGGGTCCCCAGCACCATCAGCGGCGTCAGCCAGATGTCGGGGTCGAGCTGGAAGTGCACGATGAACAGCACGAAGGGCGGGAACAGCAGGTTCGCCGGGAAGGCGGCGAGGAACTGCGCCACCGGCTGGGCACGCCGCGCCCAGACCGGTCGCAGCCCCAGCCATACGCCGATCGGGACCCAGATCAACGAGGCGAGCACCATCAGCACCGCGACCCGCACCAGGGTGATCAGGCCGAGGAGCAGCGCCTGGCCGAGATCGGCCCAGGTGAGTTCGGTGGCGGCGAAGCTGGTCAGCCGCCAGACCGCCCACCCCACCGCGAGCGCCAGCACGACCAGGCACAGCACGTCGACGGCGCGGGACTTGCCGGGGCTCAGCCGGGTCGCGCTCCTGGGCAGGCCGAAGGACAGGCGCATTCCGCCCACCGCCGACAGCGTGCGTCCGACGGTGTGGCCACCCAGCGCGAGCAGGCGGGTGCGCCGCAGCAGTCGCAGCATCCAGGGATCGGAGGCGGTGGAGGACGCCGTCGTCTCGAACCGGAACCGCGCGCTCCATGCCACCAGCGGGCGGAACAGCAGCTGGTCGTAGAGCAGGATCACCACCAGCATCGCCAGGATGGCGTACAACACGGCCGCGATGTCGCGCTGCTCCAGCGCCATCGCGACATAGGATCCGATACCCGGCAGCTTCCAGGTGTTGTCGCCGACCGACACCGCCTCGGAGGCGACGACGAAAAACCAGCCGCCGGACATCGACATCATCGTGTTCCACACGAGCCCCGGCACCGCGAACGGCACCTCCAGCCGCCAGAAGCGCTGCCAGGCGGTCAGGTGGAAGCTGACCGAGGCCTCGGCGAGGTCCGCCGGCACCGTGCGCAGCGACTGGTACAGGCTGAACGCCATGTTCCACGCCTGGCTCGTGAAGATCGCGAAGATCGCCGCGAACTCGAGCCCCAGCACGTTGCCGGGGAACAGCCGCATGAAGAAGACGACGGTGAAGGTCAGGAAGCCGAGGATCGGCACCGATTGCAGGATGTCGAGCACCGGCACCAGCACGAGGCCCAGCCGGCGCGACTTCGCCGCGGCGGTGCCGTAGGTGAAGGTGAACAGCAGCGACGCAAACAGTGCCGCGAACATTCGCAGCGTCGTGCGTACCGCATATTCGGGCAGGTGCGACGGATCGAGGCTGACCTCGGTGGCTCCCGGCGTATCGATCGGCACGAGCGTGCCCTGGGCGACGTGCAGTCCGCCGATCAGCGCGCCGAAGACGACGACGACCGCCACCAGATCCCACAGATTGGGCAGGCGTCGAGCAATGGCCAGCGAGGGAAGGGTCGTGGCGGTCATGAGCTTCGGAGCGGAGTTGCGGGTGGCCCTGTTAGCCCGGTCATGCAGCGTCTGTCACCCTCACGGATCGTGGCGTTTGCATGACGAGATCCGCCCCTGCCCCAGAGGGATGCCGCTGCGTGCTGGCCCTCGCGCGACAGTTCCGCTAACCCGGACAGGGGCACCATCGGAGGAGAGAATCAATGCTGGCACCGAAGCAGCCGAAATGGGTCGGTGAATTCCGCGCCTTTATTCTGCGCGGCAGCGTCGTCGACCTCGCCGTCGGCGTCATCATCGGCGCGGCCTTTACCGGCGTCGTGAACAGCCTGGTCAAGGACGTCTTCAATCCGCTTCTCGGCCTGCTGGTCGGCGGGATCGACTTCTCGAACGTCTTCGTGGCGCTGAACGGCCAGCACTACGACACGCTCGCCGATGCCCAGAGGGCCGGGGCCGCGACGCTCAACCTCGGCCTGTTCATCAACGCGGTGATCCAGTTCGTGATCATCAGCTTCGCGATTTTCTGGGTCGTGAAGGCGCTGACCCGGCTGAAGGTGCGGGCGGACAAGCAGCCCAGCCCGCCGACCACGACCGAGAAGCTGCTGGCCGAGATCCGCGACGAGCTGAAGGAGCGGCCGCTCCCTGTGGCGGCGCCGCAGGCGGCGCCCGTCCCGTCGTCGCCGGGCACGCCGCCCCGATCCGGCGCATGACCACTCCCAACCGGCGCGGCGTGTCACCCAGGGGTGAACCGCCGCGCTGGCAGGCGGGCCGGCGCCGGTCCCGCATCAGCCGACGGCCGGCAACGCCAGCGGGATCGCCGCCTGCGGCGAGACCAGCCAGAAGGTGAAGCTCTCCTCGATGTAGAGCTTCACCGTGTCGACGTCGTGCGACAGGTAGCCGATCGAGAAATCCTGCCCGACGGTGAGCAGGAAGTCGTCCCCGCGCAGGGACAGCACGACCGCCCCTTCGAGCGCCGGCGCCCAGACCAGCGGCCCGTCCACCAGGCGCCGCACGTGCTCGAGGACCGGGTAGCCGCCCTGGGTCGCCTCGGTCAGCGCCGTGTAGCTGCTCTCCCCCAGTGCAATGGCGTACGGGCCGTCGACGCCGTTGTCGCGCAGCCGGTTCAGCGCCACCGCGATCCGCCCCGGATAGGTGTCCGGCGCCACGTCCAGCGTGACGGCGGCGGATTGCTGCGCGGTGCAGATTCCCTGAATGCCGGCATCCGGCAGCCCGTAGAAGATCGCCCGATCCTCGGCGAGCGCGATGCCGCGAGCGGCGGCGATCACCGGATCGGTGTCCGGGTCCTTCGCGCCGCGGTCGATCGCCTCGAGCTCGCGGCGGCTCATCTCGAACGGCACGCGCAGCTCCACCATCGGCAGCACCTCGCGCTTGCGGGCATGCACCTGCGTGCCGCCGGGTGCCGTCACCGGCGCGCTGCGCCCGGTGCCGATCGCCGCCGCCTCCCAGCCTTGCGGCCCGGCGAAATCGACCAGCCGGCGCGCCGCGAGGGTGCGCTTCAGGGTGCGGCTCGCCTCGCTCTCGATCTCGGCCCAGCCGGCCGCGGAAATCGGGGCGAGGTCGCGAAGCAGATGGTCCATGCTCAGCGCCCCCCCTGCGCGGCGCCGCGCAGGCTGCCGATGCCGAGGCTCCCGTCGCCGCTCGCGCCGTTCGAGGCGGCCGCCCCGTTCCGCTCCTGCGGCAAGGGCGGCATGGAGTCGTCGCCCTCGGCCGCCTCGGCGATGTCGTGGATCGGGCCGGAGGTGAACAGGAACCGGCGCATGTGCTTGTCGAATTCCGGGTCGTGGCGGCGCAGCCACTCCAGGATCATCGACGCGTGTTCGGTTTCCTCGTTGCGGTTATGCGTCAGGATGGCGCGGAGCTGGGCGTTGCTGCTGGCCTTGATCCGCTGGTCGTACCAATCGATCGCCTCCAGCTCCTCCATCACGGTGGAGATTGCGCGGTGGCGATCCAGGATCTCCGGCCCCAGGATCGATGCGTCTTCGTGCAGCACTTCGCCGGCCATGCGCCTGCCCCCTCACGGTTGTCGACGCGACCACATGTTGCGCGTGGCGCGGCCGATCGCATGCGGGGGAACGCCATCGTGAAGCCATCCGGCCGGGATCGTTGCGACCCCGGCTGGGAGATGGGTGCCGTCGCGGGGAGATCCGTCGGCAGCCTGGCGGCGACGCCGGCGGCGTCAGGATCCGAGCGGCTTCTGGGCGCGTTCGAGCAGGCGGGCGAGGAAGCCGGGCGGCTTCGAGGGCTTGATCGGTTCGGCCGCCTTCTGCCGCGCCTTCGCCTCCTCCTCGAGCCGGCGCTGCTTGGCGTCCAGCCACTTGTCGAGGCTCATGCCGGCCTTGGCGGCGCGCTTCGTCTCATAGGCACGCTGCGCCTCGGTCAGCGCCTTCGCCGCGGCCGCGCGGCTGGACGAGCCGGCGGGCTGCGCCGCCTTGCTCCGATCGGTCTTGGTCTTCACGACGGGGATCCTCACGCGTTCCGGCGGGTTTTCGCAGCCTGCCGGGCGCCGATCAAGCGGGCTGACACGGGCCGGGTGCATGGGCATGGTGACGCGGCGACACGGAGGAGGACACGGGGTGAGCGACGGGCTGGACGGCGTCATCGCGGCGCGAACGGTGCTGAGCCACACGGATTCCGCGGCGGGCATGGTCTGGGTGCGCGGCGTGGCGGTGCCCGACCTCGTGCCCCTCGGCTTCGAGGGCACCGTGGCGCTGCTGTGGGACGGGTTCGCCGGCCACGACCTCACCGCCGCCTCGATCCAGACCCGGCTCGGCGCCGCGCGTGCCGCCGCCTTCGCGCGCCTCGAGGACTGGTCCGCCCAGGCCGCGAACCGGCCGCCCGCCGAGGCGCTGCGGCTCTGCCTCGCCGAACTGCCGGACAGCAGTTCGCCCGAACAACTGGTGGGCGCGATGACCGTCGCGGTCGGGGCGATCCACCGGATCGGATGCGGCCAGGCGCCGGTCGCCCCCGACCCCACGCTGGGCACCGCCGCGGACCTGCTGCGCATGACCCATGGCACGCCAGCAGAGCCGGTCGCGGTGCAGGCGCTCGATACGTATTTCGCGGTCATGGCGGAGAGCGGCCTGTCCGGCTCCAGCTTCACCGCCCGCATCATCGCCTCCACCCACGCCTCCCTCGCCGCCGCGGTGCTCGGCGCCTGGTGCGCGTTCACCGGCCCGCGTCACGGCGGCGCGCCGGGACCGACGCTCGACATGCTGGACGCGGCCGCCGCGGTGCCGGAGGACGCGCTGGAGGAGTGGCTGGTGGCGAAGCTGACCGCCGGCGAGCGGCTGATGGGGTTCGGGCACCGCGTGTTCCGCGGCAACGACCCGCGGGCGGAGGCGATGCGGGCGGCACTGCAACGCTTCGGGCCCGCCGCGGCCCGCGTGGCGTTCGCGGCGCGGCTCGAGCAGGCGGTGGCAAAGGCGATCGCGCGCGTGAAGCCCGGGCGCAGCCTGCCGCCGAACGTGGAGGTGATGGCGGCGCTGCTGCTGGACGCGGTGGGTTTCCCACGCGCCAGCTTCACGCCGGTCTTTGCCGTCGGCCGCAGCGCCGGCTGGATCGCGCATGCGCTGGAGCAGCGTGCCGGCGGCCGCATGATCCGCCCCAGCTCGGAGTATGTCGGCCCGCCGGTGGGGTGAGGGGGCGATCGGGGCAGACCCAACGCCCTTCCCAAGGCCCGGCGTGTCACCGCGCCAGCAGGGCCCCCGCGAGGTCGGCGGCCATCCACAGCGCCAGCAGCGCGGCATAGCGCGCCGGGGTGAGCGGGAGGCGGGTGGCCGCCTCCGCCGCCTGGTTCGGCGTGCCGCCCACGATCGCCATCACCGGCAGCACCAGCGTGAAGGTGGCGAGCACCGCGGTGACCATCCCCAGCACCGCGTGCTGCCCATCGGTGACCGTCAGCGGCAGCAGCGCGGCGAGCGCGAAGGGCAGGCCCGCGAGCGGCGCCAGGACCGCACGGAGCGAAAGCGCGAGCGCGTTCATGCCGCGAGCTCCGCCGGCAGATCGTCATGGAAGCGATTGCCGGACGGTGTGGCCTGCACCACGCCGGTGCGGATCACGAAGTCGGAGAAGCGCTCCCCCGCCCCGCGCTGCGCCGCATACGCGCTCAGCAGCGGCGTGAGCGCGGCGATGATGGCGTCGTGCCCGATCTGGCGGCGGTAGAGCTTCGACAGCCGGGTGCCGTCGAACGCGCCGCCGAGATACAGATTGTAGAGCCCCGGCCCGGTGCCCACGAGGCCGATCTCCGCGAGATACGGCCGCGCGCAGCCGTTCGGGCATCCGGTCATGCGGATCATGATGTCGTCCGCGGTCAGGCCGACACGCCCCACCACCTGCTCGAGCGCGCCGATCAGTTCCGGCAGATAGCGCTCGCTCTCCGCCAAGGCGAGGCCGCAGGTGGGCAGCGCCACACAGGCCATCGCATTCCGTCGCAACCGGCTGGCGGTGGCGTGCGGCGCCAGCAGCGCCTCGACCGTGGCGCGCTGCCCGGGCGGCACGTCGGCGATCACCAGGTTCTGGTTCGGCGTGATGATGAACCGTCCCGCATGCTGCTCCGCAACCTGGCGCAGCGCCGCGAGCAGCGGGCCGGCAACGCGGCCGTTCTCGACGAACAGCCCGTAATGGCCGGTGCCGTCCGGCGCGTCCTGCCAGCCGGCGGCATCGCCCGTGCGGGCAAATCCCGCCGCACGCGGCGCCGACAACTCCCACCCGAGACGCCGCGTCAGTTCGGTGCGGAACGCGTCCAGCCCGCGGCGCTCGATCGTGTATTTCAGCCGCGCGTGCTTGCGGTCGGCGCGGTCGCCCCAGTCGCGCTGGATCGTCACGATCGCCTCGGCCACGTCCACCGCCTGGTCGGCGGTGCAGAAGCCGATCACGTCGGCGGTGCGCGGGAAGGTGTCGGGCTCGCCATGCGTCATCCCCATGCCGCCGCCCACCGCGACGTCGTAGCCGATGATGCGTCCCTGCTCGAGTACCGCGATGTAGCCGATATCGTGCGCGAAGGCGTCGACGTCGTTCTGCGGCGGCACCGCGATCGCGATCTTGAACTTCCGCGGCAGGTAGGTGCGGCCGTAGATCGGCTCGTCCTCCTCCTCGCCGCCGGCGACCTGCGTGCCGTCGATCCAGATATCGTGCCAGGCGCGGGAGCGCGGGCGCAGCCGGTCGCTGATCGCGTTCGCCAGCGCGACCACGGCTTCATGCGCCTCGGGGAGCTGCGGCACGACCGAGGCGATCACGTTGCGGTTCACGTCGCCGCAGGCCGCCACGGTGTCGAGCAGCGCCGCATGGATCGCCTGGATCGCCGGACGCAGGTTGCTCTTGATGAGTCCGTGGAACTGGATCGTCTGCCGCGTGGTCAGGCGCAGCGTGCCATTGCCACGGGTCGCGGCCAGGTCGTGCATCGCGATCCATTGCGGCGCGGTCAGCACGCCGCCCGGCACGCGCAGCCGCGCCATGAAGCTGAACGCCTTCTCCAGCCGCTTCTTCGCCCGTTCCGGCCGCAGGTCACGATCGTCCTGCTGGTAGATGCCGTGGAACTTCGTGAGCTGCTGGTCGTCCTCGGACAGGCCGCCGGTGAGCTGGTCGAGCAGCCCCTCGGCGATCGTGCCGCGCAGGAAGCGGCTGTCCGCCTTGATGTGCTCGTTGCGTGAAAGCTGGGTCATCTCAGTACACGTCCCGCTTGTAGCGGCCGGCGCGCTGCAGCGTGCGCAGCGTCTCGGCGGCCTGCTCCGGTGATGCGCCGGACTGGTCGGCGATGATGGCGAGCAGCGCGGCATGGACGTCCCGCGCCATGGCCTTCGCGTCGCCGCAGACATAGAGAACGGCGCCGTCCTGCAGCCACGCCCACAGCTCCCGCCGCGCCTCCCACATGCGCTGCTGCACGTAGATCTTCTCCGGCTGGTCGCGGGAGAAGGCGAGGTCGATGCGGGTCAGCAGGCCGGCGGCGCGCCATTCCTGCCAGTCGAGCTGGTAGAGGAAGTCGTGCGTGAACCGCCGCGCGCCGAAGAACAGCCAGTTGCGGCCGGTGGCGCCGATCGCCTCGCGCTCCTGCAGGAAGCCGCGGAACGGCGCGACACCGGTGCCGGGGCCGATCATGATCACCGGCGTCGCCGGATCGGCGGGCAGGCGGAAATGCGGGTTCGGCTTCAGCGTCACCGCCAGGGCATCGCCGGTCGCCAGCCGGTCCGCCACCTGGCCGGAGGCGACCCCGGTGCGGGCGCGCCCATGGCTCTCCCACCCCACCTTGGCGACCAGCAGATGCGCCTCGTCACCCACCGCCTTGCGGCTGGACGCGACCGAGTAGAGCCGCGCCGGCTGCGGCCGCAGCAATCCGGTGAGCTGGTCCGCGGTCAGCGTGTGCGGCGCCGCGGCGAGCAGGTCGACGAACTGGCGATCTCGGAGAAAGTCGCCGAGCAACCCCTCGTCGGCGGCGATCCGGCCGAGGGTCGCATCGCCGGTGAGCGCCGCGTAGGCGGCGACCTGTGGGCGGGTCAGCAGGGTGATGTCGAAGTCCCGGCTCAGCGCCGCATGCAGCGCGTCGTCGCCGGCGAGCCCGGCCGTCCGCAGCACCTCGTCCACCAGTGCCGGCTGATTGGTGGGCACGAAACCGATCGCGTCACCCGGCTCGTAGGCCGGGGCACCCTCCGCGAAGGACAGCGCCACGTGCCAGGTCTCGAGGTCGGAGCGGCTGGAATTGAGGTTGGTGCGTTCGGAGACCTCGGCGGCAACCGGGAGCGGTTCGGCGGCCTCGTCCTCGATCGCGGCGGGACGTGGGAAGGCGATCACCGCGGCGCCGGGATCGGCCGGCTTGTCGTCGAGCAGCCGCAGCGTCGAATCGATCCAGGCCGCGGCCGGCTTCTTGTAGTCGAGATCGCACTCCACGACCGGCGCGAGCCGGGTCGCGCCCAGCGCTTCGAGGCGGGCGTCGAACTGCTTGCCGGTTTCGCAGAAGCGGGCATAGGCGCGGTCGCCCAGGGCGAGGACCGCGTAGCGCAGGCCGGCGAGACGCGGCGCGTCCGCCGCCATCAGCGCTGCGTGGAACGCCTCGGCGCGCTGGGGCGGATCGCCCTCCCCCCAGGTGCTGGCGATCACCAGCACGGTGCCGAGATCGGCGAGGCCGGCCGGCGTCGCATCCGCCATGTCCAGCACCTTGGCCTGGAAGCCGAGACGCTGGGCGGTCTTGCGCGCGGTGGCGGCGAGCGCCTCGGCGTTGCCGGATTCGGTCGCGTAGAGGATCGTCAGCTTGGCCTTCTGCGCCGGCGCTGCGGCCGTGGCGACGGGGGCGGACGCGGGCAGGCCGGCGGCCTGGTCGAGACCGGCGAGATAGCCGGCCAGCCACAGGCGCTGCTCGCGGGAGGCGGCGGCGAGCAGGCGGCGGATTTCCGCGAGCTGGTCGTCGCCCAGGCGGGCGCCGGCATCGGGGCCGAACGGGGCGCCGGCGTCGAGCGGGTTGCGGGCGATCGTGGTGCTCATGCCTGGTCTCCGACGTCGCGCGCCGCCGGCGCACGGATGGCCATGGGGGTGGTCTGTTGCAGCGGCGCGATCAGGTCGCGCACGGCCAGCACCGGCCCGACCACGATCAGCGTGGCGCCCTGCGCGGGCAGGCCGGCGGCGACGGCCTCGGCGGTCGCGAGCGTGGCGAGCCGCACGTCCTGGCGGGGCGTGGTGGCATCGGTGACGAAGGCGAGCGCCTCGTCGCGGTCGCGGCCGGCCGCGATCAGCCGATCCGCGATCGCGCCCACCTGGCGGGTGCCCATGTAGAACACCAGCACGTCGCCGCCGCGGCCGAGCGCGGCGAGGTCGAGGCTGTCGGGGAGGGTGCCGCTGGAGTCGTGGCCGGTCGCGAACACCACGCTGCGCGCGAGCGTGCGGTGGGTGAGCGGGATCCCGGCGCTGGCGGTGCCGCCGATGCCGGCGCTGATCCCCGGCACGATGCGGAACGGGATGCCGGCGGCGGCGAGCGCCACCGCCTCCTCTCCGCCGCGGCCGAACACCAGCGGATCGCCGCCCTTGAGCCGCACCACGCGGTGGCCGGCGCGGGCCAGCGTCACCAGGCGCTGGTTGATGCGAAGCTGCGGCGTGCGGGTCCCGGCGGCGCGCTTGCCGACGGACTCGCGATGCGCGGTCTCGATCAGGGCGAGGATCTCGGGCGCGACCAGGGCGTCGTGCAGCACCACGTCGGCGGTGGTGAGGGCGTGCAGCGCGTGCAGGGTGAGCAGCCCCGGATCACCGGGACCGGCGCCGACCAGCCAGACCGACCCCGGCGCGAAGTCGGGCGGGACCAGCCGCGCGAGGGCGGCGTTCACATCCACCATCCGGCGCAGGCGAGGATGACATCCTGCCGCATGTGGGAGCGGGCGTTGCGGCGGAGGTGGCGGCGGAGCCGGAGAAAGGTTTGGCGCATCGGACGTCCTGCTGGGCGGCGCGGAGTATCGGGCAGGCGCGCCGGGGTCTGGAGAATGATTTTATTTTCCCCCAGCGCAAGACGGGCTGATGAAGAAAAAATAACTCTCCTACCTGATGGACTGACGAGGCAAACGACTCCCCTGCACCGGCTTCCCGGGAGACGTCCCTTCCCGCCTGTCATGCCGCGTCGATTTGCGGCAGCCTCGGGCGAGGAGGAGTCCCATGCCCGATCTCCCTGCCCCGGCCACCATCATCGGCGGCGCGGTATCGCCCTATGTCCGCAAGGTGCTCGCCGTATGCGCCCTGAAGGGCGTGCCGGTGACGATCGACCCGATCATCCCGTTCTTCGGCGGCGACCGCTTCACCGCGGTCAGCCCGCTCCGACGCGTGCCGGTGCTGATCGACGACCAGGTGACGATCTCGGACAGTGCGGTGATCTGCCAGTACCTGGACGAGCGCTACCCCGACCCGCCGCTGCTGCCGTCCACGCCGGCAGACCGAGCACGCGCCCGCTGGCTGGAGGCGTTCGCGGCGACGCGCATGAGCGACGTGATCATGTGGCAGGTGTTCAACGAGGCGGTGATCAAGCCGGGCATCTGGGGCCGCCCACGGGACGTAGCCGCGCTGGAGCGCGGCGTGGCGGAGGCATTGCCGCCGGTGCTCGACTATCTGGAGGGCGTTGCGCCGGCGGAGGGGTATGTGGTCGGTCCCCTGTCGATCGCGGACCTGTCGGTGGCGGTGCTGTTCCGCAACCTGACCTGGTCGCGCGTGACCCTGGACGCGGCTCGCTGGCCGCGGACGCTCGCCTGGGTGGAGCGGACCGTCACGGGCTCTCCGCTCGGCGCGCTGTCCGCACTGGCGGACCGCCTGGTGCGCATGACCCCGGCGGCGCAGCGGGAGGCCTATGAGGCGGCGGGCATTCCGGTGACGCCCGACAGTGTCGGCGAGGCCACGCCCCGCCGCGGGCCGATGACGGTGTGAGGGGCTCCGGCGGAGTCGGGGAAAGACGAGGGCCGCGAGGGAGTGGGGAGCGGGAGCGAGGCAGTCGGGAGCGGCGCGCTCCTCCCGTGTCACGGCCGGCACAGGCCGGCCATCCACGGCGCGCTCCTCCCGTGTCATGGCCGGCGCAGGCCGGCCATCCACGACGTCGTGCGGCAGAGAAGTCATGGATGGCCGCCCTGCGGCGGCCATGACACAGGGCGCCGGCCATGACACGGGACGCGACGCCGCCGCCTCGACGCACCCGCGGCCTCGCCCCCGCCTCGACACACTCGCGCCCCCTCCCCCGCCCGACACCACGAGGCGCCCGCCGACCGCTTCCCTTCCCGAGGCGGGGCCGCTATTTCCCCCGCTCTGCATTTCGGCCGGAGACCAGCGATGACCGATACCCCGCCCGACCGCCTCTCGAACGACCCGAAGAGCCCGCATTTCGACGCCGCCCTGCTGGAGCGTGGCGTCGGGGTCAAGCTGAACGGCGTCGACCGGACCAATGTCGAGGAATACTGCGTCAGCGAGGGCTGGGCGCGGCTCGCGGTCGGCAAGACGGTGGACCGGTTCGGCAAGCCGCTCGCGATGAAGGTGCGCGGAACCGTCGAGCCGTATTTCCGCGCCCCCGCGCCGGAGGCCTGATCTCCCTCCTGGAGACTCGATGCAGCGCGCCGACACGAACCCAGCGCCCGCCCGACCAGTACCTCGAGTATTTCAAACCGAAGTTACTTCAAATCGAAGTTCTCGGATTGCCGGAGATCGCGTTGGCCATCCATCCGGAGGCCAGTCGCGCAAGCCGGCCTCGATCTGCCTCGCTCTGCCGCCGCAATGCCGCAAGCTGAAGCAGAGCGTGCGGGACCCGGCTGACGCCAAACTTCCAGCTCTCGTCATCATGATCCGCAAAGCCAGGGCTGGCCGCGGCACCTGTTTCCGTCCTCATCTCGAGCGAAGACTTCGGTCTGGCTTGGACGGCACAGGGGCGCGTGGCTTGAAACTATATCGGAAACTATACCGGTTCCCCCGGAGCCCGACCTCGACTGTGCGTCGATTGACACGCCTCCATAGTTGAGCCCACACCCCTGTTTGACGGATGGCCGCCACGCAGCTCGCGACCAATCTCGCAAGGACACGAACACGAAGGGGATGCGAATGAGGTCCAAGCTACTGGCGCTCGGCGTGCTTGCTGCGTCCGGCATCGCGATGGCACGAGCGCCGGCTCAGGCACAGCCTGCGGCACCCAGCCAGATCACGATCGGCGAACTCTACGCCAGCTCAGGACCGTATGCCTCGATTTCCATGCCGGTCTACAACGCCTTCAAGATGTGGGTGGACGAAACCAACGCCAAGGGCGGCGTCCAGATGCAGGCGTTCGGCAACAAGCGCATCCCGATCAAGCTGATCGCCTATGACGACCAGTCCAGCACCGCCACCGCCGCAACCCTGTACAATCAGCTGATCACCCAGGACCATGTCGATCTCCTGATCGCCGATTCCGGATCCGTGCTGACCTCGGTGGGCGTGCCGATCGCGCGAGAGCACAAGCAGTTCCTGTTCGACGTCTCCGGCACGGGGGCCGCGTTCTTCAGCGACGACAACCCGTATATCGCCCTGATGGCCGACCCGGTCTCGACCATCTGGCCGCACTACATCTCGGACTACCTGAACGACGAGGGCTACAAGGAAGGCATCCGCACCGTCGCCATCCTGTATTCCACCAATGACTTCACCGGCACCCAGGCCGCCGCCCTGAAGGGCTTCTTCGAGCGGGATAAGAAGGTGAAGGTGGTCTACTATCAGGGCGTTCCGACGAACACGTCCAACTACACCGTCCTGATCAACAACATCGCCGCGCAGAATCCGGACGCCGTGCTGGAGCTCGGCTACGTCGGCAATGACATCGCGTTCCTGCGTAATCTGCAGGACAGCGGGAACCAGTTCCGCTTCGTGTTCACGATCTACGGCGGCACGGAGAAGGAAGAGATCGAGAAGAACGTCGGCGTCTCGGCAGTGGCGAACACCTTCAGCTACGTTCCCGCGTCGAACTACGAATACAAGCCGGAAATCGGCATGACGCAGACGGAATTCCGCGCGGCCTGGGAGAAGAAGTATCCGTCAGGATCGGGCGTCGCGTTCGGAGCGAACGCCATCTACGGTTACATGACCGGGCTCGTGATCCAGCGGACGCTGGAGACGACCAAGAGCCTCGATCAGATGGCCATCCATGACGCGGTCTTCGCGCTCTCGGGCAAGCTGAAGACGCTGGATGGCACCTTCGAATTGCGCAAGGACGGCGCCCAGATCGGCGAAGTCACTCCGCTCGGCCAGTTGCAGCCAGCCGGCAAGGACGACCTGAAACTGGTCGCGGTGTACCCGCCCGACCTGGCGAACGGCAAGGCTGTCCTGGGAAAGTGAACCGGCTTTGAGCAGATCGAGCGTTGGTATCCGCTGCAACGATCGAGGCAGCGGAGCGATTCCGGCGAAACGGACGTGAGTGACGCGCCATGCTGATCGGGGCCGTGATCGCCGGCATCTTTTTCGGTCTCTACTTCACGCTGGTCGGGCTGGGTCTGAACCTGGTCTTCGGTGTGATGCGCATCGTCAACCTGGCCCATGGCGACGTCCTGATGCTGGGCGGCGTCGCGGCCTGGGCGCTGTTCACCAGCCTGGGCCTGCACCCGTTGGTGTCGGCCGTTCTGGTGCTCGTCGTGTTTCTCGTCGCCGGGCTGCCGGTCTATTACGCCGTCGTGCCGCGCCTCCTGCGATCACGCGATTCCGAGATGCTGTCGCTGATCCTGTTCTTCGGTCTGTCGCAGATGATCGAGGCGGTCACCACGATCTCCATCGGCGCCACCGAACGCTCGCTGCCGCCGCGGTTGATGGGTGTCGGCCCGATCATCCTGTTCGGCACCCGGCTGCCCAAGGCCTGGTTCTACTCCGCCGCGGCCTCCGCCATCGCCGTGCTGGCCGTGTACTTCTACCTGTATCGCACCCGCCTCGGCACCCTGACACGGGCGGTCATGGTCTCCCGTGACGAGGCCCTGGCCACCGGCATCGACGTCAACATGGTGTCCGCCGTGGCGTTCGGCATCAGCCTGGCTCTGGCCGGTATCGCCGGCGTCTTCGCGCCGTTCATCATGGGCAGCATCACGCCGAACATGGGCGTCGCGATCAACCTCACCGCCTTCGCCGTCATCGTCGTCGGCACCCTCGGCAACCCGCTCGGCACGTTGCTGGGCGGGATCATCTACGGCGTATCCCTGATGCTGATGCAGACCTATCTGAGTTCCTGGGCCAATCTTCTGCCGAACCTGCTGCTGATCGGCGTGCTGCTGATCCGGCCCGAGGGACTCCTCGGCCGAAAGGTCCGCCGTGCATAGTTCGAGGACGCGCAGAGCCATACTGGACGCGGCGATCGCCACGTCCGTGGTCGCCGTGATGGGGATCGCCCGCGGCGTCTATTCCAACGAGCTGATGCTGTTCAATTTCATCATGTTCCTGACCCTGTCGCAGGGACTGAACATCATCTACGGCTTCACCGGCTATCTGCCCTTCGGCTATGTCGGCTTCTTCGGCGCCGGTGCTTACGGCTTTGCCCTGGCCGTCATGCACCTCCATCTGCCCGCCTTTGCCGCGATGGTCTGTGCAGGGCTCGCCGCGCTGGTGCTGTCGGTCATCCTGCTGCCACTCCTGCGGTTGTCCGGCGCGTATTTCGCGATCGCCTCCATGGCCGCGGCGCAGGCCTTGTACGAAGTGATCGCCAACCCCGATCTGGAGAACGTCACCAAGGGTCCGTATGGCGTGTCCCTGTCCGGGGTGTTCGCCCCGGCCGCGTCCTACTACCTCGCTTTGGCGATCCTGGCGGTCACGTTGATGCTCGTCGTCTGGCTGCGCAACTCGCGCTTCGGGATGTCGTTGCAGGCCATCCGCGACGACTCGGTCAGCGCGTCGATGGCGGGGATTTCCGTGGTGCGGGGACGCACGGTGGCATGGACACTCTCCGCGGTGATCGCCGGCCTGGTCGGCGGCGTGTTCGCCTGGCACATCTCCGTCTTCTACCCGGACACCGCCTTCGACCTCTCGGTGTCGATCTTCGCCACCGTCTTTCTCCTGTTCGGCGGCGCGACCACCCTGGTGGGGCCGCTCCTCGGTGTGTTCATCCTGTATGGCGTCTACAACGTGATCGGCATCGCGGTTCCGCAGTATTTCCAGTTCACCTACGGCGCGCTGATCGTCCTGCTGGTGCTGTTCCTGCCCAACGGCCTCGTGTCCCTGCTGACCAGCCGAGGCATCCGTGTCCCCTGAGTCACAGCAAATGGGGGCGCTTCTGCAAGTGCAGGACCTGGTGAAGCGCTTCGGCGGCTTCACGGCCCTGGCCGGCGTCAGCTTCCACCTCCAGCCGGGCGAGGTCCTCGGTCTGGTGGGCCCGAACGGATCAGGCAAGACGACCTGCATCAACGTCATCTCCGGCCTGTACGCGCCCGATGGCGGGACGGTGCAGTATGGCGGCCGCTCGATCGGTGGGGAAAAACCGCATTCCCTCGCGAAGGCCGGCATCAACCGGACATTCCAGTCTCCCAGGCCGTTCCTGTCGCTGACCGTGCGGGAGAATGTCGAACTCGCCGCGCATTATGGCGACCCGCGACCGGGTTTCGACGTCGATGCCCTGCTGGCAGAGTTGGAGCTGGATCAGTATGCCAATCGGCCTGCGGCCGACCTCAACAGCGCCCAGCAGAAGACCTTGGACCTGGCACGCGCCATGGCGACCGAGCCGAGATTGTTGCTCGTCGATGAACTCGCCGCCGGCCTGAACCCGTCCGAACTGAACCGCATGGCGGACCGCCTGCGCGCGCTGGCCGATGGCGGCATGGCTCTGCTGGTGGTGGAACACCTGATGGGCTTCATCGACAAGGTGACCGACCGGGTGGTGATCATGGCTGCCGGCAAGGAGTTCTTCGGCGGAACGCTGGCGGACGCCACCAAAGATCCGGAGGTCATCCGCGTGTTCCTGGGTGGAGGCCATCATGGCTGAAACCGTCCTGCGCGCGGATGGCATCGAGGCAGGCTACGGCCGTGTCCAGGTCCTCTGGGGCGCCGGGGTGACCGTGCGGCGGAAGGAATCGGTGGTGCTTCTCGGCGCCAACGGGGCCGGAAAGACCACGCTGCTGAAAGTGCTCGTCGGCCTGCTGCCGGCCTGGAAGGGACATGTATTTCTGGATCCCGACGAGGTCACCGCCTGGCGTACCGACCGTCGCGTCCGCCGAGGCCTCGCGTACATGTCCGAGATCGGTGTGTTCCCCGGCCTGACCATCGAGGAGAACCTGCGCGTCGGCGGCCAGTTCATCGAGAAATCCGCGCTCAAGACACGGATGGAAGAACTCTACGGCTACTTCCCGGACCTTGCGACCCGCCGCGGCACGCTCGGGGGTGCCCTCTCGGGGGGACAACGCAAGATGTTGGGGATCGCGAAGGCCCTGGCCTCATCGCCGAAACTGCTGGTGATGGACGAGCCTTCCGCAGGCCTGTCGCCGCTGTTCGTGAGCCAGGTCATCCAGGTGTTGAGCAAGTTCCGTGAACAGGGGCTGGCGATGCTGATCGCGGAACAGAACATCGCGTTCCTCGACCTGGCCGATCGTGTCTTCACCCTGGAAGGCGGGCGCATTCGCTTCGAAGGCACCGTTGCCGAACTGGAAGCCGACGACAGCCTCCACAAGGCGTATTTCGGGCTGTCATAGCGCGTGATCGGCGGAGGCTGCGTCGGCCCGCAAGCCGGCGCGGGGCAGGATCAGTGCGCGTCGCCCCAGGTGCGGCCGTGGTTGGTCTCGACCACCAGCGGCACGCGCAGGGTGGCAGCACTTTCCATCACCTCGCGCGCCAGGGCGGAGAGGCGCTCCGCCTCGTCCTCGGGCGCCTCGAACACCAGCTCGTCATGGACCTGCAGCAGCAGGCGGGAGCGCAGGCCGGCGGCCCGCATCGCCTCGGGCAGGCGCACCATCGCGCGCTTGATGATGTCGGCGGCGCCGCCCTGCAGCGGGGCGTTGATCGCCTGGCGTTCGGCATAGCTGCGCCGCGCCGCGTTCTTCTCGGCGATGCCCGGCACCCAGCAGCGGCGGCCGAACGGGGTGGTGACGAAGCCGAACTTGCGGGCCTCGTCGCGCGCCGCGTCCATGTAGGCGCGGATCTCCGGATAGCGGGCGAAGTAGCGGTCGATGTAGCCGCGCGCCTCGCCGGGCGTGATGCCCAACTGCCGGGCCAGGCCGAAGCCGGAAATGCCGTAGATGATGCCGAAATTGATCGCCTTGGCGCGCCGGCGGGTCATCGGGTCCATGCCCTCCATGGGCACGCCGAACACCTCGGAGGCGGTGCGGGTGTGGATGTCCTCGCCCTTCGCGAAACTGTCGCGCAGCGCCGGAATGTCGGCGACATGCGCGAGCAGGCGGAGCTCGATCTGCGAGTAGTCGGCGCTGACCAGCACATGCCCGGGTTCGGCGACGAAGGCGTGGCGGATGCGGCTGCCTTCCTCGGTGCGGATCGGGATGTTCTGCAGGTTCGGATCGGTCGAGGACAGCCGGCCGGTCGAGGCGATCGCCATCGCGAAGCAGGTGTGCACCCGCCCCGTCTCGGGGTTGATCTCGTCCACCAGCGCGTCGGCATAGGTCGACTTCAACTTCTGGAGCTGGCGCCACTCCAGCACCTTGGCCGGCAGTTCCAGCCCCTGGTCGGCCAGGGTCTGCAGAACGGAGGAATCGGTGCCCCAGGCGCCGGTCTTCATCCGCTTGCCGCCCGGCAGGCTCATCTCGTCGAACAGCACCTCCCCCAACTGCTTGGGGCTGCCGACGTTGAACGGATGCCCGGCGAGGCGATGGCACTCCTGCTCCATCACCGCCATGCGCCCTTCGAATTCGGTCGACATCCGGCGCAGGTCGTCGGCGTCCACCTTGATCCCGGCCCGTTCCATGTCGAGCAGGATCGGGATCAGGCGCCGTTCCACCTGCTCGTAGAGGGTGAGTGCGCCGGCGAGCCGCAGCCGCGGGCGCAGCGCCTCCCAGAGGCGGAGCGCCACGTCGGCATCTTCCGCGGCATAGGCGGTGGCGCGGTCGAGCGGGACCTGGGTGAACGGGATCCGGTTGCGGCCGGTGCCGGTCACCTCGTCATAGGCGATGGGCGTGTGGCCGAGATGCAGCCGCGACAGCTCGTCGAGCCCATGGCCGTGCAGCCCGGCCTCCTGGGCGTAGGAGATGATCATCGAGTCGTCGATCGGGGCCGGGCGCGGGAAGCCGGCGCGCTCCAGCAGCATCATGTCGAACTTGGCGTTCTGGAACACCTTCAGCACGCCGGGTTCGGTCAGCAGCGGGCCGAGTTCGGCGATCGCCTCGGCGAGCGGAAGCTGCGGCTCCAGGATCTCGTGCGCGAGCGGCACGTAGCAGGCGCGGCCGGCGGCGGTGGCGAGCGACAGGCCGACCAGGCGCGCGCGCATGCCGTCCAGCCCGTCCGTCTCGGTGTCGATCGCGACGACGCCACCCGCGCGCGCGGCCTCCACCCAGGTTCGCAGCGCTTCGGCCGTGGAGACGGTCTCGTACGGCCCGAACCCGGACGCGGCCGCCTCGGCCACCGGGTCTCCGGCGGGGGCGGGGATCAGGAAGGCGAGCGCGCCATCGGGTCCGTCGAGCGCCGGCGTCGGCGTCCCCTCGCCCGCCGGCCGTGCGCCGGGAGTCGGGGTGGCGCGCGCGGCCGGCGCCGGTTCCGGGGCGCTGCCGTCGAGGCCGAGCCGGGTGACGATGGAGCGGAAGCCCTGCGCCTTGAGGAAGCTGGCGAGGCTGGGCTTCTCCGGCTCGCGCACGCCGAGTTCGGGCACCGGCACCGGCAGCGGCGCATCGTCGCGCAGCTTCACCAAAATGCGTGAAATGCGCGCGCGTTCTGCGTGCTCGATCAGCATGTCGCGGCGCTTGGAGGCCTTCATGCCGGGGGCGGCCGCCAGTACGGCGTCCAGGTCGCCGTACTCGTTGATCAGTTGCGCCGCGCCCTTGGGCCCGATGCCGGGCACGCCGGGCACGTTGTCGGTGGTGTCGCCGATCAGCGCCTGCACCTCGACCATCTTGTCGGGGGTGACGCCGAACTTCTCCATCACCTCGACCGGCCCGATCGGCTTCTGCTTGATCGGGTCGAGCATCTCCACGCCCGGCCGGATGAGCTGCATCAGGTCCTTGTCGGAGGATACGATCGTGACCTGGCCGCCGCGCTCTACCGTGTCCTTGGCGTAGGCGGCGATCAGGTCGTCCGCCTCCCAGTCCTCGAGCTCGATCGCGGGCACGCCGAAGGCGGCGGTCGCCTCCCGCACCAGGGCGAATTGCGGGATCAGCTCCTCGGGCGGCGGCGGGCGGTGCGCCTTGTAGTCCTCGTACAGCCGGTTACGGAACGTCACCCGCCCGGCGTCGAAGATCACCGCGAGATGGGTGCCCACGTGCTCGCGCAGCAGCTTCGCCAGCATGTTGGTGAAGCCGAACACGGCGTTGACCGGCGTCCCGTCGGGGCGGGACATCGGCGGCAGCGCGTGGAAGGCGCGGAAGATGAAGCCCGATCCGTCGATCAGGACCAGGTGCAGCGGGGGCGCCTCGGGCGGCGGCGTGGGCGCCAGCAGAGCCGGATCAGTGTCCGTGTCCGTCGTCCGCTCCCGGGTTCAGGATGTAGAGCCGCGAGCAATAGGGGCACATGACCCGCTCGTCCTCGATGTAGAGGAACACGCGCGGGTGCCCGAGCGCGCCGTCGCCGCCGTCGCAGGGGACGGTGCGGTGGTCGACATGGATGATCTCGGTCGGCGCAGCGAGGCCAGCGGCGTCCGGCATGGGGGCAAAGCCTTCGTGGTCGGTTGAGCGTCCCGGATGATACCGATGCGGCGCCGGGTTTCAACCAGCCGATCGCAGCCGCACCGTTGACCTCCTTGGGGGCGGGTCCATCTGCAAGGACCGTTGCCCGACGGTGACAACGCCTCGACGACGACGCCCTCCTGGCGGTGACACCGCCCGGCGGTGACGACGAAGACGCCTCCGATGCCAGGACCCGACCGCTCGCGATGCCGACCGCCCCTGCCCGCCGCGCCTTGCTCCTGGCCGCTTCCGCGATGGCCCTCGCCGCCTGCACCGCCGAACTCGCCCCGCCCGGCGTGCCGCTGGGGCCGCCGGCCGAGACGGCGGACGCATTCGTGATGCCGGACGGCGCGCGCCTGCCCTTCCGCGCCTGGCTGCCGGGCGGCGACCCTTGGGCGGTGGTGCTGGCGCTGCACGGCATGAACGACAGCCGAGACGCGTGGGAGTATCCGGGCCCCGACTTCGCCCAGGCCGGCATCGCGCTGTATGCGCCCGACCAGCGCGGATTCGGCGCCAGCGCCACGCGCGGCCTGTGGGCCGGAGGGCCGGGCATGGCCGCGGACGTGCGCGCCATGGTGGCCCTGCTGCGCGCGCAATACCCGCGGGCGCGGCTCTATCTGATGGGCGAGAGCATGGGGGCGGCGGTGCTGATGTGCCTCGCCACCGAACCGGACCCGCCGCCGGTGGACGGCTACGTGCTGATCGCGCCGGCGGTGTGGGGACGCGCGAAGATGAACGTCTTCCTGCGCTCCTCCCTGTGGTTGATGGCCAGCGCGGTCCCAGGGCTGCGGCTGACCGGCAGCGGCTTCGTGCGCGTCCGCGCGAGCGACAACCGGGAGGCGATCCGCCGCCTGTCCACCGATCCGCTGACCATCCACGGCACCAGGGTGGATGCGGTGCGCGGGCTGGTGGACCTGATGGACGCGGCGCTGGCCGCGGCACCGCATTTCCACGCCCGCGCGCTGTTCCTCTATGGCGGGCATGACGAGCTGATCCCGCCCAAGGCGACCGCCGCCACCTGGCGCGCGCTGCCGCCGGGGCCGGTGCGGGCGTTCTACCCCGCCGGCTACCACCTGCTGCTGCGCGACGTGCACCGGATCACGCCCACCACGGACATCATCACCTGGATGCGCGCGCCCGATGCGCCGCTGCCATCGGGGGCGGACCGCGCGGCCGCTGCCTGGCTTGCCAAACAGCCATCCTGAGGTCGCATGTCCGCACCGGTCATCCTGTGGTTCCGCAACGACCTGCGCCTCGCCGATCACCCGGCGCTGCAGGCGGCGCTCGCCACCGGCGCGCCGGTGCTGCCGCTCTACGTCCAGGACACGCAGGATCGATGGGCGCTCGGCGCGGCGTCCCGCTGGTGGCTGCATCACAGCCTGGCCGCGCTGACCGCGGACCTGCGGGCGCGTGGCGCCGACCTGCTGCTACGGCGTGGCGCGGCAGCCGAAATCCTGCCGGCGCTCGCGGCGGAGGTCGGCGCCGACATCGTGTTCACCGGCGCCCCCACCGAACCGGCCGAACGTGCCCGCGACCGCGCGGTCGCCGAGGCGCTGCAAGCGGACGGCCGCGCCCTGCGCCGGGTGCGGACGACGCTGCTGTTTCCGCCCGAGACGCTGCGCAACCGCAGCGGCAAGCCGTTCGCCGTCTACACGCCGTTCGCCAAAGCCTGCCTGGCGCAGCCCGATCCGCCGCCACCCAGCCCGGCCCCCAAGGCGATCCCGCACGCGCGGCGACCTGCTGGGGACACGCTCGAATCCTGGAACCTGCTGCCGCATCAGCCGGACTGGGCGGGCGGGATGCGCGCGACCTGGACGCCGGGGGAGGCCGGCGCGACCGCGCGGCTGGCGGCCTTCGCGGGGGCGCGCGCGGCACGCTACGGCAGCGACCGCGACCGGCCGGACCGGGACGGCACCTCCATGCTCTCCCCGCATCTGCATTTCGGAGAGGTCTCGCCCGCCCAGGTCTGGCACGCGACCGGCCGCGGCCAGCCGGTGTTCATCCGCGAGCTGCTGTGGCGCGAGTTCTGTCATCACCTGCTCTGGCATCACCCGACGATGCCCGACGCGCCGTTGCGCGCGGCCTTCGCGGCGATGCCGTGGCGGGACGATCCGGCGGGGTTGCGCGCCTGGCAGCGCGGGCGGACCGGGATCCCGCTGGTGGATGCCGGGATGCGCCAGCTCTGGGAGATCGGCTGGATGCATAACCGTGTGCGGATGCTGGTCGGCAGTTTCCTGGTCAAGCACCTGCTGCTGCCGTGGCAGGAGGGCGAGCGCTGGTTCTGGGACACGCTGGTGGACGCCGATCTCGGCAACAACGCCGGCGGCTGGCAGTGGATCGCCGGCTGTGGGGCCGATGCCGCGCCGTATTTCCGGGTCTTCAACCCGGTGCTGCAGGGGCGGAAGTTCGACCCCGACGGCGCCTATGTCCGCCGCTGGGTCCCCGAACTGGCGCGGCTCGACACCAGGTTCATCCACGCGCCCTGGGACGCGCCGGCGTCCGTCCTGGCCGAGGCCGGCATCACGCTGGGCCGCTCCTACCCGCATCCGATCGTGGATCTGATGGCCGGTCGCGACCGCGCGCTCGCCGCCTTCGCCACGCTGCCGAAGGGCTGAGCGGCCCTCGCCGCCGCGCACGCCATGCCCCGCACCCGTCGCCCCAGGCAACGACCATCCCGCCCCGGCGCAAGGCCGCGCGACGGCGCTCGTCGCAATCTGTTGCATGGCGGGCCACGTGCTGGCGTATCATTATTGATGCCAAAATGAACGCGCTCGCGATCCCTCCCGGTGCCATGCTTCGCGTGGTGGGCGATGTACACGGTGATGCCGTCGCCTTCCGCTACGCCGTCGCGGCGCAGGATCGCTTCATCGTCCAACTCGGCGACCTCACCGACCACGGGCCGGACAGCCCCGGCGTCCTGCGCCTGATGTTCGAGCTGATCGACCAGGGCCGCGGCCTGTTCCTCCTCGGCAACCACGACCTCAAGCTCGCCCGCGTGCTGGCCGGGCAGGCGCTGCGGGACGACCGGGTGGCGCAGGCGACCGCCGCCCAGCTCGACCCGGCCCTGCGCGCGCGGATGATGCAGGAGGTGGCGCGCGCGCCGGCCTGGCTGCTGCATGGGGACGCGGTGTTCGTGCATGGCGGGTTCCATACCGACATGCTCGCCGGCCCTGCCCCGCCGCTCGGCCTCGACCGCCCGCGCGGGGCGCTGGCGCGCGCCCTGTACGGGGAGCCGACCGGCCGCATGCAGCCGGACGGGTTTCCCGAACGGAGCCTGCGCTGGGTGGACCGCATCCCGGACGGGTTGACCGTGTATTGCGGGCATGACCGGCGCAGCAGCGATGGCCGCCCCTCTGTCCGCGCCGGCGCGCAGGGTGGCCGCGTGGTGTTCCTGGACACCGGCGCCGGCAAGGGCGGCCACCTGTCCTGGATCGACCTGGCGCCGCCGGCCAGCGCAGCGCGGCCGCTCCGCCGCGCCGCCGGCGGCTACAGCCGCTCGTAAGAAATCTCCGACCCGTCGGCGACGATGAAGCGCATGCCGGCCCATTGCCCGGCCGCGTCGTAATACAGCGTCAGGTCCAGGTCGCCGGAAAGCTGCCAGCACTCGACCGGCAGCCGATCGCCCGCGGCGGTGCGCACCATCTGCGGCCCGCGATCCGTCACGCGCGGGCGGACCAGCCCGCCATCCTGCGTGCCGACCAGCGGCACCCGCAGCACCTGCCGGTTCCAGTAGGTGGTCGCGAGCGCGTCGGGGGGCGCGACGTAGCGCGGGGTCCCGGTGCCCTCGGCGGTGAGCCCCGCACTGGTGCGCATCGCCTGCATCGCCAGTTCGGTGCCGTTGCGGTCGGTGCGGCTGCGCACCTCCATCACCTGGTTCGCCCGCCAGACCTCGAGCGCGGTATGGCGATAGCGGAACAACGGGATGGGTCCCAGCTTGACCACGGCCTCCACGCCGATGCGCACCTCGAGGCCGCCATCCACCTGGTTGAAGTCGAGCGTGTGGGTGCCGATCGGCGTGCCGCGGCGGATCATGCGGAAGGCAAGGTGGTTGCCGCGCGGTACGAGCGGGCCGTCGGGCGGGCGTCCCATCGCAGACACCAGCCCTCCGGCAAGCACGGCACGGCGTGCAATGCGCTGCAGGAGACCGCTCCGAACGACTCGGGAGCATGACACTAGCGTGACTCGGCACCCGAAGCGAGAGGGAGGGGACAAGGACGCGGCGACGTGGCAAGATCGCCTCCGCGACAGAGCGGGACCAGATCCGAGGCCATGCGCCAGCTTCTGCTATTGCGACACGCGAAGTCGTCCTGGGACGATGCGAAGCTGGCCGATCGCGACCGGCCGTTGAACGAGCGAGGCCGGCGCGCCGCCGGCACCATGCGCCGCGCGATGCGGGAGCTGGGGCTGGTGCCCGACCTCGTGCTGGTCTCCAGCGCACGCCGCACGCTGGAGACGCTCGAGGCGCTGGAGCCCTGGGACGACCAGCCGCTGATCGAGCCGATGGACGCGCTCTACCTCGCCAACCTCCCGCAGCTCCTCGCCGCCCTGCATGGCGTCGCCGAGACGGTACGCAGCGTGCTGCTGATCGGGCATAATCCCGGCCTGCACGAACTCGCCGTCACCCTCGCGGGACCGCGCGGGCTCGAGGCCGGAGAGGCCGGACGGCGCCTCGCGGAAGGCTTTCCCACCGGCGCGCTCGCGGATTTCGCGGTCGCCGGCCCCTGGTGGCAGCTCGACGCCGGCAGCGGACGGCTGCAGCACTTCCTGACACCGCGGAGCCTCGAGCCGGCGGACTGACCATGCAGCTCGAACTCTGCCTGTCGCCCGAGGCCGCTGCCTCCCTGCCGCGGCTGCCGCTGCTCGCCCGTTCGGCGCCGACCCGCGCCGGCGGCCGCGCCCGCTCCACCCGCCGTCGCATCGTCTGGCACGACAGCCCGGACCGCGCGCTCGCCGAGACGGGCTGGATCCTCGCCGAGGAGCGCGGACGCTGGCGGCTCGAACGGCTGCAGCCCGGCGCCGCGGACTGGCCGCCCGGCGCCCCTCCGCCGGTCTGGGGCGACGCGCCGAGCGCCGATGCCCTGCAGACCCAGGAGGGACGGTCCCTCCCCGCGCCGCTCGCCCCGGTCGCCGCGTTCGAGGGCCAGGTCAGCGAACACGGCAGCACCACCGATCATGGCCCGGTGGTGCTGCACCGGCTGCGCGGCGTGCTGCGCGCGGTCACCGCCGAACGTCCGGTGGCGCGGCTGCTCCTCTCGGGCCCCGACCTCGCGGTGCTGGTGGTCGCGCGCACCCTCGCCGAGGCCGTCGGGGCGCAAATCCCCGAAGCCACACTCGCCGCCGAGGCGCTCGGCGTCGCCACCGGCAGCCCACCGCCGGCCCGGCGCCTCGGCGCCCCCGACCTGCCGGCCGAGGCCTCGGTCGCGGCCGCCTTCAGCCACGTGGTCGGCCACCTCACCGACGTCATCCTGTATCACGCGCCACGCGCGGCCGCGCCGGACTGCCCGCCCGAGGCGGTGCATCAGGCCCGCGTCGCCGTGCGCCGGCTCCGCTCCGCCATCGCGATCTTCCGGCCGGCGATCGGCTGCGACGCCGTCACCGCGGCCGACACCCATCTCCGCCAGCTCGCCGCCGCGCTCGGACCCGCCCGCGACTGGGACGTGTTCATGACCGAGACCGCGCCCGCGATCACCGCCGTGCTGCCCGGCGACGAGCGGCTGCAGCGGCTGCTCGCCGCCGCCGCCCGCCGCCGCAGCGCCGCCCACGCCACGCTGACCACGCATGTCGAGAGCCCCGGTTTCCGCCGCTGCGGGATCGACCTCGCCTGGCTTGCCGGCGCCCGGGACTGGCACGACACGATCCCCGAAGAGCGCGCCGCCGAACGCCACCGCGAGCTGGGCGCATTCGCCGCCCAGGTGCTGCAACGGCGGCTGAAGAAGCTGCGCGCGGCCGGCGAACAGATCGAGGATCTCGAGGTGCCGGCGCTGCACGGGCTGCGGCTGCGGGCCAAGCGGATGCGCTACGCGGCGGAGATCCTGGCGCCGCTGTTCCCGGCCAAGCCCACGCGGCGGTTCATCGGGCGACTCGCGGTGCTGCAGGCGCGGCTGGGCGTGCTGAACGACGGGGCGGTCGCCGCCCATCTGATGGCGGAGCTGGGCGGAGCGACCGGCAGGCACGCCTATGCGGCCGGTGTGGTCACCGGGTTCGTCACCGCGCGCCAGGCGTCGATCCGCCCGCGCATCCTGCGCGGGTGGGAGAAATTCCTGCGGCAGGCGCCATTCTGGACTTGACCTGACCGGCGGCTCTCCGGCAGTGGGGCCGCGACTCGCGTATCAATCGTCAAACCGAGGATCGGTCGGTGTCGCTCAATCGCAAGCGCCGCATCTTCCGCCCGACCGGGCCAACCCTGCCCTCGCTGCCGTCGCGCGGCCTCGTGCTCGCGCTGCTCGCCGGGCTGGGGGCGGTGGGCGCCGGCGGCTGGCTCGCCCTGCGCCCGTCGGAGGCGCCCGCCCAGCCCCCGGTGATCGGGCAACTCGCCGCCGACCCGGCGCAGGTGGCCGTGGTGGATGGCGGCACGCTGCGCTTTCCGGACGTGGTGGTGCGGTTGGACGGCATTGCGCCCGCCCCGCGCGGGGAGACCTGCCGGGACGGTACGGCGGCGGTGGATTGCGGCGCGGCGGCCGCCAACCTGTTGGCGCGGCTGATGCGGGATGCGCCGCGGCTCGCCTGCCAGGTGCACGGGCATGACGGGATGGGACGCGCGCTCGCCACCTGCACGGCGCGCGGGACCGACCTGAACCGCGCGCTGGTGCAGGCGGGTTGGGCGCGCGCCACCGCGCAGCGACCGCGGCTGCTGGCCGCGGAACAGCAGGCGCGGTCGGAGCATCTGGGGATCTGGGGCGGCTGAACTCAGGGGCGTCCGAGCGGCCGGCGACCCACGCAGCCACGTCCGCGCCACCACGTCCCGCTGCCGGTGAGCAGCGGGTGCGTGGCGCGGCTCGAGCGCTCAGCGCTTCAGGGCGGGATCTTCCCCTTTCGCATGCGCCTTGCCGATCCGTTCGGCCTCGCGCAGGGCGGGGCCTTCGGCGCCGTCGACGGCGCGCGCGGCGTCCTCGGCGGCTGGCTTCACCTTGCCGCTCTGGGCGAACTGCTTCTGCGCCTCGTCATAGACGCGCGCCGCGGTGTGGTTGCCTTCGCCTTCGTTCTTCTGGTCGGCCATCTTCTCCTCCATGTCGTTGCGGGGCTGAAGGAGAACTCGGCCCGAGGGACGGGGTTGCATTCGCAACGGCGCTGCGAAATCACGGCCTGTCGTGAAAGAAGCTGTCTCGAGGGCCGTTTCTCGCGCAACGGAGACCGGGGGAGCGCGTTCGGGCGCGCGCCGGGTCAACGCGTTAACCACAATCCGGTTAACACCCCCTATTGCATTGCACCATCAGGCATTTTCCCGGTTCCACCGTTGCGGGATACGTGGGGCGCGGCTACCTGTCCGATGGCGGGGATGTCGCTGACACCACGATGGGGGAGCATGGGCATGGCGCAAGCGGCCGAGACCAGGAAACGCGGCAACAAGGCGAAGGAACCGCCCGTCGATCGCGACCAGCTCCTGCAGGCCTATCGCATGATGCTGCTGATCCGCCGCTTCGAGGAGAAGGCGGGGCAGCTCTACGGCATGGGCCTGATCGGCGGCTTCTGCCACCTCTATATCGGCCAGGAGGCCGTAGTGGTCGGCATGCAGCTCGCGCTGAGCGAGGGCGACCAGGTCATCACCTCCTACCGCGACCACGGCCACATGCTGGCGACCGGCATGGAGGCGCGCGGCGTGATGGCGGAGCTCACCGGCCGGTCCGGCGGATATTCCCACGGCAAGGGCGGCTCCATGCACATGTTCAGCAAGGAGAAGGCGTTCTTTGGCGGGCATGGGATCGTCGGCGCGCAGGTGAGCCTGGGCACCGGCCTCGCCTTCTCCAACTGGTATCGCGGCAACGACCGGGTCAGCCTGACCTATTTCGGCGAGGGCGCCTCCAACCAGGGCCAGGTGTTCGAGAGCTTCAACCTGGCCGCACTGATGAAGCTGCCGGTGATCTTCATCATCGAGAACAACAAATACGGCATGGGCACCAGCGTCGACCGCGCCTCGGCCAGCCGCGACCTGTCGCAGAACGGCGCACCCTGGGGCATCCCGGGCGTGCAGGTGGACGGGATGGACGTGCTGGCGGTGAAGGCCGCGGGCGACCAGGCGGTCGCGCATTGCCGCGCGGGCAAGGGCCCGTTCCTGCTGGAGATGAAGACCTATCGCTACCGCGGCCACTCGATGTCGGACCCGGCGCGCTACCGCACCCGCGAGGAGGTGCAGATGATGCGCACCCAGCACGACTGCATCGAGAACGCGCGGCATCGGCTCGAGGGCCTGGGTGTCGAGGAGGCGCGGTTCAAGCAGATCGACGACGAGGTGAAGGCGATCATCCAGGAGGCGGCGGACTTCGCGCAGTCGAGCCCCGAACCGGATGAGAAGGAACTCTGGACCGACGTGCTGCTGGAGGGCTGAGCGATGGCGACGCAGATCCTGATGCCGGCGCTCTCGCCGACCATGACCGAGGGCAAGCTCGCCCGCTGGCTGAAGAACGTGGGCGACGACGTGCGCGCGGGCGACGTGATCGCCGAGATCGAGACCGACAAGGCGACCATGGAGGTCGAGGCGGTCGACGAGGGCAAGCTGGCGAAGATCCTGGTCGAGGAGGGCACCGAGGGCGTTGCGGTCAACACGCCGATCGCGGTGCTGGGCGCAGACGGCGAGGACGTCTCCACCGCACCGGCGCCGCAGCGCACGGACGCTCCACGCGCCGCCGCGCCGATGCCGAAGGTCGCGGCCGAGGGCGCGGACGTGAAGGCGATCGCCGAGATGGGCGCCAAGGGCCAGCGCAAGGAAGCGCTGGAGGCCGCACCGGCACCCGAGAAGGATTGGGGCCCGACCAAGCCGATCACGGTGCGCGAGGCGCTGCGCGATGCGATGGCGCTGGAGCTGCGTCGCGACGACACCGTGTTCCTGATGGGCGAGGAGGTCGCGCAGTACCAAGGCGCCTACAAGATCAGTCAGGGCCTGCTGGACGAATTCGGTCCGAAGCGGATCATCGACACGCCGATCACCGAACATGGCTTCACCGGCATGGCGGTGGGCGCCGCGCTGAACGGACTGAAGCCGATCGTCGAGTTCATGACGTTCAACTTCGCCATGCAGGCGATGGATCAGATCATCAATTCGGCGGCCAAGACGCTGTACATGTCCGGCGGCCAGATGGGCTGCCCGATCGTGTTCCGCGGCCCGAACGGCGCCGCCGCGCGCGTCGCCGCGCAGCACAGCCAATGCTATGCGAGCTGGTACGCGCACGTGCCTGGGCTGAAGGTGGTGGCGCCCTATTCGTCGGCTGACGCGAAGGGTCTGCTGCGGGCCGCGATCCGCGACCCGAACCCGGTGATCGTGCTGGAGAACGAGATCCTCTACGGCCACAGCTTCGACTGCCCGGTGGACGAGGACTTCATCCTGCCGATCGGCAAGGCGAAGGTGGAGCGCACCGGCCAGCATGTCACCATCGTCGCCTTCTCCATCATGGTGGGCGTGGCGTTGAAGGCCGCGGAGGAACTCGCGCAGCAGGGCATCGAGGCGGAGGTGATCAACCTGCGCTCGCTGCGCCCGCTCGACACCGCGACCATCGTGGAGAGCGTGAAGAAGACCAACCGGCTGGTCACCGTCGAGGAAGGCTGGCCCTATGCCGGCATCGGCAGCGAGGTGGCGATGCAGGTGATCGAGCACGCCTTCGACTGGCTGGATGCGCCGCCGGTGCGCGTGCATGGTGAAGACGTGCCGCTGCCCTATGCGGCGAATCTGGAGAAGCTCGCGCTGCCGCAGCCCGACTGGGTGGTGCGTGCGGTGCGTAAGATCGTCTGAGAGGGGCGCGTTCCATGGCCACGAACATCCTGATGCCCGCGCTGAGCCCGACCATGACGGAGGGCACACTGGCGCGCTGGCTCAAGCAGGAAGGCGACACGGTCAAGGCGGGCGACGTGATCGCCGAGATCGAGACCGACAAGGCGACCATGGAGGTCGAGGCGGTCGACGAAGGTGTGCTGGGCAAGATCCTGGTCGCCGACGGCACCCAGGGCGTGAAGGTGAACGACCCGATCGCCGTGCTGGTCGATCCCGGCGAGAAGGTGCCGGATGCGGCCGCGCCCGCGCCCGCTGCTGCGAAGCCCGCGCCGGCGGCGGCTGGTCCGGCGGCCGAGGTGGTGGGCGAGACGTCGCAATCGCCTGCCCCGGCAACCCCCGGCCGCACCGAAGCGCCGCCGCGCGACGCCGCGCCCGCGGCGAAGGGCAATGGGCACGATGCCGGCGGCGAGCGCATCTTCGCCTCCCCGCTCGCGCGGCGCATGGCGCAACAGGCGGGGATCGCGCTGTCCGGGCTGAAGGGCTCCGGCCCGAACGGACGCATCGTGCGTGCCGATATCGAGGCGGCGCAGAAGGGTGGTGCGCAGCCGGCTGCACAGACTTCTGCCGGCACGCCGAGCGCGGCGGCGGCTGCGGCTGCGGCGACAGCGCCGGTTGGGAAGGCGAGCGCACCCGCGATCACGGCGCCGCACAAACTGATCCCGCACAGCAACGTGCGGAAGGTGATCGCGCGCCGCCTGACCGAGGCGAAGTCGACCATCCCGCATTTCTACGTCTCGATGGACGTGGAGATCGACGCGATGATCGAGCTGATGGGCAAGCTCAACGCGAAGTCGCCGCAGGATCGCGAGGCGCCGGGCTGGTATTTCATCACCATCAACGACCTGGTGATCAAGGCGGCCGCAGCCACGCTGCGCAAGGTGCCGATGGTGAACGCGGCCTGGACCGATGAGGGCATCGCGCAGTTCGAGGACGTGGACGTGAGCGTCGCGGTTGCGATTCCCGACGGGCTGATCACGCCGATCGTGCGCCATGCCGACCAGAAGGGGCTGCTGACGATCTCACGCGAGATGAAGGACCTGGCGTCCCGCGCGCGCGCCGGCAAGCTGAAGCCGGAGGAGTTCCAGGGCGGCGGTTTCTCCATCTCCAATATGGGCATGTTCGGCGTCACCGCGTTCTCGGCGATCATCAACCCGCCGCAGGCTGCGATCCTGGCGGTGGCGGCGGGGCAGAAGCGTCCGGTGGTGAAGGACGGCGAGCTGGCGGTCGCGACCGTGATGACATGCACGCTCAGCGTCGACCACCGGGTCGTGGACGGGGCGCTCGGCGCGCAATGGCTGAAGGCGTTCAAGCAGATCGTCGAGGATCCGCTGAGCCTCATGCTTTGAAGGCCGCGCGGTGGGTGCGCCAGGGCGGGGCGCCCCCGTCCCGGCACGCATCGCTTCGTCTACGCCGTCCGTGACGCGCGACGCGCCGCCGCCCGTCCCCGCACGCATCCCACCCGCACCGACACGGGGAGACTCCCATGACCACGACCACCACCCCCGTCACTCTGCGCGACGCCACCGAGGCGGACGTGCCGCACATCCGCCGCCTCACCCGCGGCCTCGCGGAGTACGAGAAGCTCCTGCACGAAGCCGTCGCCACCGAGGACGCCTTTCGCAGCGCCATGTTCGGCGCACAACCGCGCGCTTTCGCGATCCTCGCCGAACCCGCGGGCCAGCCCCCGGTCGGCATCGCGCTCTGGTACTACACGTTCAGCACCTTCACCGGCCGCCCCGACATCTTCCTCGAGGACCTGTTCGTGCAGCCCGAGTATCGCGGCCAGCGCATCGGCCTCGGCCTGCTCCGCGCCCTCGCCCAGCGCGCGGTCGCCGAGAACTGCCGTCGCGTGGAATGGCGCGTGCTGAACTGGAACCAACCCTCGATCGACTTCTACGCCAGCATCGGCGCGACCCCGATGCAGGATTGGCACGTCCGGCAACTCGGCGGCGCGGCCCTGCGCGCGCTCGCGGAAGGAGACCGTCATGGCTGAGCAGAGCTTCGACCTGATCGTCCTCGGCGGTGGCCCCGGCGGCTACGTCGCCGCCATCCGCGCCGCCCAGCTCGGCATGAAGACCGCCGTGGTGGAGCGCGAACATCTCGGCGGCATCTGCCTCAACTGGGGATGCATTCCCACCAAGGCGCTGCTGCGCACCAGCGAGATCAACCACCTGCTGCACGAGCTCCCCGCCTTCGGCTTCGCGCCGGTCGAGGCGAAGTTCGAACTCGACAAGGTCGTGAAGCGCTCGCGCGCGGTCGCCAAGCAGCTCTCCTCCGGCGTCGCGCATCTCCTGCGCAAGAACAAGGTCACGGTGTTCGACGGCAGCGGCAAGCTCGCCGGCAAGCAGACGCTGGCGGTCGAGAAGGATGGCAAGCCCGTCGCCACGCTGAAGGCGCCGCACATCATCCTCGCGACCGGCGCCCGCGCGCGCCAGCTCCCCGGTATCGAGTCCGACGGCAAGCTGATCTGGAGCTACAAGGAGGCGATGGTCCCGCCCAGCATGCCCAAATCGCTGCTGGTGATCGGCTCCGGCGCGATCGGCATCGAGTTCGCGAGCTTCTATCGCAACATGGGCGCGGAGGTGACGGTCGTCGAAGTGCTGCCGCGCATCCTCCCGGTGGAGGATGAGGAGATCTCCGCCCTCGCGCAGAAGGCGTTCGAGAAGCAGGGCATGAAGATCATGGCGGGTGCCGCCGTGAAGGGCGTGAAGAAGGGCAGCAACAACGTCACGGTCACGGTCGAAGCCGGTGGGAAGACGCAGGACTTCACCGTCGATCGCGTGATCTCCGCGGTCGGGATCGTCGGCAACGTCGAGGGACTCGGTCTCGAAGGCACCGGCGTGAAGGTCGAGCGCACCCATGTCGTGATCGACGGGATGTGCCGCACCGGCGAGCCAGGCGTCTACGCGATCGGCGACCTCACCGGGGCGCCATGGCTCGCGCACAAGGCGAGCCACGAGGGCATCATCTGCGTCGAGGCGATCGCCGGCCTGCACCCGCACCCGATGGACGTGCGCAACATTCCCGGCTGCACCTATTGCCGCCCGCAGATCGCCTCCGTCGGCCTGACCGAGGCGAAGGCGAAGGAAGCCGGGCGCGAGATCCGCGTCGGCCGTTTTCCTTTCATCGGCAACGGCAAGGCGATCGCGATGGGCGAGCCCGACGGCCTGGTGAAGACCGTGTTCGACGCGAAGACCGGCGAGCTCCTCGGCGCGCACATGATCGGCGCCGAAGTGACCGAGATGATCCAGGGGTACGTGATCGCGAAGACCGGCGAGCTGACCGAAGCGGAACTGATGGAGACGATCTTCCCGCATCCCACCGTGTCGGAAACCATGCATGAGGCGGTGCTCGACGCCTACAAGCGCGTCATCCACTTCTGATCCGCAGCGCCGTTCCCGCCGCCGGCACGACGATGACTCACGGCCCTGGCGCGGGAACCGCGCCCCGCCGCGGCTCCGGATACGCCACGCAACTGCGCACGATGGGCGCGCAATAGGATTGCGGCGCAAGCGGCGCGCCATTTTCCCCGGTGTAGCGCACTTCCGTCACCACGCCGCGCTCGAGCCGCACCACCGCGTGGCATGAGCCGCCGCCCGACAGGCTGAGATCGCCCAGCACCGGCAGCCCCACGCTCACGCCGCGCGCGGCGGTCGAGGTCGAATTCCAGGTCAGAATATCGGTGTCACCCAGCGAATCGTGCTGATCGGGCACGCCGAGGCACGCTTCCAGGTCGGGCCGGCTCATGCCCATGATGACTTGTTGTCCATGTTCCGCGGTCTGCGAATCCTGCCACCCACAACTCGCCGGCAGCAGCAGCGCGAGCAGCCACACGCAAGATCCAAGCTGTCGACCCGTCATCGCATGTCCACCATCGGGATGCCGCGCCGATCCACACGGCACCGACCGGCCCACCGGCCTGCCAGTCACTCGAACCCCCGCAGCGCATCAGAGTTCCCGCCGTCGATGAGGCAGCGTCCCGTCACTGATCCGTGCACCGCATGCGGGCGCAGCTTGGCACGATGCGTGCAACCGAGCGGACGCTTTTTCACCCTTGGAGGTTTTGCATGATCTCGCGCCGCAGCCTGCTCACCGCCGCCGCTGCAACCTCCGCCGCCGCGCTCGCCCGACCCGCGATCGGCCAGTCCACGCGCGTGCTGCGCTACGTGCCACAGGCGAACCTCGCCAACCCGGATCCGATCTGGACCACGGCGACCGTGGCGCTGCTGCACGGCTACATGGTGTGGGACACGTTGTACGGGATCGATGCCGGGCTGATCGGCCGCCCGCAGATGCTGGAAGGCGCGGACACGTCGAGCGACGGGCTGCTCTGGACCATGAAGCTGCGGGACGGGCTGCTGTGGCACGACGGCGAGAAGGTGCTGTCGCGCGACTGCATCGCGTCGATCCAGCGCTGGGGCAAGCGGGACGGATTCGGCCAGCGGCTGCTCGGGCAGACGGCGGAAATGAAGGTGGTCGACGATCGCACCTTCACGATCCGCCTGACGAAGCCGTTTCCGGTCATGCCCTATGCGCTCGGCGCCAATGGCTGCTTCATCATGCCCGAGCGGATCGCGAAGACCGACGCGTTTACGCAGATCACCGAGTACGTCGGCAGCGGCCCGTTCCGGTTCCTGCGGGACGAATGGGTGTCGGGCGCTTCCGCCGCCTGGGCGAAGAACGAAAAATACGTCCCGCGCCAGGAACCGGCGAGCTACTTCGCGGGTGGAAAGGTGGTGCATTTCGATCGGGTGGAGTGGAAGATCATGCCCGATCCCGCGACCGCCGCCGCCGCGCTGCAGCGCGGTGAGGTGGACTGGTGGGAAAACCCGATCGCGGACCTGCTGCCGCTCCTGCGCAAGGCGCCCGGGATCAAGGTCGAGGTGCTCGATCCGCTCGGCGCGCTCGGCGTGCTCGCCGTCAATCACACCCAGGCCCCGTTCGACAATCCGAAGCTGCTGCAGGCGATTCTGCCGGCGCTCAACCAGCACGACTATCTGGACGCGGTGCTGGGCGACCAGCAATCGCTGGGGCAAGTCGCCGGGTTCTTCATCCCCGGCTCGCCGTTCGCGAGCGACGTCGACATGGACAAGATCACCGGCAAGCGCGACGTGGCGCTGGCGAAGAAGCTCGTCGCCGAGAGCGGCTACAAGGGCGAGCCGATCGTGCTGATGTCGCCCTCCGATCAGCCGCAGCTCACCGCGATGGCCCAGGTCACCGACGCGCTGTTCAAGTCGATCGGCCTCAACTCGCAATATACGAGCATGGACTGGGGCACGCTGGTGTCGCGTCGCGCCAGCCACGCGCCGTCGAACGCCGGCGGCTGGAACAGCTTCTGCACGACCTGGGGCGGCCTGAACGTCTCCAATCCCGGCGCTCATTTTCCGCTGCGCGGCAATGGCGACGGCGGCTGGTTCGGCTGGCCCACCGATCCGCAGATGGAGGCGCTGCGCGACAAGTGGTTCGACGCGCCCGACCTGCCGGCGCAGCAGGCGGTGTGCCGCGACATGCAGCGCCTGGCCTTTCAGCACCTGCCGTTCTTCCCGACCGGCCAGTGGTTCACGCCGACCGCCCATAGCGACAAGCTCAGCGGGTTCGTCAAAGCGGGTTACATGCTGTTCTGGGGCGTCCAGAGCGCGTGACCGAGGAGGCGCACGAAAGCTGAGCATTCGCCCGACGCTTTCGTGCGCGCTTGCCTGAGCATGAGGCAATCGCCGCCCAAGCCGAGCAGAAAGCGGCTTGCGGGGCTCAATTGCCGTCGCTAGCGTCCCCGCAATACAAAAAATGCGGGGAGGTTCAGTAGGAAGGAACGCCACGCCGCCATGCACGACATCACTCGACGTACCCTGCTTTCGGGCGTGGCGCTGACCGCGCTGGCTCCAGCCCTGCGGCCCGCCATCGCGGCGGCCGATATCGCGCCGAAGCGCGGTGGCATCCTCAACACGATCCTCACGCCGGAACCGCCGATCCTGGTGCTCGGCATCAACAACCAGGCGCCCACCCAGCTTGCCGGCGGCAAGATCTTCCAGGGCCTGCTGGAATACTCGTTCAAGCTCGATCCGATGCCGCAGCTCGCCAAGTCCTGGAGCGTGTCGGACGATCGCAAGACCTACACGTTCAAGTTGCAGGAGAACGTGACCTTCCACGACGGGCACAAGCTGACCGCGGACGACGTGATCTTCTCGATCATGAAGTTCCACATGGAACTGTCGCCTCGCGCGCGACCGATCTTCAGCAAGATCAAGGAGGCGACGGCGCCGGATCCGCACACCGTCGTGCTGACGCTCGACAGTCCGTTCGAGCCGTTCCTGCTGATGTTCGACGTCACCGCCTGCGCGATCGTGCCGAAGCACATCTACGAAGGCACGGACTTCCGCACCAACCCGCAGAACCAGAAGCCGATCGGCTCCGGCCCGTTCCAGTTCGTCGAATGGCAGCGCGGCAACTTCCTGCGCCTCAAGCGCTATGACGGGTATTGGGTCAAGGACCAGCCGTATCTCGACGAGATCATCTATCGCATCATCCCGGACAGCCAGAGCCGCGCGCTCGCGCTGCAGACCGGCCAGGTGCAGATGACCCAGGCCAACGACATCGAGCCGTTCGACATCCCGCGCTTCCGCGCCATGCCGAACCTGGAAGTGGAGCTGAAGGGCTGGGAGTATGCCTCGCAGCTCTCCTGGATCGAGATCAATCACCGGGTGAAGCCGCTGGACGACGTGCGGGTGCGCCAGGCGATCAGCCACGCGCTCGACCGCAGCTTCATCCTGAACAAGCTGTGGTTCGGCATCGGCAAGGTCGCCACCGGTCCGATCGTGTCGACCACGCGCTACTACGACCCGTCGGTCGCCAAGCTGCAGGCGTACAACCTGGACAAGGCGAAGGCGCTGCTGGACGCGGCGGGCCTGAAGCCCGACGGCAACGGCGTGCGCTTCACGATCAAGCACCTGGCACTGCCCTATGGCGAGGTTTGGATGCGGCTTGCGGAGTATTTCCGCACCTCGCTGCGCAAGATCGGCATCGAGGTGGTGCTGGAGACGACGGATGCCGGCGCCTGGGCCAAGCGGATCGGCGATTGGGAGTACGAGACCAGCACCAACTTCGTCTCCCAGTTCGGCGACCCGACGCTGGGCGTGGAGCGGACCTACGTGTCGACCAACATCAAGAAGGTGACGTTCACCAACACGGGCGGCTACGCCAATCCGAAGATCGATGCGCTGTTCCAGACCGCGCGCGATTCCGGCGACAGCGCGGTGCGCGCCAAGGCGTTCACCGAGATCCAGCAGATCCTGTGCGAGGAGATTCCGCAGATCTGGCTGATGGAGATGCAGTGGCCGACGGTGCACGAGAAGAAGCTGCACAACGTGATCCGGACCGCGATGGGCCCGAATGCCGGGTTCGGCGAGGTGTTCTTCGGGTGACGCCATCCCTGCGTGACGGCGCCCACGGCGGGTGGGCGACGATGCTGCTCTCGTGTCATGGCCGGCGACGGCCGGCCATCCACGACTTCGACACGGGCGCGAAGGAACGTCATGAATGGCCGGCCGTCGCCGGCCATGACACCGAACGGCGTGCCGCCCTCACACCCCACCTCACCTTCCAAGCTCCCCCCAGCGCCACGCCATGAACTTCGCCCGCATCGCACGCCTCTCGGCGCAGCGGATCGTGAAGATGGTGGCCGTCGTGCTCGCGATCGCGGTGACCAACTTCCTGCTGATCCATGCCGCCCCCGGGGATCCGGCCAGCGTCATCGCCGGACAGTCCGGCGCCGCCGACCCGCAGCTTCTCGCGCAGCTTCGCGCGCAGTTCGGCCTCGACAAGCCGCTCACCACGCAGCTTGCGATCTATATCGGCCACGTCCTGCAGGGTGACCTCGGCACCTCCTTCCGCCAGGGCCGGCCCGTCCTCGGCCTGATCCTCGAGCGCCTGCCCGCGACGCTGCTGCTTACCGGCACTGCCTTCGTGTTCGCGATCGCCGCCGGCATCACCCTGGGCGCGCTCGCCGCCCAGCGCGTCGGCCGCGTCGCCGACAGCCTGATCACCGTCCTCGCACTGGGCTTCTACGCGACGCCGCTGTTCTGGGTCGGCCTCATGCTCGTGCTCGTGTTCAGCGTGTGGCTGAACTGGCTCCCCTCCTTCGGCATGGAGACGGTGGGCGCCGACCTGCATGGCTGGGCGGCCGTGGCGGACACGGCGCAGTACCTGATCCTGCCCGCGCTCACCCTCGGCCTGTTCTACATGGCGGTCTATGCCCGCCTCACCCGCGCCGCCATGCTCGAGGTCGCCTCGCAGGATTTCGTGCGCACCGCACGCGCCAAGGGCGTGCCGGAAGGCCGCATCCTGCGCCGCCACATCCTGCGCAACGCATTGCTGCCGGTGATCACCTTCGCCGGGATCCAGGCCGGCCAGTTGATCGGCGGCTCCATCCTGGTCGAGACGGTGTTCGCCTGGCCCGGCATCGGCCGCCTCGCCTTCGATGCGCTGCTCGCGCGCGACTACCAAGTGCTGCTGGGCGTCTTCCTGGTGACCTCGATCCTCGTCGTGCTGTTCAACCTGCTCACCGACCTGCTGTACGCGATCATCGATCCGCGGGTGCAGACGGCATGAGCGCGTTCATCCGCGCCTTCGCGCGCAACAAGGGCGCCGTGGTCGGGCTGGTGATCCTGGCGCTCGTCGCCATCACCGCGGCGGTGGCGAGCCTCGTCTTCCCGTTCTCGCCCTGGGACATGCAGGGCGCGCCGTTCCAGCCGCCCGGCGATCCCGACGCCTGGCTCGGCACCGACAGCCTGGGCCGCGACGTCGCCGCCGGCATCGCCTATGGCGCGCGCGTGTCGCTGCTGATCGGCGCCGTCTCCACCGCCGTCTCGCTGCTGATCGGCGTCTCGCTGGGCGCGATCGCCGGCTATGCGGGCGGGCTGCTGGACGACGCCGTGATGCGCTTCACCGAGTTCTTCCAAACCATCCCCAGCTTCATCCTGGCGATCGTGCTGGTGGCGATCTTCTCCCCGAGCCTCGGCTCGATCGTGGCCGCGATCGCGATCGTGTCCTGGCCGCCGGTCACCCGCGTGATCCGCGCCGAGTTCCTCTCCTTGCGCGGGCGGGAGTTCGTGCAGGCCGCCGAGGTGCTGGGCCGCTCCCGCACCGCGATCGTCTTCCGCGAGATCCTGCCCAACGCGCTCTCGCCGCTGATCGTGCTCGCCAGCCTGATGGTCGCCAACGCCATCCTGCTGGAGAGCGGCCTGTCCTTCCTCGGTCTCGGCGATCCCAACCTGATGTCGTGGGGTTTCATGATCGGTGCCGGCCGCAGCGTGATCCGCCTCGCCTGGTGGATGAGCGTCTTCCCAGGCGTCGCGATCTTCCTGACCGTGCTCGCCCTCAACCTGGTGGGCGAAGGCCTCGGCGACGCCCTCAACCCCCGCCTGGCGCGCCGCCGATGAGCCTGCTCGCAATCGACGACCTCACCATCGCGCTGCCGCAAGGCGCCGACCGCCCGCACGCGGTCGAGGGTGTCAGCCTCACCCTCGATCCCGGCGAGGTGCTGTGCATCGTCGGCGAGAGCGGGTCCGGCAAGTCGGTCTCCGCCGGCGCCGTGATGGGCCTGCTGCCGCCGGCGCTGAAGCGCGTCCGCGGCGGCATCACCTTCGAGGGCCGCGACATGTTCGCGCTCGACGCGGCAGGGCTGCGCGCGCTGCGCGGGGCGCGCATCGGCATGATCTTCCAGGAGCCGATGACGGCCCTGAACCCGCTGATGCGCGTGGGCGAGCAGGTGGCCGAGGTGCTCGCCGTGCACAATGTCCGCGGCGCCGCCACGCGCGTGCCGGAAGTGCTGGCGGCGGTGAACCTGCCCGACCCCGCGCGCCTCGCCCGCAGCTATCCGCACATGCTGTCGGGTGGGCAGCGCCAGCGGGTGATGATCGCGATGGCGCTCGCGCTCGAACCCGCGCTGCTCATCGCCGACGAGCCCACCACCGCGCTCGACGTGACGACGCAGATGCAGATCCTGCGGCTGATCAAGGAGATCCAGACCCGCCGCGGCACCGGCGTGCTGTTCATCACGCATGATTTCGGCGTGGTGGCCGAGATCGCCGACCGTGTCGCGGTGATGCAGACCGGCCGCATCGTCGAAGCCGGCCCGGCGCAAGCCGTGCTGAACGCGCCGCAGCATCCCTATACCCGCGCGCTGATCGCGGCCGTGCCGCATCAGGCGGCCGCGCGGCCCGCCATCACCGGCCGCCCGGTGCTGGAAGCGGTGGGCGTGCGCAAGACCTACCGGCGCGGCGGCGGCCTGTTCGGCGGCGGCGCGACCATCCAAGCCGTCGCCGATGCCGACTTCGTGCTGCGCAAGGGCGAGACGCTGGGTCTGGTGGGGGAGAGCGGGTCGGGCAAGTCCACCCTCGCCCGCTGCGTGGTCCGCCTCGTGCATCCCGAGGATGGCGCCATCCGCTTCCACGACACCGACCTCGCGCGGCTGAACCGCCGCGCCTGGAAGCCCATGCGCAAGCGGATCCAGATGGTGTTCCAGGATCCGTTCGCCTCGCTCAATCCGCGCCGCCGGGTCGGCGAGATCATCGCGGAGGGCCCGATCGCGCACGGCACGCCGCGCCCCCAGGCGCTCGCCCGCGCCGCCGACCTGCTGAAGCTCGTGCAGCTCGACCCCAGCGCCGCCGACCGGTTCCCGCACGAATTCTCGGGTGGCCAGCGCCAGCGCATCGGCATCGCCCGCGCCTTGGCCATGGACCCCGAACTGCTGATCGCGGACGAGCCGGTGTCCGCGCTCGACGTATCGGTGCAGGCGCAGGTGCTCGACCTGCTGGAGGATCTGCGCCAGCAGTTCGGACTGACCATGCTGTTCATCACCCACGACCTGCGGGTCGCCGCGCAGATCTGCAACCGGGTGGCGGTGATGCAGCGCGGCCGCATCGTCGAGCAGGGGGAGACGGCCGCGGTGTTCGCCAATCCGCAGCACCCCTACACGCAAAGCCTGCTGGACAGCATTCCCGGCCGTCACTGGACTCCGCCGGTCCCGACCGCCGTCCCCCCTCCCCCTGCGTGAGGGGGGTCAGGGGGAGGGTCGCCGGACAAGTCGGCGGGAGCGGAAGACGGCCGCGCAGGGCGAGGAGCGACGGGCGCAGCAGGAGCCTCCGGGGCAATCCGGCTCCGCCTCGGCACACGCCGCTTGACGGCCCCTGCCGCGACCGCCACTTCTACCGCGCCATGTCAACCCGCATCGTGATCGACCACCGCGCCGGCGGTGCGTTGCGCCATCCCGAGAAGGCGCATCGGCCGGACAACCCCATTCAGCGGAAGCCCGCCTGGATCCGGGTGAAGGCGCCCACCCATCCGGTCTATCGCGAGACCCGCGACCTGATGCGGGAAAACAAGCTCGTCACGGTGTGCGAAGAAGCCGCCTGCCCGAACATCGGCGAATGCTGGTCGCAGCGCCATGCCACCATGATGATCATGGGCGACACCTGCACCCGCGCCTGCAGCTTCTGCAACGTGCGCACCGGCCAGCCCAACCCGCTCGACGCGGACGAGCCGAACCGCGTCGCCGACGCGGTTGCCCAGCTTGGCCTGCGCCACGTGGTGATCACCTCGGTCGACCGCGACGACCTGAAGGATGGCGGCGCGGCGCATTTCGCCGCCGTGATCCGCGCCATCCGCGCCGCCGCGCCAGACACCACGATCGAGGTCCTCACCCCCGACTTCCTGCGCAAGCCAGGCGCGCTGGAGGTGGTGGCCGCGGCGCGGCCCGACGTGTTCAACCACAACCTGGAGACGGTGCCCCGGCTGTATCCGACGATCCGGCCCGGCGCCCGCTACTTCCAGTCGCTGCGGCTGCTCGACGAGGTGAAGCGCGCCGATCCGTCGATCTTCACCAAATCCGGCCTGATGGTGGGGCTGGGCGAGGCGCGTACCGAAATCATGCAGGTGATGGACGATCTGCGCGTCGCCGATGTCGACTTCCTGACCCTCGGCCAATACCTGCAGCCGACCGTGAAGCACGCCGCGGTGGCCGAGTTCGTCACCCCCGACGCGTTCGCCGACTACGCCGCCCTGGCCCGCGCCAAGGGATTCCTGCTGGTCTCGGCGACGCCGCTGACCCGCAGCTCCTACCACGCCGACGCCGATTTCGCGGCCCTGCGGGCTGCGCGCGAGGCGAAGCTCGCGACGGCCGCCGCCTGATGCCGACGCACGCCGAGAAGCAGATCCTGCCCTACCGGCCGGACCAGCTCTTCGACCTCGTCGCCGACGTGGGCAAATACCCGCAATTCCTGCCCTGGTGCGTCGCCGCGCGCATCCGCAAGCGCACGGAGACCGAACTGATCGCCGACCTCACGATCGGCTTCGGCCCGTTCCGGGAGACGTTCACCAGCCGCGTCACCCTCGACCGGCCGCAGCAGGTGAAGGTCACGTACGAGAACGGCCCGTTCCGCTACCTGAACAATCAATGGGACTTCACGCCGCATGACCGCGGCACCGAGGTCGCCTTCTTCGTCGATTTCGAGTTCCGCAGCCGCCTGCTGCAGGCCGCCATCGGCGTCGTGTTCAACGAGGCGGTCAAGCGCATGGTGAATGCGTTCAAGAAGCGGGCCCGCGACGTCTACGGCCCACCCGGCACCACCGCGCACCCCACGCCCGCCGCGGCGCCGCCCGCCTCCATCGCCAAGCCGCAGCTCGGGTGAGCCGCCGGCGGCGGGCCGCATCCGCGACGGGCTGACACGGCGCGCCGATCCTGCTTTCCTGCCGCGCTTCCAACGGCCGCGTGACTCCGGCTCCGGCGCATGCGCCGGCGGTTTCACGCCAGGCTGCCGCCCGAACCCGGAGACCGCGTCATGGTGTACGCCCCCACCCGCCCCGATCCGTCCCTGCCGCCGGTGCGGGTGAACCTCTACTCCGACACCCAGACCAAGCCCTCCGCGGGCATGAAGGACGCGATGATGCGCGCCGAAGTCGGCGACGAGCAGCATGGCGACGACCCGACCGTGCACGAGCTGTGCGATCGCATGGCCGCGCTGCTGGGCAAGGAGGCGGCGGTGTTCCTGCCCTCCGGCACGATGTGCAACCAGATCGCCATTCTCACGCATTGCCGGCCGGGCGACGAGATCATCGCGCATGAGAGCGCCCACATCATCACGAGCGAAGGCGGTGGCCCGGGGGCGCTGACCGGGGTGTCGATCCTCGGCCTGCCCGGACCGCGCGGCATGTTCGTCGTGGACACCCTGCGGGCCGGGTTCCGCGAGAAGCGCCGCAACGCGCCGCCGCAGACCCTGCTCGAGGTCGAGCAGACCGCCAATTTCGGCGGCGGCGCGGTCTGGCCGATCGCGCAGCTCGATGCCGTGCTGCAAGCCGGCAAGGCGCAGGGGCTCGCAACCCACATGGACGGCGCCCGCCTGATGAACGCGGTGGTGGCGGCCGGCGTGCCCGCGCACGAGATGACCGCGCATTGCGACTCCGTCTGGCTGGATTTCACCAAGGGCCTGGGCGCGCCGCTCGGGGCCGTGCTGTGCGGGCCGGCCGACTTCATCGACCAGGCCTGGCGCTGGAAGCAGCGGCTGGGCGGGTCGCTGCGCCAGGCCGGCGTCTGCGCCGCGGCCTGCCTCTACGCGCTCGACCACAACGTCGACCGGCTTGCCGAGGATCACGGAAACGCCCAGCGGCTCGCCCGTGGCCTCGCCCAGATCGAGGGGCTCGCGGTCGAGACGCCGGAGACCAACCTCGTGTTCTTCGACACGCGGGCGACCGGCCTCACCGCCGACGCGTTCGCCGACCGGGTGCGGCAGGAGGGCGTGATGATCTCCACCATGGGCAAGTACCGCGCCCGCGCCTGCACCCACCTGGACGTGGACGCGGCCGGGGTCGACCTCGCACTGCAGGTGATGCGCGCGGCGCTCGCCGGCTGAGAGCGGCGGCCGGCGACTCGAGGGCACGCGTTCACCAAGCGTTAGGCAGCGGCGGGCATGCTGGCGGGAGACTCCAAGGAGCCCGTGATGCGCCCGTTGATTGCCTTGCTCGCTGCTGCCGGCCTGGCGTGGAGCACCGCCGCCTCCGCGCAATCCAGTGCGGACGCGGCATCCGGCGCGGCGGCGACGGCCCTCACGCCGACCCCGACGCGCGCCAGTACTCCCGCCACCGCCGGGCCGGTTACGGCCACAGCCGCCGGGCCGGCCTCCGCGACATCCCCCGGATCCGTCGCGGCCACCGTCCCCGGATCGGGCGCGGCCACGGCCTCCGGGCCGTCTGCGGCCGCCTCGGCGGAGCGGACCGAGACGCCAGCCGACAAGCCGGCGAAGAAGCGCCCGGCCTGGGAGCAGCGCTTCGCCAAGGCCAACACCACCGGCGACGGACGGCTGACGCTGGAACAGGCCAAGGCCGGCTACACCACCGTGGCACGGCACTTCGCGGAGATCGACCGTGACTCGAAAGGGTGGGTGACCACCGACGATCTGCGCGCCTGGCACAAGGCGAGGCGCGCCGCCCGGTCGGCGCCAAATGCGACGAGCGGCACCGCCACGAACGACGCGCTGCGGCCACGACCGGCGATCCACCGTGCCTTCCCCACGCCGCAGCAAGACACCAGCGCCGATCCCGCCCCGCGTCCGGTCGACGGCACGAAGCCCGACGATCCGTCCTGATTGACCCGCCGCTCGGCCCGGGGCGCCTTCTGACCCGCAGGGCGCGGGGCGGCGACCGCACCGACCATCCTCCAGCTCGGGAGCGTGCGCCGGAGCCGGAGACGGAGCGTGAGCCGGAGGCGGAGCGTGAGCCGGAGCCGGAGCCGCTTCACCGCCCAGCGGCCGCGCCCCCTATCCTTCAGCCGGCCGCACCGCACGCGCCGTGAGCAGCGCCGTCACCCCGGCCAGCACCAGCGCCCCCGCAGCGATCAGGGACGGCAGGGCAAAGCCGCCGGCGTGGTCCATCAGCCAGCCCCCCAGCACCGGGCCGACGATCTGGCCGAACCCGAAGGCCGCCGTGATCAGCGCCGAGACACGCCGCTCCTCGCCGGGGGCCAGCGCACGTGCCGCGGTGAAGCCCAGAGCGGTGATCCCCATGAAGGTGCCGCCCAGCAGCAGCGCCGACAGCAGCGCGCCCGCCGGGCTGGGCCACGCACCGCCGATCGCGACGCCCAACGCCTCCACCAGGCAGGCCGCGCCGTAAAGCGGCAGCACGCCGACCCGAGCACCCAGCCGGCCCCAGAGCAGGACCGAGAGTGCGGCGGCGAGGCCGACCACCGGCCAGACCAGGGCCTCGAAGGCGCGGGCAGCCGGGGCGGCGCGCACCACCGCGACCAGGAACGTCGCCGTCACGATGTAGCCGAAGCCGAACAGCCCGTGACACAGCGCGAGCGCCGCGACCGCGCCCCGCCGCGTGCCGCCGCCCGCGTGCGGACCGGGGGTGCTCTCGGGCCGGACCTCGCCGGGAAGCAGCCACATCGCCAGCGGCACCGGCACGGCCGCCACCATCCCCGCCCCGATCCAGAGTGCCCGCCACCCCAGCCCGGCCGCCTCCAGGCCGCTCACCACCAGGGCCGAGATCACGATGCCCACGCCCACGCCCGCGAAATGCAGCGGAGCGAGCCGGCTTCGGCCCGCGGCGGCCAGCGCGTCGAGCACCAGCACCGACCCGACCACCAGGACGATCGCGCTCGCGACCCCGCCCAGGAAGCGGAGCAGCAGGAAGGCCGGCATCGTATCCGCCGCCCCCATCGCCATCGTGGTCACGGCCCCCAGGGCGAGCGCAGCCAGGAACCACGCCCGGCGCGACCCTGGCAGCCGGGAAGCGGCCAGCAGCGCGCCGGCCAGGTAGCCCACGAAATTGGCCGAGGCGATCAGGCCGGCGGAGGCCGCGCCGAAGCCCAGCCCCTCGGTCATGGCCGGCAGGATCGGTGTGTAGACGAAGCGGCCGATCCCCATGCCCGAGGCCAGGGAGGCCATTCCGGCCAGTGCGATCCCGATCGGGGCTGCTCCCAGCCGAGGCTCGCCCGACATTTCGTGGGGTGCCGCAGGCAGCCGCGGCTGGCTCCGCGCCTGGTGCGGGTGCGCTGGCGCCGAACCCTGTGCGATCGCCATGGTGACGTCCTTCTCTGGCCCGTCGCCAAGGTGAGGTCGCTGCACCATCTTGAAAAACGAAATGTTCAGATGGCGGCAATCACCACCGAAGATGCCCCCGTCATGCCCCCATCAGCTCGCGGGCGAGGCGTGCCATCTCGGTCGCGTCGTGCGCGACGGCCGCCGCCCCCTCGGCCATCTCAGGGGGACCGTACCCCCAGGCGGCGAAGATCGCCGGCACCCCGGCGCCGCGCGCCGCCGCCACGTCGTTCGCATGATCGCCAGCCATCAGCGCCCGGTCCGTCGCGCCACCCGCGGCCCGCAATGTGGCCAGCAGGTGGGTCGGATCGGGCTTGCGGGCGGGAAAACTGTCGCCGCCCCCCACCGCCGCCATGAACCCGAGCAGGCCGAGTTGCTGGAGGAGGGAGCGCGCCGCGGCCTCCGGCTTGTTGGTGCAGACCGCGAGCCGCCACCCGGCCTCGGCCAGCCCCGCCAGGGCGGCGACCACGCCGGGGAACGGACGGCTCGCGCGCGGGGTGAACAGGGCCGGGTCGGAGGCATAGTCCGCCACGGCGGTCGCATCGGGCACACCGCCCCTGGCGGCGAAGGCACGCGCGATCAGGGTCGCCACGCCGTCGCCCACCATGCGCGCGGTTTCGGCTTCGGCGAACGGCGCCAGGCCGCGCGCCTCCATCACCCGGTTCAGCGCCGCCGTCAGGTCCGGCACCGTGTCGACCAATGTGCCGTCGAGATCGAGCAGCAGCGTGGGACCCACCGTGTTGCACTCCGCAAACTGAATTGAACCATCAGCATAACGGTGGGCTTTGACATTGGCTGTCCGCCCCCGCTACCCCCTCGTACAGCGAAGCAGGGGGTGAGGATGCAAGCAACTGCCGTCGTCCTGGCCGCCGGTCTCGGGACCCGGATGAAGTCGGCCTTGCCGAAGACTCTGCACCGCATCGCCGGGCGCACCATGCTGCGCCATCTGCTCGGCTCGTGCGAAAGCGTGTTCGACCGCATCGTCGTCGTTCTCGGTCCCGACATGGAACCGGTGGCGCGCGAGGCGGCGCCGCACGCGACCGTCGTGCAGACGGAGCGGCGCGGCACCGCGCATGCGGCGCTGCAGGCGGCGGCGCAGTTCGGTGATGGCGACGTCGCCATCCTCTATGCGGACAATCCGCTGATCCGTCCCGCCACCCTGACGCGCCTGCTCCAGCAGCGACGCGACGGGGCGGCCGACCTCGCGCTGCTCGCCTTCCGCCCGGCGGATCCCGCCCGCTATGGCCGGGTGGTCGCGCGGGATGGCTGGGTGGAGCGGATCGTCGAATGGGCCGATGCCGATGCCGCGACCCGCGCGATCGACCTGTGCAATGCCGGCGTCCTGTGCGCCCGCGCGGCCGACATGCGCCGATGGCTCGGCGATGTCCGCGACGACAATGCCAAGCGCGAGTTCTACCTGACCGACGTGGTCGGCCTCGCCCGCAGCGAGGGCGCCCGCGTCGCCGCGGTGGAAGCGCCCGCCGAGGAGGTCGCCGGCGTCAATTCGCGCGCCGAACTGGCCGCCGCCGAGGCGGTGATGCAGGGGTGGCTGCGCAACGAGGCGATGGAGGCAGGCGTCACCATGATCGACCCCGCCTCGGTGTTCCTGTCCATGGACACGCGCTTCGAGCCCGACGTGACGATCGAGCCCAACGTGGTGTTCGGGCCGGGCGTGCAGGTCGCCACGCGCGCGCAGATCCGCGCCTTCTCGCATCTCGAGGGTGCAACGGTCGGTCCCGGCTGCATCATCGGCCCCTACGCACGGTTACGGCCCGGCACCGTTCTGGAAGGTGACGTACACATCGGTAACTTTGTCGAACTGAAAGCCGCAACAGTGGCAATTGGTGCCAAGGCGAACCATCTTACCTATATCGGCGACGCCTCTGTCGGCGCGGGAACCAATATCGGTGCCGGCACCATCACCTGTAACTATGACGGTTACGCCAAGCATCGCACCACGATCGGGGCACGCGCCTTCATCGGGTCGGATGTGGCTCTGGTCGCGCCGGTCACGGTGGGCGACGGCGCCATCGTGGCGGCCGGCAGCGTGATTACCGAGGACGTGGCCCCCGACGCGCTCGCGCTCGCCCGCGGGCGGCAGGTGCAGAAACCCGGACGCGCGGCCGAGATCCGCGCAACGAAGAAAGGCAAGTGACGGCATGTGCGGCATCGTCGGAGTGATCGGATCCCAGCCGGCGGCGCCGGTGCTGCTGGAAGCGCTGCGCCGGCTGGAATATCGCGGCTATGACAGCGCCGGCATCGCGACCCTCGTCAACGGCCACATCGAGCGCCGTCGCGCCGAGGGCAAGCTCGGCAACCTCGCGGGCGCGCTCGACCGCATGCCCCTGCCCGGCACCACCGGCATCGGCCACACCCGCTGGGCGACGCACGGCGCGCCGACCGAGAGCAACGCGCACCCGCACGGCACCAGCCGGGTCTCCATCGTCCATAACGGGATCATCGAGAACCACGCCGAACTGCGCGCCGAACTCGAGGCGGAGGGGCAGGAGTTCTCGACCGAGACCGACACCGAGACGGTGGCGCAGCTGGTCGACCTCAACTTGCAGCGCGGTATGGAGCCGGTCGAGGCGGCGGGCGCCGCGCTGCGCCGGCTCGAGGGTGCCTACGCGCTCGCCATGATCTTCGCCGGCCATCCGGAGCTGATCGTCGGTGCCCAGCACGGCGCACCGCTCGCCGTCGGCTTCGGCGAGGACGAGATGTTCGTCGGTTCGGATGCGCTGGCGCTGGCGCCGCTGACCCGCCGCATCGCCTATCTGCGCGATGGCGACTGGACCGTGGTCAGCCGCCGCGGCGCCAGCTTCTTCGACATCGACGGGACGCCGGTCGAGCGCGAGGTGAAGCTCACCCGCATGACCGGTGCCGCGATCGGGAAGGGCAATTTCCGCCACTTCATGGAGAAGGAGCTGCACGAGCACCCGGCGGTGATCGGCGACACCCTGCACCGCATGGTGAACCCGGCCACCCGCGCCGTCACCCTGCCGGATCTGCAGATCGACTTCGCCCAGGTGCCGCGCATCACCATGAGCGCCTGTGGCAGTGCCTTCTACGCGGGGCTGGTGGGCCGCTGGTGGTTCGAGTCGGTCGCGCGGCTGCCGACGGATGGCGACGTCGCCTCGGAATTCCGCTACCGCACGCCGCCGATGCAGCCGGGCGGCCTCGGCCTGCTCGTCTCCCAGTCGGGCGAAACCGCCGACACGCTCGCTGCGCTCCGCTACATGCGTGATCAGAACCAGACCGTGCTCTCCATCCTGAACGTGCCGGAGAGCAGCATGGCGCGCGAGAGCGACGCGGTGCTCGAGACGGTCGCCGGCCCCGAGATCGGTGTCGCCAGCACCAAGGCGTTCACGGCCCAGCTCTCCGTGCTGGCCTGCCTGGCGATCGCCGCCGGTCGCGCGCGTGGGGCGCTCAGCGCGGAGCAGGAAGCGGCGATGACCGCGGCCCTGCTGGAGGTGCCGAGCCGCGCCGCCGACGTGCTGGAGCGCGATGGGGCGATCCAGGCGGTGGCGCAGCGCGTGTCGCAGGCGCGGGACGTGCTGTTCCTCGGCCGTGGCAACTGCTTCCCGATCGCGCTCGAGGGCGCGCTGAAGCTGAAGGAGATCAGCTACATCCATGCCGAGGGCTACGCCGCCGGCGAGATGAAGCATGGGCCGATCGCGCTGATCGACCCCGCGGTGCCGGTGATCGCGATCGCGCCATCCGGGCCGCTGTTCGAGAAGACCGCGTCCAACCTGCAGGAGGCGGCGGCGCGCGGGGGCCAGGTGATCGTGTTCAGCGACGCGGCGGGCGCGGCCAAGCTCAAGGGCATCTCGGCCGAGACGGTGGTGCTGCCGGACTGCGACCCGTTCGTGGCGCCGATCCTCTACGCGATCCCGGTGCAGTTGCTGGCCTATCACGTGGCCGTGTTGAAGGGCACCGACGTGGACCAGCCACGTAATCTCGCGAAATCCGTCACCGTGGAGTAGGTACCGCCGACCCGGTCCGGCAAGGCTGCCGCGGGCGCCAGCCGATCGCGGCGCCCGCGCCTCGCCCCGTGCGGGCGGGAGCGGCAAGGAGCAGGGCATGCGGGGCACGGACGAGATCCCGACTGAAGGGGTGGACGCGCCGGATGACGGCGCGCCGGCCATGCCCAACCGGGACGGCAGCGGCGCGAGCTGGAACGGCATCGACCTCAACCTGCTCGTCGTGTTCGACGCCATCATGCAGGACCGCACCCTGACGCGCGCGGCACGCCGGCTGGGGCAGAGCCAGCCCACGGCGAGCCACGCCCTGAACCGGCTGCGCACGATGCTGCATGACGAGCTGTTCATCCGCGGCCCCGACGGCATGCGCCCGACGCCGCGCGCCGAACAGATGGCCGGCCCGGTACGGGAGGCGCTCAGCCTCTGCCGGATCGCGCTCGAGCCCGACACGTTCGACCCACGCAGCAGCCGCCGCGACTTCACCATCGTCGTCAACAACTTCGCCGCGCGGGCGGTGATTCCCGGCCTGGTGCGCCGGGTGGCGATCGAAGCCCCGGGAATCGGGCTCGACGTGCGCCCGATCGGCCGCCTGAACGTGCTGGACACGCTGGACAGCGATGCGGCCGACCTCGCGCTCTGCCTGCTGGGCGAAGGCGGGGAGCGGTTCAAGTGCGTCCGCGTGATGGAGGACGACTATGTCGCCGTGCTCGATCGCGCCCATCCCGCGGCGCGGCTGGCGCTGACCCCGGCGCGGCTCGCGGAACTGCCGCATGTGGCACTCACGTCCAGTGGCGACGACACGAGCTTTCTCGATCGCGCGCTGGCCGAACGTGGCCTGGCGCGGCGGGTGGCGGCCCGCGTGCCGTTCCTGTCCTTGGCGCTGCTGCTGGTGGGGTCGGATTACGTCGCGGTCATGCCGCGCCGCATCGCCACCGACCTCGCCGCCCTGGGCCCGCTCACGGTGAAGGACCTGCCGTTCGCCTCCCCCTGGATCAGCGTCTCGCTGATCTGGCACCGCCGGCTCGATGCGCATCCGGCGCAACGCTGGCTGCGGGACGTCATCCGGAGCGTCGCCGACTCCTGACGTCGGCCGGAGCGCCGGCCTGCAGCAGGGCATTATTCATGCCCTGCATGTCCCCATGCACGCTTCCTGGCTCGCAGCGCTGCGCTGCAGCGCAATATAGGCCGTCGAACAGGAGGCGTCATGTCCGACCCGATCCCCCCTTCGCACATCGGCTCCGGCACGCGCGGCCGCGTCACCCGCGTCTGCGGCCTCCTCGCCGCCGTGCTGGCGCTGGGTGCGGCCGCGCCTGGCCGTGCCTCCGCCGCCGATGACGCGGTTCCGGTCATCACCGCGAAGGCCGTGCGCAAGGACGTGCCGGTGATCGTGGAGGGGGTCGGGACCATCGATGCCTGGCAGACCGTCACGATCCGCTCCCGGGTTGACGGGACGCTCGAACGGTTCGTGCCGGCCGAGGGCGAGATGGTGCACAAGGGCGACCTGATCGCGACGATCGATCCACGCCCCTTCCAGGCGGCGCTCGACCAGGCGAAGGCGAAGCAGGCGCAGGACGCCGCCGACCTGCTGAACGCGCAGCGCGACCTCACGCGCTACAAGTCGCTGTCGCAGCAGGACTTCGCTTCCCGCCAGCAGGTGGATACGCAGCAGGCGCTGGTCACCCGGGACACGGCGCTGGTGCAGGGCGACGCGGCGGCGATCGAGGCGGCCCAGGTCAATCTCAGCTACTGCTCGCTCGCATCGCCGATCGACGGGCTGGTCGGATTGCGCATGGTCGATGTCGGCAACCTGGTGCACGCGACCGACAGCACCGGGATCGTCACCATCACCCAGGTGCAGCCGATCGCGCTCGTGTTCACCTTGCCGGAAGCGGCGCTGCCGCAGATCCAGGCCGGGATGCAGGCGGGCAAGCTGCCGGTGCAGGCGTTCAGCACCGACGACCGCACCGCCCTCGGCGACGGCACGCTGCTGACGCCGGACAACGCGATCGACACGCAGACCGGCACGATCCGGATGAAGGCGGAATTCCCCAACCAGGAGGGACGGCTCTGGCCCGGCCAGTTCGTCAACGCGCACCTCCAGGTCGGCACCGCGCGCAATGTCGTGGCGGTGCCGCCCGCGGTGATCCAACACGGACCCGACGGGCTCTATGTGTTCGTGGTCAAGCCCGACTCCACCGTCGCGCAGCAGCCGGTGCAGACGGGCTACCAGGACAGCCAGGTGGCGGTCGTGACGACCGGCCTGTCGGGGGACGAGACGTTGGTGCTGAGCGGCCAGTCACGGCTGCAACCGGGCACGCACGTCGCCACCACGGCGGCGGCGGCCGAGACCAGGACCGCGCAGGCGAGCGTGGCGCCATCCAAGACCCAGACTCCCTGAAGCGCCACCGTTGCGTCGCGGCAACCTGACCGGACAGGACCTTCCATGAGCATTTCGACGCCCTTCATCCGGCGCCCGGTGGGCACATCCCTGCTGATGGCCGCGATCTTCCTGGTCGGTCTCGCCGCCTATCCGCTGCTGCCCGTCGCGGCGCTGCCGCAGGTGGACTTCCCGACCATCACCGTGACGGCGCAATACCCCGGCGCCAGTCCGGACACGATGGCCTCCGCCGTTGCCGAACCGCTGGAGACGCAGTTCAGCCAGATCAACGGCCTGTCGCAGATGACGTCGATGAACGTGCTGGGCACCAGCACCCTCACCTTGCAGTTCGACCTGGACCGCAACATCGATGCCGCCGCCGCCGACGTGCTGGAGGCGATCAACGCCGCGCAGGGGCAATTGCCGAAGAACCTGCCCAACCAGCCGACGATCCGGAAGATCAACCCGGCGGATGCGCCGATCTTCCTGCTGTCCGTGCAATCGGACCAGTTGCCGCTGACCGCGGTGGACGACGCGGCCGAGAACATCCTCGCCCAGCATTTGTCGAAACTGTCCGGCGTGGCGCAGGTGATGGTGGGCGGCCAGCAGAAGCCTGCCATCCGCGTGCAGATCGATCCCGCCAAGCTCGCCTCCATGGGACTGACGCTCGAGGACGTGCGGAGCGTGCTCTCGAGCGCGACCGTCAACAGCCCGAAGGGCAGCATCGACGGGCCGACCAGTTCCTACACGATCCTGGCCGACGACCAGTTGGTGCATCCGGCCCCGTATGACGACGTGGTCGTCGCCTGGCGCAACGGAGCCCCGGTCCATATCGGCGATATCGGCCGCGCGGTGCGGGGGCCGCAGAACCGCGAGCTGGCGGCCTGGCAGAACGGCAAGCGCGGCGTGCTGCTGGTCGTGTTCAAGCAGCCGGGCGCCAACGTGATCGGCACGGTCGAGCGCATCAAGGCCGCGCTACCGGCGCTGGAGGCGTCGATCCCGCCGGCGATCCACGTCCAGACGGTCGTGGACCGGACGCAGACGATCCGCGCCTCGGTCGCCGACGTGCAGTTCACGCTCATGCTGTCGATCGGCCTGGTCGTGATGGTGATCTTCCTGTTCCTGCGTAACGTCTGGGCGACCATCATCCCCAGCATCACCGTCCCGCTCGCGCTGGTCGGCACGCTCGCCGCGATGTATGCGCTGGGCTATTCGCTCGACAATCTCTCGTTGATGGGGCTCACGATCGCGGTCGGCTTCGTCGTCGACGATGCGATCGTCATGCTGGAGAACATCTACCGTCACATCGAGGACGGCATGACCCCGCTCGACGCCGCGTTGAAGGGCGCGGGCGAGATCGGCTTCACCATCGTCTCGATCAGCCTGTCGCTGATCGCCGTATTCATCCCGCTGCTGCTGATGGGCGGGATCGTCGGGCGGCTGTTCCGTGAATTCGCGATGACGGTGTCGATCACCGTCGTGGTCTCCGCGATCGTCTCGCTCACGCTCACGCCGATGCTCTGCTCGCGCTTCCTGACGCGCGAGCACGGCGAGCACGGTCGGCTCTACCGATTCGTGGAGGCGATCTTCGACGGCATGCTGGGCTTCTATCGCCGCACGCTCGATATCGCGCTGCGGTTCCGCTTCATCACGCTGCTGGTGTTCCTGGCGACGGTCACGCTCACCGGCATGCTGTTCGTGGCCATTCCCAAGGGGTTCTTCCCCACCCAGGATGTCGGGCTGATCATCGGCGTGACCGAAGGGGCGCAGAATGCCTCGTTCGCGCAGATGGCGCGGCTGCAGCAGCAGATCAACGACATCGTCGGCAAGGATCCCGCGGTGGCCAGCTACGCGGCGCAGGTCGGCGCCGGCACGGCGGGGCAGCAGGGCAATGATGGACGCATGTTCATTAACCTCAAGCCGTGGGATCAGCGGCCGAACGACGACGTGATGAAGGTGATCGCCCGCTTGTCGCAGAAGGCGCAGTCGGTCGCCGGCATGCGGCTGTTCATGCAGCCGGCGCAGGACATCAACGTGGGCGGCCGGCTGTCCCGCACGATGTACCAGTACACGCTGCAGGACGCGGACACGGCGGAGCTGAATGCCTGGGCTCCGAAATTCCTCGACGCGATGCGCAAGAACAAGCTGCTGCGCGACGTGGCGACCGATCAGCAGATCGCCGGCACCACGGCGACCCTGACCATCGACCGCAACGCGGCGCAGCGTTTCGGCATCCAGCCACAGCAGATCGACGACACGCTGTACGACGCGTTCGGCCAGCGCGAGGTCACCCAGTATTTCACCCAGCTCAACTCGTACTTCGTCATCCTGGAGGTGCCGCCGGACCTCGAGGGCAACGTCGGTACCCTCGACAAGCTGTACGTGAAGGGCAGCAACGGCCAGGCAGTGCCACTCTCGGCCCTGGTGCACGTGGACACGCGGCCGGTGACGCCGCTCGCGGTGAACCACCAGAGCCAGTTCCCCTCCGTCACCCTGTCGTTCAACCTCGCGCAGGGCGCCTCGCTGGGCGACGCGGTGGCGGCGATCCAGAAGATGCGGGACGAGCTGCATGCGCCGCTGTCGCTGCAGGGGAGCTTCCAAGGATCGGCGCAGGCGTTCCAGAGTTCGCTGTCGAGCGAGCCATACCTGATCGCCGCCGCGCTGATCGCGGTCTACATCATCCTGGGCGTGCTCTATGAGAGCTACATCCTGCCGCTGACGATCCTCTCGACCCTGCCCTCGGCGGGCGTGGGCGCGCTGCTGATGCTGCTCCTCGCACACACCGACCTCTCGGTGATCGCGATGATCGGGATCATCCTGCTGATCGGCATCGTGAAGAAGAACGGCATCATGATGGTCGACTTCGCGGTGCATGCCGAACGGCAGCAGCAGATCCCGCCGCTCGCCGCCATCCGGGAGGCGTGCCTGATGCGGTTCCGCCCGATCCTGATGACCACCATGGCGGCGCTGCTGTCGGGCCTGCCGCTGATGCTGGAAAGCGGCGCGGGATCGGAGCTGCGCAAGCCGCTGGGTCTGACGATGGTGGGCGGGCTGCTGCTGAGCCAGGTGCTCACGCTCTACACGACGCCGGTGATCTACCTGTATCTCGACCAGCTGCAGCACTGGCTGGTGCCCGGCCGCCGCTCCCGCCTGCCACGGCTCGCGGAGAAGCTCGCTGGGGAGGGCGCGTGAGGCGAAAAGCTCCCGCGACCCTGCGGATCGTTCGCCGAGGATCGGCGCTCCTCAGGGCCCGAACCAGGGCTCGCCCCCAGATCCGCCCCTCACGCGCCGGCCGCCCTCACCCCTCGGCGAGCGCCGCCAGTTCCGCCCGCAGCGCCGGGATCCCCTCCCCGGTTTCGCTGCTCGTGGCCAACACCACCGGAAACGCGGCGGCATGCGAGCGCGCCAGCCGCTCCGCCTCGGCCTGCTTGCGCACCAGCGCCGGGGGCTTCAGCCCGTCGGTCTTGGTCAGCACGATCTGGAACGTGACCGCCGCGCGGTCGAGCAGTTCCATCACCTGCTCGTCCGCCGCCTTCACCTCGATCCGCGCATCCAGCAGCAGCACCACCCGCCGCAGGCTGGGGCGCCCGCGCAGGTATTCGAACATCAGCCCCTGCCAGTCGGCCTTGATGTCCTTCGAGGCGCGCGCATAGCCGTAGCCCGGCATGTCCACGAGGGTCAGCCGCCCGCCCAGGTCGAAGAAGTTGAGTTGCCGGGTGCGCCCCGGCTCCGACGACGCCCGCGCCAGCGTCTTGCGCCCGGTCAGCGCATTCAGCAGCGAGGACTTGCCCACGTTGGACCGGCCTGCGAACGCGATCTCCGGCCCGGCGACCGCGGGCAACTGATCGAGCCGCTGCGCCGCATAGAAGAAGCGGCACTCCGCGGCGAACAGCTTCCGCCCGGCCTCGAGCGCGGCCGCGGCCGCGTCCGGATCCTCGGCGGCCGCCCCGAACCGCGGCGCCTCCACCACTCTCAGCTCCGCGCCAGGCTCGGCCGCTCGAGCCGCGTGCGCCGCTGGATCAGCCACTGCTGCAGGATCGAGAGGGTGTTGTTCCAGCTCCAGTAGATCACCAGCCCGGCCGGGAAGTTCGCCAGCATGAAGGTGAAGATGATCGGCATGAACTGGAACAGGCGCGCCTGCACCGGGTCGGGCGGCGGCGGGTTCAGCCGCTGCTGCAGGAACATCGTGAAGCCCATGATCAGCGGCCAGGCGCCGAGATGCAGGAACGACACGTAGTGCGCCGGGTTGAAGGGGATCAGCCCGAACAGGTTGAACACGTTGGTCGGGTCCACCTGCGACAGGTCGTGGATCCAGCCGAAGAACGGCGCCTGGCGCATCTCGATGGTGACGAAGATCACCTTGTAGAGCGAGAAGAACACCGGGATCTGCACCACCATCGGCAGGCAGCCCGAGGCCGGGTTCACCTTCTCGGTCCGATAGAGCTGCATCATCTCCTGCTGCATGCGCTGCGGCTCGTCCTTGAACCGCTCCCGCAGCGCCGTCATTTTCGGCGCCAGCAGCTTCATCTTGCTCATCGACCGGTAGGAGTAGTTCGCCAGCGGGAAGAACAGCGCCTTCACGAACACGGTGAACACCATGATCGCCAGGCCGAAATTCCCGAGCAGGGAGTTCAGCCAGTCGAGGGCGAAGAAGATCGGCTTGGTAAGGAAATAGAACCAGCCGAAATCGACCGCCTTGTCGAAGTTCGGGATATGCAGCTCGCTCTGGTAGTGGTCCAGCAGGTGCACCAGCTTGGCGCCCGCGAACAGATGCGTCGCCATCGATGCCTGGCCGCCTGGCGCCACCGTCTGCGGATCGACGGTGATGTAATCGACCTGGTAGCGGTCGCCATCCTCGCTGAAGTGGTGGAACGCAACCTTCGAGGCCACGGACTGGTCGGGCACCAGCGCGGTCAGCCAGTATTTGTCGGTGATCCCCGCCCAGCCGCCGGTCGAATTGGCGGAGTAGGCGAGCCCGCCCTTCTTCTCGCCTTCGCTCTTGGCGTGATCGTAGGTGGTCTCCTGCAGCGTGCCGTCGACCACGCCGAGCAGGCCCTCGAACAGGATGTAGTACCCGGCGACCTCCGGCTTGTAGTCGCGCCGGATGCGCGACCAGGGGAACAGCTTCACCGGCTGGGCGGCGGCATTCACCACCGACTGCTTTACCGCGAACATGTACTCGTCGTCGACCGACAGCTCGAGCTTGAACGTCAGGCCGGCGCCGTTGTCCCAGGACAGCGTCACCGGATGGCCGGCCGACAGCGTCTGGGACGAGGCGGTCCAGACCGTGTCGTTGTCGGGCACCTTCACCGACTCGCCGCCGGCGGCGGCCCAGCCGTACTGCACGTAATAGGGATGCGGTTCGGAGCGCGGCTCGAGCAGGCGGACATCGGGGGAGTCGGGCGCCAGCGTCTCCTTGTAGTCCTTCAGCACGAGGTCATCGATCCGCCCGCCCAGCAGGCTGATCGAGCCCTCGACGCGATGGCCGGCGATGCGCACCCGCGGCACGTTCTTCGGCACGGCCTGCGTCGCCGGCGCGGCGCCGGTTCCGGGCGAGCCCTCGGCCGGCGTGGCCGGCGTCTTCGGCGGCTGCGTGGTCTGCGCGGTCTGCACCGGCGGCTTCGGCAAATGCGGCGCCACGAGCCACTGAAAGCCAAGAAGGATGGCGAGCGAAACCGCGATCGCCAGGAAAAGCCGCTTCTGATCCATCACCGTCCCTTTGGACTCGTCCCCGCGAGCGGACCGTCACCCGATCCCGCTCGGTGTGCGTGCGCACAGGGCGGGACCGGATCGACCCCACCCGGATGCCACGGGTTGCAGCGCAGGACGCGCCGCGCCGCAAGCCCGCTTCCGCGCAACGCGCCATGCGTGCGCACCGCCTCGATCGCATACTCGCTGCAACTCGGCCAGAACCGGCAGTTGGCGCCGATCAGCGGCCGCAGCGTCCATTGATAGGTCCGCACCAGCCCGACCGCGAGCTCCGCCGCGATCCCGGAGCGGCGGTCCGTCACGGCAGGCCCGCCTTCTCGAGCGCCCGCGCCAGATCCAGCTGCAATGCCTCGAATTCGCGGCGGCGGGTCGAATCACGCCCGATCAGCACCAGGTCGGCGCCCGTCACCGGATGCGCCTGCAACCACAGCCGCGCCGCTTCCTTCAGCCGGCGGCGGGTGCGGTTGCGCACCACGGCATTGCCGACCTTCTTCGTCACCGTGAATCCGATGCGCGCCGGTCCCGCGTCGCCGCGCTTCAGCGCCTGCAGGACGAGGCCGTTCATCGGCACCTTGCGCCCCTTGCCCGCCACCAGCAGGAACTGGGCGCGCTTCTTCAGCCGCTCCGGTCGCGTGACCGCCGTCTCATCGGCCGTCTGGTCGACGGGGGATTGGCCGCTATCCATGTGATCGGCGCCCATCTCCCCGGCACTCACCGCGTCGGTATGCGCCGGCGCCGCGACCCCGGATGACGCCGCCTCACCCGACTCCGCTCGGACCGAGGCCGGAGCCCGCGCGTGTGCATCGTGCTCGAGCACCATCGGTCGGGCGGGGGCCGCCGCCGCGACGGTCAGGCGGAGAGGCGCTTGCGGCCCTTGGCGCGGCGGTTGGCCAGCACCTTGCGGCCACCGACGGTCGCCATCCGCGCGCGGAACCCGTGCCGGCGCTTGCGGACCAGCTTCGACGGTTGGTAGGTGCGCTTCACGAAACTTCTCCATCATCCACGCGGGAACGGGCCCAACCCGGCAAGGGATGGCCCGTCGCAGGGGGCGGCTTATAGGGGCACGTCCCCGGCCCGTCAACGCGAGATGGACCGCCCTTACCTACTCTTCATGCGCAGCGGCTTGCCTCCCCGGGATCGCAGGGCGCTTATGCACCGATGACGAAAGCCAACGAACCCGGTGCCGGAATTGCTCTTGCCCTGCAGGGCGGCGGCGCGCACGGCGCCTTCACCTGGGGCGTGCTGGACCGGCTGCTGGAAGACGGACTCGCGGTGGACGCGATCTGCGGCGTCTCCTCCGGCGCCATCCTCGGCACCATGCTGGTGCAGGGCCTGGTGCGTGGCGGCCCCGACGCCGCGCGGGTCGAGATGCGCCGCCTGTGGGACGGCGTCGCCGCCGTCCATGCCATGAGCCCGTTGCAGAGCGCACCGCTCGAACGCTGGCTTCTCGGCACCGACGTCTCCAACGCGCTGCTCTGGCGCGGCATGGAAATGACGATGCGGATGTTCAGCCCGGCCCAGCTCAACCCGTTCGGCCACAACCCGCTGCGCCCGCTGCTCGAGAGCCTGCTCGACCGCTCGCTGCTGTGCGATCCGCGCGCACCGCGCCTCACCGTCTCGGCGACCGACGTCGCAACCGGCGGGGCGGTGCTGTTCGACAATGCCAGGATCACCGTGGACGTCCTGCTCGCCTCCGCCTGCCTGCCGTTCTGCTTTCCCGCGATCGAGATCGACGGGCGGGCCTATTGGGACGGCGGCTATTCCGGCAACCCGCCCCTCGGCCCCCTGCTCTCCCCGCCGCCGCGCGAGCTGATCCTGGTCCGCGCCCAGCCTGCCGTGCGGCCGGGCGTCCCGAGCACGCCGGAGGAAATCATGAACCGGCTGAACGAGATCGCCTGCCACACCGTGCTGGCGACCGAGCTCGCGGCGCTGCCGCCCGGGATCAGGCTGACCAGCTACGATGCCGACGGGGCGCTGGTGGACCTGCCGATCTCCTCGAAGTTCAATGGCGAGCAGGCGTTCCTGACCGGCCTGTTCGAGGCCGGGCGCGCCGCCGCCGCGACGCATGCCCGCGTTGCACCCGCACCCGCCGCCCCGTAACCCCGCGACGGGCGATCGAACGGAGGAAGCCATGTCGCACACGGTCACCTGGGATCCCCGCCAGTATCTGCAGTTCTCCAACGAGCGCCAGCGGCCCGCGCTCGATCTGCTGGCCCAGGTGCCGCTCGCGACCCCGACGCGGGTGGTCGATCTCGGCTGCGGCCCCGGCAACGTGACGACGATCCTGCGCCAACGCTTCCCGGCCGCCGAGATCGTGGGCGTCGATTCCTCCCCCGACATGCTCGCCAAGGCCCGTTCGGCCGCCCCCGATTGCCGTTTCGTGCAGGGTGACTTCGCGACCTGGAGGCCGGAGGCGCCGCCCGACCTGATCTATTCCAATGCCGCCTTGCACTGGGTGGGCGCGCACGAGACGCTGTTTCCCCGCCTGTTCGGGCTTCTCGCGCCCGGCGGGGTGCTCGCAGTGCAGATGCCGGCGATGCACGACGCGCCGCTGCGCCGTCTGCAGCTTGCCGTCGCGGCCGAGGGCCCCTGGGCGCCGCACCTCGCCGGTGAGGTTTCTGCGCGGGAGATCCTGTCCACCGGCGCGTATTACGACCTGCTCCGGCCGCTCGCCTCCCGCCTCGATCTCTGGGAGACCACCTATCTGCATGTACTGCAGGGTGAGGATGCGGTCATGCAATGGGCCGCGGGCAGCAGTCTTCGTCCTTTTCTGGACCGGCTCGAGGGTCAACTGCAGGCCGATTTCCGTGCCGCCTATGCGGCGGCGTTGCGCCCGCATTATCCGCGACGCAGCGACGGCGCCACCCTGCTGCCGTTTCGGCGGCTGTTCCTGGTCGCGATCCGGTAATTTCCATTCGAAAAAGCAACGGAACGGGTCATTCATCACGGAAGTGCGATTAGACCGACAACGGTCTTGGTTTGATCAAGCAACTGTGTTGGATAAAGAAGTAATTTGCGTGGGGTCCCGGGTCAATTTTTGTGGCGGGCGCCCCAGGGGTAGCTTATTCGTGATCGCGCGATCTTGAGCCTAACGCCAAATTTTTAGAGGGCGGCCTTGACGAAAGCGATGGAGCACGCCGCCTTTATCTCAGCCCGCTCCAGATCGACCAGTTCCGCAGGCGGCACCCGTGTCGCCACGCGCCTTCTCTGGCTCGCCGCCGCCATCGCCGTCCCCCTGCTTGGCCTCGCCACGCTCGCGATCCTGCGCGTGCATGACAACCAGCGTGCCACCCAGGAATCCGCGCTGCTGGCCGAGACCACCAACATCGCCCAACTGATCGATCGTGAATTCGCCCGCATCGAGACCGGGCTGCATGTACTGGCCCGCGCCGTGCCCCTCGCCGGCGGCAACCTCGACACCATCGCGGCCATGCTGCGCGACGTCGCCCCTCAGCTCGACGACGCCGACCTCGCCTTGCTCGACGCGAGCGGCCACCAGATCCTGGCCAGCAACCCGACCGGCGAACACGGGGAAACCAAGCCCGTGGAAGACGCGATCGAGGATGCGGTGCGGGATGCGATCGCACACGGCCAGGGCACCGTGTCCGACCTGCTGGCCGCGGAAGGTACCGCGGTGATCGCCGTGACGGTGCCGATCCCCCGGCGCGCGACCGGCCCGCACGATCCGGCCGTGCTGGTGGCCGTGCTGCCGCGCACGCGGCTGGCCGACACGCTTCGCCAGGAGCTGATCGCGGCGCATCGCCCGGTCACCAACGCCACCGTGCTCGATCCCCGCGGACGCGTCGTCGCCCAGATCGGCCAGCGTTTCTCGGCCGCCGACGCGGCGGCGTTCGTCGCCGACAGCGGTACGGTGAAGCTCACCCGCACCGACCACGACGGGGCCCCGCATGCGGTGCCGTCCGATCCGGTGACATGGCAGCCGAGGGGACGCGTGCTGCAGGCCGGACCGCCGCTCGGCGGGGCCCCCGCGGTCTACGCGATCGCCCGCGCGGCGGAGAGCCGATACCTCGTCGTGGTCGGCGTGGCCGCGCGGATCTTCCAGGCACCGATCCGCAACGACCTCATCCGCGCGCTCCTGCTGGGCGGCCTGTTCCTCGCCGCCGCGCTGCTGGCCGCCGGGCTGCTGGCCCAGCGTCTCGTCACCGCCTTGTATGCCGTGGGCAACGCCGAACCCGGCACGTCGGTGCGCACCGGGTTCCGCGAGTTCGACGAACTCTCGAACCGGCTCGCGATCACCGCCGCCGAACGCGACCGGGTGCAGCGCTCGATCGCCTACCAGTTCGGGCTGCTGCGCACCGTCGCCGAACACACGGCCGAGGCGATCTTCCTCAACGACGCGCAGGGCCGGGTCACCTACGTCAACCCCGGCGCCGAGGCGCTGTGCGGCTGGCGGCAGGAGGAGCTGACCGGCCAGGTGCTGCACGACGTGCTGCAGTACCGGCGCGCGGACGGATCGCCCAGCCCGGCCTGGGAGTCGCCGTTGCGCGAGGTCCTGCGCACCGGCCGGCCGGTGATCGGGCAGGAGGATGGCCTGGTGCGCCGGGACGGCATGCCGATCGACGCCGAATGCTCCTATGCCCCGGTCGTGGTCGGCGGCAAGACGATGGGCGCGGTGATGACCGTGCGCGACCTTACCGCCCGCAAGCGGGCCGAGATGGCCCTGCGGGAGAACGAGGCGCAGCTACGCGACCTGCTGTTGACGCTCGACCTCGCCACCATCTTCGTCCGCACGCCCGAGGGCCGGATCGTGTTCTGGTCGCATGGCTGCGAGGCCCTGTACGGCTGGACCGCCGCCGAGGCGGTGGGCCAGTTGACGCACGAACTGCTGGCGACGGTCTTCCCCGATGGCCCGGCCACGGTGGAGGCCAGTCTCGCCCAGGACGGCACCTGGTCCGGCGACCTGATCCATACCTGCCGGAGCGGCCGGACCATCGTCGTCTCCGCCCGCGCGGTGGTGCGTCGCGACGACATGGGCGAGCCCTTCGCGGTGATGGAGGCGGTCACCGACGTGACGGCGCTGCGCGAAGCGGAAGACGCGCTGCTGCGGCTCAACGGCGATCTCGAAGCGCGCGTCAACGAGGAGGTGCAGGCCCGCGAGGCTGCCCAGCTCCGTGCCGCCCACGCCGAACGCGTGCAGGCGCTGGGGCAGCTCGCCGGCGGCATCGCGCATGACTTCAACAACGTCCTGCAGGCGATCTCGGGCGGCGCCGCGCTGATCCAGCGCCGCTTCGGCGATCCGGTCGCGGTGCGCCGCCTGTCCCACGTCATCGCCGATGCCGCCGCGCGCGGCGCCGCGATCACCCACCGCATGCTGGTCTTCGCACGCTGCGGGGACCTGGAGGCCGAACCCATCGCGCCCGCCGAGGTGCTGCAGGGGCTGCGCGAGATCTGCACCTATACGCTGGGTGCCGGTATCCAGCTGGACCTCGCGATCGACCCCGACCTCCCCCCGCTGTTCGCCGACAAGGCCCAGCTCGAGACCGCGCTGGTCAACCTCGCCACCAACGCGCGCGACGCCATGCCGACGGGCGGCGTGCTGACCCTGTCCGCCCGCGCCGCCTACGTCTCGCAACACGCGGCTCATGCCGCCGGCCTCGCGTCGCGGTCGCAGGACGCCAATCGCGGCGCCCCCCAGGACAACACCAGGCCCGCGAACCTGGCGCCGGGCGCCTACATCGTGATCGGGGTGCAGGACACCGGCCACGGCATGGATGCGGCGCTGCTGTCCCGCGTGGTCGAGCCGTTCTTCACCACCAAGGAGGTGGGCAAAGGCACCGGCCTCGGCCTCTCGATGGTGAAGGGCTTCGTCGAACAGTCCGGCGGCGGGCTGGTGATCGAAAGCAAGCCCGGCCACGGCACTGTCGTCACGCTTTGGCTTCCCCAGCCCGAAACGACCGAAAGGAGTACCCCCCGCATGACCCCGGACGAGACTCTCACCTCCGACATCACCCACGGGCACGCGGCACAGATCCTGCTGGTCGACGACGATTTCCTGGTGCGCGAGACGCTCGCGGCGCAGCTCGAGGATGCGGGCTACACCGTGATCGCGGCCGAGTCGGCCGAGGCGGCGCTCGCGCTGATCGATGCCGGTCGCGCGGTCGACCTCCTGGTCACCGATCTCACGATGCCGGGCATGAGCGGCCTCTCGCTGATCGAGGCCACGCATCGTCGCCGCCCCCGCCTGCCGGCGATCCTGCTGACCGGCTACTCCGGCGATGCCGCGACGCTCGCGCTCGACGGCGCCGTGACCGGCGTCTACTCGCTGATCCGCAAGCCCGTCCCCGGCGTCCAGTTGCTCGGCCGCGTCGCAGCGATGCTGCAGGCCGCGACGATCTCCGCGGCGTGACGCCGCGACACCGCGCGAGCCCGGGTCAGGCCTCCTCGCCCAGGGCGCGCCGCTTCAGGTCCTGCAACCGCGCGGTGCCGTTCGGCGTCTTGGGGTCGACCTCGAGCAGCTTTTGCCAGGCGGCATAGGCCGCCTTCCAATCCTCCCGCGCGGCGGCGATGTCGGAGAGGCTGCGCAGCGCGGCGAAGCTGCGGGGCTCGCGCCGCAGCACCTCCTGGAGGTCGCGGATCGCACCGGCCGAATCCCCGGCGCGGAACCGCGCCAGCGCGCGCTGGTGGTAGCCGGCGACCAGGTCGGGATCGAGCGCGAGCGCGTCGCTGAACGTGTCGATCGCCGCGTCCGGCTGCCCCGCCTGCACCTCGCGCAGCCCGCGACTCATCAGCAGGGTGACGGCGGGGGATCCCGCCTCCAGCCACATCTGCCGCAGCCGTGCCTCGATCTGCGAGGCGGCCGCTTCGTCGGGGGCGGCCTTCAAGGCATCGAGCAGGAAGGCGCGATCGGCGGGCTTGTTGGAGCCGGGCGCCGGTGGCGCGTTCGCGCTGGACGGCGGTCGTGCGGGGGAGCTCGGCGACGGTGGCGCGGCCTGCGCCAGCGCCGCCTCAGGCGTCAGGGCCCGCGCGACGGTCAG
>JAFKLG010000137.1 GCA_017304945.1 Rhodospirillales bacterium
CGTTGGTGCGAACGATCGCGGCGCCCCCTCCCCCTATCCCCCTCCCGCGAGGGGAGGGAGGACGTGCGTGTCTCGTCACGGGCGGAGCGTGCGCACCTCCGCGTCGGGCGGCAGGTAGTCGGCGCCATTCGCGTAGTGCCAGTCGACCATGATGCCCTTGCCGTCCTTCAGCGCCGTCTTGCCGACGAAGGTGCCGAGCGTGCCCTGGTGGTCGAGCGCGCGGTATTCCGCCGGCCCGAACGGCGTGTCGAAGCGGGCGCCGGCGAAGCCTTGCACCAGTTTGTCGGGGGTGGTCGCGCCGGCCCGCGCGATGCCGGCGGCGATCGATTTCAGCAGCGCGTAGCCGACCACCGATCCCATGCCGGGCAGGGCATTGAAGCGCGCCTGATACGCCGTGATGAACGCCTTGTTGGCCTCCGTATCGACCTGCGCCTGCGGGTAGCCGGTGACGATCCAGCCCTCCGGCGTCTCGTCGCCGAGTGGCGCGAGGTATTCGGGTTCGCCGGTCAGGACGGAGACGACGGCGCGTCCCTCGAACAGGCCGCGCGTGTTGCCCTGGCGCACGAAATTGGTGAGATCGCCACCGAAGGTGACGTTGAAGATCGCCTCGGGCTTCGCGTCCGCCAGCGCGGCCACCGTCGCGCCCGCATCGATCTTGCCCAGCGCCGGCCATTGTTCCGCGACGAACTGCACGTCGGGGCGCTTGGCGCTCAGCAGCGCCTTGAACCACTTCACCGCGCTGGTGCCGTACTCGTAGTTCGGGGCGACGGTCACCCAGCGCTTGGCGGGCAGCTTCGCGGCCTCGGCCACCAGCATCGCCGCCTGCATGTAGGTGGAGGGACGCAGGCGGAAGCAGAACGCGTTCCCCTTCTCCCACACCAGCGCATCGGCCAGCGGCTCGCCGGCGATGAATGGCACCTTGCGTTGCGCGGCGAAGTCCGACAGCGCGAGCCCGACATTGGAGAGATAGCCGCCGGCGAGCAGGTCGACCTTCTGTTCGTCCAGCAGCTCGCCCGCGAGGCGCAGCGCGTCCTGCGGCTTGCCGGCATCGTCGCGGCTGATCACCTCGAGCGGACGGCCGAGCACGCCGCCGGCGCGGTTGATCTCGTCCACGGCGAGCTGCCAGCCGTTGCGATAGGGCAGCGTGAAGGCCGGGATGGCGGTGTAGGAGTTGATCTCGCCGATGCGGATCGGCGTGCCCTGGGCCCGCGCGGCGGGCGCGGCCAGGAGAGGCGCGGACATGGCGGCCGCGCCGGTGAGCAGCGTACGACGGGTCAGCATCGTTCGGATCCCCGGTTTTGCCGCGGAGAGTAGCGTGGGGAGCCGCCGGGTGTCATGGGCGGGGCAGATGGGCCCAGGGTGGCAAGGGCTGTGTCGCCTCTCGTGTCATGGCCGCGCTTGTCGCCTGCATCATGTGTCATGGCCGCCGCAGGGCGGCCATCCACGACTTTCAGGTGCGGCACGAAATCGTGGATGGCCCGCCTGCGCGGGCCATGACACGCGGGGGAGGCGCTGCGACACGCCCTTGTGTCCCGCCCCTCAGATCCGTCCCGGAAAGTGGCACGCCACCAACTGCCCGTCCGCAGCCGGCAGCAGCGGCGGAACCTCCACGGCGCAGCGCTCCTCCGCCACCGGGCATCGCGTCCGGAACCGGCACCCACTCGGCGGGTTCATCGCGCTCGGCGGCTCCCCCTTCAGCGGCACGTGGCGCCGCGTCCGCTCCACGCGCGGATCAGGCACCGGTGCCGCGGAAATCAGCGTCCGCGTATACGGATGCAGCGGCCGCGCGAACAGGTCCGCCGCGCGGCCGATCTCCATCACCTTGCCCAGATACAGCACCACGATCCGGTCGCAGACATGCCGCACCACCGCGAGGTCGTGCGCGATGAACAGATAGGTGAGCCCCAACCGGTCCTGCAGGTCGACCATCAGGTTGATGATCTGCGCCTGGATGTTGACGTCGAGCGCGGAGATCGGCTCGTCCGCCACCACGAAGTCCGGCCCCAGCGCCAGCGCCCGCGCGATCGAGATGCGCTGCCGCTGCCCACCGGAGAACTCGTGCGGGAACCGCGCCATGGCCTGGCGCGGCAGGCCCACCAGCCCCAGCAGCTCCTCCACCCGCGACCGCGCCGCGGCCTGGCCTTCGACGATGCCGTGCAGCAGCAGCGGGCCGGTCAGGATCTCGCCCACCGTCATGCGCGGATTCAACGACGCATACGGATCCTGGAAGATCATCTGCATACGCCGGCGCAGCGGACGGATCTCCGCCTGCGTCCCATGCGTGATGTCGGTGCCGGCGAAGCGGATCGAGCCGCCGGTCGGTTCGTGCAGCCGCGTCACCAGCCGCGCGAGCGTCGACTTGCCGCATCCCGACTCGCCGACCAGCCCGACCGTCTCCCCCGCCATCACGTCCAGGTCGACGCCGTCCACCGCGCGCAGCACCCGGTGCTCCGCGAACAGCGTCTCGCGCGGCAGCGGGAAATGCTTGGTCAGGCCACGCACTTCCAGCATCGGCTGCGGCGCGGCCACCGCCTGCGCATCGCGTGCCTGCGGCTTCGGGCGCGCCGGCTCGTGCAGCGCGCCGCCGGCCTGCGTCACCCAGCAGCGGCTCGCACGCGTCGCGTCGATCGGCAGCAGCGCCGGATGCTCCGCGCATTTGTCGATCGCGAACGGGCAGCGGGCCCGGAAGCGGCAGCCCGAGGGCCAGGCGCGCGGATCGGGCGGCTGGCCCTCGATCGTGACCAGGCGCCGGTCTTCCGCCTCCGCGTCGATGCGCGGCGCCGCGTGCAGCAGCGCCCAGGTGTAGGGATGGCGCGGGTCGGTCAGCAGGTCCTCGGGCGCACCCTCCTCCACCACCTCGCCGGCGTACATCACCAGGATGCGCGAGCAGACATTGGCGATGACGCCGAGGTCGTGGCTGATCAGGATCACCGCGGTGCCGAGATCGGCGTTGAGCCCGCGCAGCAACTCCAGGATCTGCGCCTGGATCGTCACGTCCAGCGCCGTGGTCGGCTCGTCCGCGATCAGCAGCGCGGGTTCGTTCGAGACGCCCATCGCCAGCATCACGCGCTGTCGCATCCCGCCCGAGAACTGGTGCGGGTAGCGATCCACCGCCGCCTGCGCGGAGGCGACGCCCATGCGCCGCAGCAGGTCGATCGCACGGGTGCGCGCCGCCGCCGCGGTGAACCGCCCATGCGCGGTCATCGCCTCCACGAGCTGCCTGGCGATGCGCAGCACTGGGTTGAGCGAGGTCATCGGGTCCTGGAAGACCATCGCGATCTCGCGGCCGCGCACCGCGCGCACCTCCTCCTCGTTCAGCTTCGCGAGGTCACGGCCGCGGAACTCGATGGAGCCGCCGACGATCTTCGCCGGGGGATCGAGCAGGCGCATGATCGTCTTGGCACAGACGCTCTTGCCCGACCCGGACTCGCCCACGATGCCCAGCGTCTCGCCCGCGGCGAGATCGAAGCTCACGCCGTCGACGGCACGCACCGGGCCGGCATCGGTCAGGAACCAGGTGCGCAGGTCGCGCACCCGCAGCAACGGCTCAGCGGCTTCTTGCATGCGGGTCCAGCCAGTCGCGGAAGCCATCACCCATGAAGTTGAACCCCATCACGACGGTGAGGATCGCGAGACCGGGAAACGTCGCCACCCACCATTGCTGCACCAGCTCGCGGCCCTCGGCGACCATCGCGCCCCATTCCGGCGTGGGCGGCACGACGCCGAGACCGAGGAAGGACAGGCCGGCGAACACGAGGATCGCGTTGCCGAGATCGAGCGTGACCAGCACCACCAGCGGCCCGACCGCGTTCGGGATGATCTGCCGCAACAGGATGTGGCCGGGGCCGAAGCCGATCGACTGCGCCGCCTCGACGTATTCCATCGAGCGTTGCGTGATCACCAGGCTGCGGGCGAGCCGCGCGAATTTGGGCCACCACACCACCAGCATCGCGATCGCGGTGTTTACGGCGCCGATGCCCAGCGCCGCGGCGATCGCCATCGCCAGGATGATCGGCGGAAAGCAGAACACCAGGTCGGTGGCGCGCATCAGCGCCTCCTCCGCCCAGCCGCGCACATAGGCGGCCGCGGCGCCCAGCAGCGTGCCGAAGGCGCCGCCGACCAGCACGACGATCAGGCCGACCGACAGCGACGTGCGCGCGCCGTAGATCACCCGCGTCAGCACGTCGCGGCCCAGCGCGTCGGTGCCCAGCCAGTTGGTGGCGGAAGGCGGCCGCAGGCGCTGCGCCACGTCGACGAAGTTGGGATCGTGGCGGCAGATCCAGGGCGCGAACAGCGCCGCCAGGGTCCAGGCGACGATGATGCCGGCGCCCAGCACGGGAAGCCCGTAGCGGCGCGTCCAGCGTGCGCGCGGGGACGCCATCGCGGGCAGGACGATGTCGCTCATTTCTTCACCACGCGCGGGTCGAGCATCGCATAGGACAGGTCCACCGCGAGGTTCACCAGCACGAACACCGCCGCGACGATCGCGGTGATCGCCATGATCGCCGGAAAATCCACGGTGACCGCGCTGCGGAACGTGTAGCGGCCGAGGCCTGGCCAGGAGAACACGGTTTCGGTCATGACGGCGCCGGCGAGCAGGTTGGCGTAGGCGAGACCGCCCAGCGTCACCACCGGCAGCATCGCGTTCGGCAGCGCGTGGCCGTTGACGATCACCCAGCGCCGCAGCCCCTTGGCGCGCGCGACGCGCACATAGTCCTGCGACAAGGCCTCGAGCATGGCCGCGCGCGTGGTGCGCGTGACCAGCCCCAGCGTCGCCATCGCCAGCACGATGGAGGGCAGCACGAGATGCGCGGCGGCGTCGTGGAACGTCGCCCAGTCGCCCTGCAGCGCGGTGTCGATCAGCAGCAGGCCGGTGATCCGCTCCGGCGGAAACGACACCGGATCGAGCCGGCCGGGTCCCGGCGCCCAGTCGAGCTGGCCGTAGAAGATCGCCAGCATGATGAAGGCAAGCCAGAAGGTCGGCGCGGAGACGCCGATCAGCGACACGGCGCGGGCGACGTGGTCGATCCAGCTATCCCGCCGTACCGCCGCCAGCACGCCCAGCGGCAGCCCGACCACGATGGACAGGATGAAGGCGACGGTGGCGAGTTCCAGCGTGGCGGGCGCGTAGTCGATGATGTCGTCCAGCACCGGCCGGCGCGAGGAGATCGAAATGCCGAGATCCCCGTGCACCAGCCGCTGCAGGAACAGCCAGTACTGGTCCCACAGCGGCAGGTCGAGGCCGTACTGCGCGCGGAACGCTTTCACCTGCAACGGATCGGACGCCGCCATGTCGCCGAGTGCGACCAGGGCGGGGTCGCCTGGCACCGTGTTCGCGATCAGGAAGATCACGAGCGTTGCCAGCAGCACCATGACGACCGACGTCAGCAGCCGGGAGCCGACGTAGCGGATCATCAGGCCGGCTTCGCCTTGCCGAGTTCCGCCATCCAGCCATTGGCCGTGAGCTGCAGCCCGTCCACGTTCTTGCGGATCGCCACCTGGTAGATCGGCTGGATCAGCACGAAGTGGTTCGCCGCATCCACCATCGCTTCCTGATACTTCTTGTACAGGGCGGCGGACTTCGCGAGGTCACGCTCCGCGGCGGCGTCCGCGACGAGCTTGCGCACCTCGGGCGGCACGTCCCAGTGCACGCGCTTGGCGACCCGATCTACCGTGGCCGCGCTCCACAGCCAGTTCTCCGGCGCGGGCGGGTTCCAGAAGGTCAGCACCGCCTCGGCCTTGCCGCCCAGGTACATGGTGCGCATGTTCACCTGGTCCATCGGCGCCAGTTCCGCCTGGATGCCCACGCGGGCGAGGTCGGCCTGGATCTTCTGCGCGAGCGTCTGGTAGCCGACGCCGGCGATGGACGCGTTGCCATAGGCGAGCTGGAACTTGAACCCGTTCGGCAGGCCCGCCTTCGCCAGCAGCTCCTTCGACTTCGCCAGATCCTCCTTGAAGCCGATCTCCTTGGTCAGCTCCGCGGTCGAGCCGTTGACGCCGACCGGCAGGAAGGTCACCGGCCGCGTCGCCTTGCCGCCGGCCAGGTTGTTGATGATCCCGTCGTAGTCGATCGCATAACCGATCGCCTGGCGCGCGTATTTGTTCTGCAGCGCCGGGTTCGAGGGCGCCGCGGCCACCGCCATGTAGACGAAGTCGAGGCTGGTCATCCCCGCGACACGGATGTTCGGGTCATCCTTCAGCGTCGCGATCTGTTCGGGGATCAGGTTGAATGCCACGTCCACGTCGCCGCGCTGAATCGCCAGCAACTGCGCGGCACTTTCGCTCATGTGCCGGATCAGCACTCGCTCGTAGCCGGGCGGTCCCTCCCAGTAATGCGGGTTCTTCACCATCTGGATCTGCTGGTTGCGCTGCCAGCCCACCAGCCGGTACGGACCGCTGCCGGCCGAGTTCTGGTTCAGCCACTCGGTCGCCTTGTCCTTCTCCTTGGCGTCCGGCGCATCGGTGCCGCCATGCTCGACCACCAGCGCCTTCTCGGTGATGCCGAACGGCGGCGAGGCGATGATCGTCATCAGCGGCAGCGACGGATCCTTCAGGATGATGTCGACCGTGTTGGGACCGGCGACCTTCACGTCCTCGACATGCGAGATGTACTGCCAGGGCTGATCCTTGATCGCGAGCTGGCGCGCGAAGGTGAAGCGCACGTCCTCGGGCGTGACCGGCTTGCCGGACGCGAATTTCGCGCCGTCGCGCAACGTGAGCCGCACGGTCTTGCCGTCGGGCAGGTATTCCCACTTCGTCGCCAGCGCGGGCTTGAGATTGACCGCATCGCCCGGCGCGAAGGTCACGACGGAGTCATAGGCGGCGTGGGTCGGCAGCGGATTGGAATATTGATAGACGCGCACCGGGTCGAGCCCGGTCGCGTCGCTGATGTCGAGGCCGATCACCAGGGTGCCGCGGCGCTGCGCACTCTGCGCCGTCGCGGGACGCGCGCCTTGCAGGATCGTCGCGAGCAGCCCGCCCGCGCCCAGCGTCAGGACCGACCGACGATCCAGTCCCTCGAACGACGGCTGATCACACGCGGCATCGCTCTCGTCCGGCATGGTGCCTCCCCCCAGCTTTGATTTTCTGAGGGGAGTATTGCCCGGCCCGCGAACGTTTGCCAGCGCCGAATGTTATCGTGTGACATCACCTCTTGGCGGGCACATCGCCCGCCGTCAGCCGATCGGGTCGAGCACCACCACCGGAATCTCGCGGTCGCCCGCCTTCACCTTGTAGTCGGCATAGGGCGGGAAGAACTTCACCGCCTGCTCCCACAGTTTCTCGCGTTCGGCGCCTGTTGCCGTGCGGGCCCGCGCCTTCAACGTGCGGGTGCCGACCTGCACCCCCACCTCCGGATCAGCCTCGATGTTCCGATACCAGCTCGGATGCTCCGGCGCGCCACCCTTGGAGGCGATCACGAAATAGCTCGGCCCGGCCTCGCCATAGAACAGCGGGAACAGATAGGTCTCGCCCGACTTGCGGCCCTTGGTCGCGAGCAGCAGTGACGCGACCGTCAGCGGCGGCGAGCCCGGCCGCGAGATCGTGTACATATGACCGTCGGTGCCGCCGCTCTCGAGATAGCGCTTCGAGTGATCCACCATCCATTGCGGCAGGTTCGGTGCCAGCTTGCCCTCGATCATTCGCGACCTCCTTCGCCCGCGGCCCAGGCGGCCGCCCACCGGTCATATGAGGCGGGGAACGCGACAGGCAATGTCACCGGGACCGCCGGCGTTCCCACACGGCCGGAATCCTGTTTCGCTCGCCATTGTGCAGGTGCACAATGACCGATCACGCGCGACCGCGCACGCCTGACGAAAGGACTTCCCGCATGACCTCGAGGCGCCTCATGAAGCTTGGCCTCTCCATGCGCTATATCGGCTACCACGCCGCCGCCTGGCGCCACCCCGAGGCGGATCCGGCCGCCGCCTCCAAGTTCAGCCACTTCCTGCGCGTCGCCCGCACCGCCGAGGCAGCGAAGTTCGACATGGTGTTCCTTGCCGACGGCATCGGGCTGCGCGGCAAGGACGAGCCGGTCGGGTCGCTGTGCCGATCGGCGCAGAACGCCGAACTCGAGCCGCTGACGCTGCTCTCCGCGCTTGCGCCGATGACCGAACGGATCGGGCTCGTCGCGACCGCATCGACCACCTACAACGAGCCGTTCCACATCGCGCGCAAATGGGCCTCGCTCGACCAGATCAGCGGCGGCCGCGCCGGCTGGAACATCGTCACCTCCTGGTCCGATGCGGAGGCGCGCAACTTCAACCGCGACGCCCATCTCGGCTACGACGAACGCTACGCCCGCGCCGCCGAGTTCGTGGAGGTGGTCACCGGACTGTGGGACAGTTGGGAACCCGATGCCTTCCCGCACGACAAGCAGAGCGGCATCTTCTTCGATCCCGCGAAGCTGCATCCGCTCGATCACGTCGGCACGCACTTCAAGGTGCGCGGCCCGCTGACCGTCGCGCGCACCCCGCAAGGGCGCCCGATCCTGGTGCAGGCCGGCGCCTCGGCACAGGGCCTCGCGATCGCCGCCGCGCATGCGGACCTGGTGTACGCCATGCCGCAGGACCTCGCCGCCGGGCAGGCGTACTACAGGGAGCTGAAGGGCCTGGCGGAGCAGGCCGGCCGCCGGCCCGACGACCTGCTGATCCTGCCCGGCTTCACGCCATTCGTCGGACGTACGGAACAGGAGGCGCGCGACAAGTTCGACCAGTTGAACGAGCTGATCGACCCGCTGCTCGGCCTCTCCTACCTCTACGGCCAGATGGGGGATCTCTCCGGCTACCCAGTCGACGGGCCGGTGCCGGAGCCGAACGATCCGCAGATGCGCAGCATGGCCCGCGGCCTCGTCGAGATCGCGCGGCGCGACAACCTGACGCTCCGCCAGCTCTATCTGCGGATCGCGGCCGGGTTCGGCGGGCGTCTCGCGATCGGATCGGCGTCGCAGATCGCCGACGAGATGGAGGAATGGATGGAGGCCGGCGCGGCCGACGGGTTCAACATCTGCCCGGCGGTGCTGCCGGTGGGGCTGGACGATTTCGCCACGCTGGTGATCCCGGAGCTGCAGCGGCGCGGCCGTTTCCGCACCGAGTATGAGGGCACGACGCTGCGCGCGAATCTCGGCCTGCGCACGCCGGTGAATCGCTACGCGGGATAGGGGGCCGGCGGCCCTCTCTCCGCGGCGTGAGCGGGGCGGGTCATCCTCTCTCCGCGGGTGAGCGGGCTTGACCCGGCCATCCTCCGCGACTCTCTCCACCGTCATGGCCGGGCTTGACCCGGCCATCCCACATCTTCTCCCCCGTCATGGCCGGGCTTGACCCGGCCATCCCACGCCTTCTCCCCCGTCATGGCCGGGCTTGACCCGGCCATCCCCCGCGGCACGGTGCAGGTGGGGATGGCCGGGTCGAGCCCGGCCATGACGGAATGCAAGGTCCGTGCGTCCGGGGATGGCCGGGTCGAGCCCGGCCATGACGGAATGCAGGGTCCGTGCGTCCGGGGATGGCCGGGTCGAGCCCACTGCTGTCCGGCTTATGCATGAGCGAGGCTGAAGCTAAGCTGTTGGTCCACCTGTGCTTTGTCTGGGGGTGGCGGATGGAGCAGTCCGTTCATGCTCCTGCGCTGGAACAGGGTGGCACTGATCAGTCGGAA
>JAFKLG010000073.1 GCA_017304945.1 Rhodospirillales bacterium
GGCGAGGACCGCGAGCCGCGTGGAACAGCCGTCGGCCACGGCAGGATCGTGCGGAAGGGATCCGCGGGTCGACGCCCGCGGATGACGAGGGGGGCGAGGACCGCGAGCCGCGTGGAACAGCCGTCGGCCACGGCAGGATCGTGCGGAAGGGATCCGCGGGTCGACGTCCGCGGATGACGAGGGGCCGCGTGCGGTGGGGATCCGCGGGTCGCGCCCGCGGATGACGGGCGGGGAACCCCTCAGCCGCCCGCGTCCTGCATCGCTTGCCAGACGCGCTGCGGGGTCGCGGGCATCTCGAAGTGGCGGATCCCCAGCGGGGCCAGGGCGTCGTTCAGCGCGTTCATCGCCGCGGCCAGCGCGCCGACCGTGCCGGCCTCGCCCACACCCTTCGCCCCCAGCGGGTTCGCCGCGGTGGGAACCTCCCGCGTCGCCAGGCGGAAATCCGGCAACTCGGTGGCGCGCGGCATGTGGTAGTCCATGAACGAGGCGGTGAGCATCTGCCCCGATTCCGGGTCGTGCACGATCAGCTCGCCCATCGCCTGGCCGATCCCCTGCACCACGCCGCCATGGATCTGCCCCGCGACCAGCAGCGGGTTGAGCACGCGGCCCAGCTCCTCGACCGCGGCGTAGCGCACCACCTCGGCGACGCCGGTGTCGCGGTCGATCTCCACCTCGCAGACATGCGTGCCGTTCGGAAACGTCACCGCGGTCGGGGCGAACTCGCCGGACTCGGTCAGCCCGCCTTCCTCCCCCGGCATCACCGGCGCGGCGCGGGCCACCTCGGCCAGGCTCACCGACCGGTCGGTGCCGGCGATGCGGAACCGGCCCTGCGAAAGCTCCACGTCCACCACCGCCGCCTCCAGCACCTCGGCGGCCAGCCGCCGCGCCGTCTCGATCAGCGCATCGGCCGCGATCGAGATCGCCGCGCCGCCGACACACAGCGCGCCGGAGCCGCCATTGCCCTTGCCGTGGCTGAGCAGGTCGGTGTCGCCGCCCTGGAAGCGCACCTGCTCCATCGGCACGCCGAACCGGTCGGCGACGAGCTGGCTGAACGCGGTCTCCAGCCCCTGGCCCACCGACATGGAGCCCGACCGCAACACCAGGGTTCCGTCGGGCGACAGATGCAGCGTGGCGAGGTCGCCGCTCGGGCGCAGGAACGGACCGCCCGCGACCTCGATGCAGTTGGCGACGCCCAGGCCGCGCAGCTTGTTCCGCGACGCTGCCTCCTGCCGTCGCGCCGCGAACCCGTCGAGCTCCGCCATCTCGGCGGCCAGCTTCATGTTCCCGTCGAACTCGCCGCAATCGTAGGTGAAGGTCAGCGCGGTCTTGTACGGCATCGCCTCGGGCGGGATCAGGTTCTGCCGCCGCAGCTCCCACGGCGAGACGCCGAGCTCGCGCGCGGCGATGTCGAGCAGGCGCTCGATCGTGTAGGTGGCCTCGGGCCGTCCGGCGCCGCGATAGGCGGCGGTGGGCACGGTATGGGTCAGCACCCCACAGACCGTCCCGTCGATCGCCGGGATCCGATAGACGCCGGCGATGCCGCCGAAATTGCCCACGCCCCAGCCGGAGCGGCCGGAGACATAGGCGCCCAGGTTCACGTCCCAGCGCACCCGCAGCGCGGTGATTCGGTGCTCCGCGTCGAAGGCGATCGCGCCGGCGATGCGCATCTCGCGCGCCTGCTCGTCGGTCAGGAACCCCTCGGTCCGGTCGGCGACCCAGCGCACCGGGCGTTGCAGCCGGCGCGCCGCCCAGGCGACCAGCGCCACCTCCTGGTGCACGCCCGACTTCATGCCGAAGGAGCCACCCACATCCTCGGCCAGCACGCGGATATCGGTGGGCGCCACGCCGAACGGCCCGTTCGCAAGGCCGTTGCGGAGCTGGTGCGGCGACTGGTGGGAGGCATGCACCACGATGCGGCCATCCGGCCCGATCTCCGCCCAGGCGCCGCGCGGCTCCATCGAGTTGGCGGTGACGCGGGACACGCCGAAATCGAGCGTCGTCACATGCGCGGCGGTGGCGAAGGCGGCCTCCACGGCGGCGGCATCGCCGCGGCGCCACAGGAAGCCGACATTGTCGGGCACGTCGTCCCACACCGGCGGCGCGCCTTGGGCGAGGGCGGCCACCGTGTCGGTGACCACCGGCAGCGGGTCGTACTCGACCAGCACCGCCTCCGCCGCCTCCTGCGCCGCGGCGCGGCTCTCGGCCAGCACCAGCGCGACCGGCTCGCCCACGAAGCGCACCCGGTCGCTGGCGAGCAGCGTGCGGTCGGTCTTGGGCGCGGGGCTGCCGTCCGGCCGGGGGAAGTTGATGCCGCCCGGGATGGGGCCGACATCGGTCAGGTCGGCGGCGGTGACCACGCCGACGACGCCGGGCATGCCCCGCGCCGGATCCGGGTCGATCGACAGTACTCGCGCATGCGCGTGCGGCGAGCGGACCAGCACGGCGGCCAGCAACCCAGCCGGGTGCGGATCGCCCACATAGGTGCCGCATCCGGTGAGCAGGCGCGCGTCTTCCCGGCGCCGCACGGATTTCGCCTCGATGCTGGCCATGCTCTCTGGTCCCTTCGTCGATCGGGGGAGTGTGGCACCACGAGCGCCCCAAGGGGAGGGACCGGCCGGTCCGGCCACGGTCCCGCCCACTGCACGGCTCCCTGCGACCGCCGGGGCACGTGCACGCGGGGCGGTTTGTGGCACCGGGTTTGCTGGGACAGAGTGCTGGATCGCCAAGCCCGTCCTCCAGGAGTGCTGCCCGTATGCAGATCGCCCCCACCCTGCTCGATTTCCGTCCGCTGGCGCCCAGCTTCGGGGCAGAACTCTCCGGCATGCCGGTCCATGGCGACGTGTCCGACGCCGATCTGCGCGCCTTCGTGGACGCGCTGCACCGCCACCGCGTGCTGCTGCTGCGCAACCCCGGGCTCGACCCCGGCGATCTCGTCGCCTTCTCCAAGCGGCTGGGCCCACTCGAGCTGCATGCCGCGGTGGAGGCACGGCATCCCGCCCATCCCGAGATCTTCTGCGTCGGCAACGTCGTGCGCGACGGCATCACCGCCAATTTCGCCCGCGGCGTCGAGCAATGGCATGCGGACAGCTCCTATCGCGTCATCGCCAGCGATGCCTCGCTGTTCTATGGCGAGGAGGTGCCGCCCGAGGGTGGGGAGACGATGTTCGCCGACGCGACCGGGGCCTGGGACGCGCTGGACCCCGCAACGCGGCAACGGCTCGAGGGGTTGCGCGCGGTGCACTCGCTCGAGACGCTGTACGACTGGAACCGCCGGCACACGCCGAACCGCGCGCCCCTGAGCGCGGAGAAGCGGGCGCTGTGGCCGCCGGTGAGCCATCCGCTGGTGCGCACGCATCCGGTGACCGGCGCGAAGTCGCTCTATCTCTGCCCCGCGGTGATCAGCCACATCGAGGGAATGGACGCCGCCGAGGGCGCCGCCCTGATCGAGGAGCTGACCGCGCATGCGACCGCGCCGCGCTTCGTCTACAGCCACCGCTGGCGCCATGGCGACCTGGTGATCTGGGACAATCGAGCGGTGCTGCACACGGCCAGCCTGTTCGACCACACGCGCTATCAGCGCCTGATGTTCCGCACCACGCTGGCAGGCGGCGCGCTGGCCGCCTGATCCGCCAGGACCGCCTCAGCCCGCCGCGGTCAGCGCGCGGGCGGAGATGGACCCGAGTTCCTCGAGCCGCTGGAACAGGAGTCCGGCCGGAATGTCCGACCCGCCCACCTCCAGGCAGTCGGCGAACTTGTCGTAGAGCTGCTGGTCCGAGAGCGGCCGGGACGGATGACCGGTGGCGCGCGAAACCGGCGCCCCGGCGATCGTGCGTCCGTCGGTCAGCATCACCGTCACGCTGTCGCTGGGCGCGGCGCCCGGCAGGGCCGGATCGTACTCCGTCGTGGTGACCGTCTCGACCTTGCGCATCAGCGCCTGGATGTCCGGCCGCTGCACGAACCCGTCGGTCAGCTCGCGCAGGCCGACGCGGTGGGCGACGATCCCGCTCGCCATCGCGAACTCGATGGAGAACTTGGCGGCCAGCCCGGTGTCCGGCTGGTGGTTGCGCAGCACGGTCGCGAAGTAGTCGCTGATGCCGACCGTGACCTTGGCGACCTGCTCCGGCGCGATCGGCGTCGTCGCCACCAGGTCCAGCACGCAGTCGATGGCGCGATGCGTGCAGTAGCAGGTCGGGTATTTCTTGATGCCGAGCCCCTGGGTGAGGATGGCCCATTCGGTTCCGGCGCGCGGGGCGCCCTCGCGGTCCTCGGTGCCGGTGGGGGAGATCGCGTGCAGGAACCCCTGCGGGTGCTCCAGCGCGTCGGTATTGGCGGTGAACCCGGCCTTGGCGAGCCGCGCCGCCATGATCCCGGCATGCGCCGACTTCCCGGCATGGAACGGCTTCGTCATGGTGCCGAAATTCGACATCAGCCCCGCCGCCTGCGAGGCCCCGAGCGCAATGGCGATGGCGGCGGTTTCGGCGTCGAGCTTGTGCAGCTTGGCGCAGGCGGCGGCCGCGCCCACCGCGCCATACAGCCCGGTCGGATGCCAGCCCTTCTGGTGCAGCAGGCCGGAATCGCGGCGGAACAGCTCCGCCCAGGTCTCGTAGCCCGCGACATAGGCGGTCAGCATGTCGGCCCCGGACGCATCCAGCGCCTCCGCCTCCGCCAAAATCGCCGGCACCAGCACCGTACTCGGATGTCCGCGCAGGGCGACGTCGTCATAGTCGAGCGCGTGCGCGGCGGTGCCGTTGATCCAGGCCGCCTCCGGCGCCGGGCTCTTGCGCGTGCCGAAGGTGAGCGTGGCGGGGCCGTCGCCGGGCGCCAGCGTCTCGGTGAGGATGCGGACGCTCTCCTCTTGCCGGCCGGCGATCATGGTGCCGATGCAGTCGATGAAGCCCATCCGCGCGACGCGGACGACCTCCTCGGGCAGCCGGTTGGGGGAGAGGTCGGCGACGAACTGGCCGAGATGGCGGGTCAGGGTCATGGGGCGGTTCCTCCGGGTTGGAGGAACTGTGCGCCATCCGCTCCGCAGGGCAAGGGCGGCCGGCGACAGGCTCCGCCCGTAACGCGGCCCCGGCCCGCCCGATCGGCGGCACCGCCTCGGCACCCGGCCCCCGGCGCGGCCTGGTCGAGCGCGCGCGGGCCTGGCGCCTGGCCTCTCACATGTTCAGCATCGCGCCCACCAGCGCCCCCTTGGCGGTCGCGCTCATCGGGTCCTTCGCCAGCGTGATCTCGCCCAGCGTGATCGGCAGTTCGGTGGCGGCGAGCGCGGCGCGCAGCCTGGGCAGGAAGGCGCGCGCGAGCGCGGTCCCGCCGGCGCACACCACCGGCACCGGGCCGGTGAAACGGGGCAGCCGGCGGCTGTCGCGCAGCGCCGATTGCAGCGCCTGCGCCGCGGTCTCGATCGTGTCGCCGTAATAGATCGACAACGCGCGGTCGATCGCCGACCCCTCCGTCGCCTCCAGCCCGAACCCGGACTCGGCCGCGTTCTCCTTGTGCAGCCGCACCGTGGTCGGCGTCTCCCCGGTGACCGACGCCGCGCTGGCATCGATGTAGTCGCCGGCCCGCGTGGTCGCGATCGTCAGCACCGGCAGCCCGAGATAGGCGAGGCACATGTTGCACATGCCGCCACCGAAGCTCATGCCGATGCCGGTGAAGTTGGCGTCCTTCAGTTCGGCGTAGACGACGGCGAGTCCCTCGTTCACGGCCTGCGCCTCATAGCCCAGCCGCTGGAAGATCGAGAGCATCGAGCGCTCGTGGTAGATCAGGTCGGGGCTGCGCTCCGCCGGCGCGCTGGGCACGCTGAGGCAGACCTTCTCACCCTTGGTCGCGCGGCCGCACAGGCTCTCGATCAGCGCCTCCATCATCTCCAGGTTCTTCGGCTCCGCGGGATTGAGCAGGCCGCTCTGCATCGGCCGGCGCGCGTCGCTTTCCAGGAACTTGGCGAACTCGTCGGCGCGATTGCCATAGGCGTAGATGCGGTCGCCCTCGACGCGGTGCAGGATGTTCTCCCGCAGCAGCATCTGTTCGGTCATCTTGCTGTAGGGCAGCTCGACGAAGGCGTTCAGCTCCGTCTTGAGCGCGACGGTCTCGCCCTTCAGCGTGGCGAGGACGATGCGGCTGGTACCGAGGTCGACGCCCTTGAGGGCTTGCTGGGCGGGTGCGGCGGCGGACATGCGGCGGGTTCTCCGGATGGGGGCGGGATCAGGCATCGGGCGCGTCCAGGTCGACGATCGCCTGGTCGGCGGCGGGGACGGGCGGCGCGCGGGAGCCGGTGCCGCGGCGCTGTCGCTCGAGCACCTGCAGCAGCGCGGCCAATACCGGCCGCAACTCGGCCTGCAGCGCTTCCTGCACCGCGGTCGCGACGGCCTCGCGATCGGCCGAACGGGCGTCGATCTTGCGGACGGTCTCGGCCAGCCGAGCGGCTTCGGCGCGAAGGGCGCCCTCGGCGCGGGCCTGCGCCTCCGCGAGCCGGTCGAGCAGCACGGCGATGCGGTCGTTCAACCGCGCATTCTCCGCCACCAGCCGGCGGTACTCGGCGGTCCGCAGGGCGGCGGCGTCCTCGGGGTCCGCCGGCGCCGCGTCGGGGCCATCGGCCACCAGGGGGCGCTCAGAGCCGAGGCGTTCGGACCCAGGGCGTTCGGGTGTGGGGGGAAAGGCGAGCAGCCGGTTGGCCCCGCGCCGCGCCTCCCGCAGCGCCACCGCGATCTCCGTCACACTCGGTTCTGTCTCGCGGTCGCTCACGGTGGCGCCGGTCACTCCGGGGGAAGCCGCCAGCGCGTGCCGGCTGCACGCGGAATGCGTGCATGCGATAGTCTGGGCTGCTCGGATTAACGAAGCGTTGACCGGCCGGCCGTTTCTGCCGGGTCACGGCGGTGCGGCGAGGGCCGCCGACGGCCTCGGGTCACAGCCGCGCGGCAAGGCGCCGCATGCAGGTCCGGAACCGCGCGGTGATCGCCGCTGCCGCCGGATGATGCCCGCGCCGGATCACCCAGCGCCCATCCACCATCACGTCGCGCACCGGCGTCGGGTTACCGGCGGTGAGCCACGCGTCCAGCAGCGCAGCGGGCGGGCGCCCCACCAGCGTCGGGTGGTCGGGATCGAGCACGACCAGGTCCGCCACGCAGCCCGGCGCGATCCGCCCCGCCGCCCGCCCCAGCGCCTGCGCGCCACCCGCGAGCGCGGCCCGGAACAGGTCGAGCCCGATCGAGCGGCCGGGGGCCGCCGGCATCACCGCGCGGCGGCGCTGCAACAGGCGGTGGATGCCGTCGAGCCAGCGCAGCTCCTCCGCCGGGGAGGTGGTGAGGTTCGCGTCGCTGCCGATCCCGAACCGCCCGCCGGCGGCGCGCCAGGCGGGCAGGGGGAAGATGCCGTCGCCCAGATTCGTCTCCGTGCTGGGACAGAGCCCGGCCACCGCCCCCGTCGGCGCGAGGCGCGCCAGCTCCTCCGGCGTCACATGCGTCGCATGCACCAGGCACCAGGAAGGCCCGATCCCGGCATGGTCGAGCAGCCACTGCACCGGCCGCGCGCCGCTCCAGGCGAGGCAGTCCGCCACCTCCGCCTCCTGCTCCGCGACATGGATGTGCCGAGGTGCCGCGGCTGCCAGCGTGTCGGCAAGCGCCTCGGCGGCGGCAAGCTCCTCCGGCGTGACCGCGCGCAGCGAATGCGGCGCGACGCCGACCCGGGTCACGCCGGCGAGCCGCTGGCACAGGGCGGCATAGGCGTCGAGGCCCAGCACGAAGCGGCGTTGCCCCTCCGTCGGCGGCCGCCCGCCAAAGCCGGCATGGCGATACAGGACGGGCAGCAGGGTGAGGCCGATCCCGCTCTCCGCCGCCGCCGCCACGATCCGGTGCGAGAGTTCCGCCGGGTCGTCGTACGGCCGACCGTCCGGCGCGTTGTGCAAATAGTGGAACTCGGCGATCGCCGTGTAGCCCTGGCGCAGGCACTCGAGCTGGAGCTGGGCAGCGATCGCCTGCACGTCGTCGGGGTCGAGCAAGGCCAGGAAGCGATACATCACGTCCCGCCAGTGCCAGAACGTGTCGCCCTCGGGCCCGGCGCGTTCGGTCAGGCCCAGCATGGCGCGCTGGAACGCATGGCTGTGCAGGTTGGCCATGCCCGGCAGGACCAGGCCGGCAATCCGCTCCCCGGCCGGCGGCGTGTCGGGCGTGACCGCTTCGATCCGCCCGTCGGGGCCGAACGTGATGGTCACGTCCGCTTCGATCCGGTCCTCGACCAAAGCGTGGGCGGCGTGCAGCGTGGTCATGCGTGAGGTTATCCGGCGCCCGCGACCGGTGCCAGCCGATCCGGGTTCACCTCCGCCAATTGCCGCATCACCCGCTCCGCCGACAGGAAGTCGATGAACGCGCGGATCTTGGCCGGCACGTAGTCCGTGCGGCGGAACACCGCATGGATGCCGCGGCTGTACTGGAACGTCGCGTTGGTCACCGCGAGCTGCGGCAGCAGCCGGCACAGCCGGCCGGCGTCCAGGTCCGCCTGCACCGTGTAGTCGTAGAGCAGCGCGATGCCGTGGCCCGCCAGCGCCAAGGTGCGCAGCACCTCGCCGGAATTGGTCGCCGTGCAGGGCGAGATCTCCACCTCCTCCAGCCGCCCGTCGCGGGCGAACCGCCAGACCGGCTCCTCGTTGCCGATCAGGTAGGCGAGGCAGCGATGCCGCGGCAGGTCCGCCGGCGCGGCGAGCGGGGGAGCACCGGCGAGATAGGCCGGACTCGCCACCAGCACCGCCTCGGTCGGCAGGATCAGCTCGTTCCGCAGCCCCGGATCGGGCGAGCGGCCGATGCGGATCTCGATGTCGATCTGCATGTCGTAATGCATCAGGTCGGCATGCCGTTCGGCCAGCAGCAGCTCCACGGTCACCTCGGGGTTCGCCGTCTGGAACGCGGGGATCAGCGGCGCGACGACCCGGTTGCCGAACATCAGCCGCGAATGCACCCGCAGCCGCCCGGTCGGACGCTGCTGGAAGGCGCCCGCTTCCGCATCCGCCATCCGGATCCCGTCGAGCAGCGGCTCGATGCGCTGCAGATAGGTCTGCCCGGCCTCGGTCAGCGCCAGGCTGCGGCTGGTGCGGTTGAACAACTGCACCCGCAGGTGCGATTCGAACTCGCCGATGATGCGCGACACCGAGGCCGGGGAGAGTCCGGTCTTGCGCGCGGCCTCCGAGAAGCTGCCGAACCGCGCCGCGGCCGCGAACAACGTCATCCCCTGCAACCGGTCCATGACGCCTCCCCGCCGATCTTCTTGGATTTCGAGTAGATGATCCTCGCAAATCCCGGATTGTCTTGCAACGCGACCACGCGACACATTCGCCCCAGCAAGAGACCGTTCGGGTCATACGGGAGGAAAAGGGCGATGGAGTTCGGCGTCTTCATTCTGGCGCAGCAGCGCGGCTACCATCAGACCTCGGCGCAGGTGATCAAGAACTCGATCGAGCAGACCGTTGCCGCGGAAGCCGCCGGCTTCGACGCCGCCTGGTACGCCGAACATCATTTCAACAACTACAGCCTTTCGCCCTCGCCGCTCATGATGGTCGCGCATTGCGGCGGCCTCACGAAGCGCATCCGGCTCGGCACCGCCGTGTGCATCCTGCCGCTGTATCACCCGCTGCGGCTGCTGGCCGAGATCGGGCTCGCCGACACCATGACGGACGGTCGGCTCGAACTCGGCATCGGCTCCGGCTACCAGGATTTCGAGTTCCGCCGCTTCGACTCCAACCTCGAGGAGGCCGGTGCGCGCTTCGCCGAGATGTATGACATCCTGAAGCTGGGCATGCGCGAGAAGCTGCTGACCTACGACGGCAAGTTCTACCAGATCCCGCCGACCGTGATCAGCGTGCGCACCATCCAGCAGCCGACGCCGCCGATGTGGGTGACCTCGATGAACCCGAAGACCTGGGCGCGGGGCCTGGTCAACGGCGACAACCTGCTGGTCACCGTGCTGCAGAACGGATTGCCGGCGATCCGCAACCTGCGCAGCGGACTCGAAGCCGCCGCCGAGACCGTCGGGCGCAACCTCGCCGACACCCGCATCAGCTTCCTGCGCTGCGCCTATGCGAGCGACGACCAGCGCGAGATCGACTCCTATCTCGACAACGCGCGGTTCCAGCGCCGCCTGTCGGAAACCCTGAAGTCTCGCCGCGAGCACACCGACGACAGCTACCTGATCAAGGAGGAACCGAGCCCGAACGATCAGAGCTTCGAGGAGCTGAAGGCGAACCTGCCGGTGGGCAGCGTCAACCGCGTGATCGACCGCATGCTCGAGGAGATCGAGGCGCTCAAGCCCACCCAGGTCATGATCCAGACCCAACTCGGCGATTTCGACCAGACGACCATGCTGAAGCAGATCGAGCTGTGGGGCAGCCGGATCCTGCCGGCGCTGCGCAAGGCGGTCGGCAGCGCGACGCCCGCGAAGGTCACCGAACCTGCCTGACGGAGTGCCGATACGACCGCGCTGACGGACCTTGCACGAAGGCGGCCTTGTGCCGCCTTCGACGCTGCCATCGGCGCATGCTGACAAGAAGACCACCATAACGAGACGGGGGAACCAGGATGGAACGGACCATTTCGCTCGGCCGGCGCGGCATGCTCGCCGGCGGACTTGCCTTGCCGCTGCTGGCGTCGCGCCGCGCACGCGCCGCCGGCAAGCCGCTGAAGATCGGCGTGCTGTGCGACATGTCGGGCATCTATGCCGACGACACCGGACCCGGGCTGGTCGCCGGCGTGAAGGTCGCGGTGGACCAGGCCGGCGGTGTCGCCGGCGATCGCCCGATCGAGCTCGTCTATGCCGACGACCAGAACAAGCCCGATGTCGGCACCGCGATCGCCGGCCGCTGGATCGCCGAACAGAACGTCTCGGCGATCGTCTGCGCCTCGGCCTCCTCCATCACGCTTGCCGTCAGCGACATGGTTTCCGAACGCAACAAGGTGCTGCTGGTCGCGGGCTCGCTGTCGGCGGACCTGACCGGCAAGCGCTGCCATCCCAGCACGTTCCAGTTCGGGCTCGACACCTATGCCGGCCCCGCCTCGGTGATCGGGCCCTCGATCAAGGCCGGCGCCGATAGCTGGTTCATCATCAACGTCGACTACGCCTTCGGTCAGAGCCTGCGCGACGAGGGCGCCAGGCTGATCGCCGCCAATGGCGGCAAGCTGCTCGGCACCACGTCCTTCCCGCTGGGCACGGCGGATTTCGCCAGCCAGATCCTGCAGGCCAAGACCTCCGGCGCGAAGGCGATCGCGCTCGCCTGCGGCGGCACCGACTGGTCGAACCTGGTGAAGCAGTTGCACGAGTTCGGCATCGCGCAGGGCGGCCAGAACCTGGTGACGCTGACCGGCGGCATCAACGAGATCCAGGCAGTGGGCGCGCAGTATTGCCTGGGCATGATGCTGTCGACGCCGTTCTACTGGGATCTCGACGACGGCTCGCGCGCCTTCTCGGCCAAGTTCCGCCCCTACCACAACGGGCGTTTCCCGAACTGGCAGCAATCGGACGGCTACAGCGGCGCGCTGCACTACATCAAGGCGGTCGCCGCGGCGGGAACCGACGACGGCGCCAAGGTCGCCGAGACGATGCGCGCCATGCCGGTGAACGACCTGCTGATCAAGGACGCGACGATCCGGGCCGACGGACAGGTGATGCGCCCGACCTACCTGATGAAGGTGAAGCCTGAGACCGCACCGGAGCGGGCCGACATCTTCGCCTACGTCTCCACGCTCTCCGCCGAACAGAGCTGGCGTCCCGCCGCCGAGAGCGCTTGCCCGGCGCTGCGAAAGAGCTGATCCCATCGCTGGCCTGTGTGAATTTCGAGGAGTCCAAGCATGAGCGAATCCGACATCATCCGCTTCGAGGTCAGCGACCAGATCGCACTCGTCACCCTCAACCGCCCGCCGGTCAACGCGCTCGATCGCGCCATGCGTGACCGTCTGATCGAGATCTTCGACCAGATCTCGGAGCGCGAGGATATCCGCGTCGCCGTGCTCACCTCCTCGCAGAAGGTGTTCTGCGCCGGCGCCGATCTGCGCGCGCGGCCCGACCTGTCGAAGAAGGGCGCGTTCCACGACCACAACCGCGTCACGCGCGAGACCGGCAACTGCATCCACGAATGCGCCAAGCCCGTCATCGCCGCCATCAACGGGGCGGCACTCGGCGCCGGCTTCGGCCTGATGGCAGCCTGCGACATCTTCTTCGCCTCCGAGGAAGCCTCGTTCGGCATGCCGGAGATCAATGTGGGCCTCGCCGGCGGCGCGGCGATGATCAACTCGCTGTTCGGCCGCTCGACCACCCGCCGCATCATGTTCACCGGGATGCGCCTCTCCGCGCACGACCTCTACCGCATGAACGTGATCGAGGAAGTCACCACGCAGGAGGCCTTGCTCCCGACCGCGATGAAGGTCGCCGCCGACATCGCGAGCAAGGCGCCGCTCGGCATCCGCTACGCCAAGCGCTCCTGCAACATGGTCGAACTGATGCCGCAGCGCGACGCCTATCGTTTCGAGCAGAACTTCACGATGGAGCTGGCCGCCACCGAGGATGCGCTCGAGGCGCGGCAGGCGACGCTCGAGAAGCGCAAGCCGGTGTTCAAGGGCCGCTGATCGCGCCGTCCGGGGCGGCTGCAACGCCCGCCCCGGATCGCGCCACGACACGCTGCCGCCTTCGGAGAGCCATCGCATGGATCAGGACCAAGCCTTCCTGCCGCCCGGACTCGCGGGGGAGGAGTACCGCGCGCATGTCCGCGCCTGGCTCGCCGCGCATGTGCCGGCCGGCTTTCTGGCCGACCAGGCGGACCACCAGGCGCCCGACCTGGACGCCTGCCGCGCCTGGGAGGCGGCGATGCATCGCGGCGGCCTGGCGGGCATCACCTGGCCGCAGGCCTATGGCGGCCACGGGCTGACGCTGCGCGAGCACCTGATCGCCAACCAGGAAATCGGCCGGCTCGCCCTGCCCGAAAGCGTCAACTCCCTCGGTAAGGAACTCGCCGGTCCGATCATCCTCGCGATCGGTTCGGAGGAGCAGAAGCGCCGCTACCTGCCGCCGCTGCTGGAAATGCGCGAGATCTGGTGCCAGGGCTTCTCCGAACCCAATGCCGGATCCGACCTCGCCGGCCTGCGCACCCGCGCGACCCGGGATGGCAGCGTCTGGCGCGTGAACGGGCGCAAGATCTGGACCAGCGGCGCCCCCAACGCGCAACGCTGCCTGCTGCTCGCGCGCACCGGCCCGATCGAGGATCGGCATCGTGGCCTCGCCCTGTTCGCCATGCGCATGGACGCGCCCGGCGTGACCGTGCGCCCGCTGCGCCAGATGGACGGCCGCGAACATTTCGCCGAAGTCTTCATCGACGACGTGGTGATCGAGGCCGACGACGCGCTCGGCGCGCCCGACCAGGGATGGTCCGCGGCCGTGCGCGTGCTCGCGATCGAGCGCGCCACCAATCGCATGTATCGCGCCTGGCGGTTCGAGAACGAGCTGCACCATCTGGTGCGCGCCTGCCGCTTGGATGCGACCCTCGCCGCTCTGATCGAAAGTGGCACCTACCATCGCCGCCTCGCCGAGACGGTCGTCGATATCGACATCATCAAGGCCTATGTCGAGCCGGTGGTCGAACGGCTGATGGCCGGCGAGAGCATCGGCGACCGCGGCAGCCTGATGAAGCTGCATTGGAGCGAGGCGCACCAGCGTTTCGCCGCCCTCGCGCTCGAGCTGCTGGAACAGGCGCCGCCCGGCGCGGCGCCGGAGGTGCAGGCCGCGCGTGCCCGCTTCCAGCGCCTCTATCTCGCCGCTCGGGCCGAGACGATCTACGCCGGCACCACCGAGATCCAACTCGGCATCATCGGGGACCGCATTCTCGGGCTGCCGCGCGAACGCGCCAGGGGAGGCCGCTGAGATGAGCGCCACGATGGAGCATCGCGACGGCATCGCCGCCTTCGCCGAAACCGCGCGTCAGGCCGTGGCGTCCTGCGCCGCGAAGCCGGTGCGCGACCGCGCGAGCCAGCTCGCGGGTGACGGGTTGCTAGGCATCCTCGCGCCCGAGTCCGCCGGCGGACTGGATCTCGGCCTCGACTTCGCCGTCCCGGTGATGGAGGCCGCCGGCGCCGGGCTCCTCGGCTTCCCGCTGGCCGAAACCTTGCTGCTGGGCGCGGCGTTCGGCGCCACGCCGTTCGGCCCCGCCATCGTCCTCGGCGAGAGAGTGGCGACGATCGCCTGGGCCGGGCGCGTGCGCACCGCGTCCGGTCGCGTCTCCGGTACGGTCGGCCGCGCGCCGCTCGCCGACCAGGCGGACCTGCTGCTGGTTGCAACGGAAACCGGTGCGGTTCTGGTCGCGCGCGATGCGCCCGGGGTCACGCTCCAGCCCGCAATCGGCTTGGATCTCGAAGCGCCCGAACACGAGGTGGTGCTTGACGCGGTGGCGCCACTGGCAACGCTGGACGCCGCGCGCTTCGCCACGTTGCGGGAGGACGCGCTGCTGCTGCGCGCGGCAGAGATCGGCGGTTCGGCGCAGCGCTGCCTCGCGCTGGCCCTCGAGCACGTCTCCACCCGCGAGCAGTTCGGCCGCACGCTCGTCTCCTTCCAGGCGCTGCGCCACGCACTTGCCCGCCAGAAACTCGCCGTCGAGCATATCGGCGCCGCACTGGAGCGGCATGCCGCGCTGGCCGCATCCGGGGCAGGCGAGGCGCGGCACGCCGCCCGCACCGCCTATGCCGCCGCCACGCGCTTCGGCATCGCGGCGATCGAAAGCGCGCTGCAACTGCATGGCGGCATGGGCTTCACCTGGGAGGTGGACGTGCATCGCCATCTCCGGCGCGCCCGCACCGCCGAGGCGCAGGGTGACGCCGCCGGCCTGCACCGCCGCCTCGCCCAGGACCTGCTGACCGCCAATGCCTGACCGGAGGACACCATGACCCCATCGCGCCATACGCCGTTCGCCGGCCGCGCCTACCTGATCACCGGCGCCGGCAACGGCATCGGCAAGCAGACCGCCCTGCATCTCGCGTCGCTCGGCGCGGTGGTCGGCATCAACGACCTGCGTGAGGCCTTCGTCGAGGGCACCGTCGGCGCCGTGCGCGAGCAGGGCGGCACCGCCATCGCGGTGGTGCAGGACGTCGCGACGCGGGACGGCATGCGCAGCGCGGTCGAGAGCTTCGCCGAGGCGGCGGGCCGGCTCGATGGGCTGGTGAACAACGCGGCCTGGGTCCGCTACCAGAACGTCGCCGAGATCGCGCCGGAGACGGTCGACCGCATGCTGAACATCGGCTTCAAGTCCGTGATCTGGGGCATCCAGGCCGCGGCGGAGCGGATCGGGGAAAGCGGCGGGTCGATCGTCAACGTCGCCTCCGCCGCCGGACTGCGCTCCACGCCGAACTCGATCGTGTACAGCGGCATCAAGGCGGGCGTAATGGGCATCACCCGCGCCGCCGCCGTCGACCTCGGCGGACGCGGAATCCGCGTCAACGCGATCGCGCCGTCGGCCGTGCCGACCGAAGGCACCATGCGCAACCGCAACGCCGAACGCGACGCGCACCGCATCGCACAGACGCCGATGGGGCGCCTGGGTTCGGTGGACGACATGGCGCGTGCCATCGCCTTCCTGCTCTCCGACGACAGCGTCTACATCAGCGGCCAGGTGCTCTCGGTCGACGGCGGCATCAGCACGAGCTTCCTGTGATGGCGATGAGCCTCTTCGCTCGTCGCCATCGGGCGCGGGGTTGGTGGGGCGGCCGCGCCCAAAATCAACGACATGCCGGCGCGCCGCCTCATTCCAGGTCGAGCCAATCTTGCGGCGCGCCGGCATGACCCGCGCGGTCCTGGTGACCGGCGGCGCGGCCGGGATCGGCTGGGCCACCGCGCAGCGCTTCGCCGCCGCGGGCGACCGCGTGATGATCGCCGACATCGACGCCGCCGCCGCCGAGGCCCGCGCCGCCACACTCGGCCCCGCCCATGCCGCGATCGGCGCCGACATCGCCGCGCCGGAGACGGCCGCGCGCGTGGTCGAGGCCTGCCGCGCCCGCTTCGGCCGCCTCGACGTGCTGGTGAACAATGCCGGCGTGATCGACAGCGGCGGCACGATGATCACCGACCAGCCGCTCGAGGCCTTCCGCCGCCTCCTGGCGATCAACCTGCTCGGCATGGAGCGGATGTCGCGCGCGGCGCAAGCGGTCATGCGCGACCAGGCACCCCCGACGCCGGACGCGCCGCGCGGCATCATCGTCAACCTGGCCTCCGGCGCCGCATTCCGCGCCATCCCGCTGCGCAACGCCTACAGCGCGTCGAAGGCCGGGGTGGTGGCGATGACCCGCGCGCATGGCACCGACTGGGCCCGTTCCGGCATCCGCGTGAACGCGCTCGCGCCCGGCTATATCCGCACCGACCTGGTGGCGGAGCTGATCGCCAAGGGCCGCGTCGACCCAAGCAAGGTCGAGCGCCGCGTGCCGCTGGGCCGCATGGGCCTGCCGGAGGAGATGGCCGCCTGCATCCAGTTCCTCGCCGGGCCGGGCGCGGACGGCATGGCCGGCGGCGTGTTGATCGCGGACGGTGCCAGCGCGGTGTTCGGGGCGGCCGACGACGCACCGGTCCGTCGCGGCGCCGATCCGCGCCCGGCCCCCCCGGGTCGTCCCGCGGTGGTGGTGGCCGGGGCGGAGACGGGTCTCGGCGCCGCATGTCTGGCTGAACTGCCGGCCTACGGTTTCGAGGTCGCCGGGGTGGCCGCCGGCGATGCGGCCGGCGTGGAAGCGGCCGCCCGGCGCTTCGGCCGGCTCGATGGCCTGGTCAACGCCGCGGGCACCGACAGGCTCGACGCCGCGCTCGACACCCCGGCGCAGATCGAGAGCCATCTCGAGGCGCAGTTCCTGGCCGGCCAGGGGGCGGGGCGGGTCATGCTCGCCCAGGGCTGGGGCGCGGTGGTCAACCTGACCGGCGCCAGCAGCCTCGCCGCCGGGATCGGCCCCGAGGGTGGATCGATGGCCGGGGCGGCGGTCGGCATGCTGACCCGATCGATGGCCTGCGAATGGGGCGGCAGCGGCCTGCGGGCGAACGCTCTCGCCGTCGGGCCGCTTGCAGCAGCGGCAGCGAGGCGCCTGCCCACGGGCCGCCCGATCACGCCTGCCGCGGTGGTCTCTGCCGTCGCCTTCCTGCTGTCCCCCGACGCCGGCTATGTCAGCGGCGCCATCCTCGCGCTGGATGGCGGCGCCGCGAACCACGCCGGCCCTGGCCTGGAGCCCGCCGCATGAGCCTCACGCCCGAACAGGAACGCCTCAAGGCCGCCTATGTGCGCGCCCGTGGCTACTGGACCGATTGGACCGAGGCGCTCCTGCGCTTCAGTCCGCATTTCCTGGACCTCTACGCGCGCTATGGCGGCTACCCGGCGGCGCACGGCCCGCTCTCGGCCCGCATGTGCGAGCTGATCTACGTCGCGCTCGATGCGTCCAGCACGCATCTGTTCGAATCCGGCCTGCGCCTGCACATGGCGCTCGCGGTCGAGCACGGCGCGACGCCGGCGCAGGTCATGGAAGTGCTCGCCATGGCAACCGAACAGGGGCTGGGCGGGACGCGGATCGGCGTCGAGATCCTGGCCGAGGAACTCGCCGCCGCCGGCCAGGACGTGCCGGAACTGCACGCGGCGCTGTCCGACCGGCAGCGCGCGCTGCAGGCGGCCTGGCGGGAGCGGTTCGGCGACTGGCCGCACCATGCCGAGGTGCTGCTGCGGCTCGATCCCGACTATTTCGCGCTGGTGCTCGAGCTGTCCGCCTTCGCCGATCCCGAGGACCGGCTGACCGAGACCGACCGCGCGCTGCTGCGCCTGGCGCTGGATGCCTGCTTCACCGGCCTCAACCCACCCGCCCTGCGGGACGGCATTCGCCGCGCGATCCGGATCGGCGTCGCCTGGCCCGCCATCCTGCAGGTGCTGCAGATGACGGCGCATCTGGGCGTGCACGCCTGTGCCCTCGGCGGCCCGGCGCTCACGGGAATCGTCGAGCAGAATCAGAGTTGAGCGTGGCAATGCTCGCCACAGCGTGATTTCTGAAGGTGGTTCACGCGTGGTAGACGCGGTCTCGTAACGGGGCCCGCCATGAGCATCGCATCGCACCGGCGTGAACAAGCTGCTGCACTTCGTACGTCCGCGGGCGAAACGAGCTTCGCGCCGCTGCGCGATCTGCTGATCGGCATGGCGGAAGCGCTGGAGACGCGGGAGCTGCGCCAGCATCTCGATCAGCGCCAGCAGCAGCGTGTGCCGACACGGGGTTTGTTCGCGCGCCTGTCCGCCGGGCGGAAGACGAAGCTGGTGACGGTGCTGAACCTGGCGCCGATGGGCGCCGGGATCGAGGGCGAGGTGCCCTGGCCGGTCGGCGCCGAGGTCGAGTTCGTGCTGATCGACCACAATCTGCGGGTTCCCGGCCGGCTGATGTGGACCGGCAACGGCATGGCCGGGCTGCTGTTCTTCCACAGCCCCGAGAGCCGGCTCGAGGCGAACCACATCCTGGCCCGCCTGCGCCGCACCGCCCCCAAGGAGAGCCCGTCCGATCGCGCCTGAGTCAGTGGCTGCGGTGCACGCCGCCCTGCGCGCGCGGCGGTCCCCAGCGACCGATCGCGAAGCCGAGTTGGAAGGCGAGCAGCAGGCTGACCAGCGGCCGCTCGCGCCCCTGCTCGCCGATCCACGCCGCGGCGGCGGACAGGCCCCTCGTCGCGGCGTCCGTCGCCTGGCCCGAGGCATTCAGCAGCGGCCCGCCGGTTTCCCAGTCGAGCCGCGTCCTCAGGCGTGCAATCTCGTCGTTCTCCGCCATGCGTCCCTCCTGTCGGGCACTCGGGATTTTCGCGTCGTCGCCCGACTGGCGGCGAGGCGCATCGGTCTCAACGCGAGCGGCCCAGCGTGTCGGCGGCGCGGGCGCCGCGCGTGCCCATCGGCTTCGGCGGGCCCGCGGTCGAGTCTTCCCGCGTCTGCCGCTCCGACTGGGCGTTGATCACCGCGCCGAGCAGCACGATGAGGGCGGAGAGGTAGAGCCAGGTGAGCAGGACCACGACGCCGCCCAGCGAGCCATAGGTCTTGTCGTAGCTGCTGAAGTTGGCGACGTAGATGGTGAACCCGACCGAGGCCACGATCCACAGCACGGTCGCCGCGATCGCACCCGACGACACCCAGCGCCATTGCGGCTTGTCCCGATCCGGTGCGAACCGGTAGAGCACCGCCAGGCCCGCCATCACCAGCACCAGCAGCAGCGGCCATTGCACCAGGAGCAGCAGCCACTTCGTCGCCGCGCCCAGGTCCAGGATCTGCACCGCGGCCGGCAGCACCGCAACCAGTGCGATCGCGATCACGCCGCCGACCAGCAACCCGAGCGTCAGGCCGAGCGCGATGAGGTTGAGCTTGAAGAAGCCGCGCCGCTCCTCCTCCTCGTAGGCGATGTTGATCGCGGTGATCAGACCGCTCATGCCGCGCGAGGCGCTCCAGATCGCCAGCACGATGCCGGTGATCGCGGCGAAGCCCAGCGCGCCGTTGGAGGATTGCACCAGGTTGTGCAGCTCGCTGCTCAGCAAGCTTCGCGTCTGTTCCGGCAGCACGCCGGCCAGGGAATTGACCTGCTGCTCGATCTGGCTGGTGTCGAAGGCGAGGCCGTACAGCGAGACCAGCGCCGCCAGTCCTGGGAAGAGCGCGAGCAGGATGGCGTAGGTCACGCCGCCGGCGATCAGGAACAGGTTCTGCGCGGAGATCTCGTCCCACGTGCGCAGCGCGATGTCCTTCCACCCGCGCGGTGGAATGTGCGTGGGCGTCGCCGCCGACCGGCCGCGATCCGCGCCCTCCGTCCTCGTGTCGCGCCCTCGCGCGTCCTGCGGCCGCGCCCGCCGCTCGGCCGGTTCCCCGGTCGGCAGCAGGGTCGCGAGATCGTCCTGCAATTCTTTCAGTCGAAGCTTGCTGCTCATCGGATGGGAACAACTCCTGCCCGGAACGACAGTCCCCACGACCGCCTCACGGCAATAAAGAGCGAGACGGCATCTCGGTTCTGGCGCATCGCCGGCGGCGACAACACATGCCGGTGTGGTTTGTTCGGCGGCGGCCGGAGCAGCGGCGCTCGCCACGAGACGTACACGACAGGACCAGGCGCGAATGAAGCTCTTCCTCGACCTCGACGGCGTGCTCGCCGACTTCGACCGCGGCGTGCAGACGGTGACGGGGCGGCCGCCAGAGGCGCAGCACCTGCGCGGCCTGTGGCACGCCCTGTCGCGGCATCCCGACTTCTTCAACACGCTCGAGTTCATGGCCGACGCGCGTGAGCTCTGGACGTTCTGCAAGCCGCATGGGCCCACCATCCTCACCGGCCTGCCGCTGGGAAGCTGGGCGCCGACGCAGAAGGCGCGCTGGGTGTCCCGCATGCTGGGCGGCGAGGTGCCGCTGATCACCTGCCTCACCCGCAACAAGCCGCGCTATGGCGGACCCGGCCACGTGCTGGTGGATGACCGCGCCGCCTCCCGCGAGGGGTGGGAGCGCAAGGGCGGCGTGTTCATCCATCACGTCAGCGCGCAGGCCTCGATCGAGGCGCTGATGCGGATCGGCTTCGAGGACCGGCGTGACCCGGTCGGCGCAACCTCCGCCGCCTGAGCGCCGTTTCCGCGCCGTCCCACTGCCGGGAGGGTCGCCGTGCCGCGCAGGCCAGCCGCATCGCCGAAGCCAGATCCCGCCGCCTTACCGCCGGTGCCGGATGTGTTGCCGCCGGCGTTCGAACCGATGGAGGCGCGCGCGGTCGAGCATCTGCCGGAGGACGAGGGGTGGCAGTTCGAGCCGAAATGGGACGGGTTCCGCTGCCTCGCGGTCCGCGACGGCGACGCCGTGGAATTGCGCGCGCGCTCCGGCAAGCCGCTCGCGCGCTACTTCCCGGAGATGCTGGCCGCGCTTCGGGAGCTCCCGGTCACCCGCTTCGTGCTGGATGGCGAACTCGCGGTGCCGCAGGGCGACACGCTGTCCTTCGATGCGCTGCAGGCGCGGCTGCATCCGGCCGAGAGCCGGATCCGCCGCCTGTCGCGGGAGACGCCGTCACGGCTGATCCTGTTCGACTGCCTGTCGGTGGACGGCGCGTGGATCGGCGATGCGCCGCTGCGGGCGCGACGGGAGCGGTTGACGGAGCTGTTCGCGCGGTTCGGCGACCCGCCGCTGCTGCGGCTGACCCCGATCACCCACGATCGGGCCGAGGCGGAGGCGTGGCTGGACCATCTGGGCGCGGCGCTCGACGGGGTGGTGGCGAAGCGTCTCGACGAACCGTACCAGCCGGGCGAGCGGGCGATGCTGAAGGTGAAGAACCTGCGCACTGCCGACTGCGTGGTGGGCGGGTTCCGCTACGGCACCGGGTCTGGCGTCGTCGGGTCCCTGCTGCTGGGGCTCTATGATGCGGCCGGGCGGCTCGACCATGTGGGCTTCACCTCGGCGATTCCGGCGGCGGAGCGTGCGGCGCTGACCCGCCGGCTGGAGGCGCTGATCGCACCGCCCGGTTTCACCGGGGACGCGCCGGGCGGGCCGAGCCGGTGGGCGACGGCGCGGTCGGCGGAGTGGCAGCCGCTGCGGCCGGAGCTGGTGGCGGAGGTGCGCTACGACCACGCGACCGGCGGCCGCTTCCGCCATGGCACGACGTTCCTGCGCTGGCGTCCGGACAAGCCCCCCGCGCGGTGCACGAAGGACCAGCTGCAGGCGGAGGCGCGGCCGGCGGTGGTGATGGGAGAGGACTGAGGCGCTTGGGGGTTGCGGCGGGGGGCAGCACGGACCGGCGCACGCCGTCATGGCCGGCCGTGACGGAAGGGGGAGCCAGGGGGTGGCCCGCGGAGAGGACGGGCCGGCAGCCCCCGTCGAGCCCGGCCATGACCGGAGGGGGGCCGAGAGGCGACCCGGGCGGGGCAGGGGCCAGCACACCCCGTCATGGCCGGGCATGACCGGAGGGGTGCCGAGAGGCGACCCGGGCGGGGCAAGGGCCAGCACACCCCGTCATGGCCGGCCATCGAGCCGGCCATCCCCATCGGCACACTCTGCCGGGAAGACGACTCCCCTCACCGGCACTCTGCCGATGGGGATGGCCGGGTCGAGCCCGGCCATGACGAAGGGCACGGGCCGCCCCGTCAGATCAGCGACCTGTCTGTCCCGTCACACCACCCGTGTCAGCGCCTCCGTCGCGCGGATCGTGCCGACCTCGCGGCCGGCGACGTTGCGCAGCACCGGCGCCAGATGTGGCGTGAGCACCCCGCGCGCGGTCTCGTCGAAGCAGCCGAGGGCGTCCAGCAGGGCGGCGATCGCCATGTCGGAGGCGCGCTTGGCGCCGTCCTCGATCTTCAGCGCGATGCCCAGGCCGCGCTGCGGCAGCGCCGCGGCATAGACGCCCTCGGCACCGGTCTTCACCCGCACCGTGGCCGCGCTCGCCCGCATGCAGTCGGTGACGAAGGTGCCGGTGCCGCTGACGTAGAACGGCGCCTCTCCCATCGCATCGAGCAGCCGGCGGGATGCCGCGGCGCGGGTCGGGCCCAGGCCTTGGCCGGTCGCCATGCGGGCCATGCCCAGCGCGAGCCCGCGCAGCGGCACCCCGTAGGTCGGGATGCCGCAGCCGTCGCAGCCGCAGGGCGCCGAAGAGAGGTCGGTGTCGGTCATCTCCGCGATCGCGGCGGCGACCCGGCGCTGCACCGGGTGATCGGGGCCGATATAGCCGCGCGGATCCTCGCCCTGATGCACGGCGGTGCACAGGAAGCCGCTGTGCTTGCCGGAGCAATTGTTGTGCATCTGGGAGGGCGCGTTGCCGGCGCGGATCAGCGCGGCCGCCGCCGCGTCATCGTTGGGCGCATGCGCGCCACATTCCAGCGCGTCGGGGCCGAGGCCGATCCCGCCCAGCCAGGCGCGCACCGCGGCCACGTGCGCCTCCTCTCCGCGATGGGAGGCGCAAGACAGCGCGAGTTCCCGCGGCGTCAGGCGGAACGCGTCGGCCGCCCCGCTCTCCACCAGCGGCAGCGCCTGCAGCGGCTTGATGGCGGAGCGGGGATAGACCGGCACGTCGATCGCGCCGGCCGCCGCCACCACGCCGCCGCGCGCATCGATGACGACGAAGGCGCCGCGATGGCGGCTTTCCACCATGCTGCCGCGCAGCACTTCGACGAGCACGGGGGAGTCGGACAGGGGCGGCATGCAGAGGGTCCTCGATGACGGCGCGGGGGTGGTGAGCGTGCGGCGGCGGTGTGGTCAGCGGCGGAACAGGCGGTGCCAGAAACCCGTGCTGGCGCGCTTGCCGTGGGAGACGTGCGGCGCGTGCGCCGGTGGGGGCAGGGCGCTGCTGATCAGGTGCCGGCCGGTGTCGCGGGCCGCGATGCGCGCCTGCTGGAAGCGCAGGATGGACTGGGCGGTTTCCGAGAGGTCGCGGTGGGCGAGGGCGGTCGCGCGGGCCGCGGCGGCGTCGAACTCACCGGCGCGGCGGAGCGCGTCGAGCTGGCGGAGCGCGGTTTCCTCCTCGGCCGGGTCGGCCCAGAGGCGCACGACCTCCTTGCGCAGCGCGGCCGCGGCGCTCATCGCGGCGGCGTCGTCGGCGGCCCAGGCGGCCTGCAGCAGCGCCTCCGCCTCCGCGGCGTGGTCACCGGCGGCGCGGCAGAGCAGGGCCCAGCGGCGGAACGGCAGCGTCTCCTCGAGCCCGTCGGTGGTCAGCGCGCGATAGGCCGGGCTTTCCACCACCGCGCGCGCGTCCGGCGGCAGGGCGGCGAGATCGGGCGCCGCGGCGGAGCAGCCGCGGCAGGTCTGGATCCAGTCGGCGAGGGTGGAGCGGGCCGGTTCCCCGGGGCGCATGTCGAGATCGGGCGCGATCTCCGGCTGCGGGGCGCGGAACGGCGCGCGTGCCGGCGTGCCGCAGACGCCGCAGACACGGGCCGGCGCGCTCATCGGAGTTCCGCGCGCAAACCGTCCCGCAGCCGCTGCATGGCGCGCTCCATCAAAGCGGGGGATTGAGCGAAGCAGACGCGCAGGCTGCCCTCGCCCGAGGCGCCGAACGCGACACCCGGCGCGACCGCGACGCCGTGTTTCGCCACCAGCTTGAGCGCGAGATCGAGGCTGTCGGTCAGCCCCTCGACGCCCAGGAAGGCGTAGAACGCACCGCGCGGTGCGGTGTAGCGCACGCCGTTCAGCCCCTCGAGCGCGTCTGAGGCCAAGGCGCGGCCGGTGGCGCAGTGGGCGCGGAAGCGCTCGACCACCCCGGTGTCGCCGACCGCGGCGAGGCCCGCGCGCTGGACGAAGGGGGCGACGCCGGAATGCACGACCTCCACCAGGTCGGCGATGATCTCGCGCGTGCCCTCCGGCACCACGAGCCAGCCCAGGCGCCAGCCGGTCATGACCCAGGTCTTGGAGAAGGAGTTGCAGACGATCACCCGGTCGTCCGGCTCCGCGAGGTCGAGCAGGGAGGGCGCGGCGACGGATCCGTCATAGACCAGACGGGAATACACCTCGTCCGAGATCAGCCAGACGTTGCGGCGGCGGGCGATCTCCAATATCGCCTGCAGCTCCTCGCGGGAGGCGGTCCACCCGGTCGGGTTGTTGGGCGAGTTCAGCACGAAGGCGCGCGCGCCGGCGAGCATCGCGTCGAGCCGCTCGAGGTCGAGGCGGAAGCTGCCGTCCGGCTGCGGCGTGAGGTCGAGTTCCTCCACCACGGCGCCGCGCAGGCGGGCGGCGTTGCCGACATTGGGCCAGGCCGGCCCGTGCAGCACGACGCGGTCGCCGGCCCGCACCGTGGCGGCGAGGGCGATCGAGATCGCGGCCATGCCCGAGGCGGCGAGCTGGATGCGGCTCTCGGTCACCGGACGGGCGTGCAGGCCGGTGAGGTAGTCGGCGAGCGCCTGGCGCAGCGCGGGCAGGCCGCGCACGTCGGGATAGCGCGTCTCGCCGGCCTCCAGCGCCGCGATCGCCGCCTGCCGCGCGACCTCGGGGCTGGGCTGGTCCGACTCGCCGAAGCAGAGGAAGTCGACATCGGGCGTCGCGAAGGCGAGCCGCGCCACCTCCACGATGCGGGAGCCGGGGATGCGGACGATGTCCAGCGTGGTCATGCGATCGCCTCGTGCAGCGGGGTCGGCTGGGGCGGCCCAGCCTGTGACGGCCCTGAGTACGAGCGGCGGCGGTCCGGGGCAATGCGGATTCGGGCGTTGCTGGGGTGCGGGGCTGTGGGCCCCACCGTCGTGGCGGGGCTCGATCCGGCGTGCCTCGCGGCAGGGTGCGGGTGGGGGTGGGCGGGTCGAGCCCGGCCATGACGGAGGAGGGGCCGAGAGGCGACCCGGGCGGGCAAGGGCCAGACCCCCATCATGGCCGGCCATCGAGCCGGCCATCCCCGCCGGCATACTCTGCCATGAAGGATGACGCTTCTCCAGCGGCAGGGTGCGGGTGGGGGTGGCCGGGTCGAGCCCGGCCATGACGGAGGAAGGGAGCCCGGCCATCACGGAGGAGGGACCGAGAGGCGACCCGGGCGGGGCAAGGGCCAGACACCCCGTCATGGCCGGCCATCGAGCCGGCCATCCCCGCCGGCATACTCTGCCATGAAGGATGACTCTCCTCACCGGCACCCTGCCGATGGGGGTGGCCGGGTCAAGCCCTGCCATGACGGAGGGGAGAGTGCGGTCGTCCCCCGCGGCACTTTGCCGACGGGGGTGGCCGGGTCGAGCCCGGCCATGACGGAAGAGGGGGGCGGCCCTGACGGGGGAAGGGGAGCCCGCGCGGCCCCTCGAGAAGCGCCGCTGGGTCCCTACAGCACGCGGGAGCGGCTGGCTTGCTACAGCACGCGGGACAGGAACTCGCGCGTGCGTGGCTCCCGCGGGTTGGCCAGCACGGTGCGCGGCTCGCCCCGCTCCACGATCTGTCCGTCCGCCATGAACACGAGATCGTCACCCACCTCGCGCGCGAAGGCGAGCTCGTGGGTGACCACCATCATCGTCATCCCGCTCGCGGCGAGGTCGCGCATGACGGCCAGCACCTCGCCCACCAATTCGGGATCCAGCGCGGAGGTCGGCTCGTCGAACAGCATCAGTTGCGGTTCCATCGCGAGCGCGCGGGCGATGGCGACGCGCTGCTGCTGGCCGCCGGAGAGCTGGGAGGGAAACGCGGCGGCCTTGTCGGCCAGCCCGACGCGCTCCAGCAGCTCGCGGGCCTTGGCGCGGGCCTGAGCCGCGGGCTGGCGCTTCACCCGGATCGGCGCCGCGGTGACGTTCTGCAGCACCGTCATGTGCGGGAACAGGTTGAAGTGCTGGAACACCATGCCGATCCGCGCGCGCATGCCAGCGACCTTGCGTTCGGGAAGTTCGTAGAGCTTGCCGGCATGCTCGCGATAGCCGACCAGCTCGCCGCTCACCCACATCCGGCCGCCATCGATGCGCTCGAGATGGTTGATGCAGGACAGCAGCGTGCTCTTGCCCGATCCGGACGGGCCGATGATGCACATCACCGACCCCGGCCGCACCTCCATGTCGATGCCGCACAGCACTTCCTTGGCGCCGAACCGCTTGCGCAGCCCCCGGATGCGAACCATCGGCTCGGTCATGCGCCGCGTCCATAATGCCGTTCCAGCCCGTGCTGCGCGACCGAGAGCACCGACACGATGATCAGGTACCAGAGCGAGGCGACGATCAGCAGCGGGATCGTCTCATAGGTGCGGGCGTAGATCAGTTGCGCGGTGTAGAGCAGGTCGGCCATCGCGATGACGCTGACCAGCGAGGTGCCCTTCACCATCGAGATCACCTCGTTGCCGACCGGCGGGATGATCACGCGCATCGCCTGCGGGAACACGATGCGGGTGAAGATCATCGCCGGCCCCATGCCGAGGGCCTTGGCGGCGCGGGTCTGGCCGGGTGCGACGGAGAGGATGCCGGCGCGGATCACCTCGGCCGTGTACGCGGCCTGCGCGAGCCCCAGTCCGGCAAGCGCGGCGGTGGTCGGCGTGATCACGGCGTTGGTGGACGCGCTGTACAGCACGCCGATGCCGGGCAGCGCCAGGACGATGCGCGGGTAGAGCGCGCCGAAATTGTACCAGAAGATCAGTTGCACCAGCACGGGCACGCTGCGGAAGAACCAGATGTAGAGCCAGCTCAGCACCGACAGCAGCCGATTGTCGGAGAGCCGCATCACCGCGAGCACCGTGCCGAGAACGAGGCCCAACGCCATCGCGGCGATCGTGAGTTCGAGCGTGCGGCCGAGCCCGGCGAGGATCTGCGGGTCGAACAGGTATTGCGCGACGACTGGCCACTGGAACGCCGGATTGGTGGCGACGCTCCAGGCAACGCCGGCCGCGATCAGCACGACGACGACGCTCGCCGCCCAGGTCCAGGGATGGCGCAGCGGAACGACCTGCATCGGCGCGTCCGATGCAGGGTCCAGCAGCGTCGACGCAACCGGGTCCGGGACGCTCGACCTCATTTCTCGACGGTGGTCGGGTTCAGCGGCGCCTGCTTGATCGCGCCGTCGCCCAAGCCCCATTTGGTGACGATCTTGCCGTAGGTGCCGTTGTCGATCAGGTGCTGGATCGCCGCCTGCAGCGGCGCCGCCATCTCCGATCCCTTCGGCAAGGCGACGCCGATATAGGAGGTGTCGGTGTAGCTGCCGACGACCTTCGTGCGGCCCTTGGTCTGCGCGACGAAGTAGCTGACCGCGGTGGAGCCCAGCCAGAACAGGTCGGCGCGCCGGCTCATCATCGCCTCGGCCGCGCCGTTGCCGTCATTGAAGGCGAGCGCGTTGATCGGCTTCTTCCCGGCGGCGGCGCATTTCGGCTGGTGCTCCTCGGCGAACACCATCTCGCGCGAGCCGCGGGTGGTCGCGACGGTGAGGCCGCACAAATCGTCGAGGCTCTTCACCGTGATCGTGCTGTCGGCGTGGGTGGCGAAGAGTTCGTTGCCGAGGAGCGTGCCGATCATGTCGACCACCTTCTCCCGCACGACGGTCACGCCCATCTGGCCGACCGCCGCATCGAACCGCTTCGCCTGCAGGCCGGGGATCAGCGTGTCGAAGGTGGTGGGACGCAGCTCCAGCGGCAGGCCGAGGGATTGCGTTGCCGCGCGCATGATGTCGATTTCCCAGCCGACGATCTCGCCCTTGTCGTTGCGGAAGTCATCGGGCGGCGAGCCGAGGGCGACGGCGAGCGTGAAGGGCTTTCCCTTCATGTCGGCCGGAACCTGCTTCACCAGCGCCGGGTCGGCCTGCTGCGTCAGCGCGGGATCGGCGCCGGCCTGGCTGGCGGTGTCCTGGGCGTGGCCGAGGCGCACGGCACCGACCAGCAGGACGGCGGACAGCAGCAGGCGAAGCGTCATCTTCATGAGCGAGGATTCCCGATGAATGAGCCATTTTCCCGGGCATGTGCGCCCCGGCTGTGGAAACTGGGACGCGCGAGGCCGAGGCTGCCGCGCAATGTCCCGTCACCGCCATATTCCGTTTGAAACAACCCGCGCCGCTGCAGTTCGGGCACCAGCGTGTCCAGGCATTGCAGCGCCGGGCCGGGCATGTAGGGCGGGATCAGGTTCCAGCCATCGCAGCCGCGGCCTTCGAACCAGTCCTGCATCACGTCGGCGGCTTCGGCGGCGGTGCCGACGAACACGTAGTGGCCGGAGGCGCCGGCCTGGGTCTGGTACAGCTTGCGGATGGTCATGCCGGGTTCCTGGCTGAGCGCGACGAGCTTGTCGTAGGCGCTCTTGACCGCGTTGCTGGTGGGCAGCGGCGGCGGCAGCGGTCCGTCGAGGTCATGGTCGGAGAGATCGCCGAACACTTCGGCGAGCATGGGCAGACCGACCCGCGGATGCACCATGTCCTGCATCCGCGCGAAGATGTCCTCGGCTTCGGCGCGGGTGCGACCGAGCACCGGGAGGATGCCGGGCATGACGAGCATGGAGTTTGGGTCGCGGCCGGCCTTGGCGCCGTGTTCCTTCACGCTGCGATAGAACTCCGCAGCCTCGGCCTTGGTCTTTTGCTGAGTGTAGATCAGGTCGGCGATGCGGGCGCCGAGATCCTGGCCGGGGCCGGACGAGCCGGCCTGGGCGATCACGGGATAGCCCTGGATCGGGCGGCCGACGTTCAGCGGCCCCTTCACCTTCAGCAGCTCGCCGCGATGATTCAGCGTGTGCAGCTTGGCGGGATCGAAGTAGCGCCCGCTCTGCTTGTCGCGGATGAAGGCGTCGTCTTCCCAACTGTCCCACAGGCCGAAGACGACGTCGACGAACTCCTCGGCGCGGCGATAGCGCTGGCCATGCTCCACATGCGCGTCGAGGCCGAAGTTGAAGGCTTCCTGCTCGCTCCACGACGTCACCACGTTCCAGGCAACGCGGCCTTGGGTGACGTAGTCGAGCGACGCGAATTTCCGCGCCACGTGATACGGCTCGTTGTAGGTGGTGGAGGCGCTGGCGACGAAGCCGAGGTGGTCGGTCACCGCGGCCAGCGCGCCGATCACGGTCAGCGGCTCGAACACGTCGATGCGCGGATTGAACGAGAGTTCGTCGTCGTCCTTGGCGGAATGACGCACCGCGATCCCGTCCGCCCAGAACATGAAGTGGATGCGGGCGCGTTCGGCGGCGCGTGCGATCTCCTTCCACAGGCGGATGTCCATCGCGGCATCGGCCTGCGCATCCGGCATTCGCCAGCCTGCGACGTGCGCACCGTTTGCAACGATGTTGAGCCCCAGCTTCATGCGGCGGGGCGAGTCGGTCTGCATGCGTGAAACCTCGAGAGATACCGGTTCATAAGCGAGGCGTGCGGCCGTTCGACGCGGCTGTCACGCGATCGGGCGCAGGATGTGCTGCACCCGGCTCCTCCCGGAGACCATCTTTCGTGGGCGGCATGCGGCGGGGAAGGGCGGGATCCGGGGGAAGACGAAGGCAAGCAGGCAACCGGACTCTCCGATCCAGTTCCGGCGCGTGCGCCCGCGCGCGGATTCCGTCGCACGTGGCGACGACGCCCGAAACACCAGACTCTCCACCGAAACGTCTTCCTCGCGCGTGACCACGCGAATTTGTCGGTAGGGAAGCCGAACGCCGAAATGCCGTCAACCGCGTTCAGGGCGATCCGGCGGTCATCGCGCGTGATTGCTGCGTGGGGCGGGGAAATCCGCGCCGCACCTGATGCACCAGGTGCGGATCGTCGCGGATCTCAGGCGAGGGGGCGTTGATGGGACACGCCCATTCTCGTCGCGTGCACTACCGGCGCCGATCGCACCGGCATTCATCTCGCCGGGCGCACCGGCTCGCTGCGTCGTCGGTGCGCGGGTCCGGCACCCAGGTCCCGCGCCAGCCGTCTCAGCTCACGCCGAACACGCCCCGGGCGTTGTCGCGGAACACCATGCGGCGCTGCTCTTCCGTCATCTTCATCGGCAGCGCGTAGGCCGGGTCGTCGAAATCCCAGTGCGGGTAGTCGGTGGCGAACAGGATCCGATCCCAGCCCATCCAGTCGAACACCTCGGCGAGCTGGCTGCGCGGCTCCGGTTCCTCGATCGGCTGGGTGGTGAACCACACATGCTGCTTCAGGTATTCGGAGGGCAGGCGCTTCAGATGCGGCAGCTCCTGCTTCAGCTTCCGCCACTGCGCGTCCATGCGCCAGGCGAGGGACGGAGCCCAGGCCAGGCCGCCCTCGATCAGCACCACCTTCAGCTTCGGGAAGCGCTCGAACACGCCTTCCAGGATGAAGCTGGCGGTGACCGCCTGCTGCGCCTGGGCGTGCCCGACCATCTCCTCGATGTAGTAGGACGGCCAGCCGCCGGCCGAGATCGGTGTGCCGCCATAGCCGAAGGCGTGGATGCCGATCGGCAGGCCCGCCGCCTCGGCCGCCTCGTAGATCGGCCAGTACTGGCGCTGACCGAGCGGAGCGGCGGTGCGGGACAGCAGCAGCACCTGGGCGAAGCGCTTGTCGTCGGCGTAGCGCGCGATCTCCTGCGCGGAGGCGGCGGCGTCCTCATACGGCACCACCACGGAGCCGCGCAGGCGGGCGTCCTTCGACAGCCACTCCTCGATCTGCCACTCGTTCGCGGCATGCGTGACGACCGCGGAGAGGTCCGGGTTGGCCGCCCCCTGGCCGACGCCGAGCGGATTGAGGATGCCGAGGGTGACGTTGTTGGGGTCGAGGTGCTGGGCGGCCATGAAGCCGAGGTCGCTGCCGGGTCCCCCGCCGCCCGGCGGCCAGGCGTCGCGGCGCGAGGCCTGCGGCTGCGCCTTCGGGTAGGCGGGTCCCTTCTCCCAGGGCTGGCGATGCAGCATGCCGAAGGCGGCGATGTGCTCCTGCCAGGCTTTCGGGATCCAGGGCAGCAGCGCCTTCATGCTGGCGCGCGGATGGATGTCGCAGTCGGAAATCGCCAGCTTCGAGGCGGCCACCGGCGCGATGCCGGATCGATTCAGGACGTCCACGTTCATGACACGGTCTCCCTGAGACGAGCATAGGTCCTGAGCGGATTGTCCGCCATGATCTTCTGCCGGAGCGAGGGCGACAGGCCCTCGGGCCAGGCAGACTGCCCGTCGAATTGCCAGTGCGGGTAGTCGGTCGAGAACAGCAGCATCTCCTCCGACCCCAGATGTTCCATCAGGCGAGTAACGCTGGCGGCATCGGGTGGTGCGTCGAATGGCTGCAATGTCAGCCGCACACGGTCCCGCACGATGCTGGCGGGCGGGTCGCTGACCCAGGGAATCTCGGCGCGGGTTCCCTTCCAGAACTTGCTGAACCGCCACAGATAGGCCGGCAGCCAGCTCACGCCGGATTCCATCAGCACCACGGTCAGGTTCGGAAACTTGGCGAACACGCCTTCGGCCAGCAGGCTGCCCAACTGGGACTGGAAGGCGGTCGCCTGGGCGACGTAGTCCTCGGTGTAGGTGCTGGTCCAGCCAACCGGGGTCATGCCGCTGCGATGCATGCTGCCGGCGTGGATCCCGACGGGCAGCCCATGACGTTCCGCGGCCGCATAGATCGGCCAGGTCTGCCGGCGGCCCAGCGGCAGCTCCGATCCCACCAGCAGCAGCACCTGCACGAAGCGGTGATCGCCGGCCCAGTGCTCGATCTCATCCACCGCCCGCTCCGCATTGATCTGCGGCACGATGATGGAGGCGCGCAGCCGCGGATCGCGGTCGAGGAATTCCCGCGCCGTCCAGGTGTTGAGAGCGCGGGCGAAGGCGGCGCTCATGTCCTCGCTGAACAGCGCCTGCACGCCGTAGAGCGGGCTGCAGATCGCGAGGTCGGTGCCGAACGGGTCGAGCGCCTGGGCGCCCAGCGCCGCCGCCGTGGTGCCGGCCTTGCCCGAGGCGTCGCGCCAGTCGGCGCGCGAGGAGAGCGGGTTGGTGGTCGGGTAACTGACGGTCGCCAGCTCCTCGATCCCGCGCCGGACCGCGTTGTCGCGCCAGACCTCGTCCATGTAGGGCAGCAGCGCCTGCAGCGACGGGACGGTCGGGTGGACGTCGCAGTCGATCCGGGTCATGCGGGCAACCGGACCAGCAGGTCCTCGCCCTCGACCTTCAGCTCGAACACCTGCAGGTCCACGTCGGCCGGCGCGCACATGGCCTTGCCGGTGCGCACGTCGAACTGGGCGGCGTGCAGCGGGCACTCGATGCAGCCATTCTCCAGCCAGCCTTCGGACAGCAGCGCGTATTCATGCGTGCAGACATTGTCGGTGGCGTGGAATTCGCCGCCTGGCAGGTGATAGAGCGCGATGTCCCGCTCCCCGACACGAACGCCCAGCACGGCGCCCTCCGCGACCTCTGCCTTGGAGGCCACCCGCACCCACGCGCCATCTGCCATTGCCGTCTCCTGCCGGTTCTTCCGTGAAGCATGCCAGGACCGGCGGGCGCGGCCAACCCGCGCGGCCTGCGCGGATGGAGCGCTTCCGCTCGACGTGACTCGGCGTCCGGCCATAGTTTCGGCAGATGAAGTTCCTGCACGCAGCGGACATCCATCTCGACAGCCCGTTGGCCGGGCTCGCCGCCCGCGCCGATATCCCGGCCGAGCTCATCCGCGGCTGCACCCGCCGCGCCTTCGAGGCGATGATCCAGCTCGCCATCGACGAGGACGTGGCCTTCGTCGTGATCGCTGGCGATCTCTACGACGGGGACTGGAAGGATTTCTCCACCGGGCTGTTCTTCACCGCGCAGATGCGGCGGCTGAACCGGCCCTGCTACCTCCTCCGCGGCAATCACGACGCCCAGTCCGTGATCACCCGCTCGCTCGGTCGTCTGCCGCCGAACGTGCACGAATTCTCCGCCCGCACCTGCCAGACCCACACGCTGGCGGAGGCGGGCGTCGCCCTGCACGGGCACTCGTTCCCGAACCGCGCCGTGCCGGAGGACCTGTCCGCCCTCTATCCCGCGCCGACCGCCGGCCTGCTCAACATCGGCGTGCTGCACACCTCGGCCGAGGATGCCGGCGGCCTGCATGACCGCTACGCGCCCTGCACCGCCGCCGCCCTCGCGCTGAAGGGCTACGACTACTGGGCGCTCGGGCACATCCACGAACGCCGGGTGCTGAGCGAAAGCCCCTGGATCGTGTTCCCCGGCAATCTGCAGGGCCGTCACGTGCAGGAGACCGGCGCCAAGGGCTGCACCCTGGTCACCGTCGAGGACAGTCGCATCGTGGCCGCGGAACACCGCTCGGTCGACGTGCTCCGCTGGGCGCTGCTCGAGGTCGACGCCAGCGATGCCGACGTCCCGACGCTCACCGACCGCATCGGCCAGGCGGTCGCCCCCGCCATCGCCGCCGCCGAGGGCCGCCCGCTGCTGGCCCGCCTGGTCGTCACCGGCGAGACCGCGCTGCACGAGCGGCTGCGCAGCGACGAGGCGGGGCTGGCCGCCCTCCTGCGCGACGCCGCCGACGCGGCCGGGGGCTCGCTGCAGCCCGAGAAGGTGCGCATCCGCACGCGCGCCCCGGCGCAGGGCGGGGAGGAGCGGCTCGCCCCCCTGCGCGCCGCCTTCGAGTCCGGCCTCGACGATGCCGACACCGTCGCCGCGCTGCTGGCGGAGTTCGACCGGCTGCGCGGCATGCTGCCGTCCGAACTGCAGGCGAGCGTTGAGATCCCGGCCGACGCCGCGGCGTTGCGCGCCTTCGCCGACGACGCCTGGTCGCTCGCCGCCCGCGCCATGGAGGAGCCGCCCGCATGAGGCTGCGCGCGCTCGCCCTGCACCGCTACGGCCATTTGTCCGACACGGTGCTGTCGTTTCCGCCCGAAGCCGATCTGTGCGTCGTCCTCGGCGCCAACGAGGCGGGCAAGTCCACCGCCCTCGAAGCCATCGGCGACGCACTCTACGGCATCGGCGACCGCTCCTCCGCCGCCTACCTGCACGGGGCGCAGACCCGGATCGGGATCACGCTCGCCGCGCGGGATGGGACCACCGCCACCTTCATCCGCCGCAAGGGCCGCAAGAGCACGCTGCTCGATGCCGACGAGACGCCGCTGCCCGACAACGCCCTGCTGGGCTTCCTGGGCGGCGCGCAACGCGAGACCTTTTTGGGCATGTTCGGCCTCAATGGCGAGCGCCTGCGCCGCGGCGCCACCGACCTCGCCCAACTCGGCGGGCGCGTGGGGGAGAGCCTGTTCGCCGCCGGGACCGGCCTCACCGGCTTGCGTGCCGCGCTGGAGCGGATCGACGAGGAGGCGAAGACGCTGGTGGGCGACGGCCGCGGCAAGCGCCGGCTCGCCCAGGCGCTCGAGGCCTGGCACGCGGCGCGGCGCGATCGCGACGCGCGGGAGATCCGCCCCGCGGCCTGGAAGGAGGCGGAGCGTCTCCGCGACGAGGCCCGCGCCGAGAGCGAGGCGCTGCGCGCGACCGCGACGCGGCTGGATGCGGAAACCAGCCGGCTCGAGCGGGTCCGCCGGGTGCTGCCGCTGCTGCGGGCCCTCGACACCGCGCGCGCGACCCGCGAGTCGCTCGCCTCGATCCCCCGCCTGCCCGCCGAAGCGGCGGAGACGTTCCAGCGCCTGACCGCCGAACGCGCCGAGGTCGCCCGCGCGGAGACGCGTGCCGCGCAGGACGCCGCGCGCCTGACGGAGGAGCGCGAGGCCCTGGCCCGCGCGCCCGACCTGCTCGCCGCGCAGGATCTGATCGACGCACTCGCCGCCCCGCGCGGGGTGGCGATCCAGGTCGCGGCCGACCTGCCCGACCAGGAGCGGGAGCGCACGGAGCGCCGCAGCGTGGTGATCCAGGCCCTGCGCGACCTGGGCGTGGACCTGACGCCGGAGGCCGCGCGCGACGCGGTGCCGCCGCAACAGGCGCGCCAGCGCGTGCGGCGGCTGCTGGCCGAACGTGGCCGGCTGCTGCAACGCCAATCGGCCGCGCGCCAGGCGCTGGCCGCCACCGAGACGAGGCGGACCCAGGCGGAGGCGGCCCTCGCGCGCCTGCCGCCGGCGCCCGACCCGACCCTGTTGCGCCGCAGCCTCGAGCAGGCACGCGCCGCCGGCCCGCTCGACGCGACGCTCGCCGCTCGGCTGCGGCAATGCGAGAGGGCCCGCGCCGCCCTGGCGACCGCGCTGGCCGCCCTGCCGCTCTGGACCGGCGATGCCGCGGCGCTTGCCGCCTGCCAGGTGCCGCTCGCGCCGGCGCTCCAGGACGTCGCGGCACGCTTGGCCGCGGCCGAAACCCGCACCACCCGCGCCGCCGAGGCCGTGGACACGCTGCGCCGGGAGGTCGCGGAGGCCGAGGAGCGGCTGCTGCAGCTCGCACGCGGCGAGACCGTGCCCACGCCGTCCGTGGTCGCGGAGGGGCGTGCGGCGCGGGACGCGGCCTGGCTCGTCCTGCGCGCGGCGCTGGAGGCGGGGGCGCCCTCGGACCCGCACGCGATCCAGGCCTTCGAGCGGGCGCGCGATGCCGCCGACCTGCTCGCCGACCGGCGGGCGAACGAGGCGCTGCGCGTGTCGGATTACCTCGCGCTGCAGGCTTCCCGCGACGCAGCGCGCCAGCGGCTCGCCCAGGCCGAGACCGATGGGCGGGAAGCCGCCCAGGACCTCGCCGACGCACGCGCGGCCTGGCGCGCATTGTGGCAGCCGACCGGCCTGGTCCCGCCATCTCTTATCGCCGGCGACACAGCGTCCGTCGTCGGCGACACCGCGTCCGCCGCCTTCGTCCCCGCGTCCCCCGCGGACCTCCTCCCCGCGTCCCCGGCCGCGATGACCGACTGGCTCCGCCAGCGTCGCGATGTGCTGAAGCTGCTGGCCGAAGCCGACGCCGCGGCGTTGGCCTGCGACGAAACCATGCGGGAGCGCGACGCCGCCCGCGACCTGCTGCGGCGCGTCCTTCCCGACTCCGCTGAGACCGCGAGCCTCGCCGCCCTGCTGATCGCGGCGGAGGACCGCTGTGCGGCGGACGAGCAGGCCCGCGACCGGCGGCGCGACGCGGAGCGGACGCTGGCGGGAGAGACCGACGCGCTGCCCGCCCTGCGACACGAGCTGGCGGAGGCCGATGCCGCGCTGGCCGTCTGGGCCGCAACCTGGCGGGAGGCGGTCGAACAGATCGGCCTCGCCGCCGAAGCCGACCCCGACGCGGCAGACGCCGCGCTCGACGCCTGGCAGCGGATCGAGATGAGCGCCGATCCATGGCGGACGGCGGAGACGCGGGTGCGGCAAATGCGCGAAAGCCTCGCCGGCTTCGCCCAGGCAACCCGCGCGGCGCTCGATCGCGCCGGCCGCCCCCCCACCGACGATCCCCCCGCCGCCATCGCCGCGCGGCTCGGACGCGAGCTCGCCATCGCGCGGGCAGCCGAGACGCGGGCAGCCGAACTGGCCAGGCATGTCGCGGCGCATGCAGCGGCGGCCCGCGAAGCCGCCGACCGGCACCGCGCGGCGGAAGCGGCGCTGGCCGCGTTGCGGGCGCAGGCCGGCGTGGCGGACGACGCCACGCTCGAGACCACGATCGCGGACGCGCATCGCCGGGACCTGGCCGAACGGCAGATCGCGCAGCATCTGGCGGAACTGGCCGCGACCGGGGACGGCCACGACGAGGCGACGCTGCGGGCGGAGGCCGACCAGGCCGATCCCGACGCGCTCGCCGCGCGGCTGGAGGAACTCCGGACGGAGCGGCAGGATTGCGGTGCCGCGCGCGAGCGTGCGACGGCGACGCTGACCACGCGGGAGGCGGCGCTCGCCGCCATGGAGCGCGGGCAGGACGCGGCGGCCGCGGCGCAGGACATGCGGCACGCGCTGGCGGAGGCGGGAGAGGCGGCGGAGCGCTATGCGCGGCTACATATGGCGCGCAGGCTGCTGCATGCGGGCATCGCGCGGTTCCGCCGCGCCCAGCAGGGACCGCTGCTGGCGGCCGCCAGCGCGCATTTCGCCGCGCTGACCGGCGGCCATTACGCCTCGCTGATCGTCGATGAGACCGAACGCGGGGAGACGATCATCCAGGCGCTGCGCGACACCGGACGCGAATGCCCGCTGGACGCGCTCAGCGACGGCACGCGCGACCAGCTCTATCTCGCGCTGCGGGTGGCGGCGGTGGAGGCGCATTGCGCCGCCGCCGAACCGCTGCCCTTCGTCGCCGACGACCTGCTGGTGCATTTCGACGATGTCCGCGCGCAGGCCGCGCTCCGCCTGCTAGCCACGCTGGGCCGCACGGCGCAGGTGGTGCTGTTCACGCATCACGAGCACATCGCGACGCTGGCTGCGGGGCTGGGCGCGCCGGAGGTGGCGGTGATCCGGTTCGGCGAAAGCGGGGCGGCGCCGGCCGCGCAGGCGGCCTGACCTGCCGCCCAAGGATTACGGCTGCAGCGCGTGGGCGACCTCGAAGGCGCCCTCCCACACCATCTTGACGGCGACGTAGAGCACGATCGCGAGTCCCACCCAGGCGATCCAGCGCTGCCGCTGCAGCAGCCGCGCGATGAAGTTGGCCGCGACCCCCATCAGCACCACCGACAGCAGCAGCCCGACGCCCAGCACCCAGGGATGCCCCTCGGCGGCGCCGGCCACCGCGAGTACGTTGTCGAGCGACATGGACACGTCGGCCAGGATGATCTGCAGCATCGCCTGGCCGAGTGTCTTCGTCTTGCCGGTCTCGACGGTCGGGTCGTGCGGATCGCGCAGCTCGCGGAACATGCGCCAGCACACCCACAACAGCAGCAGGCCGCCGGCGAGCAGCAGGCCGATGATCGCGAGCAGTTCGAGTGCGACGAGGCCGAGGCCGATCCGGATCACGGTGGCGCCGGCGACCCCCAGCAGGACCGCGGACCGGCGTTGCCGCTCCGGCAGGCCCGCCACCGCGAGGCCGACCACGACCGCATTGTCGCCGGCCAGGGCCACGTCGATCAGCACCACCTGCAGCAGGGCGGTCAACTCATGGGTCAGGAAGGCGGCGTCCATGTCGAGCATACTCCGGCGGCAGTGGCGCTTGTCAGGCGTCGGGGTGGGGTCTAGAGCAACCTCGCCGGACTGGACAGGCCGGCGCCGTCCGGCCCGCGCACAAGCCTGCGCGCGCCGGGCCGCGCCGGATCCGCCTGCGCCGTCCGGCTCCAGGCAGCAAAGCGGGCAGGCGGCGATGATCCCTCGGTACTCACGGCCGGAAATGGCGACGATCTGGTCGCCGGAAAACCGCTACCGCATCTGGTTCGAGATCGAGGCGCTGGCAGCGGAAGGCATGGCGCGGATCGGCGCCATCCCCGCGGAGGCCGCCCGCGCGATCCGCGAGAAGGGTGCCCCGGCGCTGGCGAAGATCGGGCCGGCCGACATCGCCCGCATCGACGAGATCGAGCGCGAGACCCGCCACGACGTGATCGCCTTCCTGACCTGGCTCGCCGAGGCCGTGGGGCCGGACAGCCGCTTCGTTCATCTCGGCATGACCAGCTCCGACGTGCTCGACACCTGCCTGTCGGTGCAGATGACGCAGGCGGCCGACCTGCTGCTGGCCGATCTGGATGCGGTGCTGGCCGCGCTCAAGACGCGCGCGCTCGAACACAAATATACGGTCACGATCGGCCGCTCGCACGGCATCCACGCGGAGCCGACCACGTTCGGCCTCAAGCTCGCCGGCCACTATGCGGAGTTCGCGCGCAACCGCACCCGGTTGCAGGCCGCCCGCGCCGAGATCGCCGTCGCCGCGATCAGCGGGCCGGTCGGCACCTATGCCCAGGTCGATCCGCGCGTCGAGGCGTTCGTCGCCGAGAAACTCGGCCTCGCGGTCGAGCCGGTCTCGACCCAAATCATCCCGCGCGACCGTCACGCCGCCTTCTTCGCCACGCTCGGCGTCATCGCGAGCGGCATCGAGCGGCTGGCGACCGAGGTCCGGCACCTGCAGCGCAGCGAGGTGCGCGAGGCGGAGGAGTTCTTCCATGCCGGGCAGAAGGGCTCCAGCTCGATGCCGCACAAGCGCAACCCGGTGCTGAGCGAGAACCTGACCGGCCTCGCGCGCATCGTGCGGTCCGCCGTGGTGCCGGCGCTGGAGAACGTCGCGCTATGGCACGAGCGCGACATCAGCCATTCGAGCGTCGAGCGGATGATCGGACCCGATGCGACGGTCACGCTGGACTTCGCGCTGATGCGGCTGGCCGGGATGATGGAGAAGCTGCTGGTCTATCCCGAGCGGATGCGTGCGAATCTCGAGAGCCTGGGCGGCGTCGTGTATTCGGGCGACGTGCTGCTGGCGCTGGCGCGGGCCGGGATCTCACGCGAGGACGCCTACAAGATCGTGCAGCGCTGCGCGATGGAGACCTGGACGCGCCTCGGCACCGTCGAGGGGCGCAGCTTCCGCGAGAACCTGCTGGCCGACCCCGCGGTGGTGGAGCGGGTCAAGCCGGCCGACCTCGATGCCGCGATGGACCCGCGGCAGCACGTGCATGCGGTGGATGCAGTGTTCGCGCGCGTCTTCGGCTGAGGGCGGCGCGGCCGCGGACGGGCTTCGCGGCCGGCGCAACGGTGAGGCTGGTCATCTGAGGGAAGGTCGGGCGGGCCGCCGCGGTGCTCCGCCATGGGGCGCGCGGCCATGGCACGGGGAACGGTCCCCCGTGCCGGCGCGCCATGTCGGCCTCAGTCGCCCGCGGCGGCGGTGGCCGGGCGCTCATACTGGTCGAGCCACTGCCGGGCGAGGCGAACCGCCTCCGCCGGGGTCAGCCAGGACCAGTCGGCGCCCCGGGCGCGGAGCGCCACCCAGACGGTGTCGCCATGGACGTGCTCTTCGACGGCAAGCGGGGCGGGGTGGGACATGATGGGCTCCGTGACGATGACCGCAGCAGGGCGGTACTGCACGAGGGGCGTCGTGCGGCGGCGATGGGTTCCTGGTTTGAGACCGGCGGGCCACCCCAGCTGGAGTCGGGCCATCGCCTGCGCCATGTTTGCGCCACAATCAACAAAGGATGCAATGGGAATTCACGGGCGCGTGTGAGCGGCCGCGCAAATGGCGGCATCTGTTGCAAGTTGGCCATTGCGTTGCCTGGTAGAAATGATAGGGCGTCGCGCGTCCGGGCGTTCGTGGAACACTGCCGGTTACGAGCGGCGGTGGCCGGATCCATGCGCCTGCGCCCCGAGCACACGCCGCCCGCAGCCCGTGCGTCCGTTGCCGACCGGTCCGGTCGCCGCTGCCCCGAGCACCGCCCGCCCGCCGCATCTCGCCGACGCGGACCATTCGAAATCGGAATTATGCCCGCCACGTCAGCGGGTTTTCAAAACGCGGGAGCGTGCGCACATGCCCGAAGCGGCAGGACTCATAGGGTGGACTCACATACCGAGGGGCTTTTCAGCAATTGTCGCGTTGTGTATGAGAAATGTCGCGTCCGGGTGGTCGGGCGGCCTTTTCCGTTGATCTGTGTCAATGCCCTGATGCGCCGGCACTTCCAATTTGGGCGTCCATGACGCCCGCGTGCTCCCGCGCAAGAGGGATCCGCTGGACGCTCCAAGTCTTACGCCGTCCGTCGATATTGCTGTCCTGCTGCACGCTGAACCAGGGTGGTACATGTGACATGCCGATTTCGGGCAAGATGATCCGTCTGATCTACTTCAGCACCAGTAATCTGGAGAGCGATCCGCTCGCGCCGCTCGCCTCCCTCCAGGCGCTGATCTGGCAGGCAATGCGGAACAACGTGTCGCGCGGGATCACCGGCGCGCTGCTGTATGACGGCGAGCGGTTCGCCCAAGTGGTGGAGGGATGGCGGGACGACGTCGATGCGCTGTTCCGCAGAATCCAGCAGGATTCGCGCCACGAGGCGGTCACCCTGATCCAGCGCGACGCGGTCCGGCGGCGCGCCTTTCCCCGCTGGTCGGCCATGTATGTCGACCCGGCGGAGGACGACTACGTGACGCTGGCGCAGACCGCGCCGCTCTGCCCGGCGGTCAAGGACGATCCGTCGTCCCTGCTGGCGTTGCTGCGCTACTGCGTCTGTTCCCCGGCCTGAACCGGCCGGCGTTCAGCGCGCGGCCACCAGGGTCTCGGTGTGCGGGGCGGCGATGAAGACCTGCTTCGAGGCGAAGGATAGCCAGAGCCGGCGTCCCTTCATGAAGTCCTGGCCGATCACGCCATCCCCGATGACGCCGTCGCTGGGCAGGATGGTCAGCTCCGGCTCGTGCATGACGGTGGAGCCGACGGCGAGCCGCAGGAAGCGGTGACGGCGCCCTTCGACCGGGTCTGGGCCGGCGCCATGCTGGCCGACGATCGGGTCGCCGGCCGTCGCGGCCGAGGTCAGCCCCATGCGTTCGGCCAGGCGCGAGCCGACCACGCTGTCCTGTGCGCCGGTGTCGAGCACCGCCATGCCCTCGGCGCCATCGAGCTGGACGGGCAGGACCAGCCGGTCGTTGTGCCGCGCCACCCCGGGAATGCGGACCGCGGCGACCTCCCAGGGCGGACCGCCCTCGGGGCACATGCGCGGGCGGTATAGCGTCAGGGTTCGCTTGGCGAGATCGAGGTCGAGGTCGAAGGCGAGCAGCACGTCCGCGCCGAGCAGGCCGGCGGGGTCGAGGTCCGAGTCGCGCCCGATGCGGAAGTTGCCGACCGCCATGCGCTGGATCGGCACGCGGACGCCGCCGATCGTCAGGTCATCGACGCGGGCATCCCAGGCAGTGGTGGTACCGCCCACGCCCGTCGTCTGGGTGAGGTGTCCCTGGTCTTCGGGCAGTCTGAGCCGCTTGCGGGCGGTTTCGGTCAGGACGCTGCGGGCGGCGCCGCTGTCGGCGACGAACCAGGTGGGCGTGCCGTTCAGCGAGACGCGCACCAGCGGCAGCCCGTCATCCATCCGCAGCGGCAGCGTCGCGACCTTCACCACCGAGCAGTCGGCCACCTGCTGGCCGCCACAGGCGCTGAGCGCGAGGAGCAAGGCGAACAGGACCGGACGGGCGATCAGGCGGAGCATCCGGCGGGAAGCTTAAGCGTTGCATGCCACGCTTGTCAGCTTCCCTTTTGGGTCTCTTGCATGACGGCGCCGTGCGCGTTGGGTCCGCGAGAGTACCCTCCAGGACGGCGTGAACACATCGTCGCGCCGGCTGCGATCCGTTCGGACCCGCGTGCGTTCGGGGTGCGGAGCCTTGGAGAGAGCAGTCACATCATGAGCAACCACACCTACCGCATCATCGAACTGGCCGGATCGTCCGAGATCAGTCACGCGGACGCGATCGAGAATGCGATCGGGCGGGCGGCGGCGACGGTCCGCAACCTGCGCTGGTTCGAGGTGACCCAGATGCGAGGCGAGATCGAGGACGGCGAGATCCGCCATTACCAGGTCACCATGAAGGTGGGCTTCACCCTCGAGGGCGAGAGCGCCGACTCCTAAAGCGCGGCACGGTGCCGGCCGGTACGTGTCCCGGTTCGACCGGGGCGCGCTGGTCCGGTGCCCTGGTCCGCGTCCCGGTCCAGTGCCCGGATCGCGGTGGCGCGCCTCAGGCGGCGGTCGGCTGGCCGGCGCGGAACACCGGCACGTCCTCGTCGTCGTGCAGCGCGCCCGCCCCTTCGGTCGGGCGGAGGACCGCGTAGTTCAGCGCGGCGTCGATATCGCCTTCCCACACCTCGCGCGGCAGCTCGTACAGCAACTCGACGCCGTAGCCGTTCGGGTCGTTGATGTAGAGGCTGTGGGTCATGCCGTGCTCGATGCGGCGATTGAACCGAACGCCCTTGCGCTGGAGGTATTCGAGCTGCCGCAGCCATGCCTCGCGGGAGGGCAGGGTGATGGCGATGTGGTTGATGGCCGCCGGCACCCCCGTACCCGCTTGCGTCGGCGCTTCCGGCAGGTCCTTGTTCTCCATCAGCGCGATGTCGTGGTGGTTCAGCTTGCCGTCGTGATCGGCACTGTAGAACCGCATCTTGGGCGGGTTGGGGCGAACGGGCGACGTCCTGAGCTCGCCGACCTGGGTCAGGCCGACGATTTCGGTCCAGAACCGGTGCGACTCCTCGAGATCGCGCACGTTCAGCACGAGGTGGTTCAGCCCGATGGGCGCGACGGGGCGGTCCTGCGGCATGGCGCTTCCTCCATTCTTTCTCTTGTTCTTGGCAATGGACGGCTGGCCCGACGGGGCGAGCGGCGGCGGCCTCATACGACGTTATGGGTAAGCGGCCGGCTCCGTCCAGCGGAACCGGCGCGGCGACTCAGGACGGTTCGGGCGCCAGTTGCGCCGCGGTCGGGTCGGCCAGCATCGTCTCCAGTCGTTCCGCCAGCTCCGTCGCGAGCACCGGCTTGCGCAGCAAGGAGAACCGTCCAGCGACGGCATCGGCGACCAGGAACTGCGCCGCATCGTTGGTGTAGCCGGTCAGCAGGATGGCGGGCAGCCGGGGCCGGCGCTCCTGCACCTCCCGGATCAGGGTCAGGCCGGACATCCCGGGCATGGTGAGATCGGTGACCAGCACGTCGACCGGCTCGCCGTGGTCGATCAAGGCCAGCGCCTCCGCGCCGTGGGTCACCGTCACCACGACGAAGCCGAGTTCCGCGAGACCGGCCGCCAGCGTCTCCCGCACGATCGCCTCGTCATCCACCAGCAGCACGCGGCGGCTGGTCGCCGCGGCCGAACGAAGTGGCGCGATCATGCGCTGCGGCGAGGCCGCGATTTGCGCGCAGGGCAGCCACAGCACGACCACGGTGCCCTGGTCGGGCGCGCTGCACAGCGCCAGGCCGCCGCCGGACTGTTCGGCAAATCCCTTCGCCATCGACAGGCCGAGACCAGTGCCCTTGCCCTGCGGCTTGGTGGTGAAGAAGGGTTCCAGCGCGCGCGCCTGGGTCGTGGCATTCATGCCGACCCCGGTATCGGTGACGGTCAGGCGCAGATAGCGCCCGGCCGGCAGGTCGACGACCGTGTCGCCGGGCGCGACGAGGTCGAGGTCCAGTGCAAGCGTCAGCGCACCGCCCTCGGGCATCGCATCGCGCGCGTTGGTGGCGAGGTTCACCAGCACGGTCTCGAGCTGCCCCTTGTCGACCAGCGCCGGAGGCAGGTCGGCCGGCGCCTCGATGCGCAGCCGGATCTGCGCGCCGAGCGCCGGGGCGAGCACCTCCTGCATCTCGCGCAGCAATCGCGCGAGGTCGACCGGTTCGGCGCGCAGCTCGCCGCGCCGCGCGAAGGACAGCAGCCTGCGCGTGACGGTGGCGCCGCGGGTCGCCGCATCCTCGATCATCCGCGCCAGGCGATCGACCGCTCGGGCGTCGCCGGTACGCTGGCGGAGCAGCGCGGCGCCGCCCTGCACGGCCTGCAGCACGTTGTTGAAGTCGTGCGCGATGCCGCCGGCGAGCTGGCCCAGCGCCTGCATCCGCTCCCCATGCGCGGCGCGCACCGTGGCGGCTTCCCGCGCGACGGCCTCGCGTTCGACGCGGCCCTCCAGATCGAGGTTCAAGGCGCGCAGCCGCTGCTCCGCCTCCTGCAGCGCAGCCTCGGCCGTCTTGCGGTCCTGGATGTCCACGGCGACGCCCAGCCAGCGCAGCGGGCTGTCGGCGCCGCCGCGCACCAGGCGGGCGCGGCAGAGGAACCAGCGATAGGTGCCGTCATGCATCCGCACGCGGTACTCGGTGACCGAGTCGGCCCCGCTGGCGATCGCGGCGCGCCAGGCATTGGCGGCGCGCGGCCGATCCTCCGGGTGGACCACCCGCAGCCAGTTGAGGCCCATCAGCGCGTCGACGCCGAGGCCGACCTGATCGATGAAAGTCTGGTTGACGAAGATGTTCTGGCCATCCGCGTCGGCGACGAACACCCATCCCGGCACGATGTCGGCCAGGCTGCGGAACTCTTCCATCGCGCGGCTACGCTCCCGTTCGGCCTCGGCCAGCGCGTAGCCGAGCCGATCGACCTCGACCAGGCCGGTGCGCGGGGCGGCGGTGGGATGCGCCGCCACGGCGTCGAGTGCGCCGATGATCCGCCGCGACAGCAGCAGCGCGAGGCCGATGCTGAGCGCGAGCAGGGCGCCGCCGATCAGGCCCGCTTCCAGCAGCCTCGCCCGCAGCGGCTCGCTCAGCGCCGCATTCGGAATCCCGACCGTGACGATGTAGCCGCTCTGCGGTGCGCGGGCGTAGGCGGTGATCATCGCCTCCCCGTCCGCCGTGACCTGCCCGCCATCGAAGAAGCCGACCGGCACGCGGCGGGCGGCCTCCAGCATCTCCGGTGGTCCGGCGCGACCGTGATACGCATCCGCGTCGACCAGGCGGGTAACGGAATGCCCTTGGCTGTCGAGGATGGAGGCGAGCCAGCCGGGCGGCAGATGCAGCGCCTGGAGGTCCGCCGTCAGCAGCCGCAGCGGCAGATATAGGCTCAGCAGCCAGCGGGGGCGGTCGGTCGCCGGATCCAGCACGGGCAGGGCGACGCCGACCTCCGCGCGCTTGGTCCGCGGCCCGATCACCAGGTCGGAAATGGCCGGTCGGCCTTGGGCCAGCGCGTCGAGCAGGAAGCTGGTGGCATGAACGCCGCTCAGCCGCTCACCGGGTGCCCAGGCGGTCGAGAGCACGACCTCGCCCGTCGTGGAGGTGAGGGCGATCACCGGTCCGTCCAGGGCGGTCGCGGCGGCGCGCAGTTCATGCTCGAATCCGTCGAGATCACCGCGATGCAGTTCGCGTGATCCGGCCAGTACCCGCAGCGTCGTGAACGCGCTCTGGAATTGCAGGTCCAGCGCCGCGGCAGCGGCCTGGACGCGGCCCCGCAGGTCGTCGCGCTGCCGCGCCTCGGCACTGCGATAGGCTTCGTGCAGGCCCAAGAGCGCCAGGGACACCAACGGCGCGGCGATGGCGCAGACGAGCACCACCAGCAGCGCGCGCGCGGAGGACAGCAGAGGCGGGCGCGATCCGAGCAGGACAGCCGGTGGCATGGCAAAAAAAGTCCGCAAAGTCTCCCGAAGGCCGGACAACCGTGCGAGATCGCAACAGTCTCGGCCACACACGTTCCTGTGATCGCTGAATCCTACCGCGGGCTCAGGCGAAACGCCGGTGCGCGGCTCGGCGTGAGGGTGACGACGGCGGCCGGCAGCACCGGTTCAGTGTCCAGCCGCGCGACCTCGAAGCGGGCGAGCAGCATGGCGAGGGCGAGGGTCGCCTCGGTGAGCGCGAACTGGGCGCCGACGCAGACGCGCGGACCGGTGCCGAAGGGCAACCAGGCATAGCGAGGCGGCGGTGGCGCGTCGGGCATGAAGCGATCGGGGTCGAAGACGGCGGGGTCGCGCCAGAAGCGCGCGTGCCGGTGCAGCACCCAGGGGGCGATCATCACGATGCTGCCCGCGGCGACATCCTGCTCGCCCAGCCGGTCGGGACCGATCGCCTGACGCACCAGCACGAAGGCGGGCGGGAACAGGCGCAGCGTCTCCTGCACGACGGCGCGGGTGCGCACGAGCCGGGGCACCGCGGTCGCATCGGTGCCGATCGCGCGGGCCTCCGCGGCGACACGGGCCTGTTCGGCGGGCGTCGCGGCGAGCATGACGAGCGCCCAGAACAGCGTCACCGCGGTGGTCTCGTGCCCGGCCAGGATCATGGTCGCGACCTGGTCGCGCAGCGCGATCCGATCGAAGGCGGCGCCGGTCTCCGGGTCGCGCGCCGCGCGCAGCAGGTCGAACAGGTCGCGCGAGGCGCCCGCGGGGCATTCCGGCCGGGCGAGCCGCGTGTCGACGATCTGCTCGATCAGCCGCATCCAGCGGGCGCGGAACCGGGCGCGCCGCAGGTCGCGCCAGGTCGGCACGCCGGGCGGCAGCACCATGTCGAGCAGATGCGGCCGCGACAGGTCGGCGGCGAACTCGGCGATCATCGCGCGCATGGGCGGCCCGAAGGTCGCCATGTCGAGCGAGACCATCGAGCGCCCGGCGATGTCGAGCGCCAGCATCTGCACCGCGGCGAGCAGGTCGACGGGAGCAGCGGGGCCGGCGGCAAGCCGGTCGAGATGGTCGGCCGTGGTGGCGACCACGTGCTGCGCGAGCAGTGGCAGCATGCGCGGGGCGAGGGCGGGCGCGATGGTGCGCCGCTGGTGGCGCCAGGCCTCGCCCTCGGACAGCAGCAGGCCGTTGCCGACGACCGGGCGGAGGATGCGGATCGAGGCGGGGGTGCGGCGATAGTTGCCGGGATTGTCCACCAGCACGCGGTGGATCGCCTCGGGCGTGTTCACCAGCAGCGTCGCGCGACCCAGCAGGTCGCGGCGTTCGGCGTCCTCCTGATAGGCGCGTTCGGTCCAGATCGTCACCGCGTTGGTGCGGATCGCGCGCAGATAGGCCCAGAACGACAAGGGCGCGGCGGGCGGCGTCGGGCTGAGCGGGGCGAAGCGTGGGACGGGTTCGACGCGGTCCATGCGCTCAGTCTAGCAGGACGCAATGCTCCGGGGCGAAGGAGATGCTGACGGCGCTACCCTCGTCGTGATGTTCGGTGGGTGGCCGGCGGACGATCAACTGCCCGGCCGGCCAGTCCACCACGTACTGGATGAAGTCGCCGTGGAACATGCGGCGATGAATCGTGCCGGGAATGCCCGCCCCGCCGGCACGATCGATCTGGATGTAGGAGGAGCGGAGCGCGACCAGGCTGCCGGTGCGGCGCCCGTCCGCCGCGGCGACCTCGAGCGGGAGGCCGGTGCGGGTTTCGAAGCGCAGCGTGCCGGCGCGGCCGGGGCCGGTCACCTCTCCTTCGATCATGTTGGCGGCGCCGACGAAATCCGCGACGAAGCGGGTGGCTGGCGTCGCGTAGAGCGTTTCGGGCACGCCGATCTGCTCGATCCTGCCGTGGTTCATCACGATCACGCGGTCGGAGATCGCCAGCGCCTCTTCCTGGTCGTGCGTCACGTAGACGGCGGTGATGTCCAGCCGGCGCTGCAGCTCGCGCAGCTCCACCCGCATTTCCGCCCGCAGCTTGGCATCGAGATTGGACAGCGGCTCGTCGAACAGCAGCACGGTGGGGGAGAAGGCGATGGCGCGGGCGACCGCCACGCGTTGCTGCTGGCCGCCCGAAAGTTTCGACGCGGGACGGTCGGCGAAGCGGCGCATCTGCACGAGGTCGAGCACGCGGTCGACGTTGCTCGCGATGTCGGCGGCCGAGGCTTTGCGCACGCGCAGCCCGTAAGCGACGTTCTCGGCGACCGTCATGTGCGGCCAGATCGCGTAGGACTGGAACACCATGGACACGCCGCGCTTCTCGGCCGGCACGTTGCGGCGTTCAGTCGCCGACCAGACGGTTTTTCCGTTCAGGCGGATGGTGCCCGAGAAGGGCGTCTCGAGCCCGGCGATGGCGCGCAGCGTTGACGTCTTGCCGCAGCCGGAGGGGCCTAGCAGCGTGACCAGTTCGCCGGGTGCGATCGCGAAGGAGACGCCGTCGACTGCCGTCGCGTCGCCATAACGCAGCACCAGGTCGCGAACCTCGATGCGGGCATCGGTGCCGCGCGGGTCGGCGTGGGGGGTGATATCGCTCATGCCTCGGCGCCCCGCACGCGACGCGCGACGCGGAACAGGATGGCGACTGCGACGAAGACCAGCGCGGTCTGCAGCAATGCCATGGCGGCGGAGAGTTCGGAGGAGGCGGACAGCCAGGAATTCACGATGGCCGGCGCGACGACTTTCGAGTGTGGACCCATGAGGAAGATGGAAACTCCGAGTTCGCGGACGGAGGCGATGAAGATCAGCAGCCAGGCGGCGACCAGGCCGGGCCGCAGCAGCGGCAGGGTGACGGTGCGCATCTGATGCCCCCACGACGCACCACACACCCGCGCGCACTCCTCCAGGCTCGGATCTACCTGCAGGACGACGCCGGCGATCGTGCGCAGGCCGAGCGGGATGAACACGGTGAAATAGGCGATGCCGAGGAGCCAGAGCGTGCCGTAGATCGGGATCGGGATGTTGATCCAGGCCCAGAGCAGGCCGAGGCCGAAGACGAGCCGTGGCACCGCCTGCGGGATCATCAGCACGAACTCCATCGCGGCGGCGCCGGGCAGCCGGGCGCGGTAGATGATCCAGGCCAGCACGCCGATCACCGGCACGCCGATGGTCGCCACGACGATGCCGAGCAGCAGGGAGTTGCCGAAGGCGGGGGCGAGCGAGCCCATGGCGAGGGCGGTTTCGTAGTTGGCCAGCGTGAACTGCATCTGGCTGATGATGACGGTCGCGAAGCGCTGGAAGGAGGTGAGGCAGAGCGCGCCGAGCGGCAGGATGACGGCGAGGATGATGTAGCCCCAGGCGATCCCGAGCAGCGGCCAGCGCAGTGCGCCGACCTCCATCGCGCGGGGGCGGAACGCCTTGCCGGTGATGGTGGCGTAGCTGCCCTTGCGCATGATCAGCTTGGCGAGCCCCAGCGTGATCACCATGGCGCCGAACAGCGACAGACCCATCGCGGCGGCGCGTCCGTAATCCGGCGGATAGGAGAGCGCGGCCTGCCAGATCGCCGTCGTGATCACGTAGAAGCGGCCGGGGATGCCGAGCACGAAGGCGGCGGCGAAGGAGCCGAGCATTTCGGCAAAGACGAAGATGGTGGCGGAGAGAACGCCCGGTGCGACGAGCGGCAGCGTGACCTTGAGCGCGGTGCGCAGCTTGCCGGCGCCCAGCACGCGGGAGGATTCCTCGAGCGACGGATCCATGGATTTCATCGCGGCGGAAATCATCACGAAGGCGACGGTGCCTTCGAACAGCGCCATCACCCAGGCGATGCCCCAGGGCGAGTAGACGTCGAACAGGTCGGAGCCGAATCCGAGGTTGCGCCAGGCCTGGTTGACCAGCCCGGTCTTCGGTCCGAGCAGCACGCCCCAGGCCAGCGCGCCGATCAGCGGGGTCATGTAGTAGGGCAGCTCCATCAGCCGCTCGAGCCGTGCGCGCCCCGGAATGGCGGTGCGGGTGAGGATCCAGGCCTGCACGAAGCCGAACAGCACCGCGAGCACCGTGGCGATGCAGGCGACCAGCAAAGTGTTCAGCAGCACGTGAGGCTCGTTCACGAGATCGGTGTAGTTGAGCCAGCCGAGTTCCTCGGGCGGGAAGACCTGCGGATCGCCGATGTTGAGCGATTCGGTGACGAGGAAGACGAGCGGATAGAGGATCAGTGCCCCGCAGACGACCAGGAGCAGGAGCATGATCCAGGTGCGCGGCAGCGGCATGCGCAGGCGCGGCAGCCAGCTTGCCGGGCCTGCCTCGGCGGTGGCGTACGCGTCGACTTCCGCCGCGGTGGCGATGGGCCGGCCCGCGCCGGACTTGCCATTCGTCATGTTCTGGACGTCCCCCTTTTCGGCAGCGAAGGTTGTCGGCTGCGGGCTGTCAAGCATAGGATCGGGGAAATCAGAACTTGGAGGAACGGCGGGCATGGATACCCAGACCGAGATCGCGCGAGGGGCGTCGCCCGCAAGCGAAGCGGCGGCACTCTACGCCAAGCTGGAAGACCGCATCCTGATGCGGGACCAGGTGGGCGCCAGCGAGACCTATTACGACCTGGTGCGAGCGGGCCGGCCGATGAAGGAGATCATCGCCGAGGGCGTGCGCATCCACGCGCCCTATACGCATGTTCCCTATCACGAACGGATGGATGACGGGTATCCGAACTTCGTGAACAACGACCACTGCCTGCTGAGCGCGCGTGCCACGATCAACCTGGCGCGACTGATGCCGCAGGACCTGACGATGCTGCCGATGGCGCAGACCATCTGGTACATCCCGACCGGGCTCGATATCTGGAACCAGAAGATCAACAAGGCGCCCGGGCATTACACGCGCCATCGTGGCGATCCCACCAAGGTGGAGGCGCCCCCGGCCCCGGTGGTGTTCTGGCCGGACCAGCAGCCGCTGCGCCAGGAGGGGCCGCTGAAGGAGCGGCTCAACACCTGGATGACGCTGGTGCATCGCGGCCAGGTGATCGAGGCGTATCGCGTCTTCCTCGGCCTGATGGAGAACACCGCCGAACGGAAGGACGTGCTGGCGGAGATGTGCTTCGCCGGGCTGATCGACGTGCAGGACCGGCTGCTCTGGAACCGCTCCTACACCACCGGCCACAAGGCCTACCGCGCCCGCTCCACCGTCGAGCTCGGCAATCTGCTGGGGTGGGAGAACGCGCATAACGTGCTCTATGCCGGCGCGCTGGACGTCGCGGTCGGGCCGCGCTGGTATTCGAGCTACGAGATGGCCTGCAACTGGGTGAAGATGACGATCGAGGGGGAGGCGCTGCACGCGGTCCCCTATGGCGGCGTCTCGGAAGCCGAGGTCGCGATGCTGCGCGACAACAAGGAGCCGGTGAACCAGGAGGAGGCCGCCGTCCTGATGCGCGCGCTGCTGCGCGAGGGCGAGGTGCCGACCCTGGAGGCGATCACCAAGCTGCTGAAGGCCGGCAAGGATCCGCGCCGCATCATCGACCTGCTGCAGCTCGCCGCGGCGCAGGTGGTGCTGGAGACCAGCGATCCGAACAACTTCAACATGCCGCACCACTGCTACGAGTACCAGAACACGCTGGCCTGGTTCTTCGACACGTTCGACCATCCGCGCCGGCTGCGCCTGCTGTTCGTGGCGGCGAGCTTCGTCAACCAGGTGGTCGACCACCAGCGCGGCATCGGCGACGTGCGCAACTTCGTGCCGCAGGCGGCGCCCGGCGCGACCGGGTTGAGCCAGGCGCAGGTGCTGGAGCGGGTGGATGCCGCGATCTGCGCCCTGGCCGGCGACGAGTGCATCGCCTGGACGCAGGCCTATTGCGAGGGGTTCAGCGACCGCGCGCCGATCGTTCAGCGCATCGCGCTCGCCGCCAGCAAGCTGGGCAACGATCCGCACAACCAGGAAATCGCCCAGTGCATGCTGATGGATTTCGGCACCAACCAGCAGCCTGACCGCGACAAGCTGCTGCTGGCCGCCGCCTATCACACGGCGATGCACCGCAAGTACGGCGACCCGCTGGAGGCGGCGCGCCGGTTCGGCCAGGCCTTCCAGATCGCGACGCTGCAATAGGATCAGACTGCAATGACCCTTTCCATCCAGCCGATCGATCCGGTGTCCCGCCCGTCCTTCGCGGCGGAGGTTTCGGGCATCGACATCACCCGGCCGCTCACCGCGGACCAGGTCGCCGCGATCGAGCGCGGCATGGACCAGTTCGCGGTGCTGGTGTTCCACGACCAGCGCTTCGACGACGACAGCCAGATTGCGTTCAGCCGCAATTTCGGCGAGCTCGAGGTGGCGTCGGGCGACATCAACTGGGGCAAGGACCGGCGCATCGCCTCGCCGCACGTCAACGACATCTCCAACCTGACGAACGACAACGAGGTGATGGCGCGCGACGACCGCAAGCGGCTGTTCGGCCTGGGCAACCGGCTGTGGCACTCGGACAGCTCGTTCAAGGCGGTGCCGGCGAAATACTCGCTGCTGTCCGCGCGGGTGATCCCCGGCGCCGGCGGCAACACGGAGTTCGCCGACATGCGCGCCGCCTATGACGCGCTGGACGCGGACACCAAGGCGGAGGTCGAGGACCTCGTCTGCGAGCACAGCCAGATCTACTCGCGCGGCATCCTTGGCTTCGACGACTTCACGCCGGAGGACCTGGAACGCTTCAAGCCGGTGCAGCAGCGCCTGGTGCGCCGCCATCCGGTGACCGGGCGGAAGTCGCTGTTCCTCGCCTCGCACGCGGGGGCGATCCTGGGCTGGCCGGTGCCGGAGGCGCGGGCGTTCCTGCGCGACCTGAACGAGCACGCGACGCAGCGCCAGTTCGTCTACTCGCACGCCTGGCGCCAGTGGGACCTGGTGATCTGGGACAACCGCACCACCATGCACCGCGCGCGGCCGTTCGATGCGAAGCAAGTGCGCGACATGCATCGCACCACGGTCGCCTGCGAACGCTCGACGATGGCGGAAGCGGCTTAGGGCAAGGTTAGCCGCCGCGACTGGGAGCCCGTGCGGGCTCCCAGTCTCATGCGTCAGGCGGCGCGGGGGCGGCGGCGGATATCGGCGCGGACGTGGCGGAAGTTCAGCACCGCCGGGTCCGCGACCACCGGTCCTGGCGCGATCGCGACGATCACCTGCTCCGCGATCGGGCCGAAATCGGCGCGGAAATGCACCGAGGATTTCAGCGCCAGGATCGGGCAGGAGGACGGCTCGATCCCGACATGGCGGATGATCGCCTGATCGAGCGCCTGCATCTTGCGCGTCACCACGATCACCCGCACGCCGTCGATGTCGATCAGCGCGGTCGGGCCGAGATTGCCCGGATTGCCGGCGCCCATCGGCCCGGTGAGGGTGAACACGCCATCGGTCAGTTTCTCGACCCGCGCGGTGCAGGGGAAGGGCATGCCGTCCGACTTGCCACCCAGCGAGAGGGTGACCGTGGCGCCTTCGCCGGCGGCGTGACAGGCGGCGGCGCTCTCCGCATCGTTGATCAGGCAGACCAGCGCGCCCTTGGCGCCCTGGCGCACCAGCTCCGAGAGCAGTTCGGTGGTGTCGCCGTGGCCGCCGCCGCCCGGATTGTCCTGCGTGTCGGCCAGCACCACGGGCTTGCCGGGACGCGTCGCTGCGAGGCGCTTCGCCTCGGCGACCGCGGCGGCGCTGGCGAGCGTGTCCTGCACGAATTCCGACTCGCGGGCCGTCACGGCGGCGAGGAACGCATCGGCGGTCGCCTCGGCCTGCGCCGGGGTGTCGGCGAAGGCGGCGAGTGCCGGCGCGCAGCCCTCGAAGTCGGCGTAGGGGAAGCCGAAGCAGAAGGCGAGTTCCACCGCGCCCATCCGCTCCGCCAGCGCGGCACGTTCGGTCATCACCGCCTGCATCGGATCCATCAGCGTGCATTGGCTGCCGAGTGGGATCCAGAACGGGAGGGTGCGGTGGGCGCGGGCCCAGGGGCGGCCGCGTTCGATGCGGGCGAACAGCAGCCGCATGGCCTGGGCGCCGGCAGCCTTCATGTCCACGTGCGGATAGGTGCGGAACGGCACGCAGACATCGGCGCGCGCCACCATCTCGGCGGTGAGGTTGCAGTGCGGGTCGAGGCTGATGGTCAGCGGCAGGTCGCCGATCACGGCGCGTACGCGGCGCAACAGCTCGCCCTCCGCGTCGGGGAAGCTGTCCACCACCGCGGCGCCGTGCAGGTCGAGATAGACGCCGTCGAGCGGACCCTCCTCCAGCGCCTGGGCGAGTGCGTCGATCAGCGACGCGGCGATGCGCTCGAATGCGGCGTCCTGCACCGGGCCGGCCGGATTGGCGAAGCACCAGGTGAGCGGGACGATGGCGACGCCCGCCTCCTCGGCCACCGCGATCGCGCCGGCGGCGGGGACGGAGGTGGGGCGCAGCGTGTCGAGCAGCGTGGCGGCGCGCTGGAAGGGGGGGAAGCCGCCGGGGTGCAGGAAATCCTCCCACGCGGTGGGCCGCGGCGCGAAGGAGTGGCTCTCATGCATGAAGCCGCCGATGGCGATGCGCAACGTCACGTCCGGGTCTCCTGGTCGGAAAGGCGGCGATGGTTCGGCCGGTTCGCCGCCGCGGTCAACACGCGGGCGCGGGGATCGGCCGTCCCACGCGGGAAGCGCCGACGTGTGCGGACCGGGCCGGGGCGCGCCTCATCGCCATAGCGGATCGGTGGGCGCGCGGCCGGCCAGCACGGCGGCGATGTTGTCGAGCGCGCGGAAGCCCATGGCGTTGCGCGTCTCCCGCGTCGAGCTGCCGACATGCGGGCTCAGCACCACATTGTCGAGCTTGGCGAAGCGCAGGTCGAAATCGGGCTCCTGGCGGAACACGTCGAGCCCGGCCGCGAACAGCTTGCCCGAGGTCAGCGCGTCGAGCAGCGCGTCCTCGTCCACCAGCGTGCCGCGGGCGACGTTGACGAACACCGCGCCGTCCGGGAGGGCGGCGAGCGCGCGCGCATCGATCATGCGGTCGGTCGCCGGTCCGCCCGGCGCGTGCAGCGACAGGAAGTCGCACTGCGGCAGCATGTCGTGCAGGTCCGCGTAGTAGGTGGCGCCCTGTTCCAGCTCCGGCGGCAGGCGGGTGCGGGCGTGGTAGACGATACGCATGCCGAAGCCGCGGGCGCGCTGCGCCATGGCGCGGCCGATGCGGCCCAGGCCGACGATGCCCAGCGTCTTGCCGGTGACGCGCACGCCAAGCAGGTCGCCCTGGCCGATGCGGTAGCGCCAGCCTTGGCGCATGATCCGCTCGTATTCGCCGGCGCGGCGCGCGGCGGCAAGCAGCAGCATCATGGCATGGTCGGCGGTGCACTCGTCCAGCACGTCGGGCGTGTTGGTCACCACGATGCCGCGCCCGCGGGCGGCGGCCACGTCGATATGGTCGAAGCCCACGCTGCTGGTCGCGCCCACCCGCACCGTCTCCGGCAGGGCGGCGATGGTGGCGGCGCCGAAATCGAGCGTGTTGACGAACAGGATCGCCTCCGCCCGATGCGCCGTGGCGGCCTCGATCACCTCCGGCGCGGTCATGTCGGCCGGCCCTTCGGCGATCACCGCGTCGAACTCGCGCCGCGCCCGCGCGATCACGTCGGTCGGCATCAGGCTGGCAAGCAGCAGCCGCGGCTTCGCCCCCGGCTTGGGCGAGGCGCTCGTCTCCGTCATGCGTGGCTCCTCTCTTGGTTGGGCCTAGTCTGACCGAAGCGCGAAGAATGGGGAAAGCCCGAACGGTTCCATCGATTGATACGATCAAACTTTCCAATTTGACCGAGACGTTCAATATTCGGATCGTCGGCGTGCTGTAGGAGGACTTGCCATGACCCAGCGCCCGACCTTGACCACCACCGCCGGCGCCCCGATCGCCGACAACCAGAACAGCCTGACCGCCGGCCCGCGCGGTCCGGTGCTGATGCAGGACTACCAGCTGCTCGAGAAGCTCGCGCACCAGAACCGCGAGCGGATTCCGGAGCGGGTGGTCCATGCGAAAGGGTCGGGTGCCTATGGCACGCTGACGATCACCGGCGACATCACGCGCTTCACCCGCGCCGCGGTGTTCAAGCCCGGCACGCAGACCGAGTTGCTGCTGCGGTTCTCGACGGTCGCCGGAGAGCGCGGCGCGGCGGACGCGGAGCGCGACGTGCGCGGCTTCGCGCTGAAGTTCTACACGACCGAGGGCAACTGGGACGTGGTCGGCAACAACACGCCGGTCTTCTTCATCCGCGACCCGCTGAAGTTCCCCGATTTCATCCGCACCCAGAAGCGCCACCCGCGCACCAACATGCGGTCGGCCACGGCGATGTGGGATTTCTGGTCGCTCTCGCCCGAGAGCCTGCACCAGTTGACGATCCTGTTCTCCGATCGCGGCCTGCCCACCGACTACCGCCACGTGAACGGCTATGGCAGCCACACCTACAGCCTGTGGAACGGCCAGGGTGAGCGGTTCTGGGTGAAGTTCCACTTCAAGACGATGCAGGGCCACACGCACTGGACCAACGACGAGGCCAATGCGGTGATCGGCACCGACCGGGAGAGCAGCCAGCGCGACCTGTACGAGTCGATCGCGCGCGGCGAGTACCCGCGCTGGCGCATGATGGTGCAGGTCATGCCGGAGCTGGATGCGGAGAAGACGCCGTACAATCCGTTCGATCTGACCAAGGTCTGGCCGCATGCCGACTATCCGCTGATCGAGGTCGGCATCGTCGAGCTGAACCGCAATCCGGAGCACTATTTCGCCGAGATCGAGCAGGCGGCGTTCTCGCCGTCCAACATCGTGCCGGGGATCGGGTTCAGCCCGGACAAGATGCTGCAGGCGCGGATCTTCGCCTATGCGGATGCGCATCGCTATCGCGTCGGCACGCATTACGAGGCGCTGCCGGTGAACCGCCCGCACGCCGCGCCGGTGCATAGCTACCACGCCGATGGGCCGATGCGCTTCGACGCCCCGAAGGGCACCGACGCGTATTACGAGCCGAACTCGTTCAATGGGCCGGTGCAGGATCCGTCGGTGCAGGAGCCGCCGCTGCGCATCAGTGGCGACGCGGCGCGCTGGGACCACCGCGTCGGCAACGACGACTACACCCAGGCCGGCAACCTGTTCCGACTGTTCGACGCGGCGCAGCGGCAGCGGCTGTTCGCCAACGTCGCGGCGTCGATGCAGGGGGTGCCGGCCGAGATCGTCGAGCGGCAGATCGCCCACTTCACCAAGGCCGATCCGGCCTACGGCGCCGGTGTGCGCGCCGCGATCGGCACCGTGGCCACGCCGCCCAACACCGACCCGCGGACGGCAGGCAGCGCGCTGCACGCGGCGGAGTAGGCGGGGAGGGGGCGCGCTCGGTCGATGCGCCCCCGGTTCCCTCTGCCAGGGTAGCGGGCTCGGCCCGTCACGGGAACTCGCCTCTTGCGCTCCCGCCCGCCTCGCGCCTTGATGCCCGCGTTGCTGCACCTGCGAGAGGGTCCGAATGCCGTCTGCTCGTCTGGCCGTCGATATCGGCGGAACGTTCACCGATCTCGCTCTCGAGCATGACGGGCGCCGCACCACGCTGAAGGTCCTCACCACGCCGGCCGCCCCCGAGCAGGGGGTGATGACCGGGGTGAGGGCGATCCTGGAGGCGGCCGGGCTGCAGGCGGGCGATATCGCGCTGATGATCCACGGCACCACGCTCGCCACCAACGCGGTGATCGAGCGCAAGGGCGCCCGCACCGCGCTGCTGACGACGGAAGGATTCCGCGACGTCATCGCGATGGGCAACGAGAGCCGCTACGACCAGTACGACCTGAACATCACGCTGCCGGAACCGCTGGTGCCACGCCACCTGCGCCTGCCGGTGCCGGAACGGCTCGACAACACCGGCAAGGTGCTGCGCCCGCTCGACGCCGAGGCGGTGCGCGCGCTGATCCCGCTGCTGCAACGCGAGCAGGTGGAGAGCATCGCGGTCGGCCTGCTGCACGCCTTCGTCAATCCGGCACACGAGCGCCAGGTGCGCGGGATCCTCGAACAGGCCTTGCCGGACGTCGCGGTCTCGATCTCCTCCGAGGTCTCGCCGGAGATGCGCGAGTGGGAGCGTTTCTCCACCACGGTCGCGAACGCCTACGTGCAGCCGATGATGGCGCGCTACCTGCGTCGGCTGGAGGCGGAGCTGCACGGCATCGGCCTCGCCGCGCCGCTGTTCCTGATGATGTCGGGTGGCGGGCTGACCACGATCGAGACCGCCTGCCGCTTCCCGATCCGCCTGGTCGAGAGCGGGCCCGCGGGCGGCGCCATCTTCTCGGCGCATGTCGCGCGGCAATGCGGGCTCGAGAACGTGCTGTCCTTCGACATGGGCGGCACCACCGCGAAGATCTGCCTGATCGATGATTTCAAGCCGCAGACCGCGCGCACGTTCGAGGTCGCGCGGGTCGGCCGCTTCCGCAAGGGATCTGGCCTGCCGCTGCGGATTCCGGTGATCGAGATGGTGGAGATCGGCGCCGGCGGCGGCTCGCTCGCCCATGTCGATTCGATGGGGCGGATCGGCGTCGGGCCGGAGAGCGCGGGCGCCGATCCCGGCCCGGCCTGCTACGGCCGCGGCGGCGCACATCCCGCGGTCACCGACGCCAACCTCACGTTGGGGCGCTACGACCCGGCGCGTTTCGCCGGCGGCTCGATCGCGCTCGACGTCGACGCGGCGCATGGCGCGCTGGTCGCGGATGTGGGCTCGAAGCTCGCGCTGACGGCGGAGATGGCGGCGCTCGCGGTGGTCGAGATGGTCGACGAGAACATGTCCAACGCCGCCCGCGTGCACGCGATCGAATCGGGCAAGACCTATGAGGGGCGCACGCTGATCGCGTTCGGCGGCGGTGGGCCGGTGCATGGCTGCCGCGTCGCCGAGAAGGTCGGAATCGGCCGCGTGCTGGTGCCCTCCGGCGCCGGCGTCGGCAGCGCGATCGGCTTCCTGCGCGCGCCGGTCGGCTACGAGGTGGTGCGCAGCCTCTACCAGCGCTTCTCCAGCTTCGACGTGGATGCGGTGAATGGGCTGCTCGACGCGATGCGGCTGGAGGCGATGGCCGCGGTCGAGCAGGGCAGTTTCGGCGCGCCGGTCACCGAGACCCGCACGGCCTATATGCGCTATGTCGGTCAGGGCCACGAGATCCCGGTGCCGCTGCCCGCGCGCACGTTGACGGCCGACGACGTGGCGCTGATCCGCGCCCGCTACGACGAGGAATACGCCCGCTTCTACGACCGCCCGGTGCCGGGTTCGGATGTGGAGATCATGAGCTACGCGGTCGTGGTGACGACGGTGCCTGAGCCGGTCGAGAGTTTGCCGGTCGTGGGCGAGGGTGTTGCCCCGGCGGTGCACCCGGTGCGGAGTCAGCGGGTGCGCGACACGGTGAGCGGGGAGGTGTCGGACTGGGCGATCTACGACCGCACGACGCTTCCGGTGGGGGCGCGCTTCGCCGGACCGGCGATCGTGGCGGAGGATGAGACGTCCACGCTGGTGGGGCCGGGCTGGAGCGCGGTGGTGAACGGCTTCGGATATCTGGAGCTGACGCGCGACGGGGGGTGAGGTCGGGTCCGGGGGTCCTGTGGGTGCGTCAGGGCGGCGGTGTTCGTGCTGTCCGTTCGAGCTTTGATTCAGCACAGAGTTTGAGGCGAGTGAGGGAGGCCACAGAGAGAGCGAGCGGACTGGATCGCCGGCCGCCCAGCGCGATGCGGAGAGGCGGCACACCAGGATGCAGAGATAGGATTCATCCATCCCGGACCGGCCCCGGCATCGGAAATCCGGCTCGGCCGCAGCCCTTCCGCGGATTTGGAATACGGCGCGTGCCGGACTCCGTCCGATCATTGTCCCCGCGCGAAGCGCTTGAATGTCAGCACACGGAAGGTGCTGGAACGCCGGTAAGCGGCAGATTCGTGACCGTCGCCTGGGCGGCCTATGCCGGATTGCCAGCAAGCCGACAGAAGCCCGAAGGCCAGCCAGGCCGATGTCTGCCCCGCGCCCGCACCGTCGAATAGTCCCCCTCGGGCATGACTCCGCCGAAGGCGATCGAGAATCCGGCCCGGAACGCACCGGCTCTCCGATGGTCCGGCGCCCTCTGTGTCCTCCCTCGCTCGCCTTCAACTCTGTGCTGAATCAAAGCTCGAACGGACAGCACGAACGACACGGCCCTTTCGCACAGACCCACCGAGAGCGCCTCGACGCCACACCACCACCGCCTCGGACCTCCCGCCACCACCGCCAGGAAAACTCCCACCCCAGCCATGGTCCCTCGAGCCCTCCCATGCCAGACTGACCCCATCGCCCAGCCGACCTCGAGGCCAGCCCATGTCGCATGAAACCAATGCCCTCGCGCAGATCCATCGCCAGATCATGTGGAACCGCCTGATCGCGGTGGTGGAAGAGCAGGCGCAGATCATGATCCGCACTGCCTTTTCGACCACGGTGCGCGAGGCGGGCGATCTCTCGGCCGGCATCTTCGACCTGCACGGCCGCATGATGGCGCAGGCGGTCACCGGCACCCCCGGCCACGTCAACTCCATGGCGGAATCGGTCGGCCACTTCCTCAAGAAGTTCCCCGCCGCCACCATGCGCCCCGGCGACCACTACATCACCAACGACCCCTGGCTCGGCACTGGCCACCTGCACGACCTCACGGTCGTCACGCCCGCCTTCCACAACGGCAGCATCGTCGGCCTGTTCGCCAACACCGCGCACGTCATCGACGTCGGCGGACTCGGCATGGGGCCGGAGGGGCGTTCCGTCTACGAGGAAGGCATCTACGTCCCGATCGTCAAATGCTTCGATCAGGGCAAGCCGAACGAGACCTTCTTCGACTTCATGCGCGCCGGCTCCCGCCTGCCGGTCGAACTCGAGGGCGACATCTACTCGCTCTGCGCCTGCAACGACGCCGGCGCCAAGCGCCTGGTCGAGATGATGGACGAGTTCGAGATGCAGAGCCTCGACCCGCTCGCCGAGTTCATCTTCGACAGTTCGCTGCGCGCCACGCTCGCGGAGATTGCGCGCGTCCCGCGGGGCGTGTTCCGCAACGAGATCTATAGCGATGGCTACGAGGAGCCGGTGCGCCTCGCCGCCGAGATGACTATCCTGGACGACGGGATCGAGGTCGATTTCGCCGGCACCTCCGGCCTGTCCTCGCGGGGCATCAACGTGCCGCCCGCCTATACCCGCGCCTATTCCTGCTTCGGCCTGAAATGCGTGGTCGCGCCGGAGATCCCGAACAACTGGGCCTCCCTCTCGCCGTTCCGGATGAAGATCCCCGAGGGCTGCATCCTCAACGCACCGCACCCGTATCCGGTCTCGGTGCGGCACGTGATCGGACATCTGCTGCCCGACCTGATGATGGGCTGCCTGCACCAGACCGTGCCCGAACGGGTGACCGCCGAGGGTGCCTCGGCGCTGTGGAACCCGCCGCTGAGGGGCGGTTCCTCGGTGTCCGGCCAGGGGCGCGGCAACAAGCCGGTGGTCGGCGATTTCGAGATCATCACCTTCAACTCCGGCGGCACCGGCGCGCGGCCGACCAGCGACGGGCTGAACGCGACGGCCTTCCCCTCGGGCGTGCGCACGATGCCGGTGGAGGCGACCGAGAACGTGGCGCCGGTGATCCTGTGGCGGAAGGAGCTGAAGCCGGATTCCGGCGGCGCCGGCCGCACCCGTGGCGGCGCCGGGCAGATCATGGAGATCGCGACCAAGGGCGACCTCGAGTTCGCCGTGAACGCCACCTTCGACCGCGTCGCGCATCCGCCGAAGGGGCGGGAAGGCGGGCTGGAAGGCTCCGGCGGCGTGGTGACGCTGAAATCCGGCGCGGCGCTACGTACCAAGGGATTCCAGATCATCCCGGACGGTGAGCGGCTGGTCCTGGAACTGCCGGGCGGCGGCGGCATGGGCGACCCCACCACCCGCGACCCGGCGCTGGTCGCCCGCGACGTGCGCGACGGGCTGGTGTCCGCCGCCAACGCCCGCGCCCTCTACAAGGTCGTGGTCAGTGCCGAGGGCGTGCTCGACGCCGCAGCCACGACGGCCCTGCGAGGCTGACCCAGAACCCCCCTCTCCCTCGCGGGAGAGGGACGAGGTGAGGGGGCGACCGGGGCGCACGCACGTGGACCCACGACGCCCCTGCGAGGCTGACCCAGAACCCCCTCTCCCCTCGCGGGAGAGGGACGGGGTGAGGGGGCGACCGGGGCGCACGCACGGAAGGTGCCGCCGCACACACCACCCCTCCCCCTGACCCCCTCCCGCAAGGGGAGGGGGGACCCGGTGCCTTCCGGCGTCGCCGCCCGGGCCTACTCCCCGGCCAGTCGCGCGGCCATCAGCGGGGTGGACAGCCGCACCAGGCTCGAGACGTCGGCCGTCGTGTCGATCGCCAGCACCGCATCCGCCAGGGCCGCGGCGCGCTCCCCGCCCAGCACCGCGTCCGTCAGCCCGGCGAACTTCGCGCGCAGCTCCGCCTCCGACAGGAAGTTGGACGGCTCGCCCTTCGGCACCACCACCTTCTGTTCGAACCGCTTGCCGCCCGCCTCGATCGTCAGCTTGCCCGACATGTTGGCGGGGAACTCGGCCTCGATCTCCGGATCGAACGCGCAGGTCACCTTGGGCAGCAGCGACCGGATCGTCGGATCCTGCAGCAGCCTGTAGCTGTCCCAGCCCATTTTCCCGGTTGCCAGCGCCGCGGAGATCACGAACGGCCCGCTGAACTGCCCGTCCACCACGTTCTGCGGATCCGCTTTCTTCTCGGCCGGCGCGCCCACCAGCAGCATGCCCGACTTGGGCAGGCCGAAGCGGATCGCGGTGATGTCCTCCGGCTTGAGGTCGTTGGCCGCACGCAGCGCCAGCGCCGCGTCGATGCCCGCATGGCCGTAGCGGCAGGACGGGTAGGGCTTCACGGCGGTGTTCATCAGCTCCCACACCTCGCCCAGCCGCTCCACCGCACGCTCCGGCGTCGGGTTCGGCGCATAGGCGCGCATGAAGCCGTGCTTGCCCTCCAGCGCCTCGGCGGCGCCCTTGAAGCCTTCGCGCACCAGCGTCGCCGCCATCAGCCCGTTGCAGGCCGCCCAGCCGACCTGGAAGCGCTTCGTCCACGCGCCGTTCGCCAGGAACTGCAGCGAGCCCGCCGCCTGGCTCAGCACCGTGCCCAGCGCGTTCGCCACCCCGTCCGCATCCAGCCCGAACACGCGCGCTGCCGCCGCGGCGGCACCGAACGCGCCGCATGTCGCGGTCGGGTGGAACCCGCGGTCGTAGTGCTCGCCAGCCGGCAGCGCGAGCGCCACCCGGCAGGTGACCTCATACCCGGCGACGATCGCCGCCAGCACGTCGGCGCCGGAGGCCCCCACCATCTCGCCCGCCGCCAGTGCCGCCGGGATCACCGGCGCGCCGGGATGCAGCGAGCCCGCCGCATGCGTGTCGTCGAAGTCGAGCGAATGGGCCAGCGCCCCGTTCAGGAACGCCGCGCCGGCGGGCGTGTAGCGCGAGGCGTCGCCGAACACGCCGGAATTGCCCGCCGCCATGCCCATCGCGCGCACCGCGCCGAGGAAGGAGGACGTGCTCTCCGCGTCATGCCGCGCGCGGACGATGTTGCCGACCAGGTCCAGCACCAGGAAACGAGCGCGCTGCACGACCTCTGGCGGCAGCCGGTCCAGCCGGATGGAAGCGGTGAAGTCCGAGAGTTGCGCGGTCACGCCCATGGTCGATCCTCCGTACTGGGTGGTAGTTTCGCGCAATCCTCGCACGCCGCCAAGCGCGCCGAACCGTCCGGAGCCGCCGCATGACCTGGTCCATCGTCGTCCATGATCCCGTGACCGACGCCTTCGCCGTCGCCATCGCCACCAAGGCCTTCGCGGTCGGCGCCTCCTGCCCCTTCGTGCGGGCCGGCGTCGGCGCGGTCTCCACCCAGTCGATAACCAACCGCTATCTCGGTCCCGCGGTGCTGGACGGGATGGCGCGCGGCCTGCCGCCGGATGCCGCCATCCAGGGCGCGCTCGCGGGCGATGCGGGCGCCGGCCTGCGCCAGGTGCACGCGGTGGACCGGTTCGGCCGCACCGCCGCCTGGACCGGGCAGAACTGCGTCACCTGGTGCGGCAGCGTGGCCGCCGAGAACGTCAGCGTCGCCGGCAACATGCTGGCGGGTGAACCCACCGTCGCGGCCACGCTCCGCACCTTCCGCATGCATGACGACCTCGACCTGCCCGAACGCCTGATGCGCGCCATGGAGGCGGGGGAGGACGCGGGCGGCGACAAGCGCGGCAAGCAGTCGGCGGCGATGGTGCTGGTGACCACCGAGGACTTCCCCGACCTCAATCTCCGCGTCGATGACGCGCCCGAACCGCTCACCGAACTCCGCCGGCTCCTCGGCCTCTGGCGCGTCGAGCGGCAGCCCGGCCTCGCCACCTCGCCCCGAAAGTCCGACCCGTCCGGCCTGATCGACCTCGACGCGATCGACGCCGGATGGCGCGCGCGTGGTCTCGACCTGCGGCTCAGGCGCTGATCGGCTCGCGCGTTCGCGACCGCTGATACCGGAGTTTGCGGTTGCGACGGCTGCGCCACGACGCTGATACTTTCGCGTAGTCGCACACGCGCGGCCAAGACCCAGCGTCAGCCTGGGCCAACAGGGGCAAGAACAATGGGACGGACTTCACTGACGCGCCGTGGCCTGCTCGGGGCCGCGGCGGCGGGCGGATCGTTGCTGGCGGCTCCCGCCATCCTCCGCGCCGCCCCCGCCAGCCTGACCTTCCCGAATTCGGGTGGCGCGCTGCAGGACGCATACCGCGCCGCCTACATGCAGACCTACACGGCAAAGACCGGCATCGAGGTGCTGGGCGCGCCCTACATGGACGTGGCGCAGGTGAAGGCCATGGTCGACAGCGGCGCCGTCAATGTCGACATGTGCAACCTCGATGCGACCGAAGCCGCCGTGCTGGCCGCGGCCGGACTGCTCGAGCCGATCGACTATGGGATCGTCGATCGCAACAAGCTGATGCCGGGGGCCGCGGGCGAGCACGTCGTGCTGGTCGACTTCGCGGCCCTGGTGATCGCCTGGAACACGAGATCGGTGCCGGCCGGCAAGGCGCCGAAATCCTGGCAGCAGTTCTTCGATACCAAAGCTTTTCCCGGCCAGCGTTCGCTGTGGAAGGCGGCATCACAGACGCTGGAAGTCGCCGCGATGGGCGGCGGGCAATCGCGTGACTCGCTCTACCCGATCGACACCGATCGCGCCTTCAAGTCGCTCGGCGCCGTGCGGAGCGACCTCACCTGGTGGGAGTCGGGCGCCCAGGGCGCGCAGCTCGTGCTCAGCGGCACGGTCGATTTCGGCGCGGTCTGGAACGGACGGGTGTTCAAGCCGAAGCTCGAAGGCGCACCGGTCGACTATACGTTCGACGGCGCACTGTTGACGCCCGATGCGATGGTCGTGCCCAAGGGCGCGAAGAACAAGAAGCAGGCGATGGAGTTCATCGCCAACATGATCGACGCCGCCAACCAGGCGACCTTCGCGAAGATCATCCCCTACGGGCCGGTCAATCCGGCCGCTTTCCCGCTGCTGACCGAGGAGGAGCGCGCGCGGCTGCCGAATGCGCCCGCCTACAAGGACAAGACGGTGATGCAGGACTCCGCCTACTGGGCCGCCAACGGCGCGAAGCTGATCGAGCGGTTCAACAAGTGGCTGGTGACCTGACCTGGGCATGAGAAGGCCGCGCCCGTGGTCGCCGGAAGCCGGCTACCGCGCCTGGATCATCCTGCCCGCCCTCTTCATGCTCGCCTTCTTCGTCATCCCGCTCGGCCGCGTCCTGTTCACCAGCCTCTCGCCCGCCGACGGCATCGGCCTCGGCGCCTACCAGGCGCTGTTCCGCGATGCGGTGTTCTCCATCGTGCTGCTCGAGACGCTGCGCATCGCGCTGATGGTCACGCTGGGCTGCCTCGTGCTCGCCTATCCGGTGGCCTATGTCGTCGCCGAACTGCGCGGCCGGTGGCAGCGCCTCGCCCTGGCGATGATCCTGCTGCCGTTCTGGACCAGCGCCGTGATCCGCTCCTACGCCTGGCTCGTCATCTTCCAGCGTCAGGGTCCGTTCAACCAGGTCCTGCTGGGTCTCGGGGTGATCGACCGCCCGCTGCGGCCGCTGAACAGTGGCCTCGCGCTCGATGTCGGCATGCTCCACATCATGCTGCCGTTCATGCTGCTGCCGCTGCTCAGCGCCATGTGGCGCATCGACCGACGCCTGCTCCTCGCCGCCTCGGTGCTCGGGGCGCCGCCCTGGCGGCAGTTCGTGCACGTCTATCTGCGCCTCTCGCTGCCGGGCGTGGCCGCGGGCTGCGCGCTCGTGTTCATCACCAGCCTCGGCTTCTACATCACGCCCGCGCTGCTGGGCGGCAGCGGCACGATGATGGTCTCGCAGCTCATCTACCAGCAGGCCTCGCGCCTGCTGAACTGGCCGCTCGCCTCCGCTTCGGGCAGCGTGCTGCTGATCCTCACCTCGGTGCTGTTCGTGCTCTACCAGCGCATCGGCCAGCCACGCACCGCGCGGCGCGCGCGTCCGCCCGTCGCGGGCGACGTGGCCGAGGGGCGGGCATGAGCCGCGCCCCGCATCTCGGCTGGCGGCTCGCCACGATCTTCACCTGGCTGCTGCTGCTGTTCCTCGTCGCGCCGATCGTCATGGTCGTGCCGCTGTCGTTCAGCGGCAACAGCTTCCTCGAGTTCCCGCCCACGAGCTGGTCGACCCGCTGGTACGCCGCGTTCGCCGGCAGCCTGGACTACCGCCAGGCGGTGATGAACAGCGTCATCGTCGGCCTGCCGGTCGCCTTGCTCTCCAGCATCTTCGGCACGCTCGCGGCGATCGCGATCGAGCGCGGCGCATTGCCGGGACGCCGGATCCTCGCCGCCCTGTTCGTCGCACCGGCGATCATCCCGCAGATGGTGCTGGCGATCGGGCTCTATCCGCTGATGGTGCAGGTGGGGCTGATCGGGTCGTTTCCGGCCGTGATCCTCGGCCAGACCGTGATCTGCACGCCGCTCGTGTTCCTCGCCGTCGGCGCCGCCTTGCGCGGCTATGCGCCCAGCTACGAACTCGCCGCCATGACGCTGGGAGCGGGCCGGTGGCACACATTCTGGCTGGTCACCTTCCCGATGATCCGGCCCGCCGTCGTGATCGGCTTCATCCTGGCGTTCACGGTGTCCTTCGACGAGCTGATCCTGGCGATGTTCCTCGCCAGCCCGACGACACGCACCATGCCGCGTTTGCTGTGGGAGCAGCTCACCTACGAGATGACGCCGACGATCGCCGCCGCGACCGCCTCCATCCTTGCCGCCACGGGCGTGCTGCTGCTGGTCGCCGCATGGGTCGGTCGTCGTTCGACCGTGCGGCTGGACGCGGCGCCATGAGCGGCGCGACCGAGGGGGCCAGCCTGCGCTATGTCGCGGTCGCCAAGCGCTACGGTCCGCTGACCGCGCTGCACCCGGTCGACCTGTCCATCGCGTCCGGCGAGTTCTTCGCGATGATCGGGCCGAGCGGTTCGGGGAAGACGACGCTGCTGGGGATTACGGCGGGGTTCGTGACGCCGTCGCAGGGACAGGTGCTGGTGAATGGCCGCGACATCGTCGGCGAGCCGCCGCATCGCCGCGCGGTCGGCATGGTGTTCCAGAACTACAGCCTGTTCCCGCACATGACGGTTGCGGAGAATGTCGGCTTCCCCTTGCGCATGCGGCGCGTGAAGCGGGCGGAGATCGCCGCCAGGGTGCAGGCGGCGCTCGCGATGGTGCGGATGGGGCAGATGGGCGACCGTCTCCCGGCGCAGCTCTCGGGCGGCCAGCAGCAGCGGGTCGCACTCGCGCGCGCCGCGGTCTATCGCCCGGCGCTGCTGCTGATGGACGAGCCGCTGGGCGCGCTCGACAAGAACCTGCGCGAGGAGATGCAGGACGAGATCCGTCGGCTGCAGCGGGAACTCGGCGCGACCGTCGTCTACGTGACGCACGACCAGCAGGAGGCGGCGACGCTGGCGGACCGCGTCGCGATCCTGCGCAATGGCCGCGTCGAGCAGGTCGGGCCGCCGCACGAGATCTACGAGATGCCGGCGAACCGCTTCGTCGCGAGTTTCCTTGGGGAAGCGAACCTGCTGCCGCTGGAGGCGACGCAGGGCGAGCGCGCACGCACGGCCGGAGGGCTCGAGCTCGCGGTGGCGACCTCGGACGCGGCGAGTGGGCCCGAGCCGACGCTGTGCCTGCGGCCGGAGAATGTGCGGCTGGGCGAGGCGGCGGCGGGGCTTGGCAATGCCTGGACCGCGACGGTGCTGGAAGCCGTGCATATCGCCGGCTCCATCCGGTATCGTTTGCAACTGCCCGGTGGAACCGTCCTGCTGGCTCGCGCGCCGGCGCGGATCGGGGATCCGGTCTGGCAGGCGGGGGCCACGGTCGTGGCGGGCTGGCGTCCGGCCGACGCGGTGATCCTGCTTGCGTGAGGAGAAGTAGACGATGGCGCAGCGGCAGATGCATTTCGTGGGGTACCTGATCGCCGGCCCCACCTGGCACAACAACGGAAGCTGGCGGCATCCGGAGAGCGACGCCGACCTCGCGCTCGACCCGCACCGCTACGAACGCATCGCCCAGATCCTCGAGGAGGGCCTGTTCGACGCGCTGTTCTTCGTGGACGTGCTGACGGTCTTCGACACCTATGGCGGCAGCTTCGCCGGCCAGGTCGCCGGGCCGGGCCAGATGTGGTACCTCGACCCGATGCTGCTGCTCGCCGCCATGGCGCGCAAGACGCGGCATATCGGGCTCGCGGGCACCATGTCGACCGCGTTCTACCAGCCGTTCCACATCGCCCGCAGCTTCGCGACGCTCGACCACATGAGCCAGGGCCGCGCGGCCTGGAACGTGGTGACCTCGGCCAACTCGCGCGAGGCGCAGAATTACGGCCTCGACAAGCTGATGCCGCGCGATCTGCGCTACGACCATGCGGACGAGGTGATGGAAGCCTGCGACGCGCTGTGGAACTCCTGGGAGGAGGGCGCGATCGTCTACGACCGCAAGGCGGGGATCTATGCCGACCCATCCAAGGTCCATTACGTGGATTACGCGGGGAAGTGGGTGAAGACCCGCGGCCCGCTGCCGACGCCGCGCAGCCCGCAGGGGCGGCCGGTGATCATGCAGGCCGGCTCCTCCGAACGTGGTCGGCAGTTCGCCGCGCGCTGGGCCGAGGTGGTGTTCACCCTGCAGCACGAAAAGGCGCACATGCAGGCGTTCTACACCGACCTGAAGACGCGCATGGAGCGGCTGGGGCGCAACCCCGACCACTGCCTCATCACGCCCGCGGTCGACGTGGTGATCGGGGAGACGGAGTCGATCGCGCGGGAACGCGCCGAGTATCTCAACAGCCTGGTCAGCGCGGATGTCGGTGTCTGCGACATTTCCAACGGTTTGGGCATCGACCTGGCGCAGTATCCGATGGACCAGCCGCTGCAGGATATGGAGATGAACGAGGGGGCGCGCGGCGTGCTGGACGTGATCCTGCAGGGCAGCCGCGCCGCCAACCTCACCTTGCGGGAGGCCGGCTATCGCTATGGCATCAGCCAGCTCACCCCGGCGCTGGTCGGCACGCCGGAGATGATCGCCGACCGCCTGCAGGACATGTTCGAGAGCCGCTGCTGCGACGGGTTCGTGGTCTGCCCCTCGATCACGCCGGGCAGCTACGTGCAGTTCGTCAAGACGGTGGTGCCGGAGCTGCAGCGGCGCGGCGTCTACCGCAAGGAGTACACCGGCCGGGTGCTGCGCGACCGTATCCAGGGCTGAGCCGCACCCCGCCAAGGGACCTCGCCAAGGGCCCGCACCGGGGCCGTCGGCGGCGCCACGTCGGACTGTCACATTTCCGCGCTTTGCGGCCGTTGCGTTGCGGCCTAGAGGCGGGCGGATGACCGTGATCGATCCGCTTCTGGACCGGCTGCTCGCCTGGGCGCAGGCGAGCGTCTTCCTCGCCACCATGCTCAGCCTGGCCACCGCGTTCTGCCTCGGCACGCTGATCGGATTCGAGCGGCAGTGGCGACAGCGCTCCGCCGGGCTGCGCACCAACGTGCTGGTCGCGGTCGGGGCCGCCGCCTTCACCGATCTCGGCATGCGCTTGCTGGGCGCTGACGGGGCGACGCGCATCATCGCCTACGTGGTCTCCGGCGTCGGCTTCCTGGGCGCCGGCGTCATCCTGAAGGACGGCGCCAATATCCGCGGCCTCAACACCGCGGCGACGCTGTGGTGTTCCGCGGCGGTCGGTGCCTGTGCCGGCGCGGGCATGCGGGCCGATGCGGCCGCGGTCACGCTGTTCGTGCTGGCCGGCAACACGATGCTGCGGCCGCTGGTCGACTGGGTGAACCGCCGCCCGCTCGATGCCAGCAGCATCGAGGCGGTGTACCGGCTGCATGCGGTGTGCGACCCGGAGGACGTGCCCGCCGTACGGGACGCCATGACCGATGCGCTGGAGGCGGTCGGTTATCCGGTGCGCGACGTCGAGATCCTGTCGGAGACCGAGGAGCAGGTGGAGCTCGCCGCGACGCTGGTGCCCAGCCGCGCCGACCCGGCCGTGCTGGACGGCGTGGTGGCGCGGCTGCAGGCCGCACCGCATGTGACCGGCGCGACCTGGAGCGTCAGCGCGACGAGCTGAACGGGGATCGGCACGGCGCGCCCCGCGGCGGCGAGGCCGGCCCGGCTCAGGCCGCTTCCAGGCGGGCGCGGAAGGCGGCGCCGATCCGCTCCACCGCGGCGACCCGCTCGCGATTGGCCGCCGCGTTCGCCGCCTGCACCTGCGCGAGCACGGCGGGTGGAGCGAGTTCCGGCCGGCCCGCCTCGAAGGGCGGGGCGGGCGCGTATTCGAGGCCGAGTTGAATGGCCTGCGCGTGGGCCGGCCCGGCGAGGTCGGCGGCGAGGGTCAGGGCGAAATCGATGCCCGCCGTCACGCCGCCGCCCGTCACGAAGCGGCCGTCATGCACCACCCGCCCCGCGTCGGGGATGGCACCGAACAGGGCGAGATGGTCGCGCCAGGCCCAGTGGGAGGCGGCGCGGCGGCCGACCAGCAGCCCGGCCGCGGCCAGGATCAGGGAGCCGGTGCAGACCGAGGTGATCGCCTGTGCGCCCTCGGCAAGACGGCGGATCTCGGCGAGGAACGCGTCGTTCGCCATCACCTCGATCATCCCGTAGCCGCCCGGCAGGCAGAGCACGTCGCATCGTGGGATCGCCGTCAGCGCCGTCAATCCGTCGAACACCAGCCCGTCGGCCTCCACCGGGGCGCCGGTCAGCGAGGCGGCGAGGACCTCGGCGCCGGGCAGGCGACGCAGCACCTGCCAGGGGCCGGTGAAGTCGAGCTGCGTCATGCGGTCGTAGAGCGGGAAGACGACGGTGATCGGGTCGGACATGAAAGCCTCCTGCGATGCTTGACGGAGGGCAGGGTAGGGGTGGACGCTGATGGCGCAAACGACATTGATCCCAAGAATCCTGCCATCCTGCCCGCTGCCCGCCGCCGCTCCAGGATCCTGAGAAGGCCTCCGTTTCGATGACCCGTCGCATCGCCTTCCTCGTCTTCCCCGATTTCCAGTTGCTCGACCTCGCCGGGCCGATGAGCGCGTTCCACCTCGCCTGCCGCGCCGCGCCCGAGGCCTATGTCAGCGAGGTTCTGTCCTGCACGGGCGGCGTGGTCGCGAGCTCCACCGGATGCGGCGTCACGACCGTGGACCGCCCGTCCGGCGCCATCGACACGCTGCTCGTCCCGGGCGGGCAGGGGGTGGACCGCGCGGCGACCGATGGCTCGATGCGGGCGCTGCTCTGCGCGCTCGCCGCCGACACGCGGCGTGTCGCGAGCGTCTGCACCGGCGCGTTCCTGCTCGCGGCCACCGGGTTGCTGGACGGCGTGCCGGTGACCACGCACTGGCGCCGCGCGGCGGAGCTGCAGGCGCGGCATCCGCGGCTGCGCGTGCTGCCGGACCGCATTCATGTGGAAGCCGGCCGGCTCTGGACGTCCGCGGGCGTGACGGCCGGCATCGACCTGGCGCTGGCCATGATCGAGGCGGATCTCGGCCGCGACGTCGCGCGCCGGGTGGCCCGCGAGATGGTGGTCTATCACCGCCGCCCCGGCGGGCAGACGCAGTTCTCGGCGCTGCTGGACCTGGAGCCGGAGTCCGACCGTGTGCGCGACGCGCTCCGCTTCGCGCGGGAGCACCTGCACGAGGCTTTGCCGGTCGAGCGGCTGGCAGACGCGGCGCGGCTCAGCTCACGGCAGTTCGCGCGGGTGTTCCTGCGCGAGACGGGCCAGACCCCGGCCAAGGCGGTGGAACGGCTGCGCGCGGAGGCGGCGCGGCCGGCGGTCGAGGAGGGCGTGCAGCCGCTGGAGGTGATTGCGCGACAGGTCGGGTTCGCCGATCCGGAGCGGATGCGTCAGGCCTTCGTGCGATGCTTCGGCCAGCCGCCGCAGGGGGTGCGTCGCGCTATGCGCGCGGAAAGCGACCGCGCTATGCGCGCGGGAACCAGCACCGCCATCGGTGCGGACGCCGTCGGAATGCTGCGCGAAACCGCACCACCCCGCACCCCCTTGGCGCCGACTAGCCGCCCGCTCGCGTGACCGCCCTGCGTCCCGCCCCGGTTTCGCATCGACGCGTTCTGATCTAGCGTCCGTTGGTATCGCAACCGGGAGGGAATCCCTCGATGTCCAACAAACTCAAGGCCCGCCTCGCCGCGGGCAAGGCGGCGGTGAACGGCTGGCTGGCGATCCCGTCCGGCTTCTCCGCCGAGGTCATGGCCCAGTGCGGCTGGGACAGCGTCACCGTCGACATGCAGCACGGCGTGCAGGACTACCAGTCGATGGTGCAGTGCTTCCAGGCGATGCAGGCGCATCCCGTGACGCCCATGGTCCGCGTGCCCTGGAACGAGCCCGGCATCATCGGCAAGGTGCTCGACGGCGGTGCCTGGGGCGTGATCTGCCCGATGATCAACAACGCCGCCGAAGCCAAGGCGCTGGCCGATGCCTGCCTCTATCCGCCCAAGGGCAAGCGCTCCAACGGCCCGATCCGCGCCGCGATGTACGGCGAGGCCTCCAACTACCAGAAGATCGCCAACGACGAGGTGCTGGTCATCCCGATGATCGAGACCCGCGAGGGCATCGACAACATCGATGAGATCCTGTCCGTCCCCGGCATCTCCGGCATCTATATCGGCCCCTCCGACATGGGCCTCTCGCTCGGCATGATCCCGATCCTCGACCGTGAGGAGCCGGAGATCATGAAGATCTACGAGAAGCTGCTCGCCTCCTGCAAAAAGCATGGCAAGTTCGCCGGCCTGCACAACGGGTCCGCTGGCTATGCCGGACGCATGATCCAGATGGGCTTCCAGATCGTCACCATCGCCAACGACAGCGGCCTGATGGCGAAGGCCGCGCGTGAGGCCGTCACCGCCGCGCGCAAGGGCGGCGGCGAGAACGCCAACTGACGCGACGGGGCGGGGCCACGGCTCCGCCCCTCGCCTGCAAAACGGAGACGTCCATGGCCCCGACCCCCGTGATCCGCCTGCATCCGGACGACAGCGTGGTGATCGCCCGCGCGACCCTGCTGCCGGGAACCTCCGTCGGGGACAACGTCGCCACGACCGAGCGGATTCCCGCCGGCCACAAGGTCGCGGTGCGTGCGATCGCCCCCGGCGAGGCGATCCGCCGCTACGGCCAGATCATCGGCTTCGCCAGCAAGCCGATCTCCCCCGGCCAGCACGTGCACGTGCAGAACTGCGAGATGGGCGACTTCGCCAAGGACTACGCCTATGGCGTGGACGCGAGGCCCACCGACTTCTTCGCGACGCCGGCGACGTTCCAGGGCATCCGCCGCCCCGACGGCCGCGTCGCCACCCGCAACTACATCGGCATCCTCACCAGCGTGAACTGCTCGGCGCATGTCGCCGGCATGGTCGCCGACCTGTTCCGCCGCAACCCGTTCAGCGGCCATGATCCGCTGGCGGCGTTCCCCAATGTCGACGGCGTGGTCGCGCTGACCCACAAGACCGGCTGCGGCATGACGCAGGACGAGCCGCTCCGGCTGCTGCGCCGCACGCTCGCGGGCTACGCGCGGCACCCGAACTTCTCGCACGTGATCGTCCTCGGCCTCGGCTGCGAGGTGAACCAGATCGGCGGGCTGATGGAAGAACAGCGGCTCGCCGGCCGGCTCAAGGCGATGGACATCCAGACCATGGGCGGCACGCGCAAGACCGTGGAGGCCGCCGCCGCCTTCGTGCGCGACGTGCTGGCCGAGGCGAACCAGGTCACGCGCGAGACGGTGCCCGCCTCCGAACTCACCGTCGCCCTGCAATGCGGCGGATCGGACGGCTATTCCGGCGTCTCCGCCAATCCCGCGCTGGGCGCCGCGAGCGACCTGCTGGTGCGGCATGGCGGCACCGTCATCCTGTCGGAGACGCCCGAGACCTACGGCGCCGAACACCTGCTGACGCGGCGCGCCGTCTCCCCGCCCGTGGGCGAGAAGCTCGTCGCGCTGATGCGCTGGTGGGAGGCATACACCGAACGCGAGAAGGCGGAGATGAACGCCAACCCCTCACCGGGCAACAAGGCCGGCGGGCTGACCACCATCCTCGAGAAGTCGCTGGGCGCGATGGCCAAGGCGGGCAGCACGAACCTGGTGGACGTGGTGCAATACGCCGAGGAAGTGCGGGCGAAGGGCTTCGTGTTCATGGACACGCCCGGCTACGACCCGGTCGCCGCCACCGGCCAGGTCGCGGGCGGCGCCAATCTCGTGTGCTTCACCACCGGCCGCGGATCGGTGTTCGGCTGCAAGCCCGCGCCCTCGATCAAGCTCGCGACCAACACCCCGATGTACAAGCACATCGAGGACGACATGGACGTGAACTGCGGCACCGTGCTGGACGGCGACGAGACGGTGCAGCAATGCGGGGAGCGCATCTTCGAGATGATGCTGCGCGTCGCCAGCGGCGAGCGCACCAAGAGCGAGAGCTTCGACTTCGGCGCCGCCGAGTTCGCCCCCTGGGTGATCGGCGCCACGATGTAAGGCGAGGACGGGCGCTGGCGTAAGGCGAGGAGGGGCGCTGGCGTAAGGCGAGGCGGGCCCGCTGGCGCGGAGGGCAACCCGGCACCGCCGCCGCAATCGTCCCTTCCGTCATGGCCGGGCTCGACCCGGTCATCCCCGCCGGCACCGCCGCCGGAACCACCCCTCCCGTCATGGCCAAACTCGACCGAACGCCCTCCCGCCGCAGGGTGCTGGTGGGGGTGGCCGGGTCGGGCCCGGCCATGACGGGAGGGAGGGCCTGGTGCGCGCTCCCGTCTCAGTACGCGCCGCCCGCCATGCCTCACTGCGACCGCCGGCGGCGCCTCACCATGCCCCCTCACGTCCAGCCACCACGCCCGACGATCAAGCCCGCGCCCGACGATCAGGCCCCGCACTCGACGATCAGCCCCCCGCGCGTGGCGCGCCACCCGGTGCCGGATGCACCACCATCCCGTGCTCCCGCGCCGGGACTTCCCGCCAGGCGGCGAGCGCAGCCGTCATGTCGGCGCGGCCGGCATCCCAGCGCCGCCGCACCGTGCCCGTCGAGAAGTCCCAGCTCTTGAGGCTGCTCTCCTCCGCCTCCGCGCCATAGGCGACCGGCACCACGTCCACGCGCGGTCCGGTCCGCGCCGCCTCCTGCGCCGACAGCAGCCGCAGCGTGCGCGCGGTCTGCGTCGCGAAAGTCAGGTCGCTCTGCCGCATGCCCAGGGAGGCGAGGTCGCGAGGCAACGGGCCAGCGAGCGGAAACAGGTCGGCGACGAAGCAGGCCATTGGCTCCGGCGGTGCCCCCAGCATCACGTCCACGGGCGTGTTGTTGGCGAAGCCACCATCCACCAGCCAGCGCTCGCCCACCCGCACCGGCGGGAAGTCCGGGATCAGCGCGGTGCTCGCCAGCAGGTGGTCGACCTCGATGCGGGAATGCGCGGTGTCGAACACCGCCTCCTCCCCGCTCTCCAGGTCGAGCGCCACCACCGAGACGCGGATGCCGCCGGTGTGCAGCCGCTCGAAATCGATCAGCTCGCGGAGCAGCCGGCGCAGCGGCGCGGGGTCGTAGAACCCCATGCGGTCGGGCGGCCCGCCGAACAGCGGCAGGCGCGGGCGGAACAGGTCGGGGCGGCCCAGCAGCCTGGCCTCGAGCGCGCCCGCCCATTGTGAGGCGCGGCGCAGGCCGGGCACCCAATCGGGCGCAGCGGCGCGATCCCAGAAGCTGCGCAGGCGCTCGATCCGCCGCTCCGCCGGATTGCCCGCGATCAGCGCGGCGGTGATCGCGCCGATCGACGTGCCGGCGATCCAGGTCGGCGTCTCGCCCGCCTCGGCGAGCGCCTGGTAGACCCCGGCGTGATAGGCGCCCAGCGCGTTGCCGCCACCGAGCACGAGGCCGCGCAGGGGGACATTCGGCGGCATGGTCAGGGCCGGCGGGCGGTGCGGCCGGCGAGCAGGGCGAGCACCGCGAGGCCGGCGCCCCCCGCCACCAGCCCGCGATTGCGGCTGAGCCAGAGCTGGGCACTGTGTTCGAAGCCGCCCCAGCGGCCGCGCACCGGGGAGGCGCCGTCGGGCGGGCTGAACAGGGCCGGCATGCGCGATTGCCGCGCCCCCGCGTCGGTCGCCTGTTGCGCCGGCACCCCGGTCTTGCCGGCGATCCAGTCGAGCAGGCCAGGCGCGATCCGGTTCATCCACACGAGGCCCCGGCCGCCGCCGATCACCAGCTCGCGCCGGCGCTGCTCGACCACCAGCTTGACCGCCTCCGCCACCACCTCGGGCTGGTAGATCGGCGGCGGCGGCTTCGGCACGCCCTGCATCCGCGCGCCGGCATGGGCGAAGAACGGTGTGTTGACGCCGGGCGGATGCACGATGCCGAGATGCACGGCGCTGCCCGCGTCCACCAGTTCGGAGCGCACCGCCTCGGTGAAGCCGCGCAGCGCGAATTTGGCGCCGCAATAGGGCGCCTGCAGCGGGAAACCGCGATAGGCAGCGACGGAGCCGATATTGACGATCGAGCCGCGGTTGCGCGGCATCATCCGTTGGAGGGCGATGCGGGTTCCGTTGACCGCGCCGAAATAGGTGGTCTCGGTGACGCGGCGGAACTCCTCGGGGCTCATCTCGGTGAACTTCGCGTAGAAGCTGGCGCCCGCGTCGTTGATCCACACGTCGATGCGGCCGAGTTGCCGTTCGATCGTGGCGGCAGCCTGCTCGAGCGCCTCGGCATCGGCGACGTCGGCGGTGGCGATCGCGGCGCGGCCGCCGGCGCGTTCGATCTCGCGCGCGACGTCGGCGAGGCCCGGTTCGCCGCGCGCGATCAGGCCGACCTGGTAGCCGTCACGAGCGAACAGGAGGGCGGTCGCGCGTCCGATCCCGGACGACGCACCGGTGATGGCCACGACGCGGCCAGCGCTGGGAATGGGCTGTTGCATGCGGGGCGAACGTGAGCCGGGCGGGCAGGTTGCGGCGACATTTGCGTGCGCGGTGGCAACCCGAGCGGCGGCCGCGCATTCGAGGGACATGATGACGCACCGTCTCTCTCATCCCTGGCCGCTGCGCCTGTCCGACCCGCCGACCCCGCCGGCGCCGGGTCCGGACCCCGATCCGGATCCGGATGCGCCGGTTCCGATGGAGGACCCGCCGTCGCCGATCCCGATCCCGCGGGACCTCCCGCCGGAGCCGCTGCACGCTTGAGGGCGCGTCGGTTGCGCACGTTCGGTCGCGCAGGTTGCG
>JAFKLG010000074.1:0-34954 GCA_017304945.1 Rhodospirillales bacterium
CATCGCCTGCGACAGCGCGGTGCTGGCGGGCGGTGCCTGGTCGCGCCTGTTCGCCGGCAACGCCGGCATCGCCTTCCCGGCGCTCAAGGTCCTCGGGTCGGTGTTCCGCACCGCCCCGCTGCCCGGCGGGCCGGAGGCCTCGGCCGGCGGTTCCATCTTCGCCTTCCGCAAGCGCCTCGACGGCGGCTACTCGATCGCGCGCCGCAACGCCAACATCGCCGACATCACGCCCGACCATTTCCGCCTGCTGGCCGATTTCTTCCCTCGCCTGAGGGAGAACCGCAACGAGATCCGGCTTCGCTTCGGCGCTCGGTTCTGGGAGGAGTGGCGCACCAAGCGTCACTGGACCCCCGACCAGACGACTCCGTTCGAAGCGATGCGCGTGCTGGATCCGACCCCGCGCGAGGCCGTGCTGGAGGAGGGCAAGCGCGCGCTGGCCGCCGCCTTCCCGGTCTTCGCCCAGGCACAGGCGGTGCAGAGCTGGGGCGGGCTGATGGACGTGACCCCGGACGCCGTGCCGGTGATCGACCAGGTGGCACCGATTCCCGGCTTCTTCATCGCCTCCGGCTTCTCGGGCCATGGGTTCGGCATCGGTCCGGGGGCGGGGCGGCTGATGGCCGACCTCGTGGCGGGCGACGCGCCGGTGGTCGATCCGACGCCGTTCCGCCTGTCCCGCTTCGCCCGCGCGACGCGCCTGGCAGCCTGAGCGGGCGAGCGCAGCCCGCGTTGGCCGGGAACGGGGACGCCCCGCCCCCGGCCGGGAGGCCCGTCAGCTCTTGGCGAAGGCGAGCAGGTCGGCGTTCAGCTTGTCCTGATGCGTCGCGGCCAGCCCGTGTGGCGCGCCCTCATAGACCTTGAACGTGGCGCCCTTGACGATCTTCGCGGTCAGCGCGCCGGCATGCGCGATCGGCACGATCTGGTCGGCGTCGCCATGGATCACCAGCGTGGGCACGTCGAACTTGCGCAGGTCCGCCGTGTAGTCCACTTCCGAGAATTCGCGCACGCAGGCGTAATGGGCCAGGATCCCGCCCATCATGCCCTGGTTCCAGAAGGTCAATTTCAGACCCTCGTTCATCGGCACGCCCTTGTTCATGCCGAAGAAAGGCACCGCGAGTTCGAGGAAAAAGTTGGAGCGGTTGTCGAGGACGCCCTTGCGGATGCCGTCGAACACCGAAATGTCGAGCCCGTTCGGCCATTCCGCGCTGGACACCATGATCGGCGGCACCGCACCGATCAGCACCGCCTTGGCGACGCGCGCCGACCCGTGGCGGCCGATATAATGCGCGACCTCGCCGCCGCCGGTGGAGTGGCCCACCATCATCGCGCCCTTCAGGTCGAGCGCGTTCATCACCGCGGCCAGGTCGTCGGCATAGGTGTCCATGTCGTTGCCGGTCGCCGGCTGGTCGGAGCGGCCATGGCCGCGGCGGTCATGCGCGACGACGCGGAAGCCCTGCTGCAGCAGGAACAGCATCTGCCCGTCCCAGGCATCGGCGCAGAGCGGCCAGCCGTGCGAGAACACGATCGGCTGCGCGTCCTTCGGACCCCAGTCCTTGTAGAAAATGCGCGTGCCGTCGGTGGTGGTGACGAAGCTCATCGAACCCTCTCCTGCGTTTGCGTCGCCAGGGTCGTAGAGGGCCGGAGCCGGTCTGCGCTTGAACGATGATGCCGTGACGGCTCCGCGCCGCCCACATCCCGGGCGGTCGATCCGGCGGGGCGGCGGGATCAGTGGTGGCCGGCGACGACGCCCTGCAGGACTTCCCGCACACCTGTGATCAGGATCTGCACCCCGATGCAGAGCAGCAGGAAGGCGGTCAGCCGCGTCAGGATGCGCGCCCGGGCCGGCCCCAACAGGTCGACCAACCGGTCGGCGGAGGCGTAGCAGAGCCCGATCGCGAGGGCGACGACCAGCGCGGCGCCGGAGATGCCGACCAGATAGGCCAGGCTCGTATCGACGCTTGGCCGGGTGGCGCTGAGAGTGATCGCGACCGAGATCGTGCCCGGTCCGGCGGTGAACGGGATGGTGAGCGGGAAGAACGCCACGTCCGAGGCGCCCGAGGCCGGCAATGCCTGCTCCTGCTTGCGGTCATGCTCCTGGTCGGCGTTGTTCAGCAATTGCCAGCCGCTGACCGCGACGACGAGGCCGCCTCCGATCCGCAGCGCCTCGATGCTGATGCCGAAGAAGCCCAGGAGGGTTGCGCCGATCCACAGCGCGGCCAGCATCACGCCCGCGGAGTAGAAGGCGACCCGCCAGGCGAGGGCCTGGCGCTCCGCATGGCTGCGATCGGCGGTGACCTGGCTGTAGATCAGCGCGCCGCCGAGTGGATTGACGATGGAGACGAGGGCGGGGAAGCCCACGAGGAACGCCGCGAACAGGCCGCTCAGGAAGTGCAACCGGGTCTCCCCATCACGTGGTCGGGTGCGTCACGGCCGCCGCGGTCGCGCGTGGCGTCACGCCAGGCCTGGTCGGATGCCGGGGGCATGGGTCCGGACGCTCACCGGAACACGCGGTAGAGCGGCAGGCCGGCCAGCAGCGTCCGCTCCCCGCCGCGGTGATCATTTACGACCCGGGTCGTGGTGTCGAACACCATCGTCGCGCGCTCGCCCGTGCGGAACGGCGGCCAATGCGGCAGGCCGGGCGCGTTGGGATCGCCGCTGCGGGCGAAGGCGAGCCAGGCGGCGCTCATCCGATCGGCCATCACCTGCGCCTCCGGCCCCGACCCGACCATCGAGGCGGACAGCGCCACGTTGTCGAACACGAAGGCGAGGTCGAGCGAGTGGGGGCTGCGCCATTGGCCGCCCTCGACTTGCGTCGGCCAATCCAGTTCATACAGCCACACCGGGGCGCCGCCGGCACTCGGGTTCGCCGGCGCGGCTCCTGGCGAGGCCGCCGCTCCCGTACGCGGCGGCGCGGCCTGCGCCGCCTTGCGCTCCGCCTGCGCCCAGGCCTGCTGGCGCACGCGGCGGTCGGTGGTGATCGCGAAGAACAGGTCGGAGGGCGTGGCCTCCGGCATGAGCTTGCGGAAGCCGGCGAGCACGCGGTCGGCGTCGCGGGCCGGCAGCCAGGGCGCGAGCCGCGCCTTCAGGCCCGCCTCGTCGAGGTGAAAGAGCGCGGCGTCGTGGGCACCGAGCAGGGCGGTGGTCTCGGTGGCGGTGCTGCCGACGAGGAGGGGGACGGAGGCCGAGACGGGCGGTGCGTCCGGGATCCAGGGCTGGCGTGGCAGGGCGTGGCCGTCCACGACGGGGCTGAAATTCGCCTTCTGCGGTCCGCTGGTGACCGTCTGCAGCGCGGCGACCAGCTTCTCGACCGGCACGGTGGTCAGGCGCGTGGCCTCGGACGGTTTCAGGCCCAGCGAGGCCAGCAGGGCGACGGCGTTGCGCGTGGCTTCCTCGGCGGTCAGGCATTCGAGATGGGAGCCGCTCTGCACGATCGCGCGCTGGAACAGGCCGCGCGCCTGCGGCATCGCCATCAGCGTGCTCACCTTCGCGCCGCCGCCCGACTGGCCGAAGATCGTGACGTTGCCCGGGTCGCCGCCGAACTCGCGGATCGTCTCATGCACCCAGCGCAGCGCGGCGATCAGGTCGAGCAGGCCGACATTGCCGGAATCCGCGTAGTCCGGACCGGCGAGCTGGCCCAGGAACAAATGCCCGAACAGGTTCAGCCGATGGTTGAGCGTGACCACCACCACGTCGCCCTTGCGGGCGAGGCGGCCGCCGTCGAACACGTTGCGCGAGCCGGAGAGGTTGGCGAACCCGCCGCCATGGAACCACACCATCACCGGCCGCTTGCCGTGGTCGCGCAGCGCCGGCGTCCAGACGTTGAGGAACAGGCAATCCTCGCTGCTGTCCTTCTCATAGGTCCAGGACGTGGTCAGCGGGGATTGCTCTCCCCCGAACTGCGGGCATTTCGGCCCGAAGGCGACGGCGTCCCGCACGCCCTTCCAGGCGACCGGGAGCGCGGGCGGTCGGAAACGTGCGTTGCCGGTGGGGGCGGCGCCGTAGGGGATGCCGCGGAACACGCGGATGCCGTCTTCGATCGTGCCGCGGACCTTGCCGCGATGGGTCTCGGCGATCACGCTGCTGCCCTCCGGCGGCTTCCTGGTGGCTGCCGCTGCGGCGGCGGGCGTCGTCAATCCGGTCGCAAGCAACGCGCGCCGTCGCACGATGGATCAGCCGCGGCCGACGAACGGCATCTTGGTCGCCATGATGGTGACGAACTGCACGTTCGACTCGAGCGGCAGGCTCGCCATGAACGCGACCTGCGCGCCGACATGGGCCACGTCCATGCGTGCCTCGGGCATGACCTGGCCATGCGCCTGCATCTGCCCGTTCTCCGACTTCGCGGTCATCGGGGTGGCGGCGTTGCCGATGTCGATCTGCCCGCAGGCGATGTCGTACGGGCGCCCGTCGAGCGAGATGGTCTTGGTCAGGCCGGTCACGGCATGCTTGGTCGCCGTGTAGGCGACGGAGCCGGGACGCGGCGCGTGCGCCGAGATCGACCCGTTGTTGATGATGCGGCCGCCCTGCGGCGACTGGTCGCGCATCATGCGGAAGGCGGCATTGGCGCACAGGAACATGGCGTTCAGGTTCACCGCCACGACCTTGGTCCACATCTCGTAGGTGAAGTCGCCGAAATTCGTCATCGGCACGTTGCCGCCGGCGTTGTTGAACAGCATGTCGAGGCGGCCGTAGGTCTGCTTCACCTTGGCGAAGAGGGCGGCGACCTGGTCAGGATCGGTGACGTCGGTCGGCACGACCAGCATCCTGGCCGCATCGCCCATGCCGGCGGTCTCCTCCAGAGCGTCCTTGCGTCGGCCGGCGAGTGCCACGGACCAGCCATCCCTCGCCAGCGCCAGCGCCGAGGCGCGCCCGATTCCGCTGCCCGCGCCGGTGATCACCGCGATGCGTTCCGCCATGGTCTTCTCCCCCCTTCAGATGCGCGACACCGACGGCTGCGACGTCGCGGCACGCCGTGTGACCGGTCCCATCTTGGACCGCGGTTGCGGGGCGGGGAAGATGGTGAAACGCTGACGCCGCCGAGGAGAGGAGTGCGACCGAGATGCAGACCTTGTTGCCGCTGGCCCACGAGATAGGCGCGAAATTGAAACGGCGCGGCGAAACGATCGCGATCGCCGAGTCCTCGACGGGCGGGCTGATCTCGGCCGCGCTGCTGTCGTTGGCGGGGGCGTCGGCCTATTTCCGCGGCGGCGGGGTGATCTACACGGCGCAGGCGCGGCGCGGCTTCCTGGACATCCCGAACCCGCTGCCGGCGCCGATCGAGCGCGCCTCCACCGAACCTTATGCGACCTTGCTCGCCGACACGGTGAAGGCGCGGCTGGACGCGACCTGGGGGCTGGGCGAGACCGGCGCGACCGGGCCGACCGGCAACCGCTACGGCGACAAGTCGGGGCACACCTGCATCGCGGTGACCGGCCCCGATTTCTGCCGCGCGATCACGCTGGAGACCGGGCTGGACGACCGCATCGAGAACATGCGGGCCTTCTCCCGCCGCGCCCTGGAGCTGCTGCGGGAGGCGCTGGAGTAACTCGCTGAGCTCCTTCCAAGATCGACCGGAACAAGATAAGAACCTCTGGTCCGCCTTGGCACTCCGCACTACTCTCGTGATGAAGTCTCGGATGGACTCGGAGGCGAGAGCGTGCGCGTAGCCGGATTGTTTGCGGGTATCGGCGGTCTGGAACTCGGCTTGGCCCGGCAGGGTCATGAAGTGCTGCTGCACTGCGAGATCGCTGCGGCCGCGCGTACCGTCCTCGCAGCGCACTTTTCGGGTGTGCCCGGCACACCAGACGTGGAGAAGCTCCAGCACCTTCCCGCCAATGTGGAATTGATCGCGGCCGGATTCCCCTGCCAGGATCTCAGTCAGGCAGGCACGACGGCCGGCATCGAAGGCACTCGATCGAGCTTGGTATCGCACATCTTTCGCCTGCTCGATGCGCACCGGACCCCCTGGGTGCTGCTCGAGAACGTCTCGTTCATGTTGCATCTGGATCGAGGACTGGCGCTTCGCTTCCTCGTGGATGCATTTGAGCAGCGCGGCTACCGATGGGCCTATAGGGTTGTCAACTCGCTCGCTTTCGTCCCGCAGCGTCGCGAGCGAGTCCTGCTCCTCGCCACCAACACGGATGCCGATCCGGCGGACGTGCTCCTGGCAGACGAAGCGGCCCCGCTGGAAGTGCCAACGTGTCTCGAGCGTGACGCGCATGGCTTCTACTGGACCGAGGGGATCCGCGGCTTGGGATGGGCGCCAAACGCCATCCCGACTCTGAAGAACGGGTCGACGATCGGAATCCCGTCTCCTCCGGCGATCCTGATGCCCGATGGTCGCGTGATTACGCCCGACATTCGCGACGCGGAAGCATTCCAAGGCTTTCCGCAGGATTGGACGGCGCCAGCGGTCAACGTGGGTCGCGCCTCCTTGCGATGGTCACTGGTCGGCAACGCGGTTACCGTACCGGTCGCCGAGTGGATCGGGCGGCGGCTGGCCTCACCCGGGTCTTACGATCGAGACCGCGATCGAGCCCTCGGTAATGCGACGCGATGGCCCAGAGCGGCTCGGGGGCATTCGGGCACGCGGCGTGCAGTGCACATCAACGCATTCCCCGTGTGGCTAGATCGCCCGCCGCTGGCTGCGTTCCTGCGCCATCCAGGTAAGCTGCTCTCTGCGCGTGCAACCCAGGGATTCCTCTCCCGAACCGAACGGAGTACCTTGCGCTTCGTACCGGGATTCCGGGAACGCGTGGCCCGCCATCTGGCGCGGATGCACAACCAGCGTGGCTTGTGGGACGCCGCTCCCGTCGCGGCCGAGTGAGGCACTCCGCCTCTGATACCGGCGAGCGTATGTCGCGAATCCGCCAGTCCGGTACGGCTGCGGAACTCACGGTCGGTCGTTTGTTGAGACGGACGGGCCTCGTGTATCGCAAGAACGTCCGGGCGTTGCCGGGATCGCCGGATTTCGCCAATCGCCGACGCCGCTGGGCCGTATTCGTGCATGGTTGCTTCTGGCACCATCACACCGGCTGCGGTCGTGCCACCGTGCCCAGGACCAACCGGGCGTTTTGGACAGGAAAGTTCGTTCAGAACCGGACGCGCGATGCTGCGGCGATTCGTCGGCTTCGACGCGCGGGATACCGCGTCGTGCTGATCTGGGAGTGCGAAAGCGAAGCGGAAGTCCTCCGGAGGGTGTCAAAGCTCCCGAAAGCGGGTGGCCCAAATCTGTGCGAGCCGATCGATCATTGAGGCGTAATGGTGGATGTCCCCCACCCGAGGGGCCGGAGGCGTGTTGACGAGGTGCACCGGGCTGCCGTCGTTGCGGCACTCGACCACGACGATTGCAAGTGCATCGTAACCGGTGTCGCCCGTCTTTGCCCGACGCGGAAGTTGCCGAATCTTGTCGATCGCGAGTTCCGCATCGCGCGGTTGGCGGTGCCTGCTCCAAATCGGAGTTGCCAGACCGGGCTGCTTGTTCAAGTCCGGGCTGAGATATTCTTCCGCCAGATTGACCATCGCGAACCCAGCTGCGATCGCGTGATCCGTCGCACCATGCACCGTGAGGTGCGACGAATTGAGTTCGTCGTAAAGACGCGGGAGCGCTCGTTGATGGGCGGTCATACAGGCCTTGGCTTCGAGTGCGAGCAGTACCGATCCGACGGGACCAGCATGCAGCACCGGCAGCCGGTCGAGCTGTTCTCGTTCGGCGGGGAGAAGTTCGATTCCGTATGTGCCGGCCATGCCGGCCATCGTGAGCGCGCGACGCGAGTGACCCGCGCTCGATGGTGTACAAAGGACGAGATCGAGGTTTTTCTTCCGGTCGTGAACAAAGTCCCGCATCTCGTGGTTGATGCCGAACACGACTTTCCCGGTCGCTACCTGCTCACGAAGCAGGGGACTGGCTATGAGGAGGTCGAACAGAATTCCCCAGCACGCCACTTTCGAGTGGTGATCGCTGCGGGAGTGATACTGCCAGCGATTACCGTACTTGTCCTCTCGACTGGTCCGGCTCAGCGTGCGCACGAGGATGTCGGGTCCATACATCCGACGACTTCCGTTCCGATTCTCCCGAAGCATACGCTCGTACCCTGAGAGCGTGGAACCGACGGCCTCAGCTCGGCTGCGGCCCGTCATAGCCCTCGATGATCAGCATGTCGGCCTCGGACCGGCCGTCGCGCAGGGCCTTGGCGGCCTGGTATTCGGGCGAGTGGTAGCAGGCCAGGGCGGTGGCGTAGTCGGCGAATTCGAGAACGACGTTGCGCGAGCGCGGGTGGCCCTCCGGCGCCTCGAACGTGCCGCCGCGCACCAGGAAGCGCGCGCCGAACTTGCGGAACACGGCGGCGTTGGCGGCCACGTACTCCTTGTAGCCCTCGGGGTCCGTCACATCGACGCGTCCGATCCAATAGCCCTTTGCCATTTCATCATCCTCCCTGACACGGGCGGCCCGTCATCGGGCCCCCGACATGGGCGCCTCCGGACGAAGGAGGCCCCGCAAACCATCGCGCTCAGCGATGCGGCTTGTCACCCAGCAGCCCCGCGAGCGTCGGTTCGATCGCCGCGGCCAACCGCGCCATACCCTCCGCGGTCGGGTGCAGCGGCGGATCCGGCGGGGTCAGCAGCGGATCGTAGAACAGGGCGCGGTCGAAGCGCCCGTGCGGCGCGAACAACGACGTCGCGTCGAAGAACGTGACACGCGGATCCTGGCCGTTGCCGAACTTCGCCGCCAGCCCCTTGTTCACCGCCACCGTGGTCTCGCTCGCCCACGCCGACCGCTCGCTCGGCAGGATGCCGATCAGCAGCAGGTGAGTCTCGGGCAGGCGCTTGTGCAGCGCGCGCACGATGGCGTCGATGCCGGCCAGCGTGTCCTCGGCGCCCCAATGCACGCGGCCGAGGTTGTTGGCGCCGATCAGCACCACCGCGACCTTGGGCGTGATCCCGGCGACCTCGCCGTTCTCGATCCGCCAGAGCAGGGAGGCGGTGGTGTCGCCCACGAAGCCCAGGTTCACCGCATTGCGGTCGCCGTAGAAGCGCTGCCAGACCGGAGCGAAATCCCGCCAGGCCGGCGGCCCGTGCTTCTCCCAGTTCTGGGTGATCGAGTCACCCAGGAAGATCAGCGTCGGATGCTTCTGCTTCAGCTCCGCGAGCTTCTCCGCGTGGCGGGTACGCCACCAGGGCAGGTCGGTCCGCGCGATCGGCACCGCCGCCAGCACCGTCCGCTGGCGCTCATGCGCCGGCGCGGCCCCCATCAGCAGCAGGCCGGCCAGGGCCAGCCGCAGCATCCGCTTCATCAAGCCTCTCCGTCTCCGCACCGCGCGCTGTAGCACCACGCGTGCGAGGCGGGGAGGGTGGATCGGTCAGCCGACGGCGCGACGGAGCAGCGGACGCGGCGTGAGGGCCGGGAGCAGCGCGACGAACCCCAGCGCCCAGGCGAGCTGCAGCAGCAGGCTGCGGCCCATCGGCCAGGCGGCGAAGCCGAAGGCGATGGCATGGCCCTCCAGCGGGGCGAACACCAGCCAGCGGAGCAGGGTGGCGACCACCGCCAGGATCAGCGCCGCCGTCCAGGGCGCGAGCTTGGCGCGCGCCTGCAGCAGCGCCGCGGCGGCGCCATAGAGCCCGCCCCAGAAGCACAGGCTGACCACGGCGGGCACCCAGAGCGGCGGCACGAGCATCAGTCGGAACGGCGCCTGCGCCAGCAGGCCGGTGAGGTGGAACAGCATCGCGAGGCCCTGATGGAACACCAGGACCGCGAGCGCGCCCGCGACGAATCCCAGGAACCCGCGTTGCGCGAGCGACGGCATGACGGTGGCCTCCCAAGCCTCTCGTTGCCCCCAGGATTCCGCAGTCGGCGGCGCGCGGTCAATCTTGCGTCGCAGCATCGAATTCCGGCAGAGCGCCGCGGCGGGGAGGTCGACGACCTCCAGGTGTCCCACCGAGGGTCAGGTGACCTCCACGAGGTCGCGCTTGGTCTGGGAGAGGAGCTCGACCCCGGTCTCGGTGATGATGACGTTGTCGATCAGCCGCGCGCCGAGGCCCTCCTGGGCCAGGAAGACGTTCGGCTCGACCGAGACGACCATGCCGGCCTGCAGAACGTCCGCGCTGCCACCGAACAGGTTCGGGCTCTCGCCCCAGGAGGGCGGGAAGCCGGGTGCCATTCCGTAGCCCGTCGTGTGCATGCGCGCGGCGTCCAGGCCGGCCTTGGCGATCACGCGCTTGGCCGCCTCGTGCGGGACCACCGCGGCGACGCCGGCGCGCATTTCCGCGATGCAGGCCTCGGTCGCCTCGCGGATGATGGCGTGCAGGTCCTTCACGCGCGGGCTCGCCGGACCCAGCGTCCATTGGCGGCCGAGGGTCGACGTGTAGCGGCGGCGGTTGGCGCCGATCTCCACCAGCCCCGGGTCGCCGCGTCGCAGCGTCCGATCGGTCGGACCACCGAGGGCGAAGGCGGTGCGCGGGCCGGTCATCAGGTTCATCGTGCTGGCGGGCAGGCCGCTGCCGTTGCTCAGCAAGGCGTGGTAGGCCGCCGCGGCCAGCTCGAGTTCCGAACGTCCCTCGGCGACGGCGCCCAGCAGGGATTGCCAGCCGATCGCGGAAATCTGGGCGGCACGACGGACGTAATCGAGTTCCGCCGGTGACTTCACCGCGCGCAGGGCCGAGACGAGGCCGGAGCCATCCTGCACCAGCGCGTCGCCCAGCAGCGACTTGAGCGCGACATAGTGGCCGGGCTGCAAATAGCCGCCGGGCACCTCCATGCCGACGCGGCCCTTGCGCAGCCCCAGCTCATCCGAGAAACGGGCGAATTCCTGGATCGGATCCGCCGGCTCGCCGCCGCCATAGCAGCGGATCTCGTCGGCCATCGTGTCGGTCTCGAACTCCGCGCGTTCGGTGCCGCGCGTGAACATCACCAGCTTGCCGGGATCGGCCGAGACCGGCAGGCACTGGAACACCGTGTAGCTCTTGGTGTCCTGGCCGATCAGCCAGCGGATGGACACCGGATGCAGCACCAGCAGCCAGTCGAGCTTCGCGGTCGCCATCGCCGCGCGCAGGCGCGTGAGGCGATCGGAGAATTCTGCCGGGGAAAAATCGTGCTTGGACATGAGACCTCGTTCGGTGAACGCCCGTCAGTGCGTCGGACGCGGCGCGTCCTTCGGTGGGCGCGCGGTTTCGTCGTGGGCGAGGATTTCGGACTCGACCAGCTTCCAGACCTGCGCCTTCAACGCCGCATACTCGGGCGAGAGCTGCACCGAGACATGTCGCGGATGCGGCAGCGGGTTGGGCAGGATCGCCTTGATGCGGCCGGGTCGCGCGGACATCACCACGATGCGGTCGGCGAGGATCAGCGCCTCGTCGATCGAATGGGTGATGAAGACCGTGGTCTTGCGGCTGGCCTCGTGGATGGCCAGCAACTCCTCCTGCATGATCTGCCGGGTCATCGCGTCGAGCGCAGCGAATGGCTCGTCCATCAGCAGCACTTCGGGATCGGCCGCCAGGATGCGGGCGAGGGTGACGCGCTGCTGCATGCCGCCGGAGAGTTCCGCGGGATAGCGCTCCTCGAACCCGCTCAGCTTCACCATGTCGATGAACTTCTGCGCCCGCGCATTCCGCTCGGTGCGGCCGACGCCCTGCATCTTCAGGCCGAAGGCGACGTTGCCGCGGACCGTCTTCCAGGGGAACAGCGCGTAGGACTGGAACACCATGCCGCAGCGCGGCTCGATCCGGGTGATCGGGCGGCCCCGCAGCATCACCTGTCCCGCCGTCGGCTGGCTGAAGCCGGCGAACATCGAGAGCATGGTCGACTTGCCGCAGCCGGAGGCGCCGAGCAGGCAGACGAATTCACCCTCCTCGATTTCGAGGGAGAGGTCGTGGATCGCAACCAGCGGCGCGCCGCCATCGCCGGGGAAGCTCTTGGTGACCCGATGGGCCGAGAGGATCGTGGACATGTGTGGATACCTCTCAAGGCCGCCGGGAGCGTTCCCAGGGCAGCAACAGCCGCTCGAGCTTCAGCATCGCCCAGTCGGCCACGAGCACGGTCAGCGAGATGCACAGCATGCCGACCAGCACGAGCGGCAGGTTGCCCCAGTCCTTCGCCTGCCAGATCAGCGCACCCAGCCCGTTCTGCGCGGCGATCATCTCGGCGCTGAGCACACAGGCCCAGGAGATCGCGAGCGTGACCTTGAGGCCCGTGATGATCCCCGGCAGCGCGCCGGGGAGGATCACCTCACGCATCACCGCGAGGTCGGACGCGCCGAGGTTGCGGGCCGCCCGCAGCAGCAGCGGGTCGATGCGGCGCGTGCTCTCGACCGTGTAGAGCAGGATGTAGACCCAGGAGCCCATGAAGACGATGGCGATCTTCTGCGCCTCGCCGATCCCGAGCCAGAGGATGGTGAGCGGGATCCAGGTGATGGAGGGAAGCGGGCGGAGGATGGAGACGAACGGGTCCATCACCGCCTTGGCCGGCAGCCACACCCCCATGACGATGCCGAGCGGCACTGCGAACAGGGCGGCGAGGCCGAAGCCCAGGAAGACGCGACGGGCGGAGGTCGCGACGTCCAGCAGCAGGTCGCCGTTGCGCATCGCGATCTGTGCGGCGTGCCAGACATCGCCGGGCGCGGGCAGGAACAGCGGCGTCACCCAGCCGAAGCGGGTCGCGGCCCACCACAGCGCGAGCACGGCGGCGACCGCGCCCAGGTTGATCAGCAGCAGGACGTGACGGAACCGCCAGGCCCGCCCCTGCCGGGGTGGGGCGGCGGCGGGAAGGACGGCTTCGCTCATGTCAGGGCTTCGGGACGAAGCTGGTGTTCTCCCACTTGGCGGTATCCGGCAGCGACGGGATCTTGCCGTTGTCGTACAGCCACTGTGCCAGGAACTGCATCTGCCCCGCATGCAGGTTCATGTGGTCGGGCCAGTCCTTGGCGCCGAAATACTTGAAGGTCTTCATCGCCGCGAGCACCTCCTCCGGCGACTTGCGGAAGTAGTGCGCCACCGTCTCGGCGGTGTCCTGCGGGTGGGCGTTGGTGTACTCCACCCCCTTGAAGATCGCCGCCGCCAGCTTGCCGGCCAGCTCGGGCTGCTCCTGCACCAGCTTGCGGGAAATGATCATGATGTCGGGCGAGGCCATGGTGCCGAACTTCTTGTAGTTGGGCGTGTCCATGTCGGTGCCGAGCAGCTTGCCGCCGGGGGCGGCCTTCATGACCCCGTCGAGCAGAGGCTGCCAGACGCAGGCGGCATCGACGTCGCCCTTCGCGAGCGCGCCGGCCATCTCGCCGCCGGGCAGGTTGACGAACTGGATGTCGCGTTCGGTCATGCCCGCGTTGGCCAGCAGCCCGTTCATGGTGATCTGCGCCGAGGTGTTGGCCGCAACCTTCTTGCCCTTCAGCGCCTTGAAGTCCGCGAAGCCGGGCCGTGCCCAGCACCCTTCGTTGCCGGGCGAGTCGTCGATATTGGCGAAGAAGTAGAAGCTCTGGTTGCCCCGCGCCATGTCCACGATCGCGGCGACCCGGCCGAGATTGCTGAAGGCGACGGCGCCGGAAGTGAGCGCGGCGATGCGATCGGCGGAGGCGGGGATGTTCTTCAGCTCCGTGTCGATCCCCTGTTCCTTGAAGTAGCCCTTGTCGATCGCCAGCATGATCGGCACCTGGCCCCACCAGGTGTTCGACGCCGCGATGTCGAGCTTCGTGAGCTCGGGCTTCGCCTGTGCGAGCGCCACGCGCGACGGCGCCGCCGCGCAGAGCACGGCAGCGACGGCAATCCCCATCCATTTCGTCAGCATCATCCCAGCACCCCTCTCGATGTCTCCGGGGCACCCGTCCTCCGGCTTCATGCCGGTTTGCGGCGAGTGCCCCGTCGTTCTTGCCCCGGCATCGGCCGGAGGTCTCAGGCCGCGGCGGCTTCTCCCTTGCTGGCGAAGCGCGGGATCACCTTCTCGCCGATCAGCTCGATCGAGCGCATGACCTGGTCCTGCGTGATCCGTCCCGCCTGCAGCAGGAAGATCATCTGGTCCATGCCGGCCTCTGCCCATTTCTCGACCACGCGGGACACGGTGTCGGCGTTGCCGCCGATCGCCATTCCATCCTCGATGAGTTGCTCGTTGCTGCGGGTGCGGAACTTGTCGACCACCGCATCGACGCCGCCCGCGGTCGCGAAGCGCACCGGGTTGAGCGGACTGTCGTTCTCGCCGTTGTACCAGCGGGCCGCGGCGCAGGCGATGTCCCGGCCGGTGCGGTCGTCCTCATGGCAGCAGGCGAGCGCGAAGCCGGCGACCTGCTCGTTCGGATAGGCGCCGACGAACCCCTTGGGATCGGCGCCGCGGATGGCGCTGCGGTAGGAGCGGATGGCGTCGCGGGTTTCGCCGATGCTGTTGCGGGTGACACCGATCACGCCCATTCCCTGCCGACCGGCCCGCTCGTAGCTCGACAGGTTGGAGGCGGCGACCCAGAGCGGCGGATGCGGCTTCTGCACGACCCGCGGCAGCACGTGGCGCTGCGGCAGGTCGAAATACTTTCCCTTGAAACCGGTGAACGGGTCCTCGGCGAACATGCGCATCACCGCCTGGGTCGCCTCGTCGGCGCGTTCCCGTTCGCTGGCACGGTCGACCCCGAAGGCTTCCACCATGTAGGGCGTGGAGCCGCGGCCCATGCCGAAATCGACGCGGCCGTTGCTGAGCGCATCGAGCGTGGCCACCCGTTCGGCGATGGCGAACGGGTTGTTCACCGTCATCAGCACGACGGAGAAGCCGAGGCGGATCTGCCGGGTGCGCTGGCTGATCGCGGACAGCAGCATGTCGGGGCAGGCGCTGTGCCCGATCTCCAGGAAGAAGTGCTGTTCGGTGATCCAGAAGTAGTGGAAGCCCGCGGCATCGGCGGCTTCGGCCTGGGCGACGGCGTTGGCGTAGGCGGTGACCTCGGGATCCGGGCCCCAGGGGCGCGGCATCTGGATCTGCGTCATCAGGCCGAATTTCATCGCCCTGGCCTCCTCGGTGTTGGGCGCTCTGCGCCGTTGAGAGAAGGCTAGGGCCGCGCCTTGCATTGCGTCCAAGGCATAAGCGGCATAGTGGATATAACCAGATCGTTCAGTCACGGCAGGGTAGTCGGGCGCTGGGCACGGTGGCCCGTCGACCCGTCATGGCCGGGCTTGTCCCGGCCATCCCCATCGGCACTCGGCCACGATGGAACACCGGAGGAGCGCGGCCCTGACGGTCGGACACGAGGGAGACGCTCGATGGACACACGCGGGTTGCGCTACTTCCAGGCCGTCGCCGAATTCGGCTCCTACAGTCGGGGGGCCGAGTTCCTGCGCATTTCGCAGCCGGCCGTGTCCCGCCAGATCCGCGCGCTCGAGGAGGAACTCGGTCGCCCCCTGTTCATCCGTCACAGCCACGGCGTGAACCTGACCGATGCCGGCCGCACCCTGCTGGAGCGCAGCCAGGCCATCCTGCGCCAGTTCGAGCAGGCACGGGACGAGATCCGCCGCGGCGTCACCGGTCCCTCCGGCACCGTGACGCTGGCCGTGCCGCCAGCCGCCGGGGCGTTCCTGGTCCCGCCACTCACCAAGCGCTTCGCCGCCGCCTACCCGAACGTGTTCCTGAAGGTCGTGGCCGGGTTCAGCGGCTACATCCACGAATGGCTCGTTCGCGGCACCGTCGATCTCGCCTGCCTGCACGACCCAGTGCCGCAGCCCGGGTTCACCATCACGCCCCTGGTCAAGGAGGAGGTGTTCCTGGTCGGCCGGCCCGGCGGTTTCGACCGGCCGCATGTGCGCACCCAGGACCTCGCCGGCCTGCCGCTGATCCTGCCGGGGCGGCCCAACGCCTCGCGCCGGCTGCTGGACGGGTGGCTCTCGCGCCGCGGCATCCGGCTCACGGTGAAGCTCGAGGCGGACGACCACCTGGTGACCCGGGCGCTGATGAAGGAGGGCGTGGGTTTCAGCCTGCTGAGCCAGGGCGCGTTCCTGGCCGACCTGCGCCACGGTGAGCTGCAGGCCTGGCCGTTCCGCCCGCGCGCCTACTGGAACCTGGCGCTGATGGCGACCACGGAGGAGCGGCGCACCGCGCTCGCCAGTGCGCTGGCCGTCCTGGTGCGGGAGACGGTGCAGCAGGAGGTGCGTGGGCGGTCCTGGCCGGGCGTGTTGCTGGAGGGCTGAGCCGCCTCAGCAGGCGCGTCCAAGCGGCGGCAGGGTCGCGGTGGGCACCGGCGCGGCAGGCAGCGGCGGCGGGGCGGTCCCGCTGTCGATGACCACCAGCGCATCGCCGGCGAGCGGCGTCGGCACGCGGTCCGGTCGCAGCACCGCGGCGAAGCGCCGGTCGTCCTGCGCGGCGCGTTCGATGTCGGCGTCGAGCACGCCGTGGCGATCGAGGAACACGTTCATCGCCGCCGGAATGCGCACGCAGCCCTTGGAGGCCGGACGGCCGATCCGCGGCTCCAAGACGTCGGGATCGGTCGCGTGCATCAGCAGCCGGATCTCGCCGGTCTCGGGCGTGGCGGTCCAGCCCTTCTCCGCCGTCTGCCAGCCGAAATCCCACACCCGCATGCCGCGCACGCCGAGGCCGCGGATATGGTTCTCGTTGTAGGTGCCCTCGGCGCGGTAATCGAGGATGGCGTCGGTGTGCGGAAACACGCCCGTCGGGGTGATGAAATACCCGCGCCGGCCGCTCTGCCCGGTGGAGACACGGCTGCCGCCGATCACCTCCCAGGGCCCGTCCGGCCGCGCCAGCACGATCATCAGCGCCTGGACCGACGGCGCGCGGTCGACGACCACCAGCAGTTCCGGCCGATCGATCGCGAAGTCTGCGGCCCGCACTGCGGCCTGCGTACGCAGGATCCATTGGTCCGCATCGCTGGGTGCGAGCAGCATCGCATGCGGCACCTCCGCGACGAGGGAGGCGCGCAGCTGCGCGACCTCCGCCTCGACATTCGGCCCGGGCCGCGGCGCGGCGAGCGGCGCCGGCGCCGCGGCGGTCGCGGCGGGGGGCGGCGCCGGAGTGGTGCAGGCGGAGAGCAGGGCGGCAAGCATCAGGGCGGGCAATGGGCGCACACGGCCCTCCGTACGACGAGGTCGCCGCAGATGGGCACGGCGGCGACGCGCGGGCGATGACGTGCATCAATCCGATGCGGAAATGCCGTAGGAAACGCGCGCTCGACCCTCAGCGCTTGCCCGCGGGCGGTCACCCTCAGAAGATCCCGCCAGCCAGGCCGGTGGCGAGCGCCGCCCCGAGCGCCTCACAGCGGGCGAGGTCGGGGGCGGGAAGGTGCTTCGGGGCGAGGATCGCCTCCGGCGTCTGGGCGCCGGTCACCACGATCAACGGCTCCGCGACGGCGCGCAGCCGCCAGCCGGTGGCGATCCGGGCCAGTTGGCGCGCAGCCCCGGTTCCGTCGCTGCCGGCGGCGATCAGCGCGGCGTAGGGCCGGCCGTTCAGCCGGTCGAGCACCGGATAATAGCAGCGGTCGAAGAAGTCCTTCATGGCCCCGCTCAATGCGGCAAGGTTCTCCGGCGCGGCGAACAGGTAGCCGCCGGCGGCGAGCAGATCATCGGGGCCGGCTGCCTCCGCCGCGAGCAGCCGCGTCGGCAGCTCTCGCTCGATCGCGGCGCCGGCGGCTGCAGCCTCCGCCATGGCGCGCGCGGCGCCGGTGCGCGAGTGCACCACGATCAGCAGGCCGTGGCTCACCACGGCACCCTCGGCGGCGCGCGGAATGGATCGGCGGCGACGTGCATCCTGGCTCCTCTGCTGCGGCCCCAAGGGGGGCGCGGGCGGGCGTGGAGTCAAGCCGATCGGCACGCGCGGGTGTCAGCTCCGCGCGGCGGCGCGCGCCTCGGGGATCATCGCGGCCAGCGCCTCGATCCGCGCGGCCGGGGCCGGGTGCGTGGCCAGGAAGGTCGGGCCACGCGCCGGCACCATCGCATCCATGCGCTGCCAGAGCTTCGGCGCCTGCTCCGGATTGAACCCGGCCCGCGTCATCGCGAACAGCCCGTAGCGGTCGGCCTGCAGTTCCTGCCGGCGGGAGAACGGCAGCAGGAGCCCGAACTCGGTGCCGGCCCCCAGCACCGCCGTGATCTCCCGCGCAAACGGGACGTCGGCGAGCCCGAGCGCGACCTGGATGACGCGCAAGCCCATGGTGCGCAGCGCTTCGGCGTTCATCCTTGTCTCGGGATGATGCGCGTCGACATGGCCGATCTCATGGCCGATCACCGCGGCGAGCTGGTCGCGATTCTCGGCCACCCGGAACATCCCCTCGAACACCCCGATGCGGCCCCCCGGCAAGGCGAAGGCGTTGACCTGCGCGCTCGCGAACAGGCGCACGTCCCAGCGCGCCGGATCCCGCCCCTGCGCCCGCAGCACCTGGCCGGCGATCCCGCGCACGATCTCCGTGCGGCCGGTATCGCCGCTGAGCGGGGTCGCCGCGCGGATCTTCGCCCAGGTGTCCGCCGACATGGCGAGCACCTGCCGCTCCGGGATGAAGTTCGGGATGTAGTCCTCGACCTCGCAGGCCGTCAGCGTGGGGGCGAGCGCGGCGACGCCGAGGGCACGCAGGACGGTGCGGCGGTCGGGGACGGGGCAGAGCGAGCACATGATGCGGCGTCGTATCCCATGCCGCGCTGCGGCGGCGAGCGAATTGGGCGCCGGGTCGGGCCTTGCCGCCACTTCCCCCGGCTGCGCACACTCCGGCCCTTCGACCAACCGACCGGACCACGCCCTCATGCCCGCCATCGATGCCGAAGCCTTCCTCCGCGACCTCTACGACCTCCGCAAGATCGGCGCCTTCCGCACCGGCGTGCATCGCCCGACCTACTCGCCGCAGGACATGGAGTCGCGCCGCTGGCTGATGGCGAAGCTGACCGAATGCGGTCTCGACGCCTCCATCGACGGCATCGGCAACGTCTACGGGCGCCATCCCGGCCCCGGCCCGCATGTGCTGGTCGGCTCCCACATCGAGAGCCAGAACGAGGCCGGCTGGCTCGACGGCGCACTCGGGGTCGTCGCGGGCGTGGCCCTGGCCCGCGCCGGGCTGCCCGTGGACGTCTGCGCCTTCGCCGACGAGGAAGGCCATTTCGAGGGTGGCTTCCTCGGCAGCCGCTCCATCATCGGCGAACTGAGCGAGGAGGAGATCGACCGCAGCCGCAACCGCACCGACGGCTCCAAGCTGCGCGATGCGCTGCAGGCGGCGGGGCTCGCGGGCAAGCCGCGGATGCAGCTCGAGCCCGGGCGGCACAAGGGCTTCTTCGAGATGCATATCGAGCAGGGCACCCAGCTCGAGACGGCCGGCCTGCAGATCGGCGTCGTCACCGGCATCGTGGCGATCTGGCAGTGGCGCATCGTCGTCACCGGCCAGCAGGACCATGCCGGCGGCACCACCATGGCGGAACGCAAGGATGCCGGTCTCGCCGCGGTCCGCCTGCTCGCCGCGATCGACGCCGAGTTCCCGCGGATCTGCGGGGAGCGCAGCACCTGGACCACCGGCCGCATCACGCTCGATCCCGGCGCGCCCAGCATCATTCCGGGCCGCGCCGACGTGCTGTTCCAGTTCCGCGACGTCTCGGTCCCGATGCTGGAGCGCATGGAGGCGGGGCTGCGCGCCCTGGTCCGCGAAGCGGCGCGCCGCGAACGCTGCAGCTTCGAGCTGCAGGCGGTGTCGAAGGCGATCCCCGCGCTGTGCGATCCCACGATGATGGCCGCGCTGTCCGGCGCCGCCGAGGCGATCGCGCCGGGCAAGTGGCAGGAGATGCCGTCTGGCGCCGGCCACGACGCGCAGAACATCGCCCGCCGCATGCCGGCCGCGATGCTGTTCGTGCCCTCGATCGGCGGCATCAGCCACCATTGGGCCGAGGACACCAAGGACGAGGACCTCATGCAGGGCATCCGCGTGCTGGACGAAGCGGCTCGCCGCTTCCTGGCGGCCTGAGGAGCGAAGGATGAGCGTGCAAGGACTGGATCTGCTCCGGCTGCAACGCGGCGTTGCCGCGCTGCTGCAGCCCTGGGACAAGCCGGGGCCGGGCGTGACGGCCGGCGTGGTGCTGGAGGGCGCCCTCGTCGCGCACCAGGCCGTCGGCCTCGCCTCGCTCGAACTCGGGGTGCCGATCGGACCCGACACCTGCTTTCGCATCGCCTCGGTCAGCAAGCAGTTCACCTGCGCGGCGATCCTGCTGCTCGCCGCCGAGGGCAGGCTGAGCCTCGCCGACGAAGCACGCACGCATCTGCCGGAACTGCCGGATTTCGGCGTGAAGCTGACCGTCGCGCACCTGATGCACAACAGCAGCGGGCTGCGCGACATGCTGGAGATCATGCGCCAGGGCGGCGTCGATCTCGGCATGGCCTGCACCACCGAGGAGCTGCTCGCCGGCATCTGCCGTCAGCGCACGCTCAACTTCGCGCCCGGCACCCGCTTCCTCTACAGCAACACCAACTTCCTGCTGCTCGGCCTGATCGTGGAGCGCCTGTCCGGCCAGCCGCTCGCGCGCGTGCTCCAGCAGCGGATCTTCGCACCACTCGGCATGACGCGCACCGCGCATGTGCCGGACCCGTACGCGCCGGTGCCCGGCCTCGCCACCGGCTATCTTCCGCGCGACGGCGGTTACCAGCGGGCCGCGCATGGGTTCACGATCGGCGGCGAGGGCGGTCTCGTCTCCTGCGTCGAGGACCTGGCGCTCTGGGACCGCAACTTCACCACCGGCCTGGTGGGCGGCGAGGCGCTCGGACGCCAGCTCGAGACCCAGCACGATTTCCCCTCCGGCGTGACCAGCCGCTATGCGCGCGGGTTGCGCGTCGATGCCTGGCGCGGCGTGCGCACGGTCAGCCACGGGGGGCTGTGGCCGGGCTTCCGCACCGAGTTCCTGCGCGCGCCGGCGATCGGGGCCACGGTGATCGTGATCACCAACGACGGCAGCGCCGATCCGGCGGATCTCGGGCATCAGGTGCTCGATCTCGTGGTCGAGGGACGTCCCGGGGTGCATCCGGTGCCGCGCCTGCCGCCGGCCGACACGCTCACCCCGCTCGCGGGTCGCTGGATCGAGCGCGAGGCCGGCACCACGCTGGACGTCACGGTGCAGGACGATGCGCTGGCGGTGGTGATGGGCGGTGCCACGGTGCGGCCACTGCCGCTGGCGGATGGCCGGCTGGGCGTGACCCACGGCACCATCCTGCTCGCGCTGCGTCCGCTTCCGGACGGCACGCTGGAGGTCGAGCAGGATGCCGGCCATACCGGGATCTGGCATCGCGCCGCGCCGGACCCCGCGCTGCCGGACGGCCTGGCGGGCGTCTACGAGAGCGAGGAGATGGACGCGTGCTGGACCATCTCGGTCGGGCCGGAGGGTGCGCGGGTGACCATCGACGGGCCGCATGCGCGGGGCACGACCTGGGCGCTCGAGCCGTTCGAGGGTGACGTGCTGCGGCTGATGGTGCCCGGGCTCCTCGGCAAGGCGTGGCAGGACGTGGGGCTGCTGCGCGCGACGGATGGGCGGGTGACCGGGCTGTCGGTGACGACCAACCGGCTGCGCGGCGTGCATTACCAGCGCGTGGAGTGAGCCGCGGGGGAGGGAACCCGGCCGCCGCCACCACGTTGGCGCTCCCGCTCATCGGGAGAGTATGGATGCGAAAGTTCGTTTTGGCGGCTGCCCTGATCGGGTTTGCGATTCCGGCCTTCACGGTCGCGGGCCACGCGGAGGACAAGAAGCCCGCGGGCGCGGCCAAGGGCGCGGCGGTTGGTGCACTGGCCGGCCACGAAGTCGGCAGCGGCCACGCGGTGGCCGGCGCGGCGACCGGGGCCGCGATCGGGCATCACCAGTCGAAGAAGGCCGCCCAGCAGAAGCAGTAGTGCCGAACCGCCTTTCGATCCCGGCCAGATTGGCGGGGTGACGGGGCGGAGCTACCCTTCCGGCGTGAGCCGGAAGGGGGACGCATCATGATGGACGACGAGGCGAGAGTCCTGGCCGGCGGATCCGCCAGGAGCGGTGCTGGGGAACCCACGCCGGAACGCACGGGCGTGTCGGTGAAGCATGCCGCGGACGTGGCGGCGGAACGCGCCGCGCGACGGGAAACCGGCGCCGTCCCGGCGCGGCCGGCCGCGACGATCCTGCTGGTGCGGGACGGTGCGGCTGGCCTGGAAGTCTTCATGGTGGTGCGGCACCACGCGATCGACTTCGCCTCCGGCGCGCTGGTCTTCCCCGGCGGTCGGGTGGAGGAAAACGACGCGGTCATCGCCGCCGATCCGGGGTTCTGCGCGGCCGACGATGGGCTCGAAGGCACGGCGCGGGCGTTCCGCGTCGCCGCGATCCGCGAGACGTTCGAGGAATGCTGGGTGCTGCTCGCCCGCCGCCGCGGCGAGGACCGGCTGATCGATGCTGCGACGCTGCGGGTGGTGGAAGCGGCCGACCGAGCGGCCCTGAATGCCGGGTCCATTGGGTTCGACGCCGTGTTGCGCGCGCACGGATTGATGCCGGCCCTGGATACCCTGGTGCCCTTCGCCCATTGGATCACGCCGGCGCATCAGCCGAAGCGCTACGACACCCAGTTCTTCCTGACCGCCGCGCCGCCCACGCATCTCGCGGTGCATGACGGGACCGAGTCGGTCGACTCGATCTGGATTGCGCCGGGGGAGGCGCTGGCCGGCGCGGAGTCCGGGCGGTTCAAGCTCGTGTTCGCCACGCAGAAGAACCTCGAGAAGCTGGCGCGCTTCCCGAGCGCGGAGGCGGCCCTGGCCGCCGCGCGGACGACGCCGGTGGTGACTGTGCAGCCGGAGCTGATGGGCCGCGAGGGCACAAGGCGCCTCCTGCGGATCCCGGCGGAGGCGGATTACGGCGGTACCGACTTCCTGGTGGATCTGTCCCCGGCCTCCTGACGGCGCACGGCGCACGCCGCACGCCGCACGCCGCACGCCGCACGCCGCACGCCGCACGCCGCACGCCGCACGCCGAGGGGCGTCCTTCGGTGGGGATCCCCGGGTCAAGCCCGGGGATGACGGGGGAAGGACGTCCCGGCCGCGCCCGCCACCGCCTCCGCGCTCTCCGCGCCTCCGCCACTCCGCGCCTCCACCACTCCGCGCCTCCACCACTCCCCGCCTCCGCCACTCCGCGCGCGCCACCACTCCCCGCCTCCGCCACTCCGTGCGCGCCACCGCTCCGCGCCTCCGCCACTTCGCGCGCCACCACTCCGCGCCTCCGCCACTCCGCCCGCGCCAGCATTCCGCGCGTTGGTGCCGGCGCCCCTGGCCGGTTCGGGGCGCATGAGCTATCGCGGACTCATGTCAGCTTCGTCCCCGACCGACCCGGCCGCCATCGTCGACGCCGCGATCCTCTCCCGCCGCTCGATCCGTCGCTTCCTGCCCACGCCGGTGCCGCGCGAGACGGTGACGACGCTGCTCGACGTCGCGGCGCGGGCGCCGAGCGGGACGAACATGCAACCGTGGCGGGCGTATGGGCTGGCCGGGGTGGCGCGGGAGCGGCTGTGCGCGGCGGTGCTCGCCGCCTTCGACGCCGACGAGCCGGGTCACACCCAGGAGGTGCCCTACTACCCGGAGGCGTTCTTCGAGCCCTACCTGTCGCGCCGCCGCACGGTGGGCTGGGCGCTGTACGGCACGCTGGGCATCGCCCGCGGCGAGGCGGCGCGGATGAAGGCGCAGCACCGGCGCAACTTCCTGTTCTTCGACGCGCCGGTCGGGCTGATCTTCACGATCCATCGCGACCTCGCGACCGGCTCCTGGCTCGATTACGGCATGTTCCTGCAGAACGTCATGACGGCGGCGCGCGGCCGCGGGCTCGACACCTGCCCGCAGGCGGCCTGGTCCCGCTATCACCGGATCATCCGCGCGGAACTCGACCTGAGCCCCGAGGAAGTCGTGGTCTGCGGCATGGCGCTCGGTCACGCCGACCCCGACGCGCCCGAGAACGCGCTGCAGACCCACCGCGAGCCGGCCGAGGCCTTCACGCGGATGCTGGGCTTCGACGACTGACGGCGTGACCGGGGTTCAGCGACGGGTCACGCCGCTCGGGGCACGCCTGCCCGGATCAGGGGCGGGTCACCACCACCGGCGCGCCGGACGCGGGCGGCGGGGTCACGATGGTGGCGCGGTTCTCCGGCTCCTTCTCGCCATAGACACTGACGCAGCCGCCTAGCGCGAGCAGCAACGGGGCGACGAGGATCACGAAACGCATACGGGCGCACTCCAGATGTGAGCCGCAAATCGCGCGGCTCGGGGGTGGCGTCGGCGCGACGAAACCGTGGCGGCTTCGCGGCCGGGCGTCACGAATGCTTGCAACGCAGGCTCTATTGCGGCTTTGACCACGCGCGCGCCAGTCACCTGCGGGATGGTGCCGCGTTTGCAGTTGGCCGGAGAATCGACGTGGAAGCCACCTGGACCTTGCTCGACGTGGCCGGATGGGTCGCCCTGCTGCTGTGGGGCGTGCACATGGTGCAGACCGGCATCCAGCGCGGCTTCGGGCCGGAATTGCGCCACTTCCTCGGCACCACGCTGCACAACCGGTTCGCCGCCTTCGCGGCCGGCCTCGGCGTCACCGCCGTGCTGCAGAGTTCCACCGCGACCGGGCTGATGGTGGCCGGGTTCGCCGCGGCGGGCGCCGTCGCGCTGCAGCCGGCGCTCGCGGTGATGCTGGGGGCGAATGTCGGCACCACGCTGATCGTGCAGGCGTTTTCCTTCGACGTCTCGGGGGTCGCCCCGGTGCTGTTCCTGTTGGGCGTGCTGCTGTTCCGCCGCGGCACCGCGGCCCGCACGCGTGACCTGGGGCGGGTCTCGATCGGCCTCGGGCTGATGCTGTTCTCGCTGCACAGCCTGATCCTGCTGCTCGAGCCGTTCGAGGACATGCCGAATTTCCGCATGGTGCTGGGGGCCGTCGCCACCCAGCCGGTGCTGGACGTGCTGCTGGCGGCGGGGCTGACCTGGGCGGCGCATTCCTCGGTCGCCGTGGTGCTGCTCACCATGTCCTTCGCCGCCAAGGGCGCGATCCCGCCGCATGCCGCCTTCGCGCTGGTGCTGGGGGCCAATCTCGGCACCGCCATCAACCCGGTGCTGGAGGGCGTGGCCGGGGACGATCCGGTGGCGCGCCGGCTGCCGATCGGCAACCTGCTGACCCGCGTCGTGGGCGTGATCGTGGCGCTGATCGGCCTGGAATGGCTGGGCCCCTGGCTGACCGAGCTCGAGCCCGATCCGGTCCGCGCGGTCGCGGACTTCCACACCGCCTTCAACCTGGTGATCGCGGTGGCGTTCCTGCCCATCCTCGCGCCCTATGCCAAGCTGCTCGAGCGGTTGCTGCCGCCGCGGGTGGAGCCCGACGACCCGTCCAAGCCGCGCTACCTCGACCCTGCCGCGATCGAATCCCCGCCCGTCGCGCTGGCCGGCGCGGCGCGGGAGGCGCTGCGCATGGCGGATGGGATGGAGACGATGCTGAACGAGGCAGCCGAGGCGCTGTCGGGCACCGACCGCCACCGTTTCGCCGCGGTGCGCCGCGGCGACGACGTGCTCGACCGGCTCTGCGCCGCGGTGAAGACCTATCTCACGCAGCTCGACCCGGAGGCGCTGACCGATCTCGACAGCCGCCGGCTCAACCAGATCCTGGCCTTCGCCACGAACCTGGAAGCCGCGGGCGACGTGATCGACCGCAACGTCATGGCGGTGTTCTCGCGCCGGCTGAAGAGGGGGCTCGCGCTGCCCGAAGCGGAGCGGGCGGAGGCCGCGCAACTGCTCGCGCGGCTCGCCCGCACGGCGCGGATGGCCGGGTCGGTGCTGATGACCGAGGACGCCCGCGCCGCACGGATGCTCGCCAGCGAGAAGGAGACGTTCCGCGAGCTCGAGGCAAGCGCGTCGGCCGACCACCTCAACCGGCTGCGCGCCGGCGGGGCCGAGGCGGAGGCGAGCCTCATGCATCTCGAGCTGCTGCGGGAGCTCAAGCGGGTGAACGGGCACCTCGTGGCCGCTGCCGCCTACCCCGTGCTGGAGGAGCAGGGGGAGCTGCTGCCGACCCGGCTGCGGCTCGATTCGGAGTGAGCTGACCGGGTGCGGGCGGGCGGCATGCTCCCCGGTCACCGAGTCGACTCTCTCGGCAGAATACCAATCCTCGTCGCGAACGAGCGTCCTGCCTCGCGACCCCCCTGTGGAACATGGGGAGAACACGCACACGGCACCCCACGGCCGGCCCGCGAGTCGCTAGGATATGGGTCTCCGCCGCGGCACTGTGGCGGCGCGGCCACTGTGGCGGAGACGCAACATCCCCACGACAGGTAGTGGCTGCCCTGCGAGACGAGGCCCAGATGTTGATTGACGACCCGCGCGCTAAACCCGGAAAGTCCGCCGACGCCACCGCCGCCGATCGGCACGCCGAGGAGTGGGCGGAGGCGCGGCGAAGCGGAACCGGGGGAGATTCGAACGTGCTCGATGTCGTGCAGATGCAAGGTCGTCATCAGGTCCGGATCGACCGTTCCCGCGATGCGCTCCTGACGGAATTCGGCCGCGCCACCCTCTCCGACCGCTACCTGATGCCGGGCGAGGACTTCCAGGACCTGTTCGCCCGCGTCGCGTCCTTCTACGGCGACGACGGCGCGCATGCGCAGCGGCTCTACGACTACATGAGCCAGCTCTGGTTCATGCCGGCCACCCCGGTGCTGTCCAACGGCGGCACCAATCGCGGCCTGCCGATCTCCTGCTTCCTGAACGAGGCCTCCGACAGCCTGGAGGGCATCGTCGGGCTGTGGAACGAGAACGTGTGGCTCGCCTCCAAGGGCGGCGGCATCGGCTCCTACTGGGGCAACCTGCGCTCGATCGGCGAGAAGGTGGGATCGGTCGGCAAGACCTCGGGCGTGATCCCGTTCATCCGGGTGATGGACAGCCTGACGCTCGCGATCTCCCAGGGCTCGCTGCGGCGCGGGTCGGCGGCCGTCTACCTGCCGGTCTCGCATCCCGAGATCGAGGAGTTCGTGGAGATCCGCCGCCCGACCGGCGGCGATCCGAACCGCAAGGCGCTGAACCTGCACCACGGCATCCAGATCCCCGACGAGTTCATGCGCGCGGTCGAGCAGGACGGGCTGTGGGCGCTGCGCTCGCCCAAGGACCAGTCGGTGGTGCGCTCGATCTCCGCGCGCAGCTTGTGGATCCGCATCCTGACCGCGCGGATCGAGACCGGGGAACCATACCTGGTCTTCTCCGACCACGTGAACAACGCGCGCCCCGAACACCACAAGCTGGCCGGGCTCGAGGTGAAGACCTCCAACCTGTGCAGCGAGATCACGCTGCCGACCGGCCGTGACCAGCACGGGATGGAGCGCACCGCGGTGTGCTGCCTCGCCTCGCTCAACCTCGAGAACTGGTTCGAGTGGGAGAAGCACCCGACCTTCGTCGAGGACGTGATGCGCTTCCTCGACAACGTGCTGCAGGACTTCATCGACCGCGCCCCGCCGGGCATGGAGAAGGCGCGCTATTCCGCGATGCGCGAACGCTCCGTGGGGTTGGGCGTGATGGGCTTCCACTCCTTCCTGCAGGCGCTGAACGTGCCGTGGGAGAGCGTGATCGCGAAGGTGTGGAACAAGAAGATCTTCAAGCACATCCGCGCGCAGGCCGACGCCGCCTCCACCGTGTTGGCGGAGGAGCGGGGGGCGTGCCCCGACGCGGCCGAGTATGGCGTGAACGAGCGGTTCAGCCACAAGCTCTCCATCGCGCCGACGGCGTCGATCTCGATCATCGCGGGCAATTCGTCGCCGGGGATCGAGCCGATCGCGGCCAACGTGTTCCTGCAGAAGACGCTGTCGGGCAGTTTCTCGGTGCGCAACCGGCATCTGCAGAAGCTGTTGGCGGAGAAGGGGCACGACACCGACGAGGTGTGGTCGTCCATCACGCTGACCAAGGGCTCCGTCCAGCACCTCGACTTCCTGACCGAACAGGAGAAGGCGGTGTACAAGACGGCGTTCGAGCTGGATCAGCGGTGGATCATCGAGCATGCCGCGGACCGCGCGCCGTATATCTGCCAGAGCCAGTCGGTGAACGTGTTCCTGCCGGCGGACGTGCACAAGCGCGACCTGCACCAGATCCACTTCATGGCGTGGAAGAAGGGCGTGAAGTCGCTGTACTACTGCCGCTCGCTGTCGATCGCGCGGGCGGATGCGGTGAGCGAGAAGGCGGTGGCGCCGACGGCGTTCACGGGCGTGTTGGCGCCGGCGAATGACGGGCAGGCGGAACTGCCGCTGGTGGCGCGCGCGATGGCGGTGGCGACCGGGTCGGCTGGGGCGAACCCGACGGATTACGAGGAGTGCCTGGCCTGTCAGTGAGGGAGGGCGCGGCACGCCTCCAGACACGGCTGACGGTTGGCAAACACAGTTTCTCGCGAGAGCGGCGGTGAGGAGCTGAACTTGCCACTATGAGACGGCTGTGCTTGGTCAGCGTCGTCTCTCGTCAACGAAGGCTCTCGAACGTCCATGATCCTCTCCCGCCGCTCGGCGCTCGCAACCGGCGCCGCCGGTCTCGTCGCCGCCACCTCACGTGCCGCCCGCGCCGAAACCCCCACCGTCCGCATCGGCGTGCTCACCGATCTCTCCGGCCAGTATCGCGACAACTCCGGCCCCACCACCGTGCTCGCGGCCAAGCAGGCGGTCGAGGACTTCAATCCCTCCGCACACGGCTTCGCCGCCGAGATCATCGCCGCCGACCACCAGCAGAAGCCCGACATCGCCGTCGGCGTCGCGCGCCAGTGGTTCGACCGTGACGAGGTCGATGCCATCGCCGACCTGAACAACACCGCGATCGCCCTCGCGGTGAACGGCGTCGCGGTCGAGAAGAACAAGACGCTGCTGATCTCCGGCGCCGCCTCGGCCGACATCACCGGCAAATATTGCAGCCCCAACCTGGTGCATTTCTCGCCCGACACCTGGTTCGACTCGCACTCTACCGGCGGCGCCATCGTCAAGGACGGCGGCAAGGACTGGTACCTGATCGTCGCCGACTACACGTTCGGCCACGCGCTCGCCGACGAGGTCACCAAGGTGGTCACCGCCGGCGGCGGCAAGGTGCTGGGCCGCGCGCCCTATCCGTTCCCCGGCACGACGGACTACTCGTCCTTCCTGCTGCAGGCGCAGGCGAGCGGGGCCAAGGTGATCGGCCTCTGCAACACCGGCGGCGACATGGAGAACTGCGTCAAGCAGGCCGCCGAGTTCAACATGGCGCAGCAGGGCGTGAAGGTCGCGGCGCTGGTCGGCTTCATCACCGAGGTGAAGTCGATGGGGCTCGAGACCGCGCAGGGCCTGCTGATCTCCGGCACGTTCTACTGGGACCTGAACGACCGCACCCGCGCTTTCACCAAGCGCTTCCTGCCGAAGACGCCCGACAACTACCCGAGCGACCTGCATGCCTCCTGCTATTCGGCCGTCACCCACTACCTGAAGGGCGTCGCGGCGCTCGGCCCCGCCAAGGCGCGCGGCGGACGCGATGCGATCGACTGGATGAAGGCGCACCCGACCGACGACGATTGCTTCGGCAAGGCGAGCATCCGCCAGGACGGCCGTTTCATCTGCAACGGCTACCTGTTCCAGGTGAAGACACCGGCGCAGAGCAAGATGCCGTGGGACGTGTTCAACGTCGTCTCCACCACGCCCGCGGACCAGGCGTTCCGGCCGATGTCCGAAGGCGGCTGCAAGCTCGTCCACGCCTGAGGCGATGCGGGGGCGCCTGCGAGGGAGGAGCCACGACCATGACCATCGCCCCGGTTCGCGGCCCTAGGTGTCGGGGAGCTGATCGGCGCGGCCCGACGTCGCCCCTCTCCGTCATGGCCGGGCTCGACCCGGCCATCCCACCCGCACACGGCGGCGGTCGCTGCCCCTCCGCCACGACCGCCGGGCGGCGCCCACCGCGCGGACGGTGGCGGTAGCAGGGGCAGAAGAACGGCGTGCGGCGGTGAACGAAGCGGCGGTCCCCGCGGCGCGTGCGATGTTGGATGTCCGCGCATTCTCGTCGCCCTTTCGTGATGCGGGTGCAGCTTGCGCTTGCGGCGGTGCAGGCGCGGCAGGGCGTAAGGTCGTGGCCCCTTGGATGGGGGTTCACAATGAACAACGATACGCTCCGCCGGATAACGGCCGAGTTCTTCGGCACGTTCTGGTTGACCTTCGGCGGGTGCGGTGCGGCTGTTCTGGCTGCAGCGTATCCAGGACTGGGCATCGGATTCCTCGGCGTCGCGCTCGCCTTCGGTCTCACCGTGCTCACGATGGCCTATGCGGTCGGGCACATCTCAGGCGGCCACTTCAATCCCGCTGTCACGATCGGTCTCTGGTCGGCGGGGCGGTGCGCGAACAAGCACGTGCTGCCCTACATCGTCGCGCAGGTGATCGGGGCCGTGATTGCGGCCGCCGTGTTGTGGACGATTGCATCAGGGAAGCCGGGTTGGGAGCCGGCCGGTTTCGCGGCGAATGGCTACGGTGATCTCAGCCCCGGAAAATACGGTCTGGGTGCCTGCATCCTCACCGAGTTCGTGCTGACCTTCTTCTTCGTCTTCATCATCATCGGCACGACCTCGAAGGGCGCCGCGGTCGGCTTCGCGGGCATTCCGATCGGCCTGGCGCTGACGCTGATCCACCTCATCTCGATCCCGGTCACCAACACGTCGGTGAATCCGGCGCGCAGCACGGGACCTGCGCTGTTCGCGGGTGGCGCGTATATCGGCCAACTCTGGATGTTCTGGATCGTCCCGTTGCTCGGCGCCGCGGTCGGCGGTGTGCTGGCGCGCTGGCTCTACGAGCCGGCCGACGTCATCACCGAGACCGACGTGATCGAAGAGCGACCCGCGTACTGAGCGCGGATCTGGTCCCGGGAGGGAGCGGCCTGCTCCGTCCCCGCGGTGCGGTCGCACGCGCGGCACCGCGGCGGGCACGGCCGGGCAGGCGCTGAAGGTCGCGGCCGAGACCGGAGGCGACGGCTCACGCCGCTTGCAGCGCGCGGATCACCGCCGACAGAGTCTCGAGGTCCGCGGCGGACGCGATCGGGATGCTCACCTCCGCGTCCGTCACCACCGCGGCGTAGCGCGCGCGCAGCTTCGCCGCGATGTCGTCGACCAGCCCGACCGTCGCATACAGCTCCAGCATCTCGTCCGAGACGAGACCCGGCATTTCCTCCCAGCGCTGCTCGCGCGACAGCACGCTCATGCGCCGGGCGAGCTCGCCATAGCCGTGGAAGTCGAAGGCGGCGCGATAGGCCGGCGTGGAGCAGTAGAACGCGACCCGCGCCCGCACGTCCTCGCGCCGCTTCGCGAGTTCCGCCTCGGTGCGGGCGGTCGCGATCAGCGGCTTGATGGCGACCGCGAAGTCGCGCGCGTCCCGGTCGGCGCGGGCGGCGCCCTCATGCACCGCGGGCAGCATCACCTGCTCGATATAGGCGGCGGTGCAGACCGGGTGCGGGCGGATGCCCGTGGCGCATTCGCCGGCGATCCGGCTCATGATCGGGTTGACCGCGGCGAGATGCACCGGGATGTCCGGATGCGCGATCGGGCCGGGATCGAACAGCGGCACCATCAGGCTGAGCCGGTAGTGCTCGCTCTCGAACGCCAGCTTCTCGCCGGTCTGCCAGCAGCGCCACACCGCCCGCAGCGCGTGCACGTAGTCGCGGATCCAGGGACCGGCGGGGTGCCAGGCCATGCCGTAGCGGCGCTCGATATGCGCGCGCACCTGGGTGCCGAGGCCGAGGATGAAGCGGCCGCCCGACAGGCGCGCCAGGGTCCAGGCGGTCATCGCCAGGCTGGTCGGGCTGCGCGGGAAGGCGATCGCCACGGCGGTGGAGAGGCGCAGCCGGGTGGTGGCCTGGGCGGCGAGGGCGGCGAGCAGGAACGGATCCTCCTTGCACTCCTCGAACGCGATGCCGTCATAGCCCAGCCGCTCGACGGTGCGCGCGTCGTCGAACACCCGCGTGACGTCCAGCGGCACCTCCGGCGCGCGCACGCCCGGGTCCACCTTGCCCAGCGGCAGCAGCGTTTCGACGCGCATTCCACGGCCTCCCATCCCGGTCTTGCTTGTCGGGAGGCGTAGCATCGGGCCGGTGGCGGAGCGAGTCAGCCGACCATCAGGCTGCGCAGCAGCGACACCAGGGCGGCCGCGGCGGCGCGATGCCCTTCGGCGCTCGGATGCGCGCCGTCGCCGGCGGCATCGAACAGTGGCCAGAGCCGCGGTGGCGTCTCGGCATTGCTCATCAGGCGATCGTAGTCGAGCAGTGGCACGCCGGACCGCCGCGCCCGTTCGTTGTTGATCTGCCGAATCGCCTCGGAGGGAGCATCCGGGCCATCGCGGCCCGACCAGGGCGGGAGGGTCACGTAGATCGGCACGCCGCCCACGGCGAGTGTCGCCGCACTCATGCGCTGGGCGGCCGCCCAGGCAATGTCCTGCGCGGCCGGGGCATGTGCCTCGCCGCGGGTCGCCACCTGGATCAGCGTGACGTCCGGCCGGTAGAGCGCGAGGGCGCGCTCTGCCGCCGCCGCGGTCACGGGGGAGACGGCCGGCCCCGCTTGCAGGTTGAGCAGCGCGCCGCAGGGGATTCCCATCCCGGTGAGCCGGCGTGCGGCGATGCGGGCGAAGGCGGCGCGGTCCCGAGGCGTGGCGGCTCCGGCCATGATCGCGGAGCCGCAATACAGCAGCGTGTAGCCGCCCGCCGCGGACCAGCACTGCACCGCCTGCACCGGATGGGAGCGAGTCGGGACGAAGCTGGTGGCGTCCACCCGCGCCAGCGGCACCGGGGCGGCGAACAGGGCGGAGGGGCCGCCGACGTCCGGCGGATCCTCGGTCAGGCCGGGGTTGCGCGTGAGGACGCCCCAGCCCACGCCGTCCGGGATCTCCGCCCGCACCAGGATCAGGCGCTCCGGCCCGTCCGCATCGGTGCGGGAGATCAGGCCGCCCGTCGGCATCCAGTCGGAGTGGAACGCCGCGACGCCCGGCGGCACGACGGCGTCCTGGGGGCCGCGAGGCGGGGTACGGTCCGGCGGCAGGTCGGCGCCGGCCGCACCGAAGCGCACCGGGTGGAACGCCGCGAGGTCGGTCGAACCGTCCCAGCGGCAGGGCAGCCAGCCATTGCCGGCGCGCGCGGTGGGCGCCCACAGCGCGCGGACCCGGTAAGGCGCCTGGCCGCCATTGCCGAACACCAACCGGACGTGGCTGGCCTGCGCCGGCAGCGGGATCAGGACGCTCGCGGTGCCGTTCGGGGGCAGCGGCCCGGGCGGCACGTCCGGCTGCGGATCGTAGAAGGGGGAGACGGTCTGGCGCGGGTTGCGGGGCAGCCGGTCGGGCGCACCGGCGTCAGCCGCGCGAAAGCCCGCCGACAGGAATGGCGAGAGGGCGCCCCCGGCGGCGGAGAGCAACGCGCGGCGCCGTATTCCGCCTCGCCGAACCGCCGCCATGGAGCAGCCTCAGACCTGCTGGCCGCCGTCGATGTGGATCTCGGTCCCGGTGATGTAGGTCGCCTTCTGGGAGCACAGGAAGAACAGCAGCTCCGCCACTTCCTGCGGCTGGCCGAGCCGGCGCAGCGGGACGGTGCGCTCGACGATCTCCTTGGTGCCGGGAGAGAGGATCGCCGTCTCGATCTCACCCGGGGAGACCGCGTTCACCCGCACCCCGCGCTCTCCCAGTTCGGCGGCGAGCTCGCGGGTCAGCGCGGCCAGCGCGGCCTTGGAGGTCGCGTAGGCGGCGGAAGCGAACGGGTGCACGCGGGAGCCGACGATCGAGGTGATGTTGACGATGGATCCCCGGCTCTCGGTCAGCAGCGGCGCGAGCGTCTGGCTGAGGGCGATCGTGGCGAAGAAGTTGACGTTGAAGATGTGCAGCCAGTCCCGATAGGCCATCTCCAGGGCGCTGATCTTGCCGCCCCCGCGCGTCTTGGGGGAGATCGCCGCGTTGTTGATCAGCGCGTCGAGTCGGCCGCCGGTGATGTCGCGGATGCGCGGCAGCGCGGCCTGCACCGCGTCGATATCGGAGAGATCGAGCTGGATGTGGTTGCGCTCCCCGCCCTTCCAGGGGCAGCGCGGATCGAAGGCGTGGCGGGAAATGGTCAGCACCCGCCAGCCCTGGTCGGAGAAGGTCTTGACGGTGGCGTGCCCGATGCCCCGGCTCGCGCCCGTCAGCATCAGAACCCGTTCGGATTGCGGCATGACGAGATCCTTTCGCGAACTGGTGAGCATAGAGGTTCGGCCCCGAAGGGTCGACTCCGCGCCGAGCGTCGGGGCGTCTTCTTCACCCTGGGCGTAAAGTCGCCACGGTCCGGACGCGCGGGACCACGCTGACCGGGATGGTCCCGCAACGGTTCTCCAATTTGTGACGATGTCCGCCCCGGCTCCGCCACGATCTACCGCTTATGTCGAGGCGTTGAAGGAGACCCGTCATGGCATCTTTCCGCGTACCCGCGATTGGCCTCGCCCTGGCCGCCTTCGGCGTCCTGGCCACCGCCGCGCCGGCGAAGGCCGACTGGTACAGGCCCGGCTGGGGTTGGCACCGGCCGCCTGGCCACTGGCATCGGCATTGGAGGCCGCCGGCAGTCGTGGTGGCGCCGCGCCCGTACTATTACGCGCCGCCGCCGGTCGTGTACGCGCCGCCGCCGCCCGTGGTCTATGCGCCACCGCCGCCGGCCTACTACCCGCCCTCCGTTTCCCTCGGCTTCGCGATTCGCTGAGCCGCAACAGGCTTCGCGATTCGCTGAGCCGCAACAGAAGGACATTCACCGTGCGACATTTGCTACTTCCCGCCGCCCTGGGGCTCGGCCTCGCCGTCAGCCTCGGCGGCTGCACCGATCCCTATGACCCGGGCCAGCGCGCGGTTGGCGGTGGCCTGCTGGGCGCGGCTGGCGGTGCGGCGATCGGCGGCCTCGCGGGCGGCGGCACGGGGGCGGCGATCGGTGCCCTCGGCGGCGGCGCCCTCGGCGCGGTGGGTGGCGCGGCAACCACGCCGCAGCGTCCGGCGCCGACCTATTACAGCGCGCCGCCCAGCTATCCGGCCCCGCCGCCGCCCGGCTACCGC
>JAFKLG010000074.1:35048-53213 GCA_017304945.1 Rhodospirillales bacterium
AACGCAAAGGGCGGGGGAAACCCCGCCCTTTTCATGTCGGCCCGGCGCGCGCCCGCTTCGCCCGCGCCGGTCCTGGTGCGGTTCAGCCCTGTTCGGCGTCCGCGCCGCTGCCCGGCCCCGTGATGCCCGCGCGGGACGGCGCATCGCTCTTGGGCTGGACGGTGCGGGTGATGCCCGCGACCTCCGCGTCCTGCTTCTCCCAGTCCTTGCGGCGGTCCGCGTCGGGGGTGGCCGTGGTCTTGTCGTCCTCGGTGGCCATGCGTCTCTCCTGCGACTGTCTGCCGAACGAGAGCGCGCCAGCGCCGCGCGGGTTCACCGGACAGGTGCGGCCGATCAGTCCGCGAACACCCCGACCGGGGCGCCCGTCGCCGGGGCCGGGGCCCGGAACAGGCCCCCAAGTCCGGGATGCGCGGCCAGCACCTCGGCCGATTTCCCCTCCCGCAGCGACGTCACGTACATCTGCTCGTCGGCGAAGCAGGGCATCGTCGGGCCGGGCACCGGGAAGGGGATCTTGGCCAGCAGCTCCCCGCTGGGGGAGAAGCAGTTGATGCATCCGGCGGAGGGGCCGGCGGACCAGTAGTTGCCGTCGGCATCCATCGCCGCGCCGTCCGGGCGTCCGTCCTCGTTGCCCAGCCGTGCGAGCACCCGGTGGTTGCGCATGTCGCCCGTGGCCACGTCGAAATCCCAGGCCTCGATCACGCCGGCCGCCGTATCGGAGTGATACATCACCCGTTCGTCGGGCGACCAAGCCAGACCATTCGAATTGGCGATGCCGTCGGCGCGCTTCTCCACCCGTCCATCCGCGGTCACGCGATACAGCGCCCCGATCGGCTGGCGCGGCGATCGCTCGTCGATCGAGCCGACCCAGAATGCCCCGTCCGGTCCGACCTTGCCGTCGTTCAGCCGGGTGGTCGGCGGTTCCTCGATGGTGGCGGTGAGGTCGGTGATGGCGCGGGTCTTCGGGTCGAACATCACCACCCGATGTCGCAGCGCGACCACCAGCCGCCCCGACCGCGCCAGGCCGAAACTCGGCACCACCTCGGGGAAGTCCCAGCTTTCCTTCGCGCCGGTGTCGACCGACAGCGCGTTGATCCGCTTGCCGGGAATGTCACAGAACAGCAGCCGTCGATTGGCCCGATCCCAGACCGGCGATTCGGCGACGCCGCAGCGGCTGTCCCAGACCAATTCGAACGTGCTCATCTGTTCTCTCCGACCCATCCCGCCCGGCGCTCAGCCGCGCCGCACGTTCCAGAACACGGGACTGCCCTTCAGGATGCCGGTCAAGTTGCCCTGGTAGGCGGTGGGCATGAAGTACTGGCCGAGCGGGATGTAGGGGACGTCCTTGAACGCCTGGGTCTGGATCTGTTCGGCGAGGGATTTCTGCGCCGCGGCGTCCGGCGCGACGAACCAGGCGCTGCGCAGCGCCTCCAGCGTCGGGCTGTCGGGCCAGCCGGGGGCGGCCGCCTTGCCGTTGGCGCGCAGGAAGATGTGGCCGGCCGGGTTGACCATGTCGAGGCCCGACCAGCTCGTGTGGTAGATGCTCCAGCCGCCCTGGTCGATCGGATCGGTCTTCACCCGGCGCTGCACCAAGGTCGCCCAGTCCATGGTCTGCGCATCCACCGTCATCCCGATCCGGGAAAGCAGGTCGGCGGTGATCTCGGCCAGCGCCTTGGCGGAGGCGATGTCGGTGGGGGTCAGGATCACCACCTTCTCGCCCTTGTAGCCGGCGTCGCTCAGCGCCTTCTTCACGCCATCCAGGTTGCGCGGGCTGGTCAGGGCCTGCATGCCGGCGTCGTTGGCGAGCGGCGTGCCGGGGCAGAAATACCCGACGCCATCCTTCCACAGCGCCGGGTCGGTGCCGACCATGCCGATCATGTAGTCCGCCTGGGTGATCGCCCCGATGATGGCGCGGCGGATCGCCGGGTTGTCGAACGGCGGCTGCAACTGGTTGAACCGCATCGTCGCGATGAACCCGGTCGGCACCGTCGTCTCGACCTTGAGCCGGGACTGCCGGCGCAGCAGCGGCAGCAGGTCGGCATCGGGGGCGAGCCACCAGTCGATCTCGCCCCGCTGCAGCGCCGCCGAGACGGTGGACGGGTCCGGCATGATCCGCCACTCGATCCGGTCGAAATGCGCGACCTTGGGGCCGCTGGTGCCGTCGGGCGTGCCATCCGCACGCGGAACGTACGCATCGAATCGCTCATAGACGACCTGCGCCCCGGGCACCCGCTCATCCGCCTTGTACCGGTAGGGACCGCTGCCGACCATTTCCGTGACCTGCTTGAACGGGTCGGTCGCGGCGAGCCGCTCCGGCATGATCGGGCACATGCTCGGCGGGGTCTTGGCCAGCGCATCCGGCAGCAACGGGAACGGGTGCTTGAGGCGGACCACGATCGTCTTGTCGTCCGGGGCCTCGATCGCGTCGGTGGCGGCGATCAGCGCCTGGCCGAACCCGTCCCGCGCCCCCCAGCGGCGGATCGAGGCCGCCGCGTCGCGCGCCAGCACCGGTTCGCCGTCATGGAATTTCAGCCCGTCGCGCAGGGTGATCTTCCAGGCGCGGCCGTCGTTCTCGCTGCTGGCGCCCGCCGCCATCTGCGGCTGCGGCCGGTACGCCCCGTCCAGCCCGAACAGCGTATCGAACACGAGGAATCCGTGGTCGCGCGTCTGGTAGGTGGTGGTCCAGACCGGGTCGAGCACCGCGATATCGGCCTGCGGCACGAAGGTCAGCACGCGCTTGCCGGGGGCCTGGGCGAGCGCGGGCGCGGCGAGCGGGCTGGCGAGCGCGGCGGCGCCGGCGTGCAGGAAGGTGCGGCGTTTCATGCGGGGTCTCCCGGGTCGGCGAAGCGCGCTTCGTTATCACACCCGCCGCTCGGGTGTCCCGGCTCGGCACGACGCACGCCTCTCGCCCTGTTGAGATGATGTGCCGTAATGATGCCGCGTCGCGACGGCATGGGCCGGATGGTCAGACACATGGAGGACGGGGGCGCGCATGCGCACACAGATCGGACGGATGGTTGCGGTGGCGCTGGCGTTCGGCGCGCCCACCCTGCTGGGCGGCGGCGCGGCGCGCGCAGCGGAACTCGCGACCTACTACCATGTCGGAAGCTGGGACGCGTTCAGCGGTCGCGCCGAGGATGGCCGGTATGTCTGCGGCATCGGCAACACCAACCCCGACGGGCGCCGTTTCACGCTGCGATTCGTCATCGGCGGCGGTGAGGTGCTGTTCTCGGCGATCAAGCCGAGCTGGAACATCCCCGCCGACACCCAGGTGCCGGTGGTGATGCAGATCGGGCTCGACACGCCCTGGACCGTGCAGGCGCGGGGCAGCGAGCATTCGCTCAACTGGACGCTGGACCGTTCGGCGGTGCAGGCGTTCGACGAGCAGTTCCGCCGCGCCATCTCGATGACGCTGTCCTTCCCCGACGGGAACGAGCAGCCCTGGAGCGTGCCGCTGAACGGCTCGACCGCCGTCAGCAATGCATTCGGGCGCTGCATTACCGACCTGACGGCGCGGAGCGGCGGCAGCGCGACGCCGGCCGCCCCGAAGGGCCCGACCCAGCCGTTCAGCGCGCAATCAGGTGCCCCAGCGCCGGCCCCAGCCACAGCGCCGGCCCCAGCCACAGCCCCGGCCGCGCCGCCGGCGGATCCGAGCGCGCCGAGTCAGCCGACCCGCGCGCAGTAGCTCAGGAGCGTTTGCGGGAGGCGGGACCACGCCGTTGCGAGACGGCCCCGCTCCCCACATCGCGTTGCAGCCGCTTGGGCGCCGTCATGCTCCAGCTCCGGCGGATCAGCGCGGCCAGCTCCTCCCAATCCACCGCGTCGGTCAGCCGGATCCCGATCCACCCTTTCGGCCCGACATAAGGCGGGCGGAAGAACCGGTCGGGCGCCGCCTCCACTAGTATCGCCTGCACGCCAGGCGGGGCCTTGCACCACAGCGAGGCCTCGCCCTCGAACGCGTGCACCATGGCGAAGATCTTGTCCCGCACGCGGAAAGTGGGCGCCTCCCACGTCTCCTTCTCCTGTGCCTCGGGCAGCGCGAGGCAGATGGCACGCAGGCGATCGATCGGCGTCATGTGTCCTCCTGCGTCACCACCGGCGTTTCGGAGCCGTCCCAAGTGAAGCGCCAGGTGACGTCCTTGCGCACGTTGCCGACCAGCGCCGGGCGGAAGCAGGCGAGGCAGGTGCCGTCCGGGTCGCGGGTGCTGGGATACACGATGCCGAGGGAGCCCTCGGCCAGCAGGCGTTCGGCGAGCGCCTGGGACGCGACGTAGCTGTCCGGCGCGAGGCAGTCGGTGAAGCCGGGCGCCTGCCGCAGGTCGTGGAACCCGGCCGAGAAGTCCGCCAGATAGGCGTCGTAGGTCACGCTGTCCCGCATCACGCCGATCTCCAGCAGGTGCAGGGTCTTGTGGAACGTCACCTCGGCGATCGCGGTCGACAGCGTGAAGCCGGCGTACCAGGCGCCGCGGTCCGGCCCATTGAAGCGGCTGCCCAACGGATGCGGGTGGCAGTAGGCGGCGTTGACGATGCGGAAATGCGGCACGCCGAACACCAGCTCCGACAGCCCGATCCCCGGCAGCAGCTCGTTTTCCGCGGCGAGCCGGTCGTTGGTCGCGTTGTCGAGGTCGAACAGGTCGGCGAGCATCGCGTCGTCCTCGCCGGACAGCAGCGTCAGCACGGAGGCGCCCTGGGGCAGGCTGTACTGCGAGGGGATCAGCCGCTGCGTGTCGTACTGGCGCACGAGGCTGACGGGCGGCAGGGCATCGGCCATCAGAACCCGCCGCGCCGCGCGTCCAGCAGGCGGCGAACGATCTGCATCGCCGGGATGCCGCCTGCGATCATGAAGCCGAGTGGCGTCTGGCCGCGAAAGATCCGGTTGGCGTTGGGCAGGCGCACCCAGGCATCGGCGAGGTCCGGTCCGTGCAGGATGTGCAGCGCCTTGAAGATGCCGACCAGGTAGGACAGGCGCAGCAGCCGGTCGGCGTCCAGCACCCGGTCGGGCCGCTTCTTCATCTCGTACCAGGCGCCGTTCGACATGCCGCCCAGCAGGGCGCGGGCGTCCTCGTCGCGCAGGCGCCAGCGATGGGCGAGTGCCAGGAACGCCTTGATCGCCGAGGCGCTGAGCCGCTCGCGCTCCGCCTTGCGGCTGAGATCGACGAGCGGGGACGGGTCGTAGCGGCTGGCCGGGTAGGCTTCACGGGGCAGCACCATGGGGCTGACTCTCCGGTTTCAGACGAAAGTAAGAACGATTCCGGAGCGGCGCAAGGGAAACCACCAGCCTCTTGCATCACCGCCGCGAACCCGGTTCCGTGCGCGCGGAGGATTCGTCCATGACCGACCATCCGCTTCTCGCCACCCTGCGCGCCGCGCGGGTGGTCCCCGTGGTCCGCACCCACACGGCGGCGCATGCCGCGACCGCGGTGCGGTGGCTGCGCGATGCGGGGCTGCGCATCTTCGAGCTCACCATGACCATCCCGGACGCGCCGGCGCTGATCCGCGAGCTGGCCGGGGAACCGGACCTGCTGGTGGGCGCGGGCACGGTGCCGGATGCCGCGACGGCGGAGCGCTGCCTGGCGGCGGGGGCGCGGTTCCTGGTCGCGCCCTGGGTCGACCCGACGCTGACGGCGCCCTGCCGTGCCGCGGGGGCGGCGCTGATGCTGGGCGCGGTCACGCCGACCGAGGTGCGGGCGGCGCTGGCGGCCGGGGCCGACGTGGTGAAGGTGTTCCCGGCCGCCTCGGTGGGCGGTCCTGGTCACATCCGGGCGCTGGCGAGCGTGCTGCCCGGCGTCGCCTTCTGCCCGACCGGCGGCGTCGATCCGGGGAACTTCATGTCCTACCTCGCCGCGGGCGCCGCCTTCGTCGGCATGGGCGGTGCGCTGGTGGACGAGAAGCGGATCGCCGCCGGTGACCAGGCCGCGATCGCGGCGGCGGCGCGGGCGGTGCAGGAGGCGGCGTGATGCCGGTGGAGCTGCTCTGCATGGGTGAGCCGATGCTGGAGTTCTCCCAGCTTCCGGCGCAGCCGGACGGCAGCCGCCACTATCTCGAGGGACATGGGGGCGACACTTCCAACGCCGCCATCGCCGCCGCGCGCCAGGGCGCCCGCGTCGGCATGATCACCGCGCTGGGCCGCGACATGCCGGGCGACAGCTTCATCGCGCTGTGGGAGCACGAGGGCGTGGACTGCACGACGGTGCTGCGCAGCGACCGCTTCCTGACCGGCGTGTATTTCGTCACGCATGACGCGGCGGGACATCATTTCCTGCATTACCGCGCGAACTCGGCGGCGGCGAACTACCGCGCCGCCGACCTGCCGCTGGCGGCGATCCGCGCGGCCCGCATGCTGTACGTGTCGGGGATCAGCCAGGGCATTTCCGAAAGCGCCTGCGACGCGGTGTTCGCGGCGATCGCCGCGGCGCGGGCCGCCGGCGTGATGGTTGCCTATGACACCAACTATCGCCCGCGCTTGTGGCCGCCGGCGCGCGCCGCCGCGGTGATGCACGCGGCGATGGAGGGGGCGGACGTGGCGTTCCCCGGCATGGAGGACGTCACCACGCTGACCGGCCTCACCGATCCCGAGGCGATGGTCGACTTCTACCTGCGGCTCGGCTGCCGCATCGTGGTGCTGAAGATGGGCATCGACGGGGCCTATCTGGCGACCGCGGACGGGGTGCGGATGCGGGTGCCGGGCCACGTGGTGGAGGCGGTGGACGCCACCGGGGCGGGGGACACGTTCTGCGGGTCGTTCCTGGCGCGGCTGCTGGCGGGCGACACACCGGAGGCCGCGACCCGCTACGCCTGCGTTGCGGCGGCGTTGAAATGCCGCGGGTATGGCGCCGTGGGACCGATCCCGACGGCAGCGGAGGTGCGGGCCGCGTTGCGGTGAGGGAGGAGGGTCGCCGGGAGAGCGGCCCTCGAGGAGAGGCGCCGCGCCTGGGGCCTTGGAGAGGCGAGCGCACGGGGAGAGTGGTGCGAACGCGGCGAGAGTGGTGCGAACGCGGCGGGGTTCGTGCCGTCCCGCGGCAGCTTTGAATCACACAGAGGAAGAAGGAGAGACACAGAGGAACACAGAGAGGTCTCGGACCGGTGTCCGCTCGTGCGTCCGCCCCGCCCGGCGGCAGGCGGTGAGGGGCTCCGCCGCCCTGGACGCTCCCTCAGAGACCTGAGGAGGCACCGCACCGCAAACCCGAAGAACTCCGTGTCTCCCGTGCCTCGTCTTCTTCCTCTGTGTGATTCAAAGCGGTCGCGCTGCGGCACGGACGAGACGGCGGGATGCACCCAACCCTCCCGCCGGACCTCCCGCCGCTCTCAGCCGAACGCCAACGCGCCCAGCCCCACGACTCCGACTCCGATCCGCCACCAGGCGAACGGGGCGTAGCCGTGCCGGCCGACGAAGGCGAGCAATCCACGCACCACCAGGGCGGCGGCCAGGAACGCGGCGGCGAAGCCGATCCCGATCGTCCACGCGTCGTCCATCGACAGCACGTCGCGGTTCTTCAGCAGGTCATAGGTGAAGGCGCCGGCCATGGTGGGCAGGGCGAGGAAGAAGCTGAACTCGGCTGCGGCCCGCTTCTCGACACCCAGCAGCATCGCGCCGACGATCGTAGAGCCCGACCGCGAGACGCCCGGTACCAGCGCCAGGCATTGGAACAGCCCGATACCCAGGTAGCAGCCGAGCGGCAGGCGCGTCGCGTCGAGGTGTCGCGGGCGCAGGTCCCGGCGGTCCACCCAGAGCAGCACGATCCCACCGAGGATCAGCATGACGCAGATCAGGGTGGGGGTCTCGAACAGCACCGACTTGATCAGCCGATGCGCGAGGACGCCGATGATCGCGGCCGGCAGGAAGGCGAGTACCACGCCCAGCACGAAGCGCCGCGCCCCGGGATCGTGCGGCAGCGCGGCCGCGACCGAGAGCAGCCGGCCGGCATAGACCAGCAGGATCGCCAGCACCGCGCCCAACTGGATCAGCACCGCGAAGGTGTTGCCAGGGGAGTGGAAGCCGAACGCCTGGCCCAGCAGCAGCAGATGGGCGGTGGAGGAGACCGGGATGAATTCCGTCAGACCCTCGACCAGGCCGAGGATCAGGGCAACCAGCCAGAGCGGCGACATGGGTCAGCGCGGTGCCTGGGCAGGGGGTGGAGGCGGGGGAGGCTGGGTGCCTGGCGGGTAGGGCGCGTAATACACACTCGGCGGCGGCGGTGCCGGCGTCGTGTCGATATAGACGCAGCCCCCGAGCAGGAGCGGCAGCATGAGGAGGGCAGGGGTGATCGCACGCATGCGGCGGACCCTACAGGGCGGAGCGGGTGGAGCGCACGTGCCCGATCGTGGCGCGGCCGTCACAAACCGGCGTACTGGCCCCGATGCGCCTGAGGCGCGGTGTGTCGGTCGAGGGGAGGAGAGAGAACGGCAGCCGCCACTACCGCGGGACTTCGGCCGGTCGTCCACTTCGCGGCCGCAAGCTGGTCCATCACGAACGCCCCGGGCGCCTGGCCCGCGACAGAGTCGCCGGTCGCACTGATGGGCGGAACCCGGCGAGACTGGGCGTGGCGGCCGATGCAGCCGGGCGATCTTCCCGAGGTGGTGCGCATCGCCGCCGCCGTGCATCCGCCCGACCTCGCCGAGGCGCCCGCCGTCTTTGCCGAGCGGCAGGCGCTCTATCCGCAGGGCGCGTGGATGCTGACCCGTGGCGGCACACCGCTGGGCTACCTGCTCGCCCACCCCTGGCGCACCGGCACGATCCCACCGCTCGACACCCCGCTCGGTGTGTTACCGGCCGGCGCCGATTGCCTCTATTTGCACGACATCGCCCTGCTGCCGGCCGCCCGCGGGCTGGGAGCGGCCGCTGCCATCGTGGCGCAGCTCGCGGCGGCCGCCACGTATCCGCGGCTGGCCCTGGTGGCGGTGGGCGGATCCGCGCGGTTCTGGCGCGGGCAGGGATTCGTCCCGGTGGACCGGCCGGAGCTCGCGGCCAAGCTCGCCGGCTATGGCGAAGGCGCGCGCTACATGGAACGCGATCTCGCCGGTTCGGCTACGGCGCGCCCCGGTGCCGACGGGGGCGCAAGCAGGCGCCGCGTCTCCCGCGACCGCACCTGACGGCCGCGCCGGCGTGCGACGTCGACGCCTCAATGCCCGTTCGCGACCAGGTCGTGAATGGCGCGGAACCGTTCGGGGCCGATGCGCAGCGCCCCGTCGAACGGCCGGTCGAGCATGTGGACCAGGGCCAGCGCAAAGGCCAGGCAGGCGACGAACCCGGCCACGAAGGCAACTTGCGACCAGACATACTCCACCCCAAACCACAGCAGCGCTCCCACCATCGCCGCGGTGAAGCACAGCAGCAGCGCCCACAGCACGCCCGGCACGTCGGTCCGCGCGGTGGTGAGCCGCAACTCCCGCATGTCATGGACCCGCTGCAGCAGAGACAGGAGCTGCGGGCGGATGTCCGGGGCACCCGGCGATGGGGGCGGCACATCCATGACGCTGCGCCACAGCTTCGCCAACTCATCCCGCGCCGTCGTGCCGTGATGGTCGCCCGTCATGGTCGGCCATTCCTGGTTTGCCACCGCCTGGGCGTAGTCCTGGATCGCCCCGTCGATCGCGGTTCGCGGCGCCGGCGGCAGCGCCGCGGCCAGCAGCGCCATCGTGTGCAGGCTGGAGGCCTCGTGCTCGATGGAGCGGGCGGCGCTCAGATATTCCGACCAGACCTCGTTGAAGACGAAGGCCAGCAGCACGGCGAACACGACGCCCAGTTGCATGGAGACGGCGGTGCCGATCTCGTGGTGGCGGCGCAGCGTCTCGACCCGGACCTTGCGGCGGACCAGCCAGGACAGCAGCCCGCCGAAAAAGGCCGCGCCCAGCACGATCAGGGCGAGCGCGCCGTAGCTCATGGAGGCGGCGCCGCTGTCAGCCGAACCGCCGCATCAGCCGGCCCCAGTCCTCGATCGCCTGCTCCTGCCCCGGGACGAGCTGGATGGTGAACTGCGTGTAGCCGGAGTCGCGCAGTGCGGCGATCCGGTCCAGCAGGTCGGGTTCGGTGCCGGTGAAGGTGGTCAGGCGGATCATGTCGGGCGTGATGAAGGGCCGCTCGTTGTCGCGCACCGCCATCAGGTGGCCGCGGTGGTTCTCGAGCCAGGGTGCGTCGGCCGGGAAGGACTTCGCCAGCGCGACGTAGCCCGCGACGGCCTCGGCCACCTCGGGCGGCACCGTGGAGGTGTTGGGCAGCCCGGACAGGGCCTCGTCGGCGGCGCGATGCAGCAGCACGCTCGCGCGTGGACCGGCTTGCGCGATCGCGCGCGGGCTGTCGAGCGGCTCGCCCTGCTCCAGCACGCAGCCGAGGGCGAAGGCGGTGGCGGAGAGCGTGCCGGGATCCCGACCGGCCTTCGCCCAGCTCTGCCGCATCGCCGCCATCGCGGCCGTCCCGCCGGCGACGTCGCCCACGAAATTGACCCAGCCGGCGCCGAGGCGTGCGGTGAGCGCCCGCGCCTTCGGGCCGTAGGCCGAGACGTGCAACCCGACCGGGTGCTGCGTGTCGATCAGCCCGAGATCGGTGTTGAGGAAGGCGATCTTCTTGCGCTGGCCCTCGATGTCGAACTCGACGGTCTCGTCGCGCAGCAGCGCCATCACGACGCGGATATACTCCTCCATGTCGGCGAGCTTCATCGCGCCGAGGCCCATGGTGCGGCGGCCGGTGAAGCCGGTGCCCACACCGAAGTCGATCCGCCCCGGTGCGAGACGGTTGAGCGAGGCGAAGGCGCTGGCGGTGACCGGCGCGATGCGGTTGGACGGGATCAGCACGCCGGTGCCGAGCCGGATGCGGGAGGTCTGGACGGCGGCGGCGCCCATGGCGACGAAGCAGTCGGCGCAGAGCATCTGGGTGTCGTAGAACCAGGCCTCTGCGAACCCGAGTTCCTCGGCGCGGCGGACCACCTTCCAGGCATCCGCCGCCGTGGGCAGCGCAATCGCGAACTGCATCTTGGTTTTCTCCCGTCCGGTCCGGGTCAGCCGCCGATCACGCCGCAGGCGAGGCGCGCCCCGCCGCCGCCCAGCGGCTGCGGCTGGTCGCCGTAGTTGTCGCCGCCGGCATGCACGACGATCGCGTGACCCTTCAGCGCCGCGAGATCCTTGATCGCGGGAGCGGTGAGGCTCTCCTTCGCGGTGCCGTTCGCCGCCACCTGCAGCACCGGCAGGTCGCCGCGATGGCCGTGGCCCTCGGGCCCTTCATGCTTGCCGGTGGTGGCCGGATCCCAATGCCCGCCCGCGGCGCCGGCCGGCACCTTCACGCCGTTCGCTTCGGTCGGCCCGCAGGCGCCGTTCTGGTGCACGTGGATGCCGTGCGCCCCGGGGGGCAGCCCTTTCAGGTCGGTCCGGAACACCGCGCCCTTGGCGGTTTCGGTGATGGTGATCGTGCCGATCGCCTCCCCCGTTCCGTCGGCAGTGGCCCGATGCAGCGTGGTGGTCAGCGAGTCGGCGGCCATGGCCGGCGCGGTGGTCAGCAGCAGCGTCGCGGCCAGACCGGCCCAGCGGATCGTAGCGGACATCGTATTCCCCTCCCTTGGCCCGCGATCAGTGGCATGCCGGCCGCCGGCGTGGCAACGTCCCGCCGGAGCCGCGGGAGGAGACGCACGTGACGGAGGAGATCGAGCAGGGGCAGGTCACCATTCCCGATTTTCGGCTCGAGAGCGGGGAGGTGCTGCCGGAGGCGACCCTCGCCTATGTCGCGCGTGGCCGCCTGGCGGCGGATGGACGCAACGCGATCCTGGTCACGCATGGCTATACCAGCGGGCCGGACATGATCCGGCCGGGCGCCGGATCCTCGGAAGGTGCGTGGAGCAGCCTGGTCGGGCCGGGGGCGCCGATCGACACCGACCGCTACCGGGTGATCTGCTTCAACATGCTGGGCTCGAGCTACGGGTCGACCAATGCCGCCTCGATCGATCCCCGTACCGGGCGCCGCTACGGGTCGCGCTTTCCGGCGATCACGGTGGCCGACATCGTCGCGGCGCAGCGGGCGGCGCTGGAGCGGATGGGCGTGCGGCATCTGCGCGCGGTGATCGGCCCCTCCTATGGCGGCTTCCAGGCCTTCCAATGGGCGGTGAGCCATCCCGACTTCATGGACGGCATCGTGCCGGTGGTGACCTCGCCCCTGCCGCCGCAATCGGATCGAGTGGCCGGCCTGCGCGCCTGGTTCGAGCCGGACCCGGCCTGGAACGGCGGGGACTATTACGAGACGGGGGACGTGAAGGGGACGCTCACCCGGCTGCGGGTGGACACGCTGACCCGCTATGGGCTGCTCGACAGCCTGGCGCCCCGCTTCCCCGATCCGGCGGCGCGGGCGGCCGAACTCGAGCGGATCGCCGCCGCCTGGGCCGCCGGGTTCGATGCCAACTCGCTGTTCATCCTCGGCCGCGCCATGGAGCGCTACGACATCACCCGGCACTATGCGCGGATCCGCGTGCCCGTGCTCTATGTGCTGTCGCGCACCGACGCGCTGTTCCCGCCCTCGCTCGCGCCCACCGTGATGGACGGGCTGCGCGCCGCCGGGGTGGACGCGACCTATGTCCTGCTGGACAGCGAGCATGGGCATCTCGCCTCCGGCGCGGACGCGGACAAATGGGCGCCGGCGCTGCGGGCGTTCATGCGCCGGCTGGAGGGCTGAGCCCGGCGCTCACCCACCTACCGATTGGGTCGGCGCGCAAGGCCGCCATGCCGCGGCGTTGTTGCGCAACGCCCTCATCGCGTGCTTGAGACGCGGTCCTGAGGAGAAAACGTCCCAATGAACGCCTTCGTCCCCGGCCGGCACGTCCTACAGACGCCGGGCCCGACAAACCTTCCTGAACGCGTCCTGCGTGCGATGGACCGCAACGCCATCAACCATCGCGGCCCTGAATTCGGCCGGCTCGGCCTCTCGGTGATCGGCAAGCTGCGGCCGGTGTTCGGGACCGAGGGGCTGGTCGGCATCTACCCGTCCTCGGGTACCGGCGCCTGGGAGGCCGCCTTCGCCAACACGCTGCGCGAGGGCGAGCGCATCCTGATCAGCCGCACCGGCCAGTTCGCCCATCTCTGGGAAGAGATGGCACGCCGCTTCGGCCTCGACGTCGTGGCGCTGGAGACGGACTGGCGGCGCGGCGCCGACCCCGCCGCGATCGGCGAGATGCTGGCGGAGGACCGGGAGCACCGGATCAAGGCGGTGTGCGTGGTCCATAGCGAGACCTCGACGAGCTGCCTGTCCGATATCGGCGCGGTGCGAGCGGCGATCGACGCTGCGGCGCATCCGGCGCTGCTGATGGTGGACGCGATCTCGTCCCTCGGCTGCATCGCCTACCGGCATGATGCCTGGCGCGTCGACGTGACGGTGGCCGGCTCGCAGAAGGGGCTGATGACGCCGCCCGGCCTGGCCTTCACCGCGGTCTCGGAAAAGGCGCTGGCGGCGGCGCGGGCCGGGGGCGCGCGGCGCAGCTATTGGGACTGGGAGCCGCTGGTTCGGGCCAACGAGACCGGGTTCTTCCCCTACACGCCGGCGATCAACCTGCTCTGGGCGCTGGAAGCGGCGTTGGAGCAGTTGGCGGAGGAGGGTCTGGACGCCGTCTACGCCCGCCACCAGCGCTATGCCGAGGCAACCCGCCGCGCCGCCGCCGGCTGGGGGTTGGAGCTGCAATGCCAGGACCCGGCGGCCTATGCGCCGGGCGTGACGGCGATCCGCGTGCCCGAGGGCCACTCCGCCGATCGGCTCCGTGCCGTCATCCTCGAGCGGTTCGACATGAGCCTGGGCAACGGGCTCGGCCGGGTCGAGGACCGGGTGTTCCGGATCGGCCACATGGGCGATCTCGGCGTGCTGCAGCTCACCGGCGCGTTGACGGGCGTCGAGATGGGCCTCGCCGCGGCGGGCATTCCGCGCCAGCCGGGCGGCGTGCTGGCGGCGATGCGGTTCCTGACCCAGGCCTCGTGACGTTGGCCGCGATGATGCCGAGGCAGGCGGGCATCGACGAGAAGGGCTGCGGATGACCGCGATCTACGTCGATGCCGATGCCTGCCCGGTGCGGGAGGAGATCTACCGGGTCGCCACCCGGCTGGGCGTTCCCGTGCACGTCGTCTCCAACGGCTCCCGCCCGATCCGCGCGCCCGGCCTGCCCAATGTCGCGATGGTCGTGGTCGCGAGCGGGCCGGATGCGGCGGACGACTGGATCGCTGAACGGATCGGGCCTACCGACGTGTGCGCGACGGCGGACATTCCGCTCGCCTCGCGCTGCCTCGCGCGCGGTGCGCGGGCGTTGGCGTTCAACGGGCGGGAATGGACCGAGGACAATATCGGGTCGGCCCTCGCCGGGCGGGCGCTGAACCAGCATCTGCGGGAATCCGGGCAGGAGACGGGCGGCCCCGCCGCGCTGACGCCGCGGCATCGCGCGGCCTTTCTCGAGGCGCTGGACCGGGTCGTGCGTGCCGCCCAGCGCGGCCGGCCGGCGCGGCTGAATTTACGCTCGCCCGAGGCGGAGTAGCCGACCGGTCCCGTACTCAGGCCGGCGGCGGCGCGGGCGCGTCCAGTGCGAGCACCGCGAAGCTCGCGAGCCAATGCTCCCCCATGTAGTCCCCCGCGACGTGCGGCAGGGCGGCGGCCAGATGCTGCTCCGCGCTGTCCAGCATGCGCGTGCGGCGCGGGTCCGCATCGGGCAGGGCGGATGCGAGCGCGCGCCAGCACCAGGCGCGGCTCAGCGCCAGGCCGTCGAGGTGGGCGATCTTGCCGTCGGTCCGGTCGGTGACCTGCGGCGGGCGGAACAGCGTCGCGGGCTCACCGGCCGCGAGCCGCGGGAGGAAGCGGTCGAACCACGCCCCGAACGCGTCCGCCGGCAGCAGGCGGCGCATGCATTCGGCTTCGACCAGGGCAGGGGAGAGGAACTCGTCCAAACCCGGCTCGCCCCAGGCGGGACACGCGACGTCCGCGCCGTACCAGGCCTCGGCGGTGTCGCGCAGCAGCGTCTGCAGGGCCGCGTCCTTGCTGGCCTCGGCCCAGTCGGCGAACAGCCGCAGCGCGAAGGCGGTGTTGAAGTGCGTGCCCACGCGCATCGGGTAGACGGCAAGCGGCAGGAAGGCGTGGACCCGCGCCACGATCACCTGCGTCAACGGCGCCAGCGTCGCGCCCCAGGGCGCATCATGACGGGTGAGTTCGGCGGCGAGTGCCAGGAGCCAGGCCCAGCCATAGGGACGCTTGAAGCCGCGGGCGGTCGGGCGGGCGAAATAGGCGCATTCCGCCGCCACGTTCTCCGGCGTGAACCGGTCGTCGAACAGGGCGCGGATGTCGGCGGCCGGCACCGCTGTGGGGAAGCGGCGCAGCAGGGTGGCCAGCATCCAGTGGCTGTGCACGCAGGAGTGCCAGTCGTAGCTGCCCCAGAAGATCGGGTGCAGCGCGCGGGGCGTCAGCGCGTCCGCCGGGCCCGCGAGCGCGTGGTCGGGGTTGTTCGGGTATTCCCTGGCGACATGCCCGAGCACGATGTGGGCGAAGCGGGCGGCGTGGTCGGCGGTCAGGGTGGTGGCGTGCACCGGGTGTGGGGCGCGGCCACGCTGGTCCGCCGAGGGGTCCATCCGGCCGCTCAGCTCAGCCGCACCTGGACGTAGCTGCCGGGCGCGTCCTCGAGCGCCGGGAGCTTGCCGGCGCCCGGCTGCCGCGCGGGCACCTGCGCCTTGCCCTGCGCCGTGACCCAGCGGTGCCAGTCGGGCCACCAGGAGCCGGCCATCTCGGTCGCGCCCTGCAGCCAGCCTTCGGCGTCCGGCGGCAGGTCTTCGTTGATCCAGTGGCTGTACTTGCCGCCCTCGGGCGGGTTCACCACGCCGGCGATGTGACCGGAGGCGGCGAGCACGAAGCGCTTCGGCCCGCCGAGGAGCTGGGTGCCGCGATAGGTCGACTTCCAGGGCGCGATGTGATCCTCCCGCGTCGAGAGGAAGTAGGCCGGGGTCTTGATCTTGCCGAGGTCGATCGGCACCCCGGCGAGGCTGATGCCGTTCGGCTTCGCGAGCAGGTTCTGCTGGTACATCTTGCGCAGGTAGAAGCTGTGCATGCGCGCCGGCATGCGCGTGCTGTCGGCATTCCAGTAGAGCAGGTCGAACGGGAAGGGGTCGTTGCCCAGCAGGTAGTTGTTGACGACGAAGGACCAGATCAGGTCGTTGGCCCGCAGCATGTTGAAGGTCGTCGCCATCTCGCTGCCTTCGAGGAAGCCGCGCTTGGCCATTTTGTCTTCGAGCGACTTGAGCTGTTCTTCGTCGATGAAGACGCCGAGTTCGCCGGCCTCGCGGAAATCCATCATGGTGACGAAGAAGGTGGCGGTCTTGATGCGCTCGTCCTTGATCGCCGCCATGTACGCGAGCGTGCTGGCGAGCAGGGTGCCGCCCAGGCAATAGCCGATGGCGTTGACCTCACGCTCGCCGGTCGCCTGCTCGATCGCGTCGAGGGCGGCCAGATAGCCTTCCTTCATGTAGTCGTCGAAGCCCTTTTCGGCGAGCTTCTCGTCCGGGTTGACCCAGGAGATCACGAACACGGTGTGGCCCTGGGAGACGGCCCAGCGGACGAAACTGTTCTTCGGCCGCAGGTCGAGAATGTAGAACTTGTTGATCCAGGGCGGGCCGATCAGCAGCGGGCGCTTCAGCACCTTGTCCGTGCTGGGCGTGTACTGGATCAACTGCATCAGGTCGTTCTGGAAGACCACCTTGCCGGGCGAGACGCCGATGTTCTGGCCGACCTTGAAGGCGTCCATGTCCGTCATCTTGATGGACAGCTTGCCGCGGCCACGCTCCAGGTCGGCGAGCAGGTTGTTGAGCCCCTTCAGCAGGTTCTCGCCGCCGGTCTCGGCGGTCTTGCGCAGCACCTCGGGATTGGTGAGCAGGAAGTTGGACGGGCTCATCGCATCGATGAACTGGCGCGCGTAGAAGTCGACCTTCTGCGCGGTCTTCGGGTCGAGCCCGTCGACCTGGCGCACCACGTCCTGCACGAAGCGGGCGGAGAGCAGGTAGGACTGCTTGATGAAGTCGAAGACCTCGTTCTCCTTCCAGGCGTCGTCCTTGAACCGCCGGTCGGAGGAGGGCGCGTCGATCACCGGGACCTGCTCGATGCCCATCATGCGCCGCGCGGTGTTCTGCCAGAGCGTCATGTAGTCCTGCCAGAACCCGAGTTGCGCCTGCATCAGCCGCGCCGGGTTGGCCATCATGCGGGTGGTCATCTCGAGGAAGGCATGGCCGATGTTGAGCGGATCGGCCTGCGGCTCCTCGGAGGCCTGGCGCTTCAGCCACTCGGCCACGATCCGCTGCGATCGTTCTGCGATATCGGCCATCGAGCGCCCGACGGTGGCCGGGTCCGGAAGCCGGAAATCGTTCGGCGGCGAGATCTTGTCTGCGGACGTCTGCGCGGTCTTCTCGGCGGTCTTCTCGGTCGTCTTCTCCCGGGGGGCCATGCGGGCATCCTTTGCGTCGGCAGCACCACCGGCTACACAGGCCGCCGGCAGCGTGGAGCGGGTCCGACATATGGTGATCGAGGTAAGAGGCCGGCAACCTAGTGGCGTGCGGACATGCGTTCAAGCGGACCGGTCGGGTCTGCCGACGCGGCCTGTCGCGGCGGCGCGGCTCGGACGCCATCTGGCCGTGCTGCCGGTCATGGCGCTGCTGGCCGGCTGCAGCTCCGACAAGATGTCGTTCAACCCGGTCGACTGGTGGCACGGGCTCGAAGGCGGCCGCATCGCCGAGGAACGCCCGGCACCGCCGGGCGCCGACGCGCCGTATCCGAATCTCGCGACGGTGCCGAGCCGTCCGACGCCGCCGGACAAGGACGAGATGAAGCGGCTGACGGCGGCGCTGGTCGCCGACCGCACGAACGCGCAGCACACGGCGGAGGCGGCGCCGCTGCCCGACCCGTCCTCGCCGTCCGCCTCGCCCGGCCTGTTCGGCGCCAACACGCTGAGCCCGCCGCCGCCCGCCCCGCCGCCGGGCCAGGCCTCCGCCTCGCTTCCCGCGGCGTCCGCGCCGCCGGCGCAGGGGGCCGCCGCGCCAGCCGCCGCCCAATCGGCCGCCGCGCAATCGGGCACCGCGCCGCCGCCGGCACGCGCCCCCCGTGGGGCCGTGCAGTCGGCGCCGCTGGAGACGCCTGCCGCGTCGGTGCCGGACATGAGCCCAACGCCGCCGGCGCCCGCGCCGGGGGCA
>JAFKLG010000074.1:53337-130349 GCA_017304945.1 Rhodospirillales bacterium
CCCGCGGCCGCCCCGCCGCCGGTCGCGCCGGCGCCCACCGCCGCCACGCCGCCCGCTCCCGCCACGCGGCCGCAGGCCGCCGCGCCCACCGCGAGTGCGGGGCCGCTGGTGCCGCCCCCGGCCGCCGGCGCGCCGACGACCGCCGAACCGATGCCCAGCACCAGCACGCCGGACATGCTGAGCGCGATGCCCAATACGCCGGCACCCGGCACTTCTGGAGCGCCGGGCACCAGCGCCGGCGCTACCCCGGATCTCGGGCTGCCGGGCGGGCCACCCCCGCGCGCCGCGGCCGCCGGCAGTCCGCCTGCCGTCTCAGCGCCGGCCGCGAACCCTGCCGGATCGCCGGCATCCGGCGGCGCGCGAATCGGCTTCGCGCCGGGCTCCGCCGCGCTGTCGCCGGAGGCTGCCGCATCGGTGAAGCAGTTCGCCGCCAGCCGTGGAGGCTCCACCGTGGTGGTGACCGGCTATGGCGACGCGACCGGATCCGACGTGGCAGCCCAGACCGCGGCGCTCAGCCTCGGCTTGTCGCGCGCGCAGGCGATCGCGAACGCGCTGACCGCGGCCGGTGTGCCGCAGGGCGCGGTGCGCGTCGGCGCCGAAGCCGCTGGTCGCGGCGCGCGGTTGCTTTTGCTACAGTAGCGGTTCCCAAGCGCCTGAAAGGCCTGTCATGAGCACCGAGTCCTCCGGCGAGTTCCATCGCATCCGCCGCCTGCCGCCGTATGTCTTTGCCGAGGTGAACGCGGCCAAGGCGAAGGCGCGGACGGCGCAGGAGGACATCATCGATCTCGGCATGGGCAATCCGGACAGCCCGACGCCGCCGCACATCGTGGCGAAGCTGGTCGAGACGGTGCAGGACCCGCGCAGCCATCGCTACTCGGTCAGCAAGGGCATCCCCGGGCTGCGCAAGGCGCTGGCGGCCTATTACGCCCGCCGCTTCGACGTGAAGCTCGACCCGGAGACCGAGGTCGTGGCGACGTTGGGATCGAAGGAGGGGCTCGCCAACCTCGCCGCCGCGATCACCAGCCCCGGCGACACGATCCTGGTGCCGAACCCGTCCTACCCGATCCATCAGTTCGGCTTCATCATCGCTGGCGCGGCGGTGCGCTCCATCCCGGCCGCGCCGGACGAGGAGATGCTGCGCGCGCTCGATCGGGCGGTGCGCCACTCGGTGCCGAAGCCGACCGCGCTGATCGTGAACTTCCCGTCGAACCCGACCGCGTACCTGGCGGACCTGGACTTCTACCGGGAGATCGTCGCCTTCGCGCGCCGGCACGAGATCTGGATCCTGTCCGACCTCGCCTATGCCGAGATCTATTTCAGCGACAAGGTGCCGCCGTCGATCCTGCAGGTGCCGGGCGCGAAGGACATCGCGGTCGAGTTCACCTCGCTGTCGAAGACCTATTCCATGCCGGGGTGGCGGATGGGGTTCGCGGCCGGCAATCCGCGGCTGATCAACGCGCTGACCCGCATGAAGTCGTATCTCGACTACGGCGCGTTCACGCCGATCCAGGTGGCCGCCGCCACGGCTTTGACCGGTCCGCAGGACTGCGTGGAGCAGATGCGCACCTTGTACCGGGAACGGCGTGACGTGCTGATCAAGGGACTCGCGCAGGCCGGATGGGAGGTACCGTCCCCCGACGGGTCCATGTTCGCCTGGGCGCCGATCCCGCCGAAATATGCCTCGCTGGGCAGCGTCGAGTTCTCCAAGCTGCTGCTGGCGCGGGCCAAGGTCGCGGTCGCCCCTGGTCTCGGCTTCGGCGAGTATGGCGACGGGCATGTGCGCATCGCGCTGGTCGAGAACACGCAGCGCCTTCGCCAGGCGATCCGCAACATCCGCGGCTTCCTGCAGGCGGGCTCCAACCTCGCCGAACCCGCCGTGTCGGAGGGGGCGCCGCGATGACGCGTCCGCTTTCCGTTGCGGTCGCCGGCCTCGGCACCGTCGGTGCCGGTGTCCTGACCCTGTTGCGCGACAACGCGGCCATCGTCGCCGCGCGGGCAGGGCGCCCGATCGCGGTCACCGCGGTGTCGGCCCGCGACCGGTCCAAGGATCGTGGCATCCCGCTGAGCGGACTGCGTTGGTATGAGGATCCGGTGGCGCTCGCGGCCGATCCCGAGATCGACGTGGTGGTGGAACTGATCGGCGGGTCGGATGGGCCGGCGCGCGACCTGGTGGAGGCGGCGCTCGCGGCCGGCAAGCCGGTGGTGACCGCGAACAAGGCGATGCTGGCGGTGCACGGCGCCTCGCTGGCCGCGGCAGCGGAAGCGCGCAACGCGCCGCTGGCGTTCGAGGCGGCGGTCGCCGGCGGCATTCCGGTGATCAAGGCGCTGCGGGAAGGGCTCGCGGGCAATCGGATCTCGCGCATCGCCGGCATCCTGAACGGCACCTGCAACTACATCCTGACGCAGATGCGCGAGCGCGGGCGGGAGTTCGCCGAGGTGCTCGCGGACGCGCAGAAGCTGGGCTACGCGGAGGCCGATCCCTCCTTCGACGTCGATGGCATCGACGCGGCGCACAAGCTCGCCATCCTGGCGGCGCTCGCCTTCGGCCGGCCGGTGGCGTTCGACGCCGTGCATGTGGAGGGGATCCGGCGCATCTCCGCGCTCGACATCGCGTTTGCGACCGAGCTTGGGTATCGGATCAAGCTGTTGGGCCTGGCGCAGCGGACGGAGAGCGGCGGGATCGCGGCGCGCGTGCATCCCTGCATGGTGCCCCACTCGGCGCCGATCGCGCGGGTGGACGGCGTGTTCAATGCCGTGGTCGCGGAAGGTGACTTCGTCGGCCGCGTCATGCTGGAAGGCCGTGGTGCTGGTGCGGGACCGACCGCCTCCGCGGTGGTCGCGGATCTGGTGGACCTGGCCCGCAACCGGTTCACGCCGGTCTGGGGGGCGGCCGCCTCCTCCCTGTCGGCGGCGCCGTCCGTGCCGATGAGCGCGCATGTCGGTGCGTACTACTTGCGGCTGATGGTGGTGGATCGCCCGGGGGTGATCGCCGACGTGACGGCGGTATTGCGGGACGACGGCATCTCACTCGAGTCGATGCTTCAGCGGGGTCGCAGCCCGGGGGAGGCGGTGCCGGTCGTGCTGGTGACGCACGAGACGGAGGAGCGCCGCATGGGCGCGGCGCTGGAGCGGATTGCCGCGTTGGATGCGGTGCTGGAAGCGCCGACGCTGATCCGGATCGAGGTTGGGTGAGCGTCGCTCGACCGCCGCATCTCAAAGCGATTCGAAATCACATCATTTATGCCACCGGCAGCGTCGATCTGCGGGCGTAAGGCGCGCTTCGGTGCGCATACCGGATATTCCCGACTCTGCAGAACGGGCCTGGACGTTCTCCGATCCGCTCGTATCGCTCACGACTCTGTGCGTAATGTGTTGACCGTGAGATCGTCCAAAGGTTAAGACCTCCCTATGGATATGCTGCAGTGCGAGTACGAACAAATCTCGTACGGCACACACGCTAGATCCATGCCACGTTGAATGGACGGACGAGCGTGGAGCCTCTGAAGCATCTCATCGACGCTGCTGCGAGCGCTACGAGTTCGCATTCTACGCTGACATTCGTTCCGTCAGCGTCCATTCCCGCCGCTCTTGACGACATCGCGCACGCTGACGATGGACAGTGATCCCACCCGAGGCGCCATGGAGGCCGACGCGACCCGTACTTCCCCCGCGGATGCCACGGCCGATCTCCCCGCCGCGTTCGACGAACTCCTATACCTGCAGGCGTTCCCCGACGTTGCCACTGCAATCGAGGCAGGTATCTGCGAGTCACCCCTCCAGCATTATCTGGAGCATGGGCGGCACGAGGACCGACTCTCGCATGATGGCTATGTCGCGCTGCTGCAAGGGCGGGAACTCGAGGGATTCATCGATTCCTATGGGTACAGCGCGCACGCCGGCGGCTGGCTGTTCTGCGGATGGGTGGCGACGCCCTGGGATGCAGCCGACGTCACCCGGCTGACCGCGCAGTTCCATGGCGGCGGAGTGTCGGGGCACTCCCTCACGGTGTTCCACGAGCGACCCGGTCTGGAGGGCCGAGGTACCGGGCTCGTGATGTTCGTCGCTGGCCGGGGAGACTCGCTCGGCCCTCTGTCACGGCTCGATATCGTCCAGGGCAGCACACGGTTGACGCTGCCGGTGATGACGGAGACGCCGCGGCTGAGTGAGGACGAGGTCATCCCCGTCATGCGTGCAATCCTGCTCGAGCATCAGGATGCACCGACCTGTCGGGATGTTCTGACGCTGCTGTCGACCACCGGCTACGGACGACTGCCGCAAGCCCTCAATCGTCTCGATGGGTTCGTCGACTTCTACGGCCATCACGCAGCCTCGGGCGGCTGGTATCTGTGCGGCTGGACAACGCGTTCGTGGGAGCCTGGAGACGAGCCCGACGAGGTGATCCTGCATTTCGGCGACACGCAATTGCGCTGCGACGAGATCGTGGCGGGTTTCTATCAGCGTGACGATCTGCAGGGTCGCGGCGTCGGTTGCGTCCTGTTCGTTCGCGGCTCCGGGCGGCCGCTCGGACCACTCGGGTCGGTCGAACTACGCTCCGCCGGGCTGGGGTCGCATGCGCGCGCATCCGGCTCCAGTCAGCGGCTCCGTGACTCGGAGCTGGTCGGCCGGTTGCGCGCCATCCTCGCGCCTATCGCCGAGAGCGAGGGCGGGGCGGAGCTGCTCGCGCTACTGGCGCGACAGCCCTACCTCGGCGTGGACACGCTTGCCTCGCTGTCCGACCCGATCGCGCTCGAGTTCGATGAGGTGATCGCCTGCCCTCCGGGCGGTCTCGTGCTGATGGGCTGGATGCTGGCGAAACCTGGAGTGATCCGGTCCGTCCGACTGCGCTCTGCCCAAATCGACGTGCCAGTCGACCTCGAGGCATTCGTCAAGGTCGAGCGGCCTGATGTGATCGAGGCGCTCGGTGCGGAACGCGGGTTCTTCGACACGCGCTGCGGCTTCGTCACCTACGTGCCGGCGGAGATTCCCCCCGCGGCCCCACTGCACATCGAGGTCGAGACCTCACGTCGAGAGGTCGGCTATCGCAAGTTGCCAGCGTCGAAGCTGGACGGCGTCGCAGCGATGAAGCGGATGCTGGGTACGTTCGACGTTCGCTACAACGATATCCCGCGGACCTACGATCATATCATCGGCCCGGCCGTCGAGCGGCTGAACGCTCGTCGCTTCGCGATCCCGCCGAAGGCGGACGAGGTCGTCTTCGGCGAGATCAACCCCCGGCCGCGTTTCTCGATCATCATTCCGCTCTATGGCCGGCTCGACTTCGTCGAGTACCAGATGGCCTTCTTCTCAACCTACGCGCCGATGTTCGACTACGAGTTCATCTACGTGCTGGATGATCCTCCGAAGCGACGCGAGGCACTCCGTCTGTTCGATTCCACCTACAATCGGTTCGGCATTCCGTTCCGCGCGGTGTTGATGGAGCAGAACATGGGGTTCGCCCCGGCGAACAACGTCGGGCTTCGCTACGCGCATGGGACGTACCTGTGCTTTCTCAACTCGGACGTCTTCCCAGGCACTGAGGACTGGCTGGAGCGTCTTGCCGCGCGGCTCGAGGCCAACCCGGATCTCGGTGCTGTCGGACCGATGCTGCTCTATGCCGACGGGACGGTTCAGCACGAGGGAATGACCTTCAAGCTCCTCTCCGAATTCGGCGGCTGGTACTTCGGCGATCATCCACGCAAGGGGATGCGGAAGTCAGGCGTTGGCGGCCTGCGCAAGCACATCAGCATCACCGGTGCATGCATGGTGATGCGACTGGACCTGGCCAAAGAGCTGGGAGGCTTCGACGAGAGCTTCGTGATCGGAGATTTCGAGGATACCGATCTCTGTCTCCGGCTTCTCGAACGCGGTCTTGAAAGCGCCGTCGATCTCGACGTCGAGTTGTTCCACCTCGAACGAAAGTCCCAGGTGTCGGCTGCGCAGAATTGGCGGATGAACATGACCCTCTACAACGCCTGGGTACACCAGCGCCGCTGGGGCGACGTCATCGCTCGGCATCCGCTTGCATTCGAAGCGAAGTATCGCCCCGCCACGACGGTGACGCGCTGATGGCACGACAGCAGAAGTACGACCATCAGAAAGGCGCCGGTTCCCTTCGAGGGGATCCGGAATCGCAGAACGCACTGACGAACCCCCCGCCGGTGATCAAGGCTCGATCCGCCGCGCGCCGCGGTGTTTCGAAATCGGTGGCGTCGGATGCCTCTGCCAAGCCGTCACCGGCGGAGGGCCGTGAGCAGCTTGCGATGGCGAACGACGCGGCCGTCGGACCCGAGCAGACCCCTCCGACCGCGGTCGGCGCGACGTTCGAGGGCGCAACGGCCGGTCCCCAGGTCGACGTGGCGACGTCTGTCGTTGCACACGAAACTGTCCCGGAGGTCGTCGCGGCGTCCGACGATGACGGGATGCGCGCACCGGAGACCGATCAGGCCGGGGATGCCATCCCGGAAACGGTTGCTGCAAAGGAGAACCGCACCACCGGGGCCGAGACGCACGAGGATGCAGCGGCGGCACCAGGCCCGGATGAGGTTTTGGAGCAAGGCGATGACGCGCCTCGGGCGGACGCCGACGATGCGAACGAGCCGCGGGTGCCGCTGAAGGTTCTGGTTTGTTCGCACAGTCATCCCGAAATCTCCAAAGGCGGAGCGGAGATCGCCGCGTTCGCGCTGTTCCGCGGGATTGGTGCGCGCGATGAATGCCGCGCCTGGTTCCTCGGTTGCGATCGTCGGGAGAAGCGCTCCGACATCGCGATCACGCAGCCGTTCGGGCCCGACGACTACCTCTATTCGGCCGGCGAATTCGATTGGTTCAAGTTCGCGAATCGCGACTCCCGCCTGCCTGAGGCGTTTGCCACCTTGCTGGGCGAGTTGCGGCCCGACGTGGTGCATTTTCACCACTACATCAACTTCGGCGTCGAGGTATTCCAACTCGTCCGCCGCGTGCTTCCACGCGCCAAGATCGTCGTGACTCTACATGAGTACCTTGCAATCTGTAATCACCACGGCCAGATGGTTACACACCCGCATAGAAACTTGTGCTATGAGGCGAATCCCGTGCGTTGTGTCGAGTGCTTCAAGCAGTTCGATGAGTCGGATTTCTTCCTGCGCCAGAAGTTCATCGCGCAGTTCTTCGGCTTCGTGGACCACTTCGTCTCGCCGAGCGGGTTCTTGCGGGACCGGTATGTGGCATGGGGCCTGCCAGCTGACGGCATTTCGGTGATCGAGAACGTCGTGCGGCCACCAGCGACCGGCGACACGATCAGACCGATCTCCACCACCGGGCAGTTGCGCGTCGGGTTCTTCGGCCAGCTCTCGTTCCTGAAGGGCGCGAAGATCCTGTTCGAGGCCGCACAGCGCCTCGAGAAGGAAGAGCGCACGGATATCAGCATCGAGGTCTACGGCGACTACCGCAGTCAGCCGCCCGACTTTCAGAAGGAGCTCCTCGAGCAGCTCGAGAAGGTCGGCGACAACATCAAGTTCCACGGTCCCTACGACCAGTCTCGTGTCGACATGCTGATGCAGAGCGTGGATGCCGTCATCGTGCCGTCGGTCTGGTGGGAGAACTCGCCCCTGGTGATTCAGGAGGCGTTCCGCAACGGTCGTCCGGTGATCTGCTCTGACATCGGTGGCATGGCCGAGAAGGTCCGAGACGGCATCGACGGGTTCCACTTCCCTGTCGGAAGCCCGCTTGGGCTCGCTGCACTGCTGAAGCGATTGGCGGACGAGCGGACCACTCTGGCCGAGGTCGCCACCCGGATGCAGCGTCCCCCGACGGCTGACATGGTTGTGGATGCCCATCTCGCCGTCTACCGCAGCCTCCGCGACGAGGTCTCTTCGAATGCCCCCCCGCTCGCGGCCGAATAAGGGGTCTCGCCGGCGCATCGGCCCGCTACCCCAGCCTTACCCCCCGACGCCGGCGAATCCAGTTCCCGGCGCCACCTACCCGGAGACTACCGACGTGTCATTGCGCGGTTCACTTGATCTCGTTACCACAACCGGAGTTGCCGGTTGGGTCTTCTCGCCCGAGGGTCGCAGCAAGGTCACCATCCAGGCATTGCTCGACAATGCCGTCATCGGTGAGGCGATTGCCGACCAGCATCGCCCGGACCTGGCGGCGGTCGGCATGGGCGATGGTAACTGTGGTTACACGCTGAACTTCTACAACGAGATCGAGCCGAAGTACCTGCCTTTCGTCGTCGTGAAGCCGGAAGGCAGTGACCTCGATCTGCCGCGCTCCTCAGTCTCGGGCTACGCCGAGTTCTTCCACGCCATGTTCCGCCGCTACCCGGCTTGCGCCCGGACCCGTAGCGTTTTTGGCGGCCTGTGGACCGACCGCATCGATGCGGCCGCCATGCTCCGCGACAAGGTTGAGCTTGGCGTCATCAGCGCCGAACTCGCAGAACCGATCGCCACGTTCATCGAAAATGGATTCATCGTTGCGCCCGGGGGGGCGAGTTCTCCCGAGTCCAAGTCGAGCCGGCGTGATACAGCTGGGGGCATCGACACTGCTGATCTCGGCGCGGTTCTGCGCGGCACCATGCAGTCGGATTCGCTGGCTGGGTTGCTCCCGGCAATCCTCGAGGCCAATCCACTCGGGATCTGCACGGGGATTGTCTACGAAACGAACGAGAGCTTCCGGCAACCGAGCGCGATGGAAGCTTCGCCGTCACCGGGCGAATGTGTCGCCCTGATCGTGCCGCTGGGCGGGGAGCCCGTGGAAATCGAAGTCGTGCGCGATAGCCATCGCTTGCCGGAGTTCAACGCGGCGGGGCAGTCGCGCTGGGTGCAGCAGCCGGGAAATCCCGCGCTCGACGTTGCGCTGCAGAACCACGGCCTGGTGGATCGGCACCCGATCCCGGCCGGCAGTGTCGCCCTGGTCGGCCCCGGGGTGTTGCATCGCCTGCGGCTGGAATCCGGTGCCGGCGCCCTGCGCGTTCACGTCACGCCGAAGCGGCTCGCGCCGCTGGAGCGCGTGCTCGACGATTCCCGCAAGGAACTCGAGCTTGCCGGCGGCGGCCGCATCTGGGTCTAGGTTGCGCTCTGCTTACCCCGGCCCCGTGGTGGGCCGGGGCCCTCTCATGCTACCCTCCGGCCGAATCCCACCGGTCAGGAGACACCCATGGACGCCCCCACCCAGCCGCGCCGACGTGACGTCGTCGTCACCGACCGCAACCTCGCGCTCGAGCTGGTCCGGGTCACCGAAGCCGCCGCCGTCGCCGCCTCCCGCTGGATCGGGCTCGGCAAGAAGAACGAGGCCGACGGCGCCGCGGTGGAGGCCATGCGCAAGGCCTTCGACACGATCGAAATCGACGGCCTCGTCGTCATCGGCGAGGGCGAGATGGACGAGGCGCCGATGCTCTATATCGGCGAGAAGGTCGGCAAGGGCGGTCCCGCCATGGACATCGCCGTCGATCCGCTCGAAGGCACCACGCTGACCGCCAAGGGCGGCCCCAACGCGCTCGCCACCATCGCGCTCGCCGAACGCGGCAACTTCCTGCACGCGCCCGACATCTACATGGAGAAGATCGCCGTCGGCGGCGGCCTGCCCGAGGGCGTGGTCGATCTCGACGCGCCGGTCGCCTCCAACCTGAAAAACCTCGCCAAGGCGAAGAAGTGCGACGTGTCCGACCTCGTCGCCTGCATCCTCGACCGCGACCGCCACAAGGACCTGGTCGCCAAGGTGCGCGAAGCCGGCGCCCGCATCATGCTGATCAGTGACGGCGACGTCGCCGGCGTGATCGCGACCACCATGCCCGACTCGCTGGTCGACATCTATCTGGGCTCCGGCGGCGCCCCGGAAGGCGTGCTCTCGGCCGCGGCGCTGCGCTGCGTCGGCGGGCAGATGCAGGGCAAGCTGCTCTACGAAAGCCCCGACCAGATCGAGCGCGTGCGCCAGATGGGGCATGCCGACCCGAACCGCGTCTTTACCTGCGAGGAGATGGCGAAGGGCGACGTGATGTTCGCCGCCACCGGCGTCACCTCGGGCGCGATGCTGCGGGGTGTGAAGCGCTTCGGCGCCGGCGCCGTCACCCATTCGGTGGTGATGCGCAGCAAGTCCGGCACCGTCCGCTACGTCGAGGCGCATCACAACTTCGAGCAGAAGACCTGGGCGCCCACGTGACGGAACCCGCCCTCGGCGTCGCAAGCAGTCTGAGCGGGCGGCGCTGGGTCTGGCGGGCGGGGGAGGATCGCGTCGCCTTCGGCATCGTCCAGCGCATGGGCGTGCCGGAGATCGTCGGCCGACTGCTCGCCGCCCGCGGCATCGATCTCGACAGTGCCGGCCATTTTCTCGAGCCGACGCTGCGCGCATTGCTGCCCGACCCATCCGTGCTCGCCGACATGGACGCCGCCGCCGAACGTCTGGCAGACGCCGTGGTTGCGAATGAAACGGTGGGCGTTTTCGGGGACTACGACGTCGACGGCGCGTGCAGTGCGGCCCTGATGGTCACCTTCCTCCGCGCGCTCGGATGCACGGTGCACCACCACGTGCCAGACCGGATGCGCGAGGGGTACGGCCCGAACGGCCCGGCTCTGGCGAGCCTCGCCGCACGCGGCGCCACGCTCGTCGTCTGCGTCGACTGCGGGACCGCGGCGGCTGAGGCCCTGTCGGTGCTGATCGGCAGTGCCGACGTGATCGTGCTCGACCACCACAAGGCCGAAGGCCCGACGCCGCCCGTGCTGGCGACGGTCAATCCGAACCGCCTCGACGACAGCTCCGGCCTGCACACGCTGTGCGCAGCGGCGGTCGCCTTCATGGCGGCCGTGGCCACCGTGCGCGTGCTGCGCCGGCGCGGCGTCTTCGCGCAACGGCCGGAACCCGACCTGATCGGCTTGCTCGACCTCGTAGCGCTGGCGACCGTCTGCGACGTGATGCCGCTGATCGGGATCAACCGCGCACTGGTGCGGCAGGGGCTGAAAGTGATGGGGCGGCGCGCGCGGCCCGGCATTGCCGCGCTGCTCGAGGTGGCACAGGTGAAGACCAGCCCCTCCGCCATGTCCTGCGGCTTCGGCATCGGACCGCGCATCAATGCCGCCGGTCGCATCGACGCGGCGGATCTCGGCCTGCGGCTGCTGCTGACCGAAGATCCCGTCGAGGCCGCCGCCCTGGCCGCGCGGCTCGACGGCGTGAACCGACAGCGCCAGGAAGTCGAGGCCTCGATGCTCGAGGCTGCCCTGCAGGCGGCCGAACGCCAGGCGGAGGCCGGCCGCGCCGCGCTGGTGGTGAGTGGCGCGGCGTGGCATCCCGGTGTGGTGGGCATCGTCGCCGGCCGCATCAAGGAGCGCTTCAATCGGCCTGCCTGCGTTGCCGGCATCGCCGCAGGCGTGGCAAAGGGCTCCGGCCGTTCGGTGACAGGCATCGATCTCGGCGCCGCCATCATCGCGGCGCGGCAGGCGGGCCTGCTCACGACGGGCGGCGGCCATTCCATGGCGGCCGGGTTCTCGCTGCCCGAAGAGCAGCTCGAGATGTTCGGCGCGTTTCTCAATGAGCGGCTGGCCGCGGCCGCAACCCTGCCCAGTGCGGCGGACCTGACGGTCGAAGCGGCCGTCGCGGTGCCGGGTGCCAGCACTGAACTCGCGCAACATCTCGAACGGCTGGCCCCGTTCGGTCCCGGCAACGAGGAGCCGACGCTCGTGCTGCAGCACGCCCGCGTCGTGCGCGCCGATCGCGTGGGGCGTGAAGCCACCGTGATCCGTACTTTCGTGGAAGGGGAGGGCGGGGGACCGCGCCTCAAGGCCATGCTCTTCCGCGCCCGCGACGGCGCCCTTGCCGACATGCTGCTCGGCCGCTCCGCCACCCCGCTGCACCTCGCTGGCCACCTGCGCTCGGAGGAATGGAATGGGTCGGTCAGCCCGTGCTTCGTGCTGTCGGACGCGGCGGTGGCTTGAGGCCAGCCGGCGTCGGAACGGTGCTTGACCCATGCGGGAGGGTCGGCTACCCACCGGCGGCCGTTTGCGCAGGCCCCTGCGTCCCGTTCGTCTAGAGGCCTAGGACACCAGCCTTTCACGTTGGTAACACGGGTTCGAATCCCGTACGGGACGCCAGACCGCCTCGGCATCTCTCGCCGCTCGTAGAGGCCTTCAACCCAGCTCTCGAGAAGGTGGAGCGCGGCGCCCCACCGTTGAGGAACTTGCCCGCCGGTGTTGCACATGAGCGGCGCACGCCGGCTGTCCTCGCGCCGCACAGCGCTTCGGCTTCACGTTTTGGGGTGCCGAGGCGCTGTGGCATCGACCGCGTGCAAATCCTGTCCTGCACGCCGTATCCTCTCTCTGCACAGATCTCGGTCGTGGTCATGCGCCCATGAGTGCCGGATACCGATTGTTGGATCCGGATGGTTACCGAACGTCGATCGTGTCGGCGTCACGCGGCGGGCTTCCGTGCCGCTCGCAGCGTCTCCGTGCCGGCGAGGTCGACCTCCCCCGTCTCGGAGAGCACCACACCATAGATCGTCGCCGCTGCTTCCGCCGAGATGTAGCCGAATGCCACGTCCTCGGCGACCAGGTCGGGCGCTCGCGCGAACGGATCGCCATAACCGCCGCCGCCGGGCATCTCGACCCGCAGTCGATCGCCGGCGGGGATTGTCGCCAGTCCTCGGCCGGGCAGCTCCTCACCAGAGGCCAAGCTGACCCGACCGGTCGCACCCGGCAACCCACCTTCGCGGCCGCGGGGAGGGAAGCGCACGCGGTCGAAATTCGACATCGTCGCGAACGGCATCGCCTCGGCGCTCTCGATCTCCATGAGCTGACCGAGGCCGCCGCGCTGGCGTCCGGCGCCGCCGCTATCGGTCCGGAACTCCTTTTTCCACACCAGCAGTGGTGCCATCGTTTCGGTGACTTCGACCGGCACGTTGCGCACGCCGGAGGGGAAGGCGGTGGCGGACATACCGTCCTGGCGTGGCCGTGCCCCGGTGCCGCCCGAATGGAAGCTCGTCAGGTTGAACGGTGTCGCGCGCAGCATCGTCGCGCTTGGCGCGTCTACGCGTCCGTATCCGCCCATCATGCGGATATTCCACAGGCACGACGTGCCTTCGGCCGGCACGCCTGCCGCGACCGCCTGCTGCAGGCAGCCCATCACGACGTCGGGCAGCATTTGGCCAAAGGAGCCGCGACCGCCCACCGGCGCGGGATGTGGCGCATTCAGCAGGCTGCCCTCGGGCGCGGTGACCCGGATCGTCGCGAGCGACGCCGCGTTGTTCGGCACGTGCGGCGCGACGACGACCTTCACACCGAAGCTCGTATAGGCCTCGGTGTAGCAGAGCGGTACGTTGATGCCCTTGTTGACGATCCCGGGGCTGCCGGCGAAATCGACGTCGATACCGTCCGGGCCGATGGTCAGTGCGGCCTTGAACACCATCGGCTCATCGAGCCCGTCGACGGTCATGCTGTTGTGGTATGTGCCGAACGGCAGGCGCGTGATCGCCTCGAGGCTGGCGCGTCGTGATTCCGTCAGGATGTGCTCGGCCAGGAGATCGAGGCTTTCCAGCCCGAACTCGTCCATCATCGCCAACAGCCGCCGGCCGCCCACGTCGTTGGACGAGATCTCGGAGAACACGTCGCCCAGGACCTGCACGGACTCCCGCACGTTGGCGGCGATGATATCGACGAGCCACTGGTTGAGCCGGCCAGCCTCCACGATCTTCGTCGGCGGGAGGAAAAGTCCCTCCTCGTAGATCTGCTTGCCGCCACCCGAAACGCCGACACCGCCGATATCCACCACGTGCAGGGTGCAGGCGAACAGCGCGACCGGCTTGCGGCGACGGAAGATCGGCGTCACCACGACGATGTCGTTCAGATGACCGGTTCCGATCCAGGGGTCGTTGAAGATCAGCACGTCCCCATCGTCGAGGCCGTCGAGCGGGAACTTCTTCAATGCGTGGCCGACGCTCATTGCCATGGAGTTGACGTGGCCGGGCGTGCCGGTCACCGCCTGCGCCAACATGCGGCCTTGGGTGTCGTAGACGCCGGCGGACACGTCGCCGGCTTCGCGAGTCGGGGCGCCGAACGCGGTCCGGATCAATGTCTGCGCCTGCTCCTCCACCACCGAGATCAGGCGGTTCCACATGATCTGGTAGTGGATCATGGACATCTTGTCGGATGGCGACATCACGCGGCCTCCCTCGCAACTTCGACCCGTCGCTTGAGCAGGCGAATGGCGCCCGTCTGGTCGACGCGCGCATCGAAGTCGGTGGTCACCACCGTCGTCGTCTCATCTTCTGCGATAACGGCCGGGCCACTGATCGTCTGCTGCGGTCCGAGTTCCGCGCGGCGATATACCGGCACCGTGCGATAGGCGCCGTGCTGCGGATCGAACAGGCGTCGTTGCCCCGCGGGTTGCGCGTGTCCCGCGCCGGTGTTGACGCCCATGGCAGGTCCGGCGGTCACGGCAGGTGCCGTGGCGGTGAGGGTCCAACTCGTGACCTCGATCTCCAGGCCCGGAATGCCGCGGCCGAACATCGTCCGATAGGCGTCCTCGAAGGCGGTGCGCAGGCGGGTCCCGGACTCCGCGTCGAACCGCGCATCGTCGATCTGCACCGCGATCTCGTGTCCCTGGCCCTGGTAGCGCATGTCGGCGCTGCGCGTGATGACGATGTCCGCGCCGGGCGCGCCAAGACGTACGACCTGCGTCGCTTCGGCTTCCATCGCGTCGAAGAGCGTGTTCAGACCGGCGTCATCCAGGCTGCCGAGCAGCGAGGGGCGGCTGCGCACGACCTGGAAGGAGATCGGCGCCCGCAGGAATCCGACGGCGGACCCCACGCCCGCGCTGGCCGGAATGATCACCTCCGCGATGCCGAGCTTCTCGGCGAGCCGGGCGGCATGGAGAGGGGCGCTGCCGCCGAACGCGATCATCGCGCGTCCGCTGAGGTCGGTGCCGCGTTCGACGGCGTGCACGCGCGCGGCATTGGCCATGTTCTCCTCGACCATCTCGCTGATCGCGAAGGCGGCGAGGAGGGGATCGATGCCGAGTGGGACGGCGACTTGCCGTGCGATCGCCGTCTCGGCCCGTTCCGTCTCGAGCCGGATGCTGCCGCCGGCGAAATGCTCGGGATCGATGCGGCCGAGGATCAGATTGCCGTCGGTGACGGTGGGTTCACTGCCGCCGCGCGCGTAGCAGGCCGGGCCGGGATCCGACCCGGCGGAATCCGGGCCCACCTGCACGCGCTTCATGGCGTCCACGCCGGCGATCGAGCCGCCGCCCGCGCCGATCTCGACCATCTCGATCACCGGGATGCGCACCGGGAAGCCGCTTCCCTTCATGAACAGGTACTGGCGATCGACTTCGAAGGAGCGCGACGCCATGGGCTTGCCGTCGTCGATCACGCAAATCTTCGCGGTGGTTCCCCCCATGTCGAAAGACAGGATGCGGCGCAATCCGAGCTCCGCGGCGACCACGGTGGCGAGGATGGCGCCACCGGCGGGCCCGCTCTCGACGAGGCGGATCGGGAACCGGACCGCCGTTTCCAACGTGGTCAGGCCGCCGCCCGAGGTCATTAGCAGGATCGGGCAGGAAAATCCCTCGACCTGGAGCTGTTCGCGCAGCTCGCCGAGGTAGCGGGCCATGAGCGGCTGCACATAGGCGTTGGCGCAGGCGGTGGTGAACCGTTCGTATTCGCGCAGTTCGGGGCAGACATCCGACGACAGCGTGATCCGCACGTCCGGCAGTTCCGCGGCGAGGATTGCGCCTGCACGCTGCTCGTGCATCGGATTGATGTAGCTGTGCAGGAAGCCGATCGCGATGCTCTCGACCTTGCGGGCGCGCAGCGTCCCGGCCAGACGCAGCAGCGCCGGCTCATCCAGGGCAAGCCGCACCTGGCCGCGCACGTCCAGTCGCTCCGGTACTGTGAAGCGCAGCGGGCGAGGAACCAGCGGCTTGGGCTTCTCGATGAACAGATCGTACTGCGCGAACCGGTGCTCGTAGGCCATCTCCACCGTGTCGCGAAATCCCTCGGTGGTGACCAGCGCAGTGACGGCGCCCTTCCGCTCGATGATGGCGTTGGTCGCAAGGGTCGTGCCATGCACGATCAGCCCGATCTCGGATGGATGCAGCGCCGCGAGCGCGAGCGCCTTCCGCACACCGTCGAGCACGCCGAGTTCCGGCGCAGCCTTGTTGGTGAGCACCTTCGTGGAGAAGCGCTGCGTGGGAGTTTCGACCACGACATCGGTGAACGTGCCGCCGATATCGACGGCGAGCCGTGACATTGCTGCGATGCTCATGGTCTTACCATCTCTGTTTCATGTCTCGAGTGCCGTGGCTACGCCAAGTGACAGGCGGCAAGGTGGTTGGCGGCGACACGGCGCAGCGTTGGATCCTCGGTTGCGCAGCGCGCGATCGCCGCGGGACAGCGATGACGAAACCGGCATCCGGTCCCGCTCTCCGTCGGCGCCGCCGCGCGCGCGGTCGCCGGTTCGGCTGGCTCACGTCGGGGATGGTTCGCGCGGGGCACGGCCTGCAACAGGATCTTCGTGTAGGGGTGGCGCGGCGTGTGCCACAGCGCGTGATGGTCGGCTGACTCCACGATCCGGCCGCCGAACATCACCAGCACACGGTCGGCAAAATACTGCACGACCGCGAGGTCGTGGGAGATGAACAGGTAGGAGAGGGAGAGGTCGCGCTTCAGGTCTGCCAGCAGGTTGAGGATCTGCGCCTGGATCGACAGGTCGAGGGCGGAGACCGGCTCGTCGCACACCACCAGGTCGGGTCGCAGGATCAGGGCGCGGGCGATCCCGATCCGCTGACGTTGGCCGCCCGAGAACTCGTGCGGGTAGAGACGCAGCGCGTCCGGCGACAGGCCGACGCGCGTGACGATGTCGGTGATGCGTTGCTGGCGTTCGCGACGGTCACGCAGGCCATGTACCCGCAGCGGCGTGTCGAGCAGCCGATAGATGGTCTGGCGCGGATTGAGCGAGGCGAACGGATCCTGGAACACCATCTGGATACGATGGCGGTGCCGCATCATGCCGCGCTGGCTGAGGTCGGCGATCTCGGTGCCGGCGAGGCGGATGCTGCCGGAAGATGGGTTCAACAGGCGCAGGATGGTCTTGCCGAGTGTCGACTTGCCGCATCCGCTCTCACCCACGAGCCCGACCGTCTCGCCGCGCTGGATATCGAAAGAGACCCCGTCGACCGCGGCGACGGCACGGTGCTTCGAGACGTAGCTGGTGTGCAGCTCCTCAACCGAAAGCAGCGACATCGCGGCCCTCCCGGATGATGCGATCGGACGACGTGTCACCGGCGCCGCGGGCGAGAATGCAGCTCACGCGCCGACCGTCGGCAACTTGAAGTGGAGGGATCGGCGCCTCGCGACAGGCCGGCTGCACGAGCGGGCAGCGCGGTGCGAATGGGCAGCCGGGTTCGCTCGCCGCGCTGCGGACGGAGCCTGGGATTTCGGTCAGCCGGTCCGTCGTGTAATGCCGCTGCCCATCATGATCGACCGACGCGGCCAGCAGGCCCTGGGCATAGGGATGCATCGGCTGCGCAAAGAAGGTAGCGGCGGGTGCTTCCTCCATGATTCGGCCGGCATACATGACCGCGACGCGATCGGCCCATTGGGCGACGACGTTGAGGTCGTGCGTGATCAGCAGGAGCGCCATGCCGAGTTGGTGACGAAGACGGTCGAGCAGGTCGAGCACCTGCGCCTGGATGGTGACATCGAGTGCGGTGGTCGGCTCGTCGGCGATGATGAGCTGTGGATTGCAAGCCACGGCCATCGCGATCATCACGCGCTGGCGCATGCCGCCCGAGAAATGGTGCGGAAACTCGTCGTAGCGGCGGCCAGGATCGGGGATGCCGACCAGGTCGAACAGCTCGACGACGCGGTGTCGAGCCGCGGGGGCCGACAGGCGCTCATGCCGGCGCAGCACCTCGGCCACCTGGTAGCCGACGGTCAGCACCGGGTTCAGCGACGTCATCGGCTCCTGCAGGATCAGGGAGATCCGCCGGCCTCGAATATCGCGTAGCGCGCGGGGCGAGGCCGCGGCGAGGTCGGCCCCGTCGAACATCACCCGGCCGCCGGCAATGCGCGCCGTCGGCGGCAGCAGCCGCATGAGCGCGAAGGCGGTGATCGACTTGCCGCATCCGCTCTCGCCGACGAGCGCCAGGGTTTCCCCGGCCGCGATATCGAAATTGATGCCGTGCACGACGGTGGCGTGCGGAAAGGCGATCGTCAGATCGCGGACCTGCAGCAAGGCGGAGCTGTCCGGTGCCGGCATGGTCACTCCTTCCCGGCGCGGGGATTGAGCACCTCGTTCAGCCCGTCCCCGATCAGGTTGAGGGAGAGGACGGTCAGTGCGATCGCCGATCCGGGGAGCGCGGTCAGGAACCAGGCGGTGCGGAGGAGTGCACGCCCGTCACCGATCATGCTGCCCCAACTGATGAGATTGGCGTCGCCGAGATTGAGGAAGGACAAGCCTGCTTCGATCAGGATGGCGTTGGCCACCATGACGGAGGTGGTGACGACGATCGGCGGCAGCGCGTTGGGCAGGATCTCGCAGACGATGATGCGAGGCGCGGAGTAGCCAAGGCTACGCGCTGCCATCACGAAGTCCTGTGCCCGCAGGCTGCGGTACTGCGCGCGCACGAGCCGCGCGACCGTGGGCCAGGATGCGACGCCGATCGCGAGCGCGATGATCGCCGCCGACGGCGTCGCGATCGTCACGATCACGATCACCAGCAGGAAGCTCGGGATCGTCTGGAATATGATCGTGAGCCGCGCCAGGATCCGGTCGGTCCAACCGCCGAAATAGCCGCCGATGGCGCCGACCGTGGTTCCGATCAGCAATCCGATCACGGCCGAGGAGATCCCGACCAGCAGCGACACGCGCGCGCCATAGGCAAGGCCCGCCGCGACGTCGCGGCCCATGCTGTCGGTTCCGAGCGGCGTGGCCGCACTTTCGCCCGGCCATTGCGCGGGCACGTCAACCATGTCGTTCGGGTTGCCGGGGAAGAGGATCGGCGCCATCAATGCAATGATGACCACAAGGGCGAGGATTGCCGAACCGCACACCAGCGGGCCGGTGCGGAGCGCGCGACGAAGCCAGCCCCGTCTCTGCCGCAGCGCGACGACGGGCAGCACGCGCCCGAGCGTCTCGACGCCGCTCATGCGTCGGCCCTTTCGGTCCTGGGATCGAGCCACGCATGCAGCAGGTCGATCGCGGCGTTCGCCACGATCACCAGGATGGACGAGATCAGCAGCACACCCAGCAGAACGTTGAAGTCGCGTCCCTGGACCGCTTCCAGCGCGAGCTGGCCCATGCCGCTCCAGTTGAAGACGGTCTCCACGACCACAGCCCCGCCCAGCAGGTTGCCGAGCTGGATGCCGGCGACCGTGGTGACCGGGAGCAGCGCGTTGCGCAATCCGTGGCGCAACTGCACGACGAGGGGATGCAGGCCCTTGGCGTGCGCCGTGCGCATGAAGTCCTGGTATTGCACTTCGACCAGGGCCGCGCGGGTGAGGCGCGCGTAGATCGCCATGAAGAAGGACGCGAGCGCCAGCGCGGGCAGTACCAGATGCCGCGCGCGGTCCAGCAACCAGGGAAGCCCTTCGAGCCTGACGGAGAGGGTCCCGGTGCCGCCGTTCGGCAGCCATCCCAGTTCGACCGAGAACAGCACGATCGCCATCAGCCCGATCCAGAATCCCGGCGTCGAGTAGAAGATCAGGACGAGGACCGAGAGCGCCCGATCGAGCCAGCGGCCGGCAAACGTCGCCATGATCCATCCGAGCAGAATGCCGAGGATCAGGGCCAGAACTTGCGCGGTGACCATCAGGATCAGCGTATTGCCGATGCGCTCGAGCAGGAGGCGGGAGACCGGCATACCGAAGCGGACGGACTGTCCCAGATCGAAATGCGCGAGATGGACGAAATAGGACAGGAGCTGGGACCACAGGTCCCGGTCCAATCCGAACTGCGCCCGCATCGCGTCCATCGTCGCGGCGGTCGCCGATCCGCTCTGGCCTGCGAGCACGTCGACAGCGTCGCCGGGAACCAGATGCAGCAGGAGGAAGTTGAGGACGACGATCCCGACTACGGTCGGCAGGGCGTCCAGCACCGCGTGGCGCGCGACCTGTGCCGTCCGGCGGAGCGACATCATGCCGGCCGACCCTCGCCGCCGGCCGATCCCTCGACCGCGTCAGCCATCGAGGTGGACTTCTCCGAGATTCGACTCGACGCCGTCCGCATAGATCGTCGCGTCGTGCACCCGCTTGTTGTACATCGTCAGGAACACCGGCTGGACCAGGTTCAGGTCCGGCACGTCGTGCGCGACGATCTCCTGGAACTTCTTGAACATCGCGATCCGCTTCGCCGGGTCGTTCTCGCTCGAGGCGTCTTCGAGCAGGGTGTCGACCTCGGGGTTGGCGTAATGCGTGCCGTTCGAGAATGGCACGCCTTTGACGTAGTTCTTCGACCAGTAGAGACGCTGGATCCCAACCGTGGGGTCGAACAAGCTGCTGGCACCGTTCGTCGTCATGGCGAAGTCGCGGTTCGTGTAGATGCGCTTGATGAACGTCCCGATATCCTGTGCGCGCACCTCCGCGACGATTCCGATGCGGTCGAGCATGGAGCGGAAGAAGTCCGCCAGCCGCGAACCGTCTTCGCTCGCCGGATTGAAGTCGAGCGGGATGCGGAACCGGACGCCGTCCGGGCCGCGCGGATAGCCGGCCTGATCGAGCAGCGCCTGCGCCCGCGCCAGGTCGAACGGATACGGTGACGGGCTCGGATCGTGAAACTGCTTGAGCCCGACTGGGATTGCGGTCGCGCATGGGATGGCAAGCCCGTAGTACACGACCTTGCAGATCAGCTCGCGATTGACGGCATGGGCGACTGCCTGGCGGACCCTGATGTCGCGGAAGAACGGGTTGTCTAGGTTGAATTCCAGGCGTGTGACATTGTAAGAGTACGCCGCGCCCTTGGTGTCGAACACCAGGCTCCCGCTCTTCCTGAGCCGCGCGACATCCGCCATGCCGACCGGCGTGCGGTAGCCGAGATCGACCTGCCCGGTCTCGAAGGCGGCCGAACGGGCCGCGGGGTCGGTGATGATCCGAACGATCAACTGGTCGACCTTCGGCTTGCCGGTGCCCCAGTAATCCGGATTTCGCGCATAGCGGATGTGGCTCCCGCGCACCCATTCCTTGAAGATGAAGGGCCCGGTCCCGATCGGCGCCACGTTGTTCGGATTGGTGAGGGGATCGGTGTTTTCGTAAATGTGCCTCGGGATGATCGGCGTCTCCGCCCCGGCGAGTGCCTTGATGAGGAACGGGGCTGGCTTCGAGAGTTCAAAGACCGCCGTGTGGTCGTCCGGCGTGCCGACCGAGACGACATTGGCAAAGGTGCTGCGTCCACGCGGATGGATCTTGCGCAGCAGCATGATCGCGAACGCGACGTCGGCCGAGGTGAAGTCCTTGCCGTCGTGCCACTTCACCCCTTGGCGAAGGGTGAAGGTGTAGCGCAAACCGTCCGGCGTCACCGACCAGGCGGTCGCAAGCATCGGCACGGGATTGAGATCCTGGTCGTACTCCAGCAATCCTTCCGTGACCTTCGCGCTGACGCTCAGCACCGGCGTGAAAACGTTGCTGTGTGAAACGAGACTCACCGGCTCGCTCACCAGTACGAAGGTGAGCGTGTCGCCCTCCTGCCCAGCGGCGAAAGCGGACGGTGTTTGCGAGGCGGCAAGACCGATCGCGCCGAGGCCGCCCAGCAGAGTGCGCCGTCCGAAGCTCGCGCCCCCAGGGGGGTGCGGCAGGGCGGGCGATTGCGACGAGGGACGGTGTGGCATCGCGGATCCTTTTCGACCGCACGAAGACGGTCTCGCGGCTGGAAACGTGAGCGGCGATCCTACGCGGTGTCCAACTGCACACAACCGCAAAAGTCCCGATCCGACGGGCTTGGCTGCAGGATTACCAGGCATTCGTACCGGATCAGCTTGAAATTGCGGCAGGCGTGTCCATTCGATGGGCGATATGCCTCATCGAAGGCTCGGCGAGGCCCTGGCCCGCCATCGTCCAGGCGGCGCCCCACGCGCCGTGAAGCGTTCCGGAGCCGGCACGCACCAGGCGGGGATAGCCCTGTATCCGCTTGCATACATAAACCCGCGCCGCCTAGTGTTCCGGGCTCAGTCCGTCGGGGCGCCGTGGCGAGACCTGCACGCGCAAGATGCAGGGGCACAGGAATTTCGAAGCATTGGCAACTACGTCCAGGATGCCACAGGTCGCGCGCCGCAAGCCACCCACCCGATCGACCGCGAAATCAGCGGCCCCGACCGAGACCGCCGCGCGCGATCTCGGGCGCGATGCGCACGCGCGCATCAGCGCCGCCATCCGGGAAGGTGCATTGCCGCCAGGCGCGCGCATCACGGAGATGGAACTCGCAACCCGCCTCGGTATGTCACGCACGCCGATCCGCTACGCGATCTCTCGTCTCGTGTTCGAGGGATTGTTGACCAGCGAACCACAGAGCGGATTGTCGGTGACGAGCCTCGACTATCAGCAGGGCATGGAACTCTACGCCATGCGCGAGGTCCTGGAGGGCACGGCCGCGCGGTGGGCGGCGCAGCACGCCAGCCCCGCGGAACTCGCGGCAATGAGCGAGATCATCGCGGGCGAACCAGCCCTCTTCGACAAGCCGCATCGCTTGCTGGAGGCGAACCGCAAGCTCCATACCGCGATCTTCCTGGCCGCGCACAATCGCTTCCTTGTCCGCAGCCTGACCCAACTGCATGTCACGATGGCGCTGCTGCCCAGCCTGCTGGCGGAACGGGACCGCGCGAGGGATGCGCATCGTGAACATCTCGCCCTGCTCGCCGCATTGCGCGCCCGCGACGGCGACAAGGCGGAGGCGCTCGCGCGACAGCACATCCGCGCGTCACAGCAACATCGGATCACCAGCCTGGTGAGCAAGACCTCGGGCGAGATGGGGTAGCGCGCATACCGCGCTGCACCCGCGCCCCCCACGTGCCTGTCAGGCGTCGATGGTCCGCCAGCCATGCCGGAGGCGGCGTGTCGCAGTGCTGAACGCGAAGTAGTTGCCGCCGCCATTGGCCGGCTGGTCGTATGCGCGGTCGATCGGCACGCCGTGCAGGTGACACAGCAGCAGCGCGCCAACGCCGCCATGCGCGACGATCGCGATATCGCCCGGCTGTGCCTGCGACCCGGCGATCACCGCCTCGACAGCACCGACGATGCGGCGCTGCGCGTCGATCGCACGCTCCCACCCGCGCACGCTCTCCTGCGGGTGGGCGAAGAACAGGTCGGCCATCGCCTCGAACGCGGCGCGCGGCAGGTACCCGGTGGCCGAACGGTCGTTCTCGCCCAACGTCGCAAGGGTGCGGAACGGGAGCCGGAGATGGGCGCCCAGGATCTCGGCCCCGTCACGCGCCTTGCGTTCCGTGCTGCTCCAGATCGCGCCCAGCCGGGTGATCCAAGGCAGCGCCAGAGCGTGCGTCATGCGCGTGCGCCCGCGCGGTGACAGCGGCCAATCGGGAACCGGCACCGCGGGATCGATCAGCACGTCCGGATGGGTGAGGAAATACACCACCCGGTCCGGGCGCATGGCGGCGGTTCCCGCAGGCGGCTAGCGATGTTCCCCCGCGAAGGCGGTCCGTAGCGCCGCAGCGCGCGCGAGCGCCTCCAGCGGCAGCTTGCCCTTGCGCACGGCGGCAAGCGCGGCGTCGAACTCGGCTTGCGTCGCCATGCCCACCAGGATCGTGCCCATCGCCGGCGTGGTGATGGCGAAGCGGACCGCGGCCTCGGCGAGCGAGCCCGCGAAGCCCTCCTCGACCAACGGCGCCAACCGCCGTGCGCGGGCGAGGTCCATGTCGTAGCTCATGGCCGATCCGATCGGCTCCGGCGGCGGGCTCGCGATCGGGTGGCGGTCGGCCGATCCGGACAGGGCGCCGCCGGCCAGCACGCGGATGCCGACCACACCCACCCCGGCCGCCTGCGTCCGGTCGAACAGCCGCGCGTAGTCCTGTGCGGGATAGCCGGCAGGCAACGGCTCGGCGGCACTCGGGTTCAGCAGGTTGTAGCTGACCTGGGCGCTGTGGAAGAGCCCGCTGTCGATCACCTGGTGCAGCGCCGCCGTGTCGCCCACCGCGGTGATGCCCAGGAATCGCGTCTTGCCGGCGGCGCGCAGTTTCTCGAACGCGGGCACGACGGACTGCATGACCTGTGCGACGCTCAGGCTCTCGCCGCCGCCCTCGGCGGTGATGGGGTTGTGCAGGTGGAAGATGTCGACCTGCTCGCGCCCCAGCCGCTGCAGGCTGCCCTCGAGCGATTGCGTCACCTCGGCCTCGATCCGGCCGAACGCGGCGGAGGGAATGCGCACCTTGGTGCCCACCACCGCGTCGGCCGGTTTCAGCGCCGCGAGGACGCGACCGAGCGCGGTTTCCGAGGCGCCATTGCCGTATTGAACGGCGGTGTCGAAGTAGTTGATGCCCGCCTCCAGCGCGCGGGCCACCGTGCGTTCCTGATCGGCGGGATCGCCGCGCACCATCAGGCCGCCGACCGCGCCGCAGCCGAAGCCGAGGATCGACAGCGCGAGGCCGGTGCGGCCGAATTCACGTCGTTCCATGGTTGTCTCCCCCATACAGGCCGGCGGCACGGGCGCGCAGCTTGCACAGCGCCACCAGCAGATCGAGCCTCGGCGTCGCGACCCCGGCCAGGCGCGCCAGCGCGAGCGGCGCGTCGAAGATCCCGTCGATCTCCATCGGGCGCCCGAGCTCGAGGTCCTGCAGGATGGACGGCTTGTGGTCGAGGGTGCGGCCGTTGGCGATGCGGGCCTCATGGTCGGCCTTGGGATCGGCGCCGAGCGCGCGGGCGAGGGCGGTGGCCTCGGCCATGACCCGGCGGGCCGTGTCTTCGGCGGCGCGCTCGACATAGATCGCCTTGGGCGGAGCGCCGGTCAGCACCGCCATGGTGCCGCCGGCGAGGTTGGACAGCAGCTTGTTCCAGATCTCGTCGCGGATCGCCGGCGTGGTCTCGCCGCTGATGCCGCCGCGGGTCAGCAGGGCCGCCAGCGCGGCGATCCGGTCGGTCATGCGCCCATCGGGCTCGCCCAGGATGACGCGGCTGCGAGCCTGCTCGACCTCCACCACGCCGGGCGCGATCACCGCGCTCGCGGCATAGACCACCCCACCGATCGTGCGGGCCGGCCCCACCGCGCGGCGCACGACGTCCCCGGGGTCGACGCGGGGCAGGGTGCGGCCGCCGAACGGCGCCGGCAGCCCGTCGCAATACCACCACGGGATGCCGTTCATGACGAAGGCGACCGCAGTGTCGGGACCGAGGAGCGGCGGCAGGCCGGCGGCGACCTGGGGCAGGGCAGGGGCCTTCACGGTGACCAGCACCGCGTCCTGCCGCCCCAGCCGGTCCGGATCGTCGGAGGCCGCCGGGCGGGCGTGGTGGGTGCCGTCCGGCGCGTGAACGGTCAGCCCGCTCGCCTGGATCGCCGCGAGATGCGGCCCGCGCGCCACCACCGACACGGTGGCGCCGCCCAGCGCGAGCCGCACGGCCAGATGCCCGCCGATCGCGCCGGCGCCGTAGATGCAGACCCGCATGCGGCCCTCCTCGCTTGGCGCCAGCGGATCACGGATCGCGAGCAGGGGCAATTCGCCTTGGTCCGGCGGTGGCCGCGCCCGCCGGACCCGACCGCCGGATGCGGCCCATCGGATGCGGCCCGCGGCGGTCAGCCGTTCGGGGTCGGCACCGCCGGCGGGGTGAGGCCGAGGCCACGCGCGGTGGCGCAGATCGCGGCCCAGGTATCCGGCTGCAGCGGGATCCCCTTGGCGAGCCGCTCCGCCCGCACGCGCGATTCCGGCTCGCCGGGGATCAGCACTTCCACGCCCGGCTCCGCGGGGCGCGAGGCCTTCACGTAGCCGGCGTAGTCCCGCGCCGCGTCCTCGAACTGCGCCGCGCCGAAGCTGCCCGGCGAGAGATAGATCGACAGCATCCCGTTCGCGATCCGGCTGCGCTTGCCGCCGGGGATCGGCCCGGACGTGCCGCCGCCGGTCAGGCATCCGGCCAGGATCTCGCACATGAAGGCGAGGCCGGATCCCTTGTGCTCCCCGAACGCGCGGAGCGCCCCGGCGCCCTTCGCGGAGTCCCGGACATGGGTGCCGGCAATCTCCCCATACAGCGTGCGCGGATCGGCCGAGAGCCGCCCGTCCGGCTCGATCAGCGAGCCTGCCGGCACCGGCTTGCCGCCGTTGGAGGCGACCAGCACCTTGCCTTCCGCCACCAGCGACGTGGCGAAATCGAGGATGATCGGCCCCTCATGCGTCGGCACCCCGATGCAGACCGGGTTGGTGGAGAAGCGCCGGTCGACGCCGCCATACGGCGCGACCAGCTCGCCGGCCTGCACGTTGACGAAATGGATCGAGATCAGCCCCTGTTCCGCCGCGCGCTCGCCCCAGTCGCCGATCCGCCCGATATGGCCGGAATTGCGCAACCCGATCACCGCCAGCCCGTGCTGCTTCGCCTTGGCGATGCCGAGATCGACCGCGAGCGGCCCGATCGTCTGCCCCAGCCCGTAATTGCCGTCGACGATCGCGTGCGTCGGCGTCTCGTGCACGACGGTGAGGGACTGGCCGGCGCGGACCTTCCCCTCCTGCAGCCACTGGATATAGCGCGGCGTGCGGATCACGCCGTGGCTGTCATGGCCGGTCAGGTTCGCCGACAGCAAATGGTGCGCCACCTGCTTCCCCTCGGCTTCGTCGCACCCCGCCGCGGTGAAGATCTCCGCGATGAACCCCTGCAGCACCGCCACCGGTACCATCGTGCTTGGTTCGGCCATGGTCTTCGTCGTCCTCCCGTCCTGTCGCCGGACTGACATACGCGAGGGGGTGGAGATGGGCCAGCGGGGCTGGCAACCGCGGCGGCGAGCGCTACCATCGCGGCACTGCGAAAGGATGGACGATGCGGATTTGCGTATTCGGGGCGGGGTCGGTGGGCGGCTACCTTGCCGGGTTCCTGGCCGAGGGCGGGGCCGAGGTGTCGGTGGTCGTGCGTGGCGCGCACCTCGCCGCGATCCGCGCCAACGGGCTGACGGTGGAGACGCCGGAGCGGACCATCCACCCCAAGATCGTCGCGACCGACGATCCGGCCTCGTTGCCGCCGCAGGACGTGGTGCTGGTCACCACCAAGGCCCCCGCGCTGCCCGCCGTCGCCCGCGGCATCGCCCCGCTGCTCGGTCCCGACACCTCGGTGGCGTTCGTGAACAACGGCATCCCGTGGTGGTATTTCCACGCGCATGGGGGCGCGCTGGACGGACGGCAACTGCCGGCGCTGGACCCCGAGGGCACGCTGTGGCGCATCGTGACGCCGGAACGGGCGGTGGGCGGCATCTTCTGGCCGGCCTGTTCGGTGCCGGCGCCCGGCGTGGTGCGGCTGCTGACCGGGGCGGGGCGGGGCACGGTGTTCGGCCGGCCCGACGGGCGGGAGACGCCGGCGCTGCAGGCCCTGGCGGACGCGTTCCGCGCGGGCGACCTGCCGGTGACGCTGTCGCCCGACATCCGTACGCTGATCTGGCAGAAGCTGGCGTTCAACCTGAGTGCCGGGCCGATGTGCGTGCTGACCGAGACGCCGGTGAAGGACACGCACACCGAGGTGGCGCTGGTCGAATGCTCACGGCGCATGGTGGCGGAGGCGCAGGCGATCGCGGCGGCGATGGGCGTCACGATCGAGATGGACATGGAGCAGGTGGTGAAGACGAACACCGTGCTCGCGCACCGGCCGAGCATCTTGCAGGACTTGCAGGCGGGGCGGCCGATGGAGGTGGATGCGCTGTATTCGGTGCCGCTGGAGATGGCGCGGCTGGTGGGCGTGCCAACGCCGACGCTGGATCTGCTGGTGTCGCTGATCAAGGTGAAGGCGCGGGAGCGGGGGTTATACGGGGGGTAGGGGCGGGTCGAGACCGCTTTAACGACCCATCAGCAGCGGCCGCGGAGCAGGTCCCTCCTAGCAACTTCCATCATGGAACCAACTGCGCTAGCGTGACGCATGCAGCGCAAAAGCTTCAGCGAAATGACCTGCCCCATCGCCCGCACCCTCGAACTGGTGGGCGAGTGGTGGAGCATCCTGATCCTGCGCGACTGCTTCGCCGGCATCCGCCGCTTCGACGACTTCCAGGCGAGCCTCGGCATCGGCGCCAACACGCTCACCCGCCGGCTGAACGCCCTGGTCGAGGCCGGCATGCTGGAGCGTCGCCCCTACAGCGCCCACCCGCCCCGGCACGACTACGTGCTGACCCGGCGCGGGCGGGATTTCCGTCCCGTCCTGCTGGCGCTGCTCGCCTTCGGCAACAACGAGCTGACGCCGGAAGGGGAGACCGTGGTGATCGTCGATTCCACCACCGGCGCGCAGGTCGATCCGGTCGTGGTCGATCGCCGGTCCGGTCTCCCGCTGATGGAGCCGCGCTTCCGGCTCGCCCCCGGTCCCGCCGCCAAGGGCGCCACGCGGGAAAGGCTGGAATCCGGCCGCCACGAGCTGCTGCGCCCCATGCCCGATCCCACCGACGCAGGCCCCGCTACGTGAGCCACCATCCCGACGAGGCGGCGCCCGAGACCCGGTCGGCCACCGTGCATCCGCGCACCGCGCGCCTGCTCCAGGGGGCGATCGTGCCCACGCTGCTGGCGCTCGCCTGGCCGAACATGCTGGTGATGCTGGCCCAGTCGTCGACCAGCCTGATCGAGACCTGGTGGCTCTCCCGCCTCGGCGTCGACGCGCTCGCCGGCATGGCCCTGGTCTTCCCGGTGTTCCTGATGATGACCATGCTCTCCGCCGGCGCCCTCGGCGGTGCCATCGCGTCCGCCGTCGCGCGGGCCCTCGGCGCCGGCCGGCACGAGGAAGCGGATGCGCTGGCCCTGCACGGCCTGCTGCTCAATGCTGCGTTGGGCCTCGCCACCGCGGCGCCGTTCCTGCTCGCGGGGCGGCCGATCTACCGCGCGATGGGGGGCACCGGCGCGTCGCTCGACGCCGCCATGGCGTATTCCAACGTCGTGTTCGCCGGCAACGTGCTGCTATGGGTCATGAACGCCTTCGCCAGCATGGTCCGCGGCACCGGCAACCTGCTGATGCCCTCCGTGGCGATCTGCGTCGGCGTGGCGGTCCTGGTGCCCCTCTCGCCGGTGCTGATCTTCGGTTTCGGCCCGGTGCCGGGCTTCGGCGTGGCCGGCGGCGGCTATGCGGTCGTTGCGACCACCGCCCTGATGCTCGCCATCCTGGCCTGGTACGTGCTGTCCGGGCGCAGCGTGGTGACGCTGCGCCGCACGCGGCTGCAATGGCGGCTCGCCCGCGACATCCTGCGGGTCGGCACGATCGGCACCGTCAACACGCTCAACACGACGCTGATCATGGTGCTGCTCACCTCCGCGGTGGGCGCCGCTGCCGGCCCCGATGCCATCGCGGGGTTCGGCACGGCGGCGCGGCTCGAATTCCTGCTGATCCCGCTGGTGTTCGGCCTGGGCGCGCCGCTGGTCGCCATGGTGGGCGCCAATGTCGGCGCCGGACAGCCGGCGCGCGCACGGCGCATCGCGGTCACCGGCGCGTCCATGGCGCTGGTCATGACGGGCGTGATCGGCGTCGCGGCGTCGATCTGGCCGCATGAGTGGCTGACGCTGTTCGGAGACGATCCCGCCATGCTGGAGAGCGGCACGCTCTACCTGCGGCTGGTCGGTCCGGCCTATGGGTTCTTCGGCTTCGGCCTGACGCTCTATTTCGCCTCGCAAGGCGCGGGCCGCCTGGAATGGCCGCTGCTGGTCGGGCTGATGCGCGCCGCGCTCGCGGTGGGCGGCGCCTGGTGCGGACTCCTCCTGGGCGGAACCCTGACCGCGGTCTTCCTCGCGATCGCGGTGTCGCTGGTCGCCTATGGCGGCGTCATGGCGGCGACACTCACGGGCAGTGTCTGGTCCCGCGGCGCGCGGCCGACCGGTCGCGTCACGCGGCCCGTCGCGTCCGCCGCCGCACCCACGACGACGCGCAGGCTGGAGGCGCTCGAGGCGAGGGGCAGGGATCCGTTACCGATGAAATGATCTCGCGTGCAACGACTGCGCGGCGAACCAGCCCTCGAAAGCGACCACTGGGTGAGCCGAGCAGCGGGGCGTGGTGATGACGCGGATGCAGCGCGACGCGCCCTGACCCGGAGCTGCGCCGCGGTTCGGCACAGCTGCGTCAGGCTGGCACGAGCTGGTCCGGATCCAGCCCCAGGATCCATCCCTCCCAGGCCCGCTCCACCGCGTCCCGCGGCCCATGCGCCGGCCGCGCACCCGACACCACGCCGAGCATTCCGAGGCAGCCGACGAGGCTGTCGAACCGGTCCTCGCCGGCGGCATCCGATCCGAATCCCGCGTCGATGCAGGCTGCCAGCGCCGGGGAGGGTCGCGCTGCCAGCCGCTCCATCGCTGCGCGCACGCCGCCCGCGGCAGCGGCCCGTACGTCGCGCGCGCGCTTGCTGCCGCCGAGCCGCAGCCCGATCTGCCGCAGCGCCTCGGCCGGGTAGGTCTCCGCCGCCACCACCGTGCCTGGCGCCACCAGCGCCTCCAGCGTCCCTTCGAACGGCCATAGCCGCAGCCGGGCCGGATCCGTCGCCAGCGCCGGGGCAAGCACGTCGCACCACGCTGTCAGCGCCGCCTTGCCCACCTGCTGCGCGCCCACGGTCCAGAACAGCGGCGCGGCGGCGGGCCGGTCCCGGGTCGCGCGGTCGCAGCGGCGACGCAGTGCATCGGCCGCGGTGAATCCGAGTGCGCGGAGATGTTCGGTGCGCGTGATGCCGCGCAGCGGGCGAAGTGGGTAGAACGGGCGCGCGGGGGACACCTCGGCCAGCGTCGCGCACACGCATGCGAAGGCATCGCCGGGCGACAACCCGCGCAGGAACCGCGGGAAGTCCGGTTCGGGCCGACCCAGCGCCCAGGCGCGCGGCACACCGATCGGCAGATCGAGCCCCAGCAGCACGGCCCCGCCTTGCGCGGCGCCGCACAGCCGGTCGAGCAGCCACGGCAACGGCCCCACCGGTTCGGGCGCCTCGACCCGCCACGCGCGTCCGTGCGCCCACGCCATGGTCATCCAGCGCTTGCGCGTATCGGCGCTCCAATCGGCATGCACCACGAGCGCCGGCCGTACCGTCATGTCGATGCGTACCCGCGCGTGGTGATCCGTCACCGTGACGTCATCCGCCCCATGTGGCGACACCTCGCCCGCGATGCGCGCGGACACGGCTGCGGAACGGGCTGGTATCGTTGATCTCGATCAATGCTCGGCCTGAACGAGCGGCGCACACCCGCTGCGTCGACGATGCTCCGTGAGAGGGGCCGCGGCAATTGCAGCGGCAAGGATGTCAGCCGGCCACGGAGGACGCGCGCAATGAGAAGCGTGAGTCGCATCCGACGGTCCGCGCCGGCATCGCTGCCGAACAGGAGCGCGCATCCGATGATGTCACGCGGCGAAGCATGCGGCCGGTGAGCCGGCACCCCGCAGCCTCCCCATGACGCCTGCGCGCACACGACAGTCTTGATCGGAGGTAATGCGGACCATGGCCTACGCAACGATCAACCCCTACAGCGGTGAGACGCTCGCGACCTTCCCCGACGCAACGGATGCCGAGGTGGCGGCTGCGCTCGACGATGCGCACGCCGCTTTCCTGAGCTGGCGGGAAACCTCGTTCGCCCAGCGCGGCCGCATCCTGCAGAGCGCCGCCGACCTGCTGCGACGCGACTGCGATGCCTACGCGCGGCTGCTGACCCTGGAAATGGGCAAGCTGTTCGCCGAAGCCCGCGCCGAAGTGGAACTCTCCGCCAAGATCTTCGAGTACTACGTTCGCCACGCCGAAGCGCTGCTGCAGCCCGAGAAGCTGCCGGTGCTGGATCCCGCCGAAGGCGACGCGGTGTTGCTGCACGAGCCGCTCGGCGTCCTGCTGGCGATCGAGCCGTGGAACTTCCCCTACTATCAGATCGCGCGCATCCTCGCCCCGCAACTGTCCGCCGGAAACACGCTGCTGTTGAAGCACGCCTCGAACGTGCCGCAATGCGCCGCGGCGTTCGAACGGTTGATGCAGGAGGCGGGCCTGCCGCACGGCGCGTTCCGCAACCTCTACGCGACGCGCGCGCAGGTCAACGCGATCATCGCCGATCCGCGCGTGCATGGCGTCGCCTTGACCGGCTCCGAGGCCGCCGGTGCGCTGATCGCGGCCGAAGCGGGCAAGGCGCTCAAGAAGTCGACCATGGAACTCGGTGGCGCCGACGCGTTCGTCGTGCTCGCCGATGCCGATCTGCGCAAGACGATCGACTGGGCCGTGTTCGGACGCCATTGGAACGGCGGCCAGGTCTGCGTCTCCTCCAAGCGCATGATCGTGGTGGACTCGATCTACGATCGCTTCCTCGACGGCTATCGTCAGGGCGTCGCGAAACTGGTTGCCGGCGATCCGTTCGATCAGAAGACGACGCTCGCGCCCCTGTCCTCCCAGAAAGCCGCCGACGACATCAAGCAGCAGATCCGGGACGCGGTCGCTCATGGCGCGAAGGCGGAGGAAGTGGGCCCGCGGGTGCCCAACCGCGGCGCATTCGTGCAACCCACCATCCTCACCGATCTCGGGCCCGACAACCCGGCCCGCTATTGGGAGTTCTTCGGCCCCGTCTCCATGCTGTTCCGCGCCAAGGATGAGGAAGACGCGATCCGCATCGCCAACGACTCGCCCTTCGGCCTCGGGGGATCGGTGTTCACGGCCGACACGCGGCATGGGGCCGCGGTCGCACGGCGGATCTCCACCGGCATGGTCTTCGTCAACCATCCGACGAAGGTCGAAGCCGATCTGCCGTTCGGTGGCATCCGCCGCTCCGGCTACGGCCGCGAACTCCTCGGGCTCGGCTTGAAGGAATTCGTCAACCACAAGCTGGTCGACGTCGTTGATATCGACGCGCGCTTCTGAGTCGCGGCCGACACCCACATCCGGGTCGCTCGCGACCCACGGTTCTGATTTGCCCCGCTCGTGCCGGCGCCGCCGTCCGTGGCGCCGTCACGGCCCGAAGGAGACATATCCATGTCGTTGGATGGCAAGGTAATTCTGGTGACCGGCGCAGCCCAGGGAATCGGGCGCGGCATCGCGCTGCGGCTCGCCAGGGACGGCGCCAGCATCGCGCTGGTCGACGTGAAAGCCGACAAGCTCGGGGCGGTGCAGCAGGAAATCGAGGCGCTCGGGCGCAACGTGACCACCTTCGCCGCCGATGTCAGCCGGCGGGACGATGTCTACGCCGCCGTCGAACATGCCGATCGGCAACTCGGCGGGTTCGACGTCATGATCAACAACGCCGGGATCGCGCAGGTCAACCCGATCGCCGACGTGCTCCCGCCCGAGGTCGATCGCATCTTCAAGATCAACATCGAGGGTGTCCTGTGGGGCATCCAGGCGGCGGCTGCGAAATTCAAGGCGCGTGGGCAGAAGGGAAAGATCATCAACGCCTCGTCGATCGCCGGGCATGACGGCTTCGCCATGCTGGGCGTCTACTCGGCGACCAAGTTCGCCGTGCGCGCGCTGACCCAGGCGGCCGCGCGCGAATACGCCAGCGCGGGCATCACCGTGAATGCCTACTGCCCCGGGATCGTCGGCACCGATATGTGGGTGGAGATCGACGAGCGCTTCGCCGCGCTGACCGGAGCGAAGAAGGGCGAGACCTACAAGAAATACGTCGAGGGCATCGCGCTCGGTCGCGCCCAGACGCCCGAGGACGTCGCCGCCCTGGTCGCATTCCTCTCGAGCGACGACGCCGACTACATCACCGGCCAGGCGATCCTGACGGATGGCGGCATGGTCTACCGCTGACGCCTGCGGGAGGCGCCTGACACCGACCGGAGACGCCGGCACCACCGGCGCGCAGCGACGCATGGTCGCGCGCGGCGACGGTGGTGCCGCCGCGCCTCGATCCTCGCGATCTGCACGCCGGCGATCGGGGGGCGGCGGCGCTCAGGCCGCCGGCACCTCCAACCGCTCCAGATCGGCGATCAGTCCCGGCCCGGTCGGCGTCCAGCCCAGCGCCTGCCGCGTCTTCTCGCTCGACGCGACGAGGTTCAGGCCGGCGAACATGCCCAGCCACCCGAAATGCGCGTTCGCCTCCGCCGTGGAGAACGACGCCACGGGCACGTGCAGGCTGCGACCGATGGCTTCGGCGATATCCCGCATCGGCACGCCTTCTTCGGCGACGGCATGATACCGCGCCCCGGCCTCGTTGCGTTCCAGCGCGAGCCGGTAGAGGCGCGCCACGTCGGAGACATGCGCCGCCGCCCAGCGATTGCGCCCGTCCCCGGCATAGGCCGAAACCCCCGTCTCGCGTGCCGTCTGCACGACGTAGGTGATCAGCCCCTGCTTCACCGTGTCATGCACCTGCGGCAGCCGCACGACCGACGCGCGTACGCCCGGAAGCGCCAGCGCCACCTGTTCCGATACGCGCGGCAAGGCGTAGTCGGGCGGCACGTCGTCGTCTTCGGTCGCCACGCGATCCGGCCCCGTCAGTCCCGCCGCCCCCGACGTCACGATCAGCAGCTTGTCGGACCCGGCAAGCACGGCCCCCATGGCCTCGATGGCGCGGCGGTCGATCGCGCAACTCTCCGCGAAATGCGACCAGTCATGCACGAAGGCCAGGTGAATGACCGCATCCGCGGCGGCGGCGCCGGCCCGCAGGCTGTCCAGGTCTTCCAGCGTGCCGCGCTGGACCGCGGCGCCGGACGCGGCGAGCGATCGGGCGCCCGCCTCCGAACGGGCCAGTCCGAGGACGTCGTGGCCTGCGGCGAGCAGGGTCTGCACCACTTGATTGCCGATGAACCCGGTGGCGCCGGTGACGAAAACACGCATGCGGGCGATCTCCAGTTTGCGCTGGAGCCCAACTTGGCAGCGGTCCTATCCTGGTAAAGTAGTGAGCTTATCGTAGTAAGATGACCAACCGCATGAGCCAGTACCGCGCCGCCGAGAGCTTGTTGGGAACCTTCCTGCGGGACCGGCGGACGAAGCTGGATCCCGCCGCGTTCGGATTGCCGGCCGAACGGCGGCGGACGCCCGGGCTGCGCCGGGAGGAGGTGGCCCAGCGCGCCAATATCAGCCCCACCTGGTACACCTGGCTCGAACAGGGGCGCGGTGGCGCGCCCTCGGCGGACGTGCTCGATCGGATCGCCCGCGCCCTGATGCTGACCGATGTCGAGCGCGAGCATCTGTTCCTGCTGGGCCTCGGTCGTCCGCCCGAGGTCCGCTATCGGCGGCACGACGCCGTCACGCCGCGGCTCCAGCGGGTGCTCGATGCGCTGGAGCCGGTGCCGGCCCTGATCCGCTCCGCGACCTGGGACGTGGTCGCATGGAATCGGGCGGCGACCGTGATGTTCTTCGATTACGGCCGCCTGCCGCCGGATCAGCGGAACCTGTTGCGCATCATCTTTCTGGACCCGCGCGCCCGCGCCGCGCAGCATGATTGGGAGAGCGTGGCGCGGTTCGTGGTGGGCTCGTTCCGGGTCGACGCCGCCCGCGCCGGCGCCGCCGCGGACGTGGCGCCTCTCGTGGACGAGCTCTGCCGGTTGAGCCCCGAGTTCAGGGCGATGTGGGGCTCCAGCGACATCGTCGGCACGCCGGGCGAGATCGTGAAGCAGATCCGCCATCCCGTGCTGGGCGAACTCGGCTTCGAATACTCCGCTTTTGCGGTCGATGGCCGGACCGACCTCACCATGGTCGTGCACAACCCGGCGACCGCGGCGGACAGGGAGAAGATCCGGTCGCAGCTCGACTCGATGCCTGCGCGTGCGCGGGAGTAATCAGGTGAGCCGACATGATCCGGCGAGCGGACATGACGCCGCAGAGCCCTCATCCCGCATCGGCCCCCCCCCAACAGGCGAACGCGTCAGCTCAGCGGAGAGCCCGGATTGGACAGCGCGATCACCGAACTCGCCTGGGCGATGTTCTCCGGGCCACCCTTGGGCGGCCAGGTTCCCGCCGCGTAGTGCCGCTCGCGCAGTTCGCGGCGCTGCTCGAGGCTCTCGAACCCCCAGATGTGCAGGATGCGCGGGCGGCCATCGAGGGCGAACATGTTGATCACGAGGTGATCCGTGTACTCCCGCGCCGGTTCGATCGCCGCCTTCCAGCCCGCGAGCGTTGCCGGAAGGCCGCCCACCGTCAGCCTGTAGGTGCGGAACTCGTAGATGCCGCCGGCCTTGCGCGGCGTGGCGGCGGGCAGGAAGGGGAACCCCTGATAGCTCTCCTGGGTGACGGAGGTCGCGAGGCCGCGCACGCCGAACGGATCGCCGTCGAGCAGGGCGCGGCGGCGTTCCTCGCCGAGGTCGCTCTCGCGTTCGAACTGGCGCAGCACGAGGACGCTGCCGAGCTGCCCGATATCGGTGCGCCAGCGGCCGAGCACGGTGCCGGCGACGGCGCCTGCCATCCAGTCCTGCGCCGCGGCGTCGATTTGCGTGAGCTGCAGCAGCGGCCCCGACAAGGTGGCGAGTTCGTAGAACATGACGTGCGTTCCTTCGGTCTACCCGCCGCTTCCTACTATCCCTGGGCTCTTCCGTGTTGCCGCCCGCTTACCGCTGCAACGCCGCGCTGACCTCCTCGAGCGCCGCCGGATCCTCGATCGTCGCCGGCACCACCGGCACCTCGCCATCCGCCAGCTTGCGGATCGTCGCGCGCAGGATCTTCCCCGACCGCGTCTTCGGCAGCCGCGCGACGACACGGGCGTCCTTGAAGGCGGCGACGGGGCCGATGCGTTCGCGCACCAGGGCGACCAGTTCGCGCGCGACGTCCGCCTCCGGCCGGCTCACCCCCGCCTTCAGCACCACGAGCCCGATCGGCGCCTGCCCCTTCAGCTCGTCCTTGGCGCCGACCACGGCGCATTCCGCGACGTCGGGGTGGGAGGCGAGGACCTCCTCCATCGACCCGGTCGACAGCCGATGCCCCGCCACGTTGATGATGTCGTCGGTGCGTCCCATCACCCAGACGTCACCGGCCTCGTCCACCACGCCCGCGTCTCCGGTGCGGTACCAGCCCGGAAAGTCCGAGAGATAGGCGGTGCGATATCCCTCCTCGTTCTGCCACAGCGTGGGCGCGCAGCCGGGCGGCAGCGGCAGGCGGATCGAGAGATTGCCGCTCTGCCCGCGTGGCAGCACGTGCCCATCGTCGTCCAGCGCGTGCAGGTCGTGGCCGGGGCAGGGGCGCCCGCCCGATCCGGGGCGGAACGGGAACAGCCCGTACTGGCGGAACCCGGCGGTGATCGCCCAGCCGGTCTCGGTCTGCCACCAATGATCGACCACAGGCTTGCCCAGCAGCTCCGCCGCCCAGGTCGCGGTGGGCGGATCGCAGCGCTCGCCGGCGAGATACAGCGCCTCCAGGCTCGACAGGTCGTAGTCGCGCGTGCGCGCGCCCTCCGGGTCCTGCTGCTTGATCGCCCGCATGGCGGTGGGCGCGGTGAACAGCACCTTCACCTTGTGGTCGGCGATCACCCGCCAGAACGCGCCGGCATCCGGCGTGCCCACCGGCTTGCCCTCATACATCACGGAGGTGCAGCCGCGCAGCAGCGGCGCATAGACGATGTAGCTGTGGCCCACGACCCAGCCCACGTCGGACGCGGTCCAGAACACGTCCCCCGCATCGAGGCCGTAGATCATCCGCATGGAGTTCCACAGCGCGACCGCGTGCCCGCCATTGTCGCGCACCACGCCCTTGGGCCGCCCCGTCGTCCCCGAGGTGTAGAGGATGTAGAGCGGGTCGGTCGCCGCCACCGGCACGCAAGGATGTGGCGCGGCGGCGGCCATCGCCTCGGTCAGGTCCTCGTCGCGCCCCGGCGTGAGGTCGGCGCGGGCCTGCGCGCGCTGCAGGATCAGGCAGCGGTCAGGCTTGTGCGGGGACAGACCGATCGCCGCGTCGAGCAGCGGCTTGTATTTCACCACCCGCCCCGGTTCGAGCCCGCAGGAGGCGGAGACGATCACCTTCGGCTTGGCATCGGCGATGCGCGCCGCGAGCTCCGCCGCCGCGAAGCCGCCGAACACCACCGAATGCACGGCGCCGATCCGCGCGCAGGCGAGCATGGCGATGGCGGCCTCGGGCACCATGGGCATGTAGATCACGACGCGATCGCCCGCGCCGACGCCGCGCGCCGCCAGCGCACCCGCCATCTTCTCGGTCCGCGCCAGCAGGTCGGCATAGGTGAACCGCTCCACCCGCCCCACCATGGCGCTGTCCCAGATCAGCGCGACCTGCTCGCCGCGGCCATCCCGCACGTGCCGGTCGAGCGCGTTGAAGCACGTGTTCAGCCGCCCGCCCACGAACCAGCGCCCATACGGACCGATGGAGGCGTCGAACACGCGATCCCATCGCTGGTCCCACTCCAGCCCCTCGGCGGCGGCGGCCCACCAGCCCTGCGGGTCGGACTGCCAGGCGGCATAGGCTTGTTCATAGGACGCGGCGGCGGCCATCGCGCGTACCTCCCTGTTTGGCGTGTCGTTCGCCGACCGGTTGTCGTGCGGCCTCGTTGCCTGGTCAAGCACGGCCTGTCCGACCGTGGAGCGAAACGGTAGGGTCGCCCGCAATCGATTTCAGGAGACGACGCACATGCGACTGGACGGGCAGACGGCGATCATCACGGGCGGCGCGTCGGGCCTCGGGGCCGCGACGGCGGCGCGGCTGGCGGCGGCCGGGTGCCGCGTCGCCGTGCTCGACATCAACCAGGCAGCGGCCGAGGCGCGCGGCAAGGAGCTGGGCGGCATGGGCCTCGCCTGCGACGTCGCCGTCGCCGCCTCCGCCGAGGCCGCCGTCGTCGCCGTGCAGCAGCGCTTCGGGCCGCCCCGGATCCTGGTGAACTGCGCCGGTGTCGGCACCGCCGGGCGCATCGTCGGTCGCGACGGTCCGCTGCGGCTCGACGCGTTCGAGCGCGTGATCCGCATCAACCTGATCGGCAGCTTCAATCTGCTGCGCCTGTGCGCCGCCGCGATGGTGGAGACCGAGGCGTTGGAGGACGGGGAGCGCGGCGTCATCGTCAACACCGCCTCGATCGCGGCCTATGAAGGGCAGGTCGGCCAGGCCGCCTATGCTGCCTCCAAGGGCGGCGTGGTCGGCATGACCTTGCCGGCGGCGCGGGAGCTCGCGAAGTTCGGCGTGCGCGTGGTCACGATCGCACCCGGCCTGTTCCACACCCCGATGGTCGAGGGCCTGCCGCCCGAAACCCAGGCCAGCCTCGGCGCCGGCATCCCATTCCCCCCGCGGCTCGGTCGCCCCGACGAGTACGCCGCGCTGGTCGAGCACATCGCCACCAACCGGTTCCTGAACGGCGAGGTGATCCGCCTCGACGGCGCGTTGCGCATGCCGCCGAGGTAGGAACGGGGGAGGCGGCGCTCCTACACGCCGCCGCGCGCGGCCTCGGGCAGCGACAGTGCGGGCGGAGGGGTCTGGGAACGCACCGCGGCGTCGAAGATCGCGCCCAACTGCTCCTGCGTTTCGGACGGCACGCGCAGGTCGCGCGCCGCGCCCAGCGGTTCGGTGAGGAACGCCAGCATCACCCTGTCCGCCGCCGCGAGATCCAGGCCGGACACGCCCAGCTCCGCCAGGTCCGCCGCGATCTCACCTTGGTTGGTGCCGGTGTAGCGATTGCTTGCCTCGGGTGAGCTGCCCGTCGGCACCCGGATCAGCAGGATCCGCCCCGCCGCCGGCTGCGGGTCCTGTCCGACATAGGTCGCCCCGGCGAGCAGCCCGCAGAGCGCTCCGGCCGGCGGTCCCGGCGTGAACAGGTTCAGGTAGATCTGCGATTGCGTGGCGCGTTCCACCAGCAACCCGCCCATGGTGCGGCTGCTGCCATGCAGTTCGCCCACGTAACATATATCGCCGCTCAGCACCCGCTCCTGGTAACGGACCTCGAGCCCCCCGCCGGCTTCCCCCACCACGTCCATCGATGCGCGGATGATCATCCCGCGGCTGTACGGCGACCAGGCCAGCGAGTAGCAGGCATAGGACCCGATCATGTAGCCGAACTTGGAGCGGGAGACGCCGAACCGCGCCGTCACTGCTCGTTCGGTGGCGAGCAGCGCCGCCGGGTCGGCGTCGAACAACTGGGCGAGTTCCGCAACGAACGCCTCGACCGAACAGGTGGCGATCCAGCCTCCCGGCCGCCTGGTGCCCAGCAGCTTCGCCCAGTCGTCGTACAGCCCGACCGAACGGGGCATGGCGCGGCCCTGCAACCACTTGTTCAGCCGGTCGACGGCGCAATGGGTGGCGGGATTCACCGCACGGAACCGCGCGCAGAGCTCCTTGTGCGAGCTGCAGCCCAGGACCGCCGCGGTCAGCCGGAGCTTCACGGCCAGCAGTGGGTTCGCGCGCTGGTTGGTCATCTCGTCCCACCAATACTGCGCCGACTCACCGAAAGCCGGCACGCAACCGTTCAGATCATACAAGAGCGCGTGGAAGAGTCATCGACTTCCTGGAATTTCCATTCACCGCCGTTTCGGTTCCATCGCCATGCTGTCTAGATGCCGGCGTCGCGCCCCGCTGGCGCGTCAAGCAGAACCAAGATGGGGGAGAGTCATGGACGACGTGCAGCGGCATCTCGGGAACCGGCTCGCGATCGAGGGCGGCACGCCGGTACGCACCACCCCCCTGCCATGGGAGCTGCCCGGCGCGCATTGGATCGGCGCCGAAGAGCGGGCGCTGGTCGATCGCGTGATCGATGCCCAGAGCCCGTTCCGGTTCTACGGCCTGGACAGCCAGAAGATGGTCGACACGCTCGAAGCCGAATGGTGCGAGACCTTCGGCCATGCCCACGCCCTCGCCGTGAACTGCGGCAGCGCCGCGCTGCACATCGCGCTCGCCGCCTTCGAGGTCGGACCCGGCGACGAGGTCCTGGTGCCCGGCTACATGTGGGTGAGCTGCATCAGCGCGATCGTCCGCCTGGGCGCCATCCCGCGCCTGGTCGATATCGACGACACGTTCTGCATGGACCCGGTCGATCTCGAGCGGAAGATCGGTCCGCGCAGCCGCGCCATCCTGCTGGTGAACATGAGCGGCGCGATGGGCCGCAACGCCGAGATCGCGGCGATCGCCAAGCGGCGCGGCCTGTTCCTGCTGGAGGATTGCGCGCAGGCGATCGGCGGCAGCCAGCACGGCGTGCCCGCCGGGCGGTTCGGCGATATCGGCATCTACAGCTTTCAGCTCAACAAGAACATGACGAGCGGGGAAGGGGGGCTGCTGGTCACCGAGGATGCGCATCTCCACCGGCGCTGCGTCGCCATCCACGACCTCGGCTTCGCCCGCAACGAGGCCGGCCGGCTCGATCCGAACGATGAGCGCTATCAGCTCTGGGGCATGGGCTGCCGCATGTCGGAACTCGCGGGCGCGATGGCGCTGGCACAGCTCCGCAAGGTGCGCACGATCACCGGCCATATGCGTCACGCCAAGTGGCGCATCCGCGCCGGCATCGAGGACCTGCCCGGCCTCACGCTGCGCCACGTGCCCGATCCGGCGGGCGACACCGGCCCGTTCCTGATCACCGTCTACCCGACCGCGGACATCTGCGACCGGTTCGTCGCCGCGCTGCAGGCCGAAGGCATCCGTGGGCCGGCCGGCAGCCTGACCTGCATACGTATGCGGGACTGGGGAATGCATTGGTATTTCAACATCCCGAGCCTGGTGCGGCGGCGGTCGCTGGCGCGGGACGGGTTCCCGTGGACCCATCCGGCCAACGCCTTCGCCCAGGATTACCAGTACGACCGCGGCGCGCTGCCGGTGTGCGACGACATGGAGCAACGGGCCGCGCTGCTCTCGATCGCCTCCGTGCTGAGCGATGCCGACGTCGCCGACATCGTCGCGGCGTTCCGCAAGGTCGGCAACGCCGTGCTCCCCCACTGAACCGCCGCCGTTCGTGAGGTCGCCCCCATGGATTCCCTGACCCGCCTGTTCCATTCGCCGCCCGCGACCGTGGCCGCGGCACCGCCCGACTGCCTGGTGATCGGCAGCGGCACCGCCGGCGTGACGGCCGCGCTCGCCCTGGTCGCGGAGGGCCACCGCGTCGCGATCCTCGAGGCCGGCCCCTTCGTGCTGGCCGAACACGTGGGGTCCGGCCCGTTCGCCAAGCAGCACGCGGTGGTACCGCAACTGCACGACCTGGTGCGGCACCGCACGGTGTGGACCGACACGGCGCATGCCACCGAGGCGGCTGCCGGCACGCTGGAGGGCAACAACAACGCCTGGCTCGCGGTCGGCGGACGCACCCTGTTCTGGGGCGGCTGCACGCCGCGCTTCCTCGACGGCGACTTCGCCGACTGGCCCTATGACGCGGCGAGCTTCCGCCCTTGGTATGAGCGTGCCGAGGCGCTGATCGGCGCGTCCGGCGCCGGCGTCGGCGGCACCGAGGACGCCACCGCGCCCGACTTCATCGGCAGTTCGGCGCAGACGCGCCTGCTCGCCCGCCTGATCGGCGCCGGTATCCAGGCCGGCGCCCCGCCGCTCGGCGTCGACACAAGGCCGGTGCGCAACGGCGCCCTGTCACGCGGCTTCGACAGTTCGGTGGCCCGCCTGCTGCGCTGTCCGCAACTGGGCCGCGCCGCGGATCGCGCGCCGCTCACCCTCAGCACCGAATGCGCCGCGATCGGGCTGCGGCGCGACGGATCGCGCATCGTCGGCGTGCGCGTGCAGGATCGCCGCGACGGGTCGTTGCACGACATCGCCGCCCGCCACGTGGTGCTGGCGGGTGGGGCGGTGCAGTCGACGCGGCTCTGCCTCGCCTCCGGCCTGCAGGAGCTGGATCCGCTGGTCGGCCACTGGGTCGGCGACCACCTCTTCGTCCAGGCGGTCATGCGCCTTCCCGAACCGCTCGGGCATCACGCCGCCTATGCCTTCATCCCGCCGCGGCCGGACCGGCCGTTCCACGTGCAGATGCAGGGGATGTTCGGGGAGACCTGGTACAGTCCGCTCGACGCCACGATGTGGCTCGATGGTGAGCCCGACGGGCGCTACCTGCTGTATTACTGCTTCGGCATCAGCCGCGCGACGCGGGAGGCACATGTCGCCGTGTCCGAGGCGCCGGCGGCGGACCCGCTGCACCGCTATTACGTGGTGGCGGAGCGCACGCCGGAGGACCTCGCCACGCTCGACGCGATGGAGCGGTTCACCGGGGAGGTTGCGACCGCGATCGGCGCGGAGCTGTCGCGGATGCAGCGCCACCATGCCGGGGCCGCGCTGCACGAGTTCGGTGGGCTGCGCATGGGCCGCACCGCGGCCAATTCGGTCACCGATCCGGACGGGCGCTTCTGGCGCATCGACAATCTGAGCTGCATGGACGCGGCGATCTGGCCGCATCAGGGCAGCGCCAATTCCTACCTGACCATCACCGCGACGGCGCTGCGCAACGCGGCGGCGCTGTCGGCGGCGTTACGCGAGGCGCCGTGACGAGCGCGGCCGCGGAGCAGCGCGTCACCCAGGCGGCGATCACCCCGGCGGCGATCACCCCGGCAACCTGGGCGGTCGCAGCCACCGCCGGGCTGTCGGGGCTGCTGATCGGCTACGACACCGCGGTGATCGCCCCCGCCCTCGGCTTCCTCACCGCCGAGTTCGGCATCGGTCCGGCGATGCAGGGGATCGTGGTCGCCTCCGTCCTGCTGGGCGGGCTGGTCGGCTCCATCCTGGCCGGCGCCGCCGCGCGCCGCTGGGGGCGCCGGCCGGTGCTGATCGCAACCGCCACGCTGTTCCTGCTCGCGGCACCCGGCGCGGCCACCGCGTGGCGGCTCGAGTTGCTGCTCGCCTGGCGGATCGTTCTCGGGCTCGCGGTCGGCGCCGCCACGACGATCGCACCGCTGCATGTAGGGGAGACGGCGCCGGCGCGCTGGCGCGGCGGGCTCGTCTCCGGCATCCAGCTCGCGATCACGATCGGCATCCTGCTCTCCTACCTCGCCGGCACCGCCTTCGCGCCGGCCGGAAACTGGCGGGCGATGTTCCTGATCGCCGCGCTCCCCGCCGCGCTGATGCTGGCCGGCCTGCTGCTGGTGCCCGAGAGTCCGCGCTGGCTGTGGCAGCATGGCCGCGCCGAGGCCGCCGCGATCGCCTGGCGGCGCGTGGCCGGCGACGCGCCGATGCCGGTGATCGAGGCCGCCGATCCGGACTCCGGCGGATGGCGCCCGCTGTTCGGGCCGCGCATCCGCCGCGCGCTGGTGCTCGCGCTGGCCCTGTTCGCCTTCGCCAATCTCAGCGGCATCGACGCGATCCTGTATTACGCGCCGACGATCTTCGAGCAGGTGGGGTTCGGCGGCAGCTTGGGCCCGCTGCTCGCCACGGTCGGCATCGGCGTGGTCAACGTGGCGGCGACGCTGTGGGCGACCTGGCTGATCGACCGTGTCGGACGGCGCCCGCTGCTGTTGGGCGGGATGCTGCCGATGACGCTGAGCCTGCTTGTGCTCGCGGCCGCGCTGGCGCTCGACCCGGCTTCCGCCTGGGCGCAGCAGGTGGCCGTCGCCTGCCTCGGCGTGTTCGTGGTCGGCTTCGCGGTCAGCCTCGGCCCGCTGCCCTACGTGGTGATGGCGGAGATCTTCCCGCTTCCGGTGCGCGCCGCCGGCATGGGGCTCGCGTCCGCCACCGCCTGGGCGGTCAACGTCGTCGTCTCCGCCACTTTCCTGCCGCTGGTCGGGGCTCTCGGCCTGGCCGGCGCCTTCGGACTGTATGGTGCCATCAGTGCGGGTGCGATACTGTTCGTGCTGCTGATGGTGCCTGAGACGAACGGCCGGCCGCTGGAACTCATCGAGGCCAATCTCGCCCGCGGGTGCCGGATGCGAGACCTCGGCCAGCTCGATCCCATTCACGGCCCGCGCCCGACGGGCATTGGGGGTTAACGTTTCATGATCTATTTCCTCGCCATCATCGCCGCTATCGCCGGGCTGCTGTTCGGCTACGACGAGGGCATCATCGCGGTCGCTCGCCCGCTGCTCGAGCAGGACATGCCGCTCTCGCCCGTCGTTGCGGGGTTCATGACCGCCGCGGTGCCGCTGGGCGCGCTGGCCGGCGCGATCGTCGCCGGGCGGCTCACCGAACGATTCGGGCGGCGTCTCGTGCTGATGATGGCCGCGGCGCTGTTCGCGGTCGGCGCGGTCGCGGCGGCATCGATCGGGCACGTGATGGAGCTGGTCGCGGCGCGGCTGGTGCTGGGGCTCGCCATCGGCATCGCCGCCGTGGTGGCGCCGCTCTACATCGCCGAGGCCGCGCCGCTCCGCAGCCGGGGCGCGATGGTCTCCACCTACCAGCTCGCGATCACCTTCGGCATCGTCGCGTCCTATCTGATGGGGCTCGCGCTCGACGGGCCGGGCATGTGGCGCGAGATGTTCGCCCTCGGCGGCCTGCCTGGCGTCGTGTTCCTGGTCGGGCTGTTCTTCCTGCCGGAATCGCCCCGCTGGCTGATGCGCCGTGGACGTGAGGCGGAGGCGCGGGCGAGCCTGCGGCGGCTGCGCGGCAATGAGGCCGCGGTGGACGCCGAACTCGCCGAGATCGCCGCCGCCGCGCACGCCGCCGACCGGCCGCCCGCCTTCGCCGCGCTGCTGGCGCCCGAGGTCAAGCCGGCGCTGATCGTCGGCATGGGGCTGTTCTTCCTGCAGCAGCTCAGCGGCATCAACGCGGTGATCTACTACGCGCCGGAGATCTTCGCGCATGCCGGGTTCGGCAGCGCGCAGACCCAGGTGCTCGCCACCATCGGCATCGGCATCGTGAACTTCCTCGTCACCATCCTCGCGCTCGGGCTGATCGATCGCTGGGGCCGCCGCAAGCTGCTGGTGTTCGGCTTCCTGGGCACCGCCGCGACGCTGCTGGTGATCGCGCTCGCCGTGCTGCTGCCCGACCTGCTGCCCTCCTGGGTCGTGATCCTGGCACTCGGCCTCTACATCGCCTCGTTCGCGATCAGCCTCGGCCCGCTGCCGCACGTGATGATGTCGGAGGTGTTCCCGCTGCGCATTCGCGGCCCCGGCATGAGCATGGCGTCGGTCAGCAACTGGGGCTTCAACTTCGTCGTGGTGTTCGCCTTCCCGCTGCTGCTGAGCACGATCGGGCTGGCGGGCACATTCTCGCTGTTCGGGGTGATCTGCCTGGGCGGCGTGTTCTTCACGCTGCGGCGCGTGCCAGAGACGAACGGCCTGTCGCTGGAGGCGATCGAGCGCCATCTGGAGAACGGCCAGCCGCTCGGCGAACTGCGTCCGACCCCCGTTCTGGCGCGCACGAGCTGACTCTCCCGGCCAGGGGGGCGTGCCGATGGACCGTGCGCGGCCCCCGGGCCGCTCCCCACGTCGAAACTCCTTGACCCGGCTTTGCCACGGACCATATGTAAATGTGTCTTACATTCACATGAGGCCCGCAATGGCGAGCGCTGCGAACAACGAGACTTATGGTGGTGCCTGGGGAGGTCCTCAGGCGCAGGCGGCGCCCGGCGGCTGGGGGCCGGGCTGGCAAGGTCAGGGCCCGGGCTGGCAGAGCCAGGGCGGGCAAGGCCCGAACGGGCAGGGGCCGTCCGGCGGCTGGTCCGCGCCGCCCTTCTGGTATCCGGCCGGGATCAGCAAGCCCGCCGCGATCGCCTTCACCGTTCTGGGCTTCATCTTCTGGTGGCCGGTCGGGCTCGCGCTGCTGATCTATATGGTGGCGAGCGGGCGGTTTGGCTGCGGCCGCCGCCGCGGCTGGCAGATGTCCGAGCAGAGCGGTGGCTGGCAGGGTCCGTCCTGGACACCGCCCTGGAAGGCCGCGTGGAACGGCTGGTGCAGCGGCGGTGGCGGCAATGCTGCTCCCTCCTCGGGCAACCGCGCCTTCGACGAGTACCGCGCGGAAACGCTGCGCCGGCTCGAGGAGGAGCAGAAGGAGTTCGGGGCGTTCCTCGACCGGCTGCGGGTGGCCAAGGACAAGGCGGAGTTCGACCAGTTCATGGCCGATCGGCGCCAGCGTCCGCCGGCACCGCCGACGGAGCCCGGCGCGGAGCATGGCTGAGCCGCGCTTGAAGTCCGCGACGGTGCAGCGCATGTGGTAGCCGCGTTCAGGTCGCCTTAACCGCCCGTCCGGCATACGACCCGACGCGCCGCGAGCCCCCAGGCTCCGGCGCGTCGCTTGCGTCAGGGGGGCGGGCGTCGGCAAGCCGGTCCCCCGGTTGCCGATGCGGCGGAGAGCCGGAGCGCGACGTGCTGGCGCCGCAAGGCGCGTGACGGATGGGCGCCGGGTGGCGCGGGACTGGTGGCGCCGAAGGGCGCGGGACGATCGGGCGCCGGGTGGCGCGAGACTTGCATACGGTCGCATGCGGTGCGTGACCCGGTGACGGGGCGGGCGCCGCCTCCGACCGGACATGCGGATGAAGCAACCCAGCGGCGCTGGGCGGGCCTATCGGCGCGCGAGCCGCTTGTCTATGGACGGCGAACGGACAGGTAAGGGACCGAAACGAAATGGCGGGCGTGGATATTCTGGCATCGGCCTTCAATGGCGCGAATGCTGCTTTCCTGGGCGAACAATACGCACGTTGGGCGACCAATCCCGCCTCGGTGGACCCGAGCTTCGCGGACCTGTTCGGGGCGCTGAACGAGGAAGCGCGGGCGGTGCTGGAAGAGGCCTCCGGGGCATCATGGGCGCCGCGCGAGGTGAGCGAGGCGGAGACGCCGCCCGGCGCGCCGACGAATGGGGCAGCCGCCCCGGCGGCCCGCGCCGCGACGGCGCAGTCCCCGGTCGCGTTGTCCGACGAACGGGTGCGCGCGGCGACCATCGCCAGCCTGCGCGCCCTGATGCTGATCCGCTCCTACCGTGTTCGCGGCCATCTCGAAGCCCGCCTCGATCCGCTCGGCCTGCAGATTCCCAGCCCGCACGCGGAGCTCGACTATCGCTCCTACGGCTTCACCGACGCCGATCTCGACCGCCCCATCTTCATCGACTACGTGCTGGGCCGTGAGAGCGCGACCCTGCGCGAGATCGTGCAGATCCTGCGCGAGACGTATTGCGGCCCGATCGGCGTCGAGTTCATGCACATCCAGGATCCGGAGCAGAAGGCCTGGATCCAGCGAAGGATCGAGGGCGCGCCCTGGCGCGATGGCTTCTCCGTCGCCGACAAGCGCACGATCCTGCAGCACCTGACCGAGGCCGAGGGCTTCGAGGTGTTCTGCCAGAAGCGTTATCTGACCACCAAGCGGTTCGGGCTCGAGGGCGGCGAGGTCACCATCCCGGCGCTGCACGCGATCATCGAGACGGTGGCGAGCGCGGGCGTGCAGGAGGTGGCGATCGGCATGCCGCATCGCGGCCGGCTCAACACGCTGGTGAACGTGGTGAAGAAGCCGCTGATGGCGGTGTTCTCCGAGTTCGGCGGTGAGAGCTTCAAGCCCGACGACGTGCAGGGATCGGGCGACGTGAAATACCATCTCGGCACCTCGACCGATGTGGAGATGGCCGGCCACAAGGTGCATCTGTCGCTGCAGCCCAACCCCTCGCATCTGGAGGCGGTGGACCCGGTGGTGGTCGGCAAGGTGCGTGCGCGGCAGGACAAGTCCGGCGACACGCAGCGCCGCAGCTCCGTGATGGCGATCCTGATGCATGGCGACGCCGCTTTCGCCGGCCAGGGGCTGGTCTACGAGACGCTGGCGATGAGCCAATTGATCGGCTACCGCACCGGCGGCACGGTGCACCTGATCGTCAACAACCAGATCGGCTTCACCACCGTCCCGGCGCACGCCTATTCGGGCCTCTATTGCACCGACGTCGCGAAGTCGATCCAGGCGCCGATCCTGCACGTGAACGGCGACGACCCGGAGGCGGTGATCTTCGCCTCCCGCATGGCGGCCGAGTACCGCATGCGCTTCGGCAGCGACATCGTGCTCGACATCGTCTGCTATCGCCGCCACGGCCACAACGAGACTGACGAGCCGGCCTTCACCCAGCCGGTGATGTATCGCGCGATCGGCCAGACCAAGACCACGCGCACGCTGTACGCCGAACGGCTCGCCGCCGAGGGCGCGGTGCCGACCTCCGAATCGCAGGCGATGTGGGACGAGTTCACCCGCACGCTCGATGCCGCCTACGACGCCGGCAAGTCGTACAAGCCGAACAAGGCGGACTGGCTCGAGGGTCACTGGTCCGGCTTCCACCCGGCGGATGCCGAGTTCGAGCTGACCGAGGACTCGACCGCGGTGCCGGAACCGGTGCTGAAGCAGGTCGGCCTGGCGCTGAGCCGGGTGCCCGCCGGGTTCGAGGTGAACGCCAAGATCGCCCGCCAGCTCGAGGCGAAGCGGGCGATGATCGACTCGGGCAACGGCATCGACTGGGCCACCGGCGAGGCGCTGGCCTTCGGCACCCTGCTGCAGGAAGGCACCCGCGTGCGCCTGTCGGGCGAGGACACCCAGCGCGGCACGTTCAGCCACCGCCATGCGGTGCTGATCGACCAGGTGAACCAGAACGAGTACGTGCCGCTCAACAACATCTCCGCCGATCAGGCGCGCATCGAGATCTACAACTCGCTGCTGTCGGAAGCGGGCGTGCTGGGCTTCGAATACGGCTACTCGCTCGCCGATCCCACCACGCTGGTGCTGTGGGAGGCGCAGTTCGGCGACTTCGCCAACGGCGCGCAGGTGATCATCGACCAGTTCCTGGCGAGCGGCGAGACCAAGTGGCTGCGCATGTCGGGCCTGACCCTGCTGCTGCCGCACGGCTATGAAGGGCAGGGGCCGGAGCATTCCTCGGCGCGCATCGAGCGCTACCTGCAGCTCTGCGCCGAGCGGAATATGTATGTGTGCAACCTGACGACGCCGGCGAACTACTTCCACGCGCTGCGGCGCCAGCAGCACCGGAACTTCCGCAAGCCGCTGGTGATCTTCACGCCGAAATCGCTGCTGCGGCACAAGCTGGCGGTGTCCACGCTGTCGGAGTTCGCCGAGGGGAGCCGGTTCCAGTTCGTGATCCCCGAGATCGACCCGATCGCGGCGCCGGCCGACGTGAAGCGCGTCGTGCTCTGCTCCGGCAAGGTCTACTACGACCTGCTGGCGGAACGCCGCGCCAAGGAGGTGAAGGACGTGGCGATCCTGCGGCTCGAGCAGATCTATCCGTTCCCGCAGAACACGCTGGGCCGGCTGCTCGCGCCCTATGCGAATGCCGACCTCGTGTGGTGCCAGGAGGAGCCCGAGAACATGGGCGCCTGGAACTTCGTCGACCGCCGGCTCGAGCATGTGCTGATGAGCCTCGAGGGCAAGGCGCGGCGTCCGTCCTATGTCGGGCGCAAGGCGGCGGCCTCTCCGGCCACGGGTCTCGCCCGCACGCACCAGGCGGAGCAGACGGCGCTGGTCAAGACGGCGCTGGGCCTCGGCTGAGGCCCGCTGACCGAACCCTGGCCCTCCCACGCGGGAGGGGCGGGTTCGGGCGAACACGGGCGGGCGGGGAGCCGGGGGGCCGCGCGCGGGTCCCCCTTTGGGCTGCTCCCCCTCGCACGATGGCGGCACCTGGGGCATACACCCTCCCCGCCGACGACAACCACGCGCCTGGAGAGACCGCATTGGCGACCGAGATCAAGGTGCCCACCCTGGGCGAGAGTGTCACGACCGCGACGGTGGCGCGCTGGATGAAGCAGGAAGGCGAGGCGGTCGCCGCCGATGAGGCGCTGGTCGAGCTGGAGACCGACAAGGTCACCGTCGAGGTGACCGCGCCGGCCGCCGGCGTGCTCGCCTCGATCGGCGTGCCCGAGGGCGGTGAGGTCGAGGTGGGCGCCACGCTGGGGCTGATCGACGCCGCCGGGGCCGCCGCGGCCGCGAAGCCCGCCGCCGCCAAGCCCGCCGCCGCACCGGCGCCGGTGAAGGCCGCGCCGCCATCCCCGGCCCCGGCGCAGGTGACCCCGGCCGCCGCGCCGTCGCGCCCCGCCGCCAATCCGCCGGCCGGGGTGAACCCGCCGCCGCGGCCGCCCGGCCCGGTGTCCCGCCCCGCCATGCCGCCGGCCTCCGGCAACGTGCATGCGCCGCTGCCCGCCGCCGCCAAGATGATGACGGAGCAGGGGGTCGGCGCCGACGCGATCGGCAGCGGCACCGGCAAGGACGGCCGCATCACCAAGGGCGATGTGATCGAGTTCCTCAACCGGCCGGCCGCGCCGGCCCCGGCGCCCGCCGCACCTTCCGCCCCGCGGACCGCGGACGTGCGGGAGCAGCGGGTGAAGATGACCCGCCTGCGGCGCACCATCGCCGCGCGGCTGAAGGAGGCGCAGAACAACGCCGCCATGCTGACCACCTTCAACGAGGTGGACATGTCGGCGGTGATGGCGCTCCGCTCCGAATACCGCGACGCCTTCGAGAAGAAGAACAAGGGCGTGCGGCTCGGCTTCATGTCGTTCTTCGTGCGCGCCTGCTGCGTCGCATTGAAGGAGTTCCCGGCGGTCAATGCCGAGATCGACGGCGACGAGATCGTCTACAAGAACTTCGTCAACATGGGCATCGCGGTGGGCGGTCCGTCCGGCCTCGTGGTGCCGGTGATCCGTGACGCCGACCAGATGGACTTCGCCCAGATCGAGGGCACCATCGCCGATTTCGGCCGCCGCGTCCGCGACGGGCAGTTGAAGCTCGAGGAGCTGACCGGCGGCACGTTCAGCATCACCAATGGCGGCATCTACGGCAGCCTGATGTCGACCCCGATCCTCAACCCGCCGCAATCGGCGATCCTGGGCATGCACAAGATCCAGGAGCGGCCGATGGTGGTGGGCGGCAAGATCGAGATCCGCCCGATGATGTATCTCGCGGTGTCCTACGACCACCGGATCATCGACGGGAAGGAGGCCGTTTCCTTCCTGGTGCGGGTGAAGGAAGGTCTCGAGGATCCCCGCCGCCTGCTGCTGGGGCTTTAGGCGCCACGTCCCACACCATCCTCAGCGTCATGGCCGAAAGCGTGCTGCATCATGGCTGGGATCGCCCTGCGAGGCGTGGCCAGAATCGCCCTACGAGGCGCGCCCGGCTAGTCTCCCGCCCGTCATGGCCGGGCTCGACCCGGCCATCCCCTGGGGCACGGTGCGGGTCTCATCCGTCATGGCCGGGCTTGACCCGGCCATCCTCTGCGGCACGGTGCGGTGGGGATCCCCGGGTCAAGCCCGGGGATGACGGAGAGGGCGGTGGTGCGACGCCCCAGGGCCCGGCCACGCCCCGCCCCACGACCCCGGGGCCAGCCACGCCCCGCCCCACGACCACGGGCCCGGCCACGCCCCGCCCCACGACCCCGGGGCCAGCCACGCCCTGCCTGACGACCACCAGGCCCCGCCCCGCGTCGCCTGACGCCCACGGGACCGACCCCGCCCCGCGTGCCCGCCGCCGACCTGCTCTCGCCCTGCCTCTTGCCTCCCTCTGAAAGGTTCGCCCCATGAGCGACTCCTTCGACCTGATCATCATCGGCGCCGGCCCCGGCGGCTATGTCTGCGCCATCCGCGCCGCGCAACTCGGCCTCAAGGTCGCCTGCGTGGAAAAGCGCGCCACCCTGGGCGGGACCTGCCTCAACGTCGGCTGCATCCCCTCCAAGGCGTTGCTGCAGTCCTCCGAACAGTTCTCCCACGCGACCCATGCGCTGAAGGATCATGGCGTGCTGGTGGAGGGCGTGAAGCTCGACCTCGCCCGCATGCAGGCCCGCAAGGGGGAGGTGGTCACCGCCAACGTGAAGGGCGTCGAGTTCCTGTTCCGCAAGAACAAGGTGACCTGGCTCAAGGGCGCCGGCCGCATCGTCGCGCCCGGCAAGGTGGAGGTCGCCGGGACCGAGTACGACACGAAGTCGATCGTGATCGCCACCGGCTCCGACAGCGCGCCCCTGCGGGGCGTCGACGTCGACGAGAAGCGCATCGTCACCTCGACCGGGGCGCTCGAGGTCGACAAGGTGCCCGGCCACCTGGTGGTGATCGGCGCCGGCGTGATCGGGCTGGAACTGGGCTCCGTCTGGCGCCGGCTGGGCGCCGAGGTGACGGTCGTCGAATTCCTCGACCGCATCGCGCCGGGCATGGACACCGAGGTCGCGACCGCCTTCCAGCGCATCCTCACCAAGCAGGGCCTGAAATTCCGCCTGGGCGCCAAGGTGACCGGCGCCTCCCAGGGCAAGGACGGCGTGACGCTGTCGCTGGAGCCGGTGAAGGGCGGCGCGGCCGAGACGCTCAAGGCCGACATCGTGCTGCTGGCGATCGGACGCCGGCCGTTCACCGAGGGGCTGGGCCTGGCCGAGGCCGGCGTTGCGCTGGATGACCGCGGCCGGGTGATCGTCGACCCGCATTACGCGACCAACGTGCCGGGGATCTACGCGATCGGCGACGTGATCGCCGGCCCGATGCTGGCGCACAAGGCCGAGGACGAGGGCGTCGCGATCGCCGAGATCCTGGCCGGCCAGGCCGGCCACGTGAATTACGGGGTGATCCCGAGCGTGGTGTACACCTCGCCGGAGGTGGCGTGGGTGGGGCAGACGGAGGAGGAGCTGAAGGCGGCCGGGATCGCCTATGCCGTCGGCAAGTTCCCCTTCACCGCCAATGGCCGCGCCCGCGCGATGGGCGAGACGGACGGGTTCGTGAAGATCCTCGCCGACAAGACGACGGACCGGCTGCTGGGCGCGCATATCCTGGGCCCCGACGCCGGCACGCTGATCGCCGAACTGGCGACCGCGATGGAGTTCGGCGCCTCGTCCGAGGATGTCGGGCGCATCTGCCACGCGCATCCGACGCTGGAGGAGGCGGTGAAGGAAGCCGCCCTCGCCACCGCCGGCCACGCGCTGCACATCTGATGGACGCGGCGGCCCGGGTGGGAAAGCCGCTGGCGCTCACCATGGGGGATCCCGCCGGCATCGGCGGCGAACTCACGCTGCGCGCCTGGGCGGCGCTGCGCCAGACCGGACCGGCTTTCGTGGCGCTGGACGATCCGGCGCGGCTGCGCGCGCTCGCCACGCGGTTGGGCCTCGACGTGCCGATCCGCGTGGTCGACAGCGCCGACGCGGCCGGGTTCGCCGAGGCGCTGCCGGTGCTGCCGGTCCCGCTCGCGGCCGAACCGGTCCCCGGCAAGCCCGATCCGGCCAATGCCGCGGCGGTGGTCGCCTCGATCGAACGCGCGACGGCCCTGGCGCGGGGCGGAAAAGTGGGCGCCGTCGTCACCAACCCGATCAACAAGGCGGCGCTCTACCAGGCCGGGTTCTCCTATCCCGGCCATACCGAGTTCCTGGCCGCGCTGACCGGGGCGACCGGGCAGCAGATCATGATGCTGGCGAGCCCGCTGCTGCGGGTGGTGCCGGTCACCGTGCACGCCTCGCTGCGCGAGTCGATCGCGATGCTGTCGACCGGGATGATCGTGGCGGCGGCGCGGACCACCGCGGCCGCGTTGCGCCGGGATTTCGGGATCGCGGCGCCCCGCCTCGCGGTCGCCGGCCTCAACCCCCATGCCGGCGAGCAGGGCGCGCTCGGAACCGACGAGCAGACGATGATCGCGCCGGCGCTGGAGCTGCTGCGCGGAGATGGGCTCGACGTGTCGGGCCCGTGGCCGCCCGACACGATGTTCACCAGGACGGCGCGCGCCCGCTACGACGTGGCGATCTGCATGTACCACGACCAGGCGCTGATCCCGCTGAAGACGCTGGACATGGACAACGGCGTGAACGTGACGCTGGGGCTGCCGATCGTGCGCACTTCCCCGGATCACGGGACGGCCTACGACATCGCGGGACAAGGCATTGCCGACCCGTGCAGCCTGCTGGCGGCGCTGCGGCTGGCCGGAGAGCTGGCTGCGCGGCGGGGCTGACGCCGCGCGGGTCGAGCGAGGAGCGGCCGGAGGGCGTCCGGCCGCGTGTCGCCTCAGGCCGCCTGGCGGTCGCCCTCGGAAAGCCCGGCATGCACCTCGTCCAGCGCACGGCCGAAGCGGGTGAACATCTCGCGGATCTCCGCCGCGGTGATGATCAGCGGCGGGCAGAAGCCGAGTGAGTCCCCCATCGCGCGGGTGATCAGCCCGTGGTCGCGGGCCGCCTTGGCGATCCGCGCGCCGACCTTGGCCGCCGGGGCGAAGCTGCGATGGGTCGCCTTGTCGGCCACCACCTCGATCGCGCCGATCAGGCCGGTGCCGCGCGCCTCGCCCACCAGCGGGTGATCGGCGAAGCGGCGCAGTTCGGCCAGGAAGGTCGGCGCCACCGACCGGACATGGCCGAGAACGTCGCGTTCGGCGTAGATCTTCAGCGTCTCCAGCGCCACCGCGGCCGACAGCGGATGGGCGGAATAGGTGAAGCCGTGCCCGAAGAAGCCGCGGCGCCGCGAGTTGTCCGCCAGCACCTGGTAGATCCGATCGGTCATCATCACGGCCGAGATCGGCGCGTAGGCGGAGGAGAGTGCCTTGGCGACGGTCATGAAGTCCGGCTGGATGTCGAAGGTCTCGCTGCCCCACATGTTGCCGGTGCGGCAGAAACCGCAGATCACCTCGTCCGCGATCATCAGCATGTCGTAGCGGTCGAGCACCGCCTTGATCTTGGGGAAGTAGCCGGCCGGCGGCAGGATGACGCCGCCCGCGCCCATCACCGGCTCGGCGATGAACGCCGCGCAGCATTCGGCGCCGCCCTCGGCGATGATCAGCTCCTCGAGTTCCTCGGCCAGCCGGGTGGCGAAGCTCTCCTCGTCCTCGCCCGGCCGCGCCTCGTGGTAGTGGTGCGGCGCGGTGGTGTGCACGAAACCGGGCAGCGGCAGGTCGAAATCCGACTGCAGGTGCGGCAGGCCGGTCAGGCTGCCGCTGACGCAGGTGGAGCCGTGGAAGGCGCGGCGGCGCGCGATCATCTTCTTCTTCCGCGGGCGGCCGAGCGCGTTGTTGTAGTACCAGATCATGCGGACGATGGTGTCGTTCGCTTCCGACCCGGAGCAGGCGAAGAACACCTTCTGCATCGCCGCCGGCGCCATGCCGAGCAGCGTTTCGGCCAGCTCGACCGCGGGGCCGTGCGACATCCCCGAGTAGACGTGCTCGTAGGGCAGTTGCGACATCTGCTTCGTCGCGGCCTCGACCAGCCGCTTCTCGCTGAACCCGAGCGACGCGCACCACAGGCCGCTCATGCCCTCGATCAGCTCCTGGCCGCTCTCCTCGCGGATCCGCACGCCCTCGCCGCCGGTGATGGCGAACGCGCCCGTCTCCTCCAGCGCGCGCCAGTCGGTTTGCGGATGCAGCAGTACGGCGGGATCGCGGCGGCTCAGGGAATTGGGGATCGACATCGCGTGGCACCTTCCATCTGGTGCGAGCACGCTATCCGAGGCTTGGGAGAATGGGTTGCCGTTCATGCCGGCCCTGGTGGCAGGTCCTGCCGTTTGCACGCGGCGCGGCGGCTGATTCAACTGGAGGGCGGCAATCCCTCATGCGGGAACAGCGTCGCGAGCGGCAGCGCGCTGCGCCGCAGCGGCGTCTTCAGCACCACGTAGCTGAAGTATTTCTCGATGCCGATATCCATCTCGAGCAGGCGCTCCATCAACGCCTGGTAATCGTCGATCCCCGCCGTGACGCTCTTCATCAGGTAGTCGTAGCCGCCGGAGATCAGGTTGCATTCGACGATGTGGTGGATCTTCTCGATCGCCGCGACGAAGCGGCCGAAATCCGGTGGCCGGTGGCTCTTGAGCGTCACCTCGGTGAACACGGTCAGGGTCTGCCCGAGCTTGGCGATGTCGATGTTGGCGACGTAGCCGGTGATGTAGCCCTCCGCCTGCAGCCGTCGCACGCGCTGCAGGCACGGGCTCGGAGTCAGGTTGACCAGCTCTGCCAGTTCGGCGTTGGTCAGCCGGCCGTTCTTCTGCAGCTCGCACATGATGCGAAGGTCGATACGATCCAGTCTCATCGGTCTTGGCCTGGGGGTGGCGCTCGCCGCCGACAGCAGTTTCAGAGGACAAACCAGTCTATAGCAAGCAAGCGGCCCCGCCCACGCGACGGCCCTGGGCTTCGGCGCCCCGCGCGCGCAGCACAATCTGCTGCACGCATGCGCTCATTCGGCACCACTCGCCGGACCGCCGCCTCCATAGAGTGGCGCGCCACACCGAAAGCAGCCAGATGCCCGCACCGCTCGTTTCCGTCGAAAGCAGCCCCAGCCTGCCGCGCGAGGCGGATGTCGTGGTGATCGGTGCCGGGATCGTGGGCAGCTTCGCCGCCTACCATCTCGCCCGCCGCGGACTGTCCGTCGCCCTGGTCGAGAAGGGCGCGGTCGGCGCCGAGCAGTCCAGCCGCAACTGGGGATGGTGCCGCCAGCAGAACCGCGACGCGCGGGAACTGCCCATGGCGACGCGCAGCCTCGCGCTGTGGGAGCAGTTCGCCGCCGACACCGGCGAGGACACCGGGTTCCGCCGCTGCGGCCTGCTGTATCTCAGCAATGACGAGGCGGAACTCGCGCAATGGGCCAAGTGGCGGGAGGTGGCGCGCGCGTTCGGACTGGAGACGCACATCCTGACCTCCGCGGAGGCGACGGCGCGCGGCCAGGCGAGCGGACGGGTCTGGCAGGGCGGCGTGTACTCGCCGACCGACGGAACGGCGGATCCGTCGCGCGCGGCGCCGGCCGTGGCCCGCGCGCTGCTCAGGGCCGGCGGCACCGTGCACCAGGCCTGCGCTGCGCGGGGGCTGGAGCTCGAAGGCGGTCGCGTCGCCGGGGTGGTGACCGAGACGGGCACCATCCGCACCCGCAACGCGGTGCTGGCCGGCGGCGCCTGGGCCTCCTCGTTCTGCCGACAGCTCGGCGTCGTCTTCCCGCAGGCCTCGGTCCGCCAGAGCAGCCTCGCGGTTGGGCCCGGCGCACCCGGCCTGCCGGATGCGCTGCACACCGCCGCGGTGTCGATCACCAAACGCGGTGACGGCGGCTACACGCTGGCGATCAGCGGGCGCGCCCGGGTCGACGTGACGCCCCAGCAGCTCCGCTTCGCGACACGCTTCATCCCCATGTTCGCCAAGCGCTGGCGCCTGCTGGCGCCGGGCGGGCTCGAGGGCGTGCGCTCCGGCCATGAGACGCTGCGCCGCTGGCGGCTCGACCGCCCGACGCCGATGGAGCGCGTGCGGGTGCTCGATCCGAAGCCGGATCCCGTGTCGATCCGCGCCACATACCAGCGCGCGCTGGACCTGATGCCGGAGCTGCGCGGGGTGCCGATCACCGCGTCCTGGGCGGGCTACATCGACAGTACGCCGGACGGCGTGCCGTCCATCGGTCCGGTGGCCGAGGTGCCGGGACTGGTGCTGGCGGCCGGGTTCTCCGGCCACGGGTTCGGCATCGGCCCCGGCACGGGCGAGCTGGTGGCGGATCTGGTGACCGGCGCGACCCCGGCGGTGCGGGCGAAGGATTTCGATCCGGCGCGACTGACCGCCTCGGCGCGCGGCAAGGTTGCCGATTTCTGAGTCGTCGCGGGCCGAGGGCGGCGGGGGCGACAGGCCCGCCGGGCACGGGTGGCGCATCCGCGCTCCGCGGACGCGCCGTCAGCACAGGGCGTGGCTGGCGAGACCGTAGCTGGCTGGCGCCCCGGGCACGGCCGCGGCGAACGGGTCGCCGCCCCGCGTCATGGTGAGCAGCGTGTCGACTCGCGTCAGGCCGGTCGCTTCCAGCAGGGCGACGAAGGATCCCTGCTCCTGGTAAGTGTCGAGGCGGACGAACCGGCCCGCTTGCGCGGCGAGGCAGGGCCAGGTCACCGCGATCGCATCCGCGTCGTCATGCGCCACCACCGGGCCGATGACGTGCCCGCGCCCGAATGGCCGGCACAGCGCGAAGGCGGTTAGCCGGCCCTTCCGCCAGAGCCCCACGCCCGTGGACTGCTCCAGCACGGCGCCCAGCACCGCCGGCCGTGGCGCACCGAAGGCGGCCCGATCCAGGTCCAGCAGCGCGGGGTCGAGCGGCCCCGTCAGCGGCCGAATCTCGGCGTCGATGGCCGGCGGCGGCCGGGTCGCCGCCAGCGTGACGATGCCCTGGTGCTGCACCACCATGCGCCGGGGCAGGAAGCCCAGTGAGAGATACAGGCGCTGCGCGGTCCATGCGGTCTGCAGCCGCGCCGTCCGGGGGCCCGCCTGCGCCAGGACGCCCTCGGTCAGCCAGCGCGCCAGCCCCTCGCCCTGCAGCCGCGGCGAGGTGAGGGTCATGCCGATCGTCGCGTGATCGTCGCTGGCGGGAAACCACATGGCGGTGCCCAGCACGCGGCCGATCTCGTCGCGCGCCGCCAGCCCGGCGCCGATCTCCAGCAGCCGCAGCCAGTCCTCCTCGCGATGCGGCCAGCCATGTGACAGGGACAGCGCGTGGAGGTCTGCCACGGGCACGGCGGCGATAGCGCAAAGTTCGGCCTGGTAGGCGCCGATCTGCTTCTGAGCCGACTGATCGCTCATGATCGGGCCCGACTCTAGGGTGGTCCCGCGGCGCCAGCAATGCGATGGCACGTCGGCAGGCGGCATTTCCTGCCGAATCCGCCATGCAAACAACCGAACCTGCCGGTCCGCGCGGGCTATGGATGGGCACGATTCCAGCCCCGCGCCGCCGGCGCAAACCGGAGCCTGCCGATGCCGCAAGACGACACCGCAATCGTGCCGATGACGCCGGACCACCTCGACGCGGCCGTCGCGCTGTCGGTCGAGGCGGGCTGGCCTCACCGCCGCGCAGATTGGGAGCTCGTACTCGGCCTCGGCGAGGGGCGTGTCGCGCTCGACCGGGCCGGACAGGTGCTCGGCACCGTCCTGTTCCTGCCGTTCGGCTCGACGGCCGGCGCCATCTGCATGGTGATCGTGAGCGAGCGTCTGCGCGGTCGCGGGATCGGCCGGCGCTTGTTCACCGCCGCCATGGAGCTCGCCGGGCCGCGCGTCCTGCGCCTGACCGCGTCGCCGCAAGGCGAGCCGCTGTATCGCAGCATGGGGTTCGAGCCGCAGGAGTACATCTTCCAGCGCCAGGGCGTCGTGCGGGCGGTCGAAGCGATCCCGGGGCCGGAGCTCGCCCGTCCCGACGACCTCGCGCAGATCATCGCGCTCGATGCCGCGGCCTTCGGGACCGACCGGTCCGCGCTGCTCACCGCGATCGCTGCCCGCGGCCGTTTCGCCGTGATCCGCCAGGGCGATCGGGTGCGCTCCTTCGCGGCCTGCCGGACCTTCGGGCGCGGCGAGCTGATCGGCCCGGCCGTGGTGTCCGAGGACGCGGACGCCAAGGCCCTGCTCGCCTTCCTGGCACGCGAGTGCGAGGGGCGGTTCGTGCGTCTGGACCTCATGCCGGGCACGGGGCTCGAGCCATGGCTCGATCAGATCGGCCTGATGGAGGTCGATACCGCCCTGGTGATGTGGACCGAGGCGCCGCAACTCGCCGCCGGCGGGCCGCGCACCGTCGTGCTGGCGGCTCAGGCGGTGGGCTGAACGCGCCGCAGGTTCGATCGGCGGCGGCGTGCCTGCGGGGGAACGGGGGTTCGGACGCCGGATTTACGCGGCCGGGCGAGGGTCTCGCGCCACCCGGGTCGCGGCATGGGTGGGTTGGGCCGGCCACTCCCTGGGCCGGCCAGTCCTTGGCCCGGTCAGTCCGCGGAGGCTGCCCGCGCGACGCTGAGCCCGAAGCGGCTCTCCTCGACATAGGCGCGCACCGCCTCGCCGAACTGCTCGAAGATGCGGCGGGAAACGGCGTCCTCGGGCCAGTCGTATTCCGGGTGCCACTGCACGCCCACCGCGAAGCCGGGGGCAGGGCCGGCGCTGGTGGCGACCACGTGCACCGCCTCGATCGTGCCGTCCGGGGCGACCGCGTCCACCACGAGCCCGGGCGCCAGCCGGTCCACGCCCTGGTTGTGCAGCGAGTTGACCGCGATCTCGGTCGCGCCGGCCAGCCGGTGCAGCCAGCTCCCCTGCGTGATCCGCACGCTATGTGCCTTGCCCTGGCGCACCTTGGCCGAGGGCTGCATCGGGGTGGAGTGATCGAGCCGGTCCGGCAGGTCCTGCAGCCGCTGGTGCAGCGAGCCGCCCAACGCGACGTTCAGCTCCTGAAAGCCGCGGCAGATCGCCAGCACCGGCACGCCGCGCTGCACCGCCGCGCGGATCAGCGGCAGGGTGGCGGCATCGCGCGCCGGATCCTCGGGCGTGCCCTCGGCATGCGGGGGACCGCCATACAGGCTGGGCTGCACGTTGGAGCGGCTGCCGGTCAGGATGATCCCGTCCAGCCGGTCCAGCAGCGTTTCCGCATCGGCGGTGGGTCCGTTGGCGGGGATCAGCACGGGGACCGCCCCGATCACGAGATCGCTCGCACGGACATAAGTGTCGGAAGCGGCATGGTTCGGCATTCCGAAGACGCCGAACTGCTTGGTGCAGCAACTGATACCGACGAGTGGCTTCATCACAGCGACTTCATCACCTCGGGGTGCACCCCGAAACCTGTGTCGAACCGGAGGATAGTCCACGCCCGGGATGGCAAAATGAAGACAATTCTTGCGGCACTGCCGCATGACCGGCATGCGGCGTGGCGGTTTTGCCTCAATGTGGCTTGCTCGCCGGGGGTGGCGCCGGGGCAGGGGGCTGCGCCGGCCCCGGCCGAGCGGGGGGCGCCGGTCGCGACTCGGGCGACGATTCGGCGAGGCCGATCGCGGCATAAAGCCGTGTCGCCGGCGGCCAGGCGGCCATCACGGCCTGCCGGCCGATCACCCCCGCCACTCCCAGCAGGATCAGCAGCAGGACGCTTCCCGCCCAGGCGGCGCGCAGCCCCCAGCCTGGGCCGGCCGGCGCCGGTGCAGGGATCGCCGGGGCCGCGCGGCGCGGCGGCGGGGCCTCCGGGTCGGCGGCGTCGGACTCGTCCCCGGCATGCGGGTCCAACGGCACCGGCGGCGGCAGGTCGCCATCGAGTGACAGCGGCACCCATTGATGGCCGCAGCGGGCGCAGCGCGTCCGGCGGCCGGGCGCGAGCAGCGTGTCGGGCACCTCGTACGCCGCGGCGCAGGCGGGGCAGGCGATGCGCATGGGACGCGACGAACTCCGAATGCGGCGGGCTCACGGGAACGTGAGGCGCCGCGACCCCGCTTGCAATCCCCTCCGCCGGTCGGACTTGCCCGGCGCGCCGCACCTCCGCACTCTGGGTCGTGATCCGAGGAGCAAGAAACGCCCATGAGCCGTCCCCCGCCTGGCCGCCGAACCGACTACCGCTGGTTCCACGCCATCACCACGCGCTGGATGGACAACGACGTGTTCCAGCACGTGAACAACGTGAACTACTTCTCCTACTTCGACACCGCCGTGACCTATTACGAGATGACCGAGAAGGTGGTCGGCCTGTTCGAGGGGCCGATCCATTGCGTGGTCGCCGAGGTCACCTGCCGGTATCACAGCTCGCTCTCCTTCCCCGACCGCGTCACCGTCGGGCTGCGCGTCGCCCAGGTGGGCCGCAGCTCCGTCCGCTACGAGATCGGCGTGTTCCGCAACGATGAGGACGTGGCCGCGGCCGAGGGCCACTTCATCCACGTCTTCGTGGAACGCGGCAGCCAGCGTCCGGTGCCGATCCCCGACGAGTCCCGCGCCCTGCTCCAGCGCATCGCGGTCGGCTGATGGCGCCGCCGGATCCGGAGCGCCGGCGCCTGGCCGCGATGCGGGCGGGCACCGAGGACTGGCGCGGCTGGGGCCCGTATGTCAGCGAGCGACAATGGGGCACCGTGCGGGAGGACTACAGCGCCGATGGCGATGCCTGGGCCTATCTGCCGCACGACCATGCGCGCAGCCGTGCCTATCGCTGGGGCGAGGACGGGATCGGCGGGTTCTGCGACGACCGGCAGTTGCTGTGCGTGTCGCTCGCGCTGTGGAACGGCGCCGATCCGATCCTCAAGGAGCGGCTGTTCGGCCTGACCAACGCGCAGGGCAATCACGGCGAGGACGTCAAGGAACTCTACTATTTCCTCGATGCGGTGCCGAGCCATGCGTATCAGCGGATGCTGTACAAGCTGCCTCAGGCGGCGTTTCCGTATGACCGGCTGATCGCCGAGAATGCAGCGCGCACCCGCGACCAGCCCGAATTCGAGCTGATCGACACCGGCGTGTTCGACGACGACCGCTACTTCGACGTCGAGATCGAATGGGCGAAAGCGACGCCTACCGACATCCTGATGCGGGTCACCGCATACAATCGCGGGCCGGTTTCGGCGCCGCTGACGCTGCTGCCGCAGGCCTGGTTCCGCAACGTCTGGAGCTGGTCCGACAGCTTCGCCCGCCCGGTCATGCGGGAGGACCGGCGCGGCGAGGTGGTGGGCCAGCACGATCAGTTGGGCGATTTCGCGCTCGCCTTCGAGCAGCCAGACCGGCTGCTGTTCTGCGACAACGACACCAACGGGGCGCGGCTGTACGGCGTGCCCAACGCGGCCGGCCACTACTACAAGGACGGCGTCGACGCCTTCGTCGTCCATGCCGATCGGGCTGCCGTGAATCCGGAGGTGGAGGGCACCAAGGTGGCCGGCCTGTATCGCCGCGAGGTGCCGGCCGGCGGCAGCGTCACGGGGCGGCTGCGCCTGGCCGTCGGCACGGGCGCGGCGCCCGGCTTCGATGCCTTCGATGCGGTGATCGCCGCGCGGCGCGAGGACGCGGACGCGTTCTACGCCACGCTGCAGGCGGGGATCGACGACCCGGACATGCGCCTCGTGCAGCGCCAGGCCTTCGCCGGCCTGCTGTGGAGCAAGCAGTTCTACCATTTCGACGTGGCCGAATGGCTGGACGGCGATCCGCGCCAGCCGACCCCGCCGCCGGACCGCCGGGAGGGGCGCAACGCCGCCTGGCGCCATCTGAGCGCGGCCGACATCATCGCCATGCCGGACACCTGGGAATATCCCTGGTTCGCCGCCTGGGACCTGGCCTTCCACTGCGTCAGCCTGTCGCTGGTCGACCCGGAATTCGCCAAGTCGCAGCTTCTGCTGCTGAGCCAGTGCTGGATGATGCATCCGAACGGGCAGTTGCCGGCCTATGAATGGGCGTTCGGCGACGTCAATCCGCCGGTGCAGGCCTGGGCGGCGCTCGCCGTCTACGACAACGACCGGCGCTGGAACGACGGCCGTGCCGACATCGACTTCCTGCAGCGCATCTTCCACAAGCTGCTGCTGAACTTCACCTGGTGGGTGAACCGCAAGGACGCGAAGGGGCTGAACATCTTCGAGGGCGGCTTCCTCGGGCTCGACAATATCGGCCTGTTCGACCGCTCCGCGCCGCTGCCGAGCGGCGGGCACCTGCAACAGTCCGACGCCACCGGCTGGATGGCGATGTACTGCATCAACATGCTCCACATCGCCCTCGAGCTCGGGCAGCACGACCGTGTCTACGAGGACATGGCGACCAAGTTCTTCGAGCACCTGCTCTACATCGCGCAGGCGATGACCGGGCGGGGACAGCCGGGCGGCGGGCTGTGGGACGACACCGACGCCTTCTACTACGACCGGCTGCTGCTGCCGGACGGCACCTCGGAGCCGCTGCGCATCCGCTCCATGGTCGGGCTGATCCCGCTTTTCGCGGTGGCGGTGGTCGACGGGTCGGTGCTGCAGCGGCTGCCGGGCTTCCTCGACCGGCTGCGCTATCTGCGGGAGGAGCGGAGCGACCTCGCGACCCTGGTGTCGCGCTGGAACGACGCCGGCTCGCACGGGCGGCACCTGCTGTCGCTGGCGCGCGTCTACCGCATGACGAAGCTGCTCGAGCGGATGCTGGACGAGGCGGAGTTCCTCTCCCCGCACGGCGTGCGGGCCTTGTCGCAGGTGTATCGCGACAGTCCGTTCGAGGTGGCGTTCGACGGCGTGCGCTACCGGATGGAGTATCAGGCGGCCGAGTCGAATTCGGGGATGTTCGGCGGCAACTCCAATTGGCGCGGGCCGGTCTGGATGCCGGTGAACTACCTGCTGATCGAGAGCCTGCGCCGCTTCCACAGCTATTACGGGCCGGACTTCACGATCGAATGCCCGACCGGCTCGCACCAGCAGATGACGCTGGACGAGGTGGCGGACCATTTGTGCCGGCGCCTGGTCAGCCTGTTCCTGCGTGATTCCGAGGGGCGGCGGCCGATGTTCGGCGACTGTGCGAAGCTGCAGACCGACCGGCATTTCTGCGACCTGATCCTGTTCCACGAGTATTTCGACGGCGACACGGGCCGCGGCCTGGGCGCCAGCCACCAGACCGGCTGGACGGCGCTGGTGGCGAACATGATCGACCAGTTGGCGAATGGCGGTCAGCGTCCCCTGGGCAGCATGGGCGGCGACGGCGTGCCTGCGGGACCGATGTAGGGCTCGTGGCGGGGGCGGGGCGGGGACTTAGGTCTTGCGGGGGACGACGGTGGCGGGTGCGACGCCCGCCCCGCCGTCATCCGCGGGCTGGACCCGCGGATCCCCACCGGCACCGTCCGCCCCGCCGCCTTGGCTGCCGGTCATGATCCGCGCAGCTGCGCTCACCCCCGATCTGACCGGGTGTCGTCTCGGCGACGTTGCATTTCGGAACCGGTTATTTTACCTCATGGCGCATGAGCTACCTGTTCTTGTCTCTCGCAATTGCCGGTGAGCTGATTGCCACGTCTTTCCTGAAGTCGGCTGATGGCTTCACTCGCTTGGTGCCCACTCTGATCGTCGGGGTGGGCTACCTGGTGGCTTTCTACTTCTTGTCTCTCGCCCTGCGTCAAATCCCGACGGGTGTCGCCTACGCGATCTGGTCGGGTGTCGGCATTGTCGCAATCGCCGCCATCGCGTGGGTGTTCCAAGGACAGAAGCTGGACGCTGCCGCCCTGATCGGGATGGCGCTGATCGTCTCTGGCGTGTTGATCATGCAGCTATTCTCGACCACGCGCAGTCATTAGAGGTTCCATCCGACCTGATACGTGGCTCCGGGCTCGGCTGCGGATGCCGGCGGGATCGCCGGGTCGGGGCCCGGCGATGACGGTGGGGGGCGGCCCGTCGGGCCCCTCCCGTCATCCGCGGGCTCGACCCGCGGATCCCCATCGGCACGGTCCGCCCGTGCACCCCCGCGCCAAGGTCCGCCCCCACACCCCCGCGCCAAGATCGGTGCCGCACCCCCACGCCAAGGTCGGTGCCCACACCCGCCCCACCGTCACCCCTCCCATGCCACCTCCCAGCCGCGTCGGCGTTCCGCTCCCGGGCGTTCTGCTCTAGAACCCCGGAAATTCGACGCGCAGGGGATCATGGCGAGCTACCAATACGTTTATGTGATGAAGGACCTGACCAAGGCCTTCCCCGGCGGCCGTGAGGTGTTCAAGGGCATCACCCTCTCCTTCCTGCCGGGCGTGAAAATCGGCGTGCTCGGCGTCAACGGCGCCGGCAAGTCGACGCTGCTCAAGATCATGGCCGGGATCGAGACCGAGTTCGGCGGCGAGGCCTGGGCCGCGCCCGGCGCCACCGTCGGCTACCTGTCCCAGGAACCGCATCTCAACCCCGACAAGACCGTGGGCGAAAACGTCGAGGAGGCGTTCGCCGACCTCAAGGCGGCGCTCACCCGCTTCAACGAAATCTCCGCCGCCTTCGCCGAACCGATGAGCGACGAGGAGATGAACGCCCTCCTCGCCGAACAGGCCGACCTGCAGGAGAAGATCGACGCCGAGGACGGCTGGGAACTCGACCGCCGCATCGAGATCGCGCTCGACGCGCTGCGCTGCCCGCCCGCCGATGCGCCGGTCACCAGCCTCTCGGGCGGGGAGCGGCGGCGCGTCGCGCTCTGCAAGCTGCTGCTCGAGAAGCCCGACCTGCTGCTGCTCGACGAACCGACCAACCATCTCGACGCCGAAAGCGTCGCCTGGCTCGAGAAGACGCTGCGCGACTACACCGGCACCGTGATGGTGGTCACCCACGACCGCTACTTCCTCGACAACGTGACCAACTGGATCCTCGAGATCGAGCGCGGCCGCGGCTACCCGTTCGAGGGCAACTACTCCTCCTGGCTCGCGCAGAAGCGCAAGCGCCTGCAGCAGGAGGAGAAGGAGGAGAGCGCCCGCCAGCGCGCCCTCGCCGCGGAACAGGAGTGGATCGCCGCCTCGCCGCGCGCGCGCCAGACCAAGAACCGCGCCCGCATCCAGCGCTATGAGGAAATGCTGGCCGCCTCCCAGGAACAGGCCGCCGGCGTCGCCGAGATCGTCATCCCGCCCGGGCCCCGGCTCGGTGGCGTGGTGATCGAGGCCGAGAACCTGTCCAAGGGCTATGGCGATCGCGAGCTGATCGAGAACCTGAACTTCAAGCTGCCGCCGGGCGGCATCGTCGGCGTGATCGGTCCGAACGGCGCCGGCAAGACCACGCTGTTCCGCATGATCGTCGGGCAGGAGACGCCGGATTCCGGCACCTTGCGCATCGGCGAGACGGTCAAGCTGGGCTATGTCGACCAGTCGCGCGACGCGCTCGACCCGAACAAGACGGTCTGGCAGGAGATCAGCAACGGCGACGACGTGATCTACCTGGGCAAGCGGGCCGTGCAGTCCCGCGCCTATGTGGGGGCGTTCAACTTCAAGGGCTCCGACCAGCAGAAGAAGGTCGGCATCCTCTCGGGCGGTGAGCGCAACCGCGTCCACCTCGCGAAGATGCTGCGGGCGGAGCACAACGTGATCCTGCTCGACGAGCCGACCAACGACCTCGACGTCGACACGCTGCGCGCGCTCGAGGAGGCACTGGCCGAGTTCGCCGGCTGCGCGGTGATCATCTCCCACGATCGCTGGTTCCTGGATCGGCTGGCGACGCACATCCTGGCCTTCGAGGGCGACAGCCACGTCGAATGGTTCGAGGGCAACTTCCAGGCCTATGAGGAGGACAAGCGCCGCCGCCTGGGCGCCGAGGCGACCGAGCCGCATCGCATCAAATACCGCCCGCTCGCGCGGTAAGGCTCGGAGCGCCGCGGGCCAAGCCTCGCGGCAAACTCCAGTTCGACTCGTGGAGCGACGAGGCTGTCGCCGACAGCCTCGTTTTCACGTGTGTCGCCGGCGAGGCCGAGCTCGCACTTGTTCAGCCCGACGAAGGCTGCGGCAGCTCGGCCGGCTGCGGGTGCGCCGCGTCGATGCGGCCGATCTGACGGCGCTCGCCGCTTTCTTCGAGGCGGTGCGCCGCGAGGCCGGACGGGTGGACGTGCTCGCCGTCAACGCCGGCATCTCCGAGTTCGCGACCCTCGATGGCGTGAGCGAGGATCATTTCGACCGGAGCTTCGACCTCAACGTGCGCGCGCTGCTGTTTGCCGCCGCGGCTGCGACGGCGATCATGCCGGATGGCGGCGCGATCGTGCTGGTGGGCTCGATCGCCGCCGCGATCGGCACCGAAGGCTATGGCGTCTACGGGGCAACCAAGGCCGCCATGCGCTCCTTGGCGCGGACCTGGGCCAACGAGCTGGCGCCGCGCGCCATCCGCGTCAACGTCGTGGCACCGGGACCGACCGACACCGCCATGATGGCGGCGACGTCCGACGCGGTGCGCGTGACGCTGACGAAGCTGATCCCGCTCGGCCGTATGGCGCGTGCCGACGAGGTGGCCGCAGCCGCGCTGTTCCTCGCCGGCGACCAGAGCAGCTTCATCACCGGGGCCGAGCTGCCGGTCGACGGTGGCATGGCGCAGGTGTGAGCTGCGGCGCCTGGCGAGCGATGTGGCGCGGCCGTCGCAGGCGCGCGGCGTCGTCGGCATGAGCGGCTGCGGTGGTCGGTTCGATCGAGGCATATGGGTAAGGCTGACCCGACCCGCGGGCCGTTCGATCAATCCCTGGCGGATAGATCATCCGTTGTCCTGACGCCAACGAGGCCGCTTCCGACCCAAATTGGGCACTCGGCCGCCGCGTGGGCGACCCCAGGAGCGGTCGTGTAGAACAAGCAATGGGACTCCGGCATGGTTGAATGACGCCAGACGTCAGGGAGCCGAGCGGTTTCCGAAATTCGAGAGGCTCCAGAATGAGGAATTATCGGGCAGGTTGGAGGCCGGTTCTGTAGTGGGGGTAGGTGTGTTCTACTGCACAAGCAAACGTAGCACAGCCGACACCCGGATGGACCTGGGGAACAACATCGACAAGGTTCAAATTCTGAACGAGATCAGTGATCTTCACCGCCGCGGCCCACGCACAGCGCGCCGCGGATTATCTGCACGGGTTGCAGCCGGTATCGCCGGAGGCATTGGCAGCATAATCAAGCGCCCGGCTTGCCGCGCAGGCCGGGCGATTCTCCTGTATCCGGTCCGGCCAGCTCGCGGATGCGCGCGATGTCGTGGAGGGTGCCTGCTTTCACAAGATCGGTCTTATGTTCGAGTGGTCGTGCGGCATCTCGCGGATGCGCCTTGTGCACCAGCCTTGTCGTGACGTTCTCGAAATCCAGTGCGCCCGTGAGGCTAAAGACCAGGCGGAATTCATCCTGCCACTTGTAAGCTTCGAGCTTGGAAATCGCGATCAGGTCCGGCAACGCCCATCTCGGTTGTCCGCCCTCCTCAGCCGGATAATACGTGACGCGATGCCCGATCTGCCCAGACCTGCCCGCCATCTGCGGGAGCCGCGCATCCGAAGGCAGCGCCGCCGTGACTCGCGCGCACAGTGTAGCAATGTCGTGAATCTCGACGCACACCGACGCCCCGAATGCGCGGCCAACTTCGTCCGCCCGGGATCTGCTCATACAAAACACGAAGATGTCCTGCTGCGCCGCCGTCGATTCGAAGGAGCAATCCTCCAAGGTCATGGTCGTACCCTGCGTGTGGTTGGTCACGACCAATCCGCCTTCGGGGCGGAACACGGACGTGCCCTCCTTCTGATCCTCACGGACCATGTTGTCTTCGAGGTCCCGGTAATAGGCCAGCGACCGGAAGAGAAGATCGCCGTCGAGGAAGGCCTCGGCCCATTTGCGATCATCGTAATATTTGAACAGGCTATGCCGTTTCACAGCTCGGCCACTGTGTCAGCCTCAAGCTTCATCCGGCCGCACCTTGCCTGCCAGGGCATCACCGAACTGGAGGTATGTTTCCTTCATGCCGGCCAGGCCATTTTCTATTTCTTCGATCTCCGGACCGTGAGTCTGCTTCCATGCGGCCAAAGCGGATTTCCAGCTTTGGAGCGTGTGCTTGTCGAAGCCATCGTCGATGCGGCTCCTGTGAAAGCCGCGGATGGAAGACGACAGGTACTTTCCGCCGTGATAGCCGCGCAGCCTGTCAGCCCCCGCTTGCCGGAGCTTATGCCGGATCCTTCGTTTGACCGAGCTTGTGAGCTCGTAGATCAGCAATCCGGCATAGTGGTCCCGGTCGGACGCATCGTCCGCGCCACCCTCGTTCCACAGCTTCCGGCTCACAGGATACCAGAGCCGGTCCGGCATTTCATAGAACGCCACCGGCTTCAGAATGAAATCGTCTGGCGAACTCGAAATCTCAATATCGAAATGCGGCGGCCTCGCTGTATCGAGCCACGACACGATGAGGGTCTGAACCTGCGTGTCATCGAGGAGAACCCCATCCGGCCCCTTCAGCCCGTCGAGAATGCACTTGGCATAGTTATCGAGGTCAGCCGTGTCGGAGGTTTCGAGGATAGACTGCACGTCCATGTGTAGAGTGATCTCCAGCCGCACTTCGCCGCTGTAAAAGAATTGGTTCGTCAGCTGCGCCTGGATCGCCTGCCGAAAAGCGGCTCTCTTTGGACCGCCGTCGCCGTATGGAACAGGCGCGATATTGAAGCGGTGCTGCCAGTCGCCGAACATCGGGTTCAGGCCGGTACCGGCGCCACGCCGTTCATGTTCGATGGGATCATTGGCAGTCATGGCTTCGACCGCTCTGGCCTTCGCCAGAACACGACATCATCGAGGCTGACATAGGCTCCAGGACTGAATGGGCGGAGAGATGTCTCGTCAGCCGCCAGGGAATTCATCAGCCCGGCGATGAACATACAAAACTCGATATATTGCGGTTGGTCTGCCGCAGCCTCCCGGCCGAGCCATCCCGCCTCGTTGTGATAGAACCAATAGCCTTTCCCCAGAACGCATAGCACCGTGCATGGCGGGTCTTTCTCGTCGGTGTGACGCTGATACCGTTCGATTTCGGAGCCCGATATGTCCGACCCGAATGCGAACAGCACTGTCGCCGGCATCACGCCACCTTTGACCGTGCCGTCCGCTTGTTTGCGGGGGAACGAGATCAGCCGCGACACCGACCGGAATTTCCTGTTGGCGTCGCGGATCCCGTCGGCGGTCAGCGTTGTCTTGATTTCGAAAGCATATCGCACGCATTCGACCGGAAAGAGGCCAGGGTTCCGGTCGATCAGGATCGGCGGCGCGACCTTCCTGTGATAGACGATCAGGTCGATCTGATCGGACTGCAGCTGCCGCGTGTCGATGATCTTGCCGGTGCTGCATTGGTAGCTCTGCGTCAGGAAGGGCTCGACGCAGTCACGGGCCGCGATCTCGCGTATTTGCCCTTCGATACCGGGATGCGCCATGCCGTTCGCCAGGCTGTCCGCCTTGCGCCGGGCCGCATCGATCTTATGGACGATATAGTCGAAATGTCTTGTGGTCACGGGCCGCTGCCGAAGTCTGATTCGAAGTGCAACTCTACACCCTTCGAGCCGCCGCTGGCACACACAACCGCCAACGCGCCGCGTGCGGAAATCGCGTTCCACGCGCGACAGCGGGGGCCTGCGCAGAATACGATGGGATGCATACGCGTTTCTTGACCCGGTACGATGCAAGATTTACTGTGGCTGGTCTTCTCTGCCCCCGAGCCGGCAGCAAGGCTTTGCTTCAATGGTTTACCCCTCCCGAAAGATACGACCGAAACGGTGGCGATCACCTTGATCGTTGCCCCGCGACCTTCCAAGACGCTCGACCCGCTCGGTGACCTTCAAAAGCGGAGAAATTTCCGGAAGGCATGTCCGAAAGCTTTGGCCAAATTGCAGCCCCCTATTGGGTCAAGCCCTGCCGATTTCGCCGCTCTGCAAATGCCCGCTCTCGTTCGGCAGCCACCCAAGACCGGACCATCGCCAAACCACCCAAAGCAGACGCGGCCGCGGGCATGACCCGCGGGCTGTGGCGACCCATCCGTCTGCGCCAGCACACTCCGTCTCCGATCTGCCCGGCCGGGTCCCGATCGTACCGCATCTCAGTCCGCCTGGTCCGACGGGCTGAACGTCGCCTCCACCACCTACACCAACTCGCCGAGCACGGCTGCGTCGAAGGCCTGCAAGGCGCTGCTATTGCCGGTCCGCACCTTCTCCGCCCATGCCGGATCGGCGATCAGCGCGCGGCCGACGGCGATCAGGTCGAACTCACGCGCTCCATCCGCTCCACGAGTTTGTCGAGCTTGGCGGTCGACGAGCCCTCGCCGCCGAATGCGCCCATGAAGTCTCCCGCAAGCCCCACAGATCCGACGCCGATCGTGGCCGCGCCGGTCAGCGTCTTGGCCCAGCCGGCGAAAGTCTGGCCCTGCGCGTCATCGATCTCCGGGAACGCGGGCTCCCGGAACCGGCGTTGCGCGCAGTGCAGCACGTCGCCGCCGGCCTCGACCAGCGGCGTCAGCCTGTCGGCCATGAGAGCAGGCGTCTCCGCGAGCCGCGCGGTGACGCCCGGCACCTTCCACTGGCTGACACGCAGGATGATCGGGACGTCGAAGCCGACGCGGGCCCGCACCGCCGCGACGACCTCGGCGGCACAGCGCGCGCATTCGCCGATCGAGGCACCGCCGTAGCGATCGGTCCGCCGGTTGGTGGCGGCCCGGAAGAAATGGTCGAACAGCTAGCCGTGCGCCCCGTGCCGCTCGATGGCGTCGCAGCCGAGGCGCTCCGCGTCGCCGGCGGCGCGGGCAAAGGCGGCGATCGCGTCGGCAATGTCGCCATCGCGCATGCCGACGCCGCGCGCGAACGCCCGGCGCCTCCAATCCGGACGGGCGTTCGACGGGCGAGTCCGGCACCCACGCTCCCCTCCGCTCAATCGCAATCCCGGCATGAAGCGGCTTCCGGGAGGCGTGATGCAAAAGGCGCTTGCCCAACGTTCGAGGTGACCAGAGCACGAGGCTTGCCGTCGCGATTCGCCCGGATGTCGTGTCCCGGGACGTGGGAGTGCCCCCGTCGAACAGCCAAGCCCGTCGCCAGCTGTGACGGCGGCCCGCGCAACTGGCGGCAAGCGCGTCGCGTTGGCGTCTTGAGGCGGCATGCTCCCCTTCTTGAGCGACCTGGGTCCGTCTCGCCTCGGCGCGCCCGCGCCGCCGTGGCGAGACGAGATTCGCGGTCGACCGTAACGCTTCATCACGGACCGCTTCATTGAGCGAGGCTACGCGATGCGTTACGCTGCCCCCACATGCGACCTCCTCTCCTGCTGCTCGTTTCCCTGCTCGCGCCGGCGGACCCTGCGTCCGCGCAGGTGACGGTGGACCTGCGCGCGCTCGACGCGCTCCCCAACGCGCGCCCGCCGATCACCCGGCCGGCGCCAGCGGCCACCGGAGCGCACGCGCGCCCCCATGCGCGCAGCCCGGCCGTGAGCGCCGCCACCACCGGCACGTCGACCGCCTCCGCCCAGGGCGCCTCGACCGCCGCCACCGGCAGCAAGCCGGCCGGCCAGGCCAGCACCGCAACCGCCAGCACCGCAGCCACCAGCACCGCAACCGCCGGTACTGCAACCGCCCCGACCGCCGCCGCCACCTCCGTCCCCGACTCGAAGCTGCCCGCCGGCGCGCCGCCCGCCGAACCGACCGGCGCCGCCAGCCCGAACGTGATGGCCGATGCCTCCCCCGCCGCCGCCCAGGCCGCCGCCCCGAGCGGGCCGGTCGCCGCCGCGGTGCGGGTGATGTTCCAGCCCGGCCAGGGCGAACTCGGCGGCGACGCCGCCGGCGTGATCAAGGGCCTGGTGAGCGCGGCACCCGCCGGCGACACCACCACCTTCAACGTCGTCGCCTACGCCGCAGCCACGCCCGACGACCCCTCGGCCGCCCGCCGCCTCTCGCTCTCTCGCGCGCTCGCCGTGCGCAACGCGCTGATGGCGGACGGCGTGCCCTCCAGCCGCATCTATGTCCGCGCCCTCGGCGGCCAGGCCGGAGACGGGCCGGCCGACCGCGCGGATGTCAGCGTCCTGGGCGGCAACGCCGCCCCCGCAGCCCCGGCAAAGCCGCAATGACGCGCCCCACGGTCTATCTGGTGCGGATGGCGATCTTCCTGGTCGTCGTGGCCGCCGTGGTGGGCCTGCTGTCGCCGGTGCTGATCGGCACGTTCGAGAACAACCCGCTGCTGAACAGCCTGATCCTGCTGGTGCTGTTCCTCGGCATCATCTGGAACCTGCGCCAGGTGCTGCGCCTCACCCCCGAGGTCACCTGGCTCGAGACCTACCAGACCGCGCGGCCGCGCCTCGCCACCCTGCCGTCGCCGCGCCTGCTCGCGCCGATGGCCAGCATGCTGGCCGCGCGGGAGACCGCGCAGTCCGGCCGCGGCAGTCAGGCCCGGTTCACGCTCTCGGCGACCGCGATGCGCAGCCTGCTCGACGGCATCGCCTCCCGCCTCGACGAGAGCCGCGAACTCTCCCGCTACATGACCGGCCTGCTGATCTTCCTCGGCCTGCTCGGCACGTTCTGGGGCCTGCTGCGCACCGTGCACGCGGTGTCCGACGTGATCGGCGGCATGACCGCCAGCAGCAACGACGTGAACCTGCTGTTCGAGCAGCTCAAGTCCGGCCTGACCAAGCCGCTCGCCGGCATGGGCACGGCGTTCTCCGCCTCCATGTTCGGTCTCGCCGGCGCGCTGGTGCTGGGCTTCCTCGACCTCACCGCCGGGCAGGCGCAGAACCGGTTCTTCAACGAGCTGGAGGAGTGGCTGGCCGGCCTCACCCGGCTCTCCTCCGGCGCACTGGCCGAAGGCGAGGGGTCGGTCCCGGTCTACGTCCAGGCGCTGCTCGAGCAGACCGCCGAGAACATGGAGAACCTGCAGCTCATCCTCTCCCGCGGGGAGGATCGGAACGCCCAGATCGGCCAGGCGGTGATGACGCTGAACGAGAAGGTCGGCCAGCTCAGCGACACCATGCGCACCAGCCAGCAGCTCATGCTGAAGATCGCCGAGACGCAGTCCGCGCTCGCCCCCGTGCTGCAGCGGCTGGGCGAGGGGCGCGTCGACGAAGTCGCACGCGGGCATCTGCGCAACATCGAGCTCTATCTGCAGCGCCTGCTCGCCGACAGTGAGCAGGGCCGCGCCCAATCGACCGCCGAACTGCGCAACGACCTGCGCATCCTCACCCGCACCGTCGCCGCACTGGCCGATGAGCAGCGCTAGCAGACGGGCAGCGCCAGTGGCGGCGCCAGCGGCAGCGCCAGTGGACGGGCGGCGCTAGTGGCGGCTCGCACCCGCCGCAATCACGGCAACGGTCTCGACGCGTGGCCCGGCTACGTGGACGCACTGTCCACGCTGCTGATGGTCATCATCTTCGTGCTGCTGGTGTTCGTGCTGTCCCAGGCCTTCCTCTCGGTCGCGCTGACCGGACGCGAGCAGGCGCTCGACAAGGTCAACCACCAGCTCGCGCAGCTCACCGAGGCCCTGTCGCTCGAGCGCGGCAAGGCCACGTCGCTCGAACTGTCGGTCTCGCAGCTCAACCAGCAGCTCGCCGCCGGCAGCGCGGCCCGCGACCGGCTCAGCCAGCAACTCGCCGCGCTGCGCGACCAGGCACAGCAGACCGCCGCCGCCCGCGACGCGCTGCAGGCCGAACGCGACCGGCTGACCAACCAGCTCGCCCAGGCACAGCAGGCGGTGCAGACCACCGCCGCCGCCCGCGACACGCTGCAGGCGGAGCGGGACCGGCTGACGCAACAGCTCGCCCAATCCCAACAGGCCGCCACCGCCGCCGCCTCCCAGCTCCAGGCGCAGCTCGGGGCGGCCACCGACCGCGCCACGGCGACGCAGCAGGAGCGTGACGCGCTCGCCGCGCAACTGGCCGAGGCGCGCCAGCTCCTGGCCGCGGCGCAGGCCCGCTACGCCGAGATGCAGAAGCAGATCGCCGATCTCGACAAGACCGTGAAGGCGGACAAGGCGACCATCGACGCCCGCGTCTCCGATCTCGCGAAACTCGCCGAACAGGCCCGTGCGCTGGCGGCGCTGCGCGACGAGCTGGAGAAGCAGGCGCAGGACGCGGCGGTCCGTGCGACCACCGAACAGCAGCGGCGGGAGGCGGTGGCCGCGCAGCTTGCCGACGAGCAGAAGCTGGGCGACAGCGCGCGGGCGCAGATCGCGCTGCTGACCCAGCAGGTGGACCAGTTGAAGGCGCAGCTCGCCTCGGTGGCGCAGGCGCTGGACCTCGCGCAGACCGACAACAAGGGCAAGGAAGCGGAGATCGCCAATCTCGGCCAGAAGCTGAACGTCGCGCTGGCCCAGCGGGTGGAGGAGCTGCAGCAGTACCGCAGCGAGTTCTTCGGCAAGCTGCGCACCCTGCTGGCCAACCGGCCGGGCATCCAGGTCGTCGGCGACCGCTTCGTGTTCCAGAGCGAGGTGCTGTTTCCGGTGGGCAGCGCCGACCTGACCCAGACCGGGGTGGCGCAGATGACCACGCTCGCGATCACCATCAAGGACATCGCGCAGCAGATCCCGCCGGATGTGAAATGGATCCTGCGCGTGGACGGGCACACCGACCCGCAGCCGGTGAAGGGTGGCCAGTTCGCCTCCAACTGGGAGCTGGCGGCGGCGCGCGCGATCACCGTGGTGAAGCTGCTGATCGCCGACGGCGTGCCGGCCGACCACCTCGCCGCCACGGCGTTCGGCGAGTTCCAGCCGTTCGGCCCAGGCGACACCCCGGACGCCTACGCCAAGGACCGCCGCATCGAGCTGCGGCTCACGGACCGATAGAGCCGCGGGCGGTTGGCTGGTCCGTCAGGTCTCCGTCTCGCCTCATTCCGTCATGGCCGGGCTCGACCCGGCCACCCCCACCGGCACGCGGCGGCGAGGGGGCCGGGCCGCACTGTTCGTGCGCGTGGGGATCCGCTGGTCGAGGCCCGCGGATGACGCAGGGGGCGGGCGACGCGCCCAACCGTCATGGCCGGGCTCGACCCGGCCATCCCCACCGGCACGCGGCGGCGAGGGGGCCGGGCCGCACTGTCCGGACGGGTGAGGATCCGCGGGTCGAGGCCTGCGGGTGACGCGGGACGGGCGGACGACGCGCCCAACCGTCATGGCCGGGCTCGACCCGGCCATCCCCACCGGCACGCGGCGGCGAGGG